>JBBILR010000010.1:0-97599 GCA_037444825.1 Acidobacteriota bacterium | reverse complement strand
AAGCGGGCGGACTCCGACGCCCGCGAGCACGCTACGGCCCGTAGGTTCGAATCCCCCCCTCTCCGCCAACATGAAAGGGGGGAGGGCTTCCTGCCCTCCCCCCTTTGTGCTTCGCTCCCCTCGGTCGCTTCGCGGATCCCCCCACCCGGAGAGGTTGGCGCTGCAGCCGAAGTGAATTCGGCTTCGCGCCTCTTCTTTTCTCCCGGCACCCCTACGGAGCGAGACCCGACCATTCCCCCGAAGGATGTACTGGCGAAGCCAATGAAGCGGCCGATGCTTGCCATCGGCTGAAAGGCCGGCCTTTGGCAAGCAAAGGCCGCTACAGGGAATGCAGGCCTCGGGGGGATGAACCGTCTGCCTTTGCGGGCGAAGGCCGCTGCGGTTTCACGGTTCGCCTGGCGGGCGTCGTCACGCGGCGTGGAGGGCGGAGGCCGGCTCCAGGCGGGCGGCGCGCAGGGCGGGGTAGAGGCCGAAGAGGACCCCCATGGCGAAGGAGGCGCCCAGGGCCAGCGCGGTGGCGCTCCAGGGCCAGACCAGGGGCCAATGCATGAGACGGCAGGTGAGGAGGGTTCCCGCGACGCCCAGGATCGCCCCCACCGCCCCACCCAGGGCGGCCAGCCCGCCCGCCTCCAGGACGAACTGCACGAGGATGTCCCGCTTCGTGGCCCCCAAGGCCCGTCTCAGGCCGATCTCTCGGGTCCTCTCGCGGATGGAAATCAGCATGACGGCCAGAATCCCCACACCGCCGGTGAAGAGGGAGACGCCCGCCACGCTGCCCACGAGGGCGGTGAAGGCCTGGCTCGTCTCCTTTTCCGAGGCCAGAAGCTGGGTCTGGTCCTGGATGGTGAAGTCGTCCTCCTTGCCCTCGGGAAGCCGGTGGCTCCGCCTCAGGAGGCCCGTGAGGAGGTCCGGCAGGACCGCCATGGCCTCGGGGCTTTCCGCCTCCACGAGGACGGTCTGCAGGTAGTCCACGTGGAAGAGCCGGTTCATGGCCGTCCGCAACGGCACGTACACCACGTCGTCCTGGTCGTTGCCGCTCAGGTCCTGGCCGCGCGGGGTGGCCACCCCCACCACGGTGAAGGGAACCTGGTTGATCTCCACCACTTTGCCCACGGGGTCTTCTCCGGGGAAGACGTTCTCGGCGGCGGTGGGGCCGAGGACGGCCACGCGCTTGAGGGCGCGGGCCTCCACGGGGGTGAAGAGACGCCCGGAGCGGGCCCCCATCTTGCGGATTTCGAAGACCTCCGGGTCCACGCCGGCGACGGAGGTCCGGGTCCGGTTCCCCCGGTAGCGCAGCACCGCCGACCGCTGGACCATGCCCGCCACGCGGGCCGCTTCGGGGATCCGGCGCTCGATGAGGCGCACGTCGTTCTCGGTGAGGGTGGTGAAGGTGGAAACCTGGCGGGCCCGGCCGCCGAAGGTCCGAAAGCGTCCCGCCTGGATGGTGAGCAGGTTGGTGCCGAGGGTGCGGACCTTTCCCACCACGTCCGCCTCGGCCGCCCGGCCGGCGCCCACCATGAGCACCACGGCCGCCACGCCGATGGCGATGCCGGAGCTGGAGAGGAAGGTCCTCAGCCGGTGTCCCAGGAGGACCTCCCAGGAGACGGAGGCGGCGCGGAGGAGGTTCATCGGAGGGCCGCCACCGGGTCGAGGCGCGCGGCGCGGCGGGCGGGCTGGACGCCGAAGACGGCCCCCACGAGGGAGGAAAAGACCACCGCGAAGGCGAAGGTCTTCCACGTGACGCTCATGGGGATGGTGGGGAAGAAGGCGGGCACCAGCCAGACCGGCAGAAGGCCCAGAAGCACCCCCAGGATCATCCCGAAAAGGCTCACGAGGACCGACTCGGCGAGGAACTCGGCGAAGATGTCCGTCTGGCGCGCCCCCAACGCCCGCTTGAGGCCGATCTCCGGCACCCGCTCGCTCACCGAAAGGAGCAGGATGTTCATGAGGACCACGCCCCCCACCAGGAGGGCCACGGCGGCGAGGGCCGCCCCCACCGTCTGGGTGGTCCGGGACATGGAGCGGATCCTCTGGGCGATGAAGTCCGGGGTGCGCACGCGGAAGTCGTCCTCCTCCGGGGGCACGATGTGGTGGCGGGTGCGCAGGAGGTCGGTCAACTCCTCCACCACCCCCGAAACCTCGTACCCCTCCCGGACCTGGAGGCGAAGAAAGGAAAGGCTGTCCACGTGAAAGACCCGGCGCATCCCCGTGGAGAGGGGGATCCAGATCCGGTCGTCCATGTCGAAACCCATGGCGCTGGTTCCCTTGGGGGACAGGACGCCCTTGACCCGGAACTGGACCCGGTTGAGGAGGATCCGCTGGCCCACGGGGTCCGTGTCCCCGAAGAGGTTCCGGGCGACGGTGGCCCCCAGGAGGCAGACCCGCCCGAAGGAGCGTTCGTCGTCCACGTCCAGCGGGTCCCCGGAGGAGGGGTACCAGTCGAAGGCTTGGGGGTAGTTGGGGTCGGCGGCCACCACGGTGGTCTGGACCGACTGGTCGCCCCACTTCACGTTGACGCCGGGTCGAAAGAGCCCCGCCGCCACCACCGCCCGGTCCGCGAAACGGGCCCGCACGGCGGCGGCGTCCTCGGGCTTCAGCGTGGAGGAGGAACCGCTCCGGGGCCCTTCGATGCGCCCCCCGCCGGCGAAGACCACCACCGACCGCGGGCCGAAGGTGGCCATGATCCCCTGGATACGCTTTTCCACCCCTTCTGAGAGGCCCACCACGGCCGTGAGGAGCATGATCCCCACCGCGGTCCCCACCATCATGAGGAAGGCCTTTCCCTTCTGGCTCCACAGCGCCCCCGCGGCGTGGCGGCAAAGGCGCCAGAGGCGGGCCGGTCCCACGGGGAGGGGGAGAGTCCGGGTCTTCCGGAGGGGAAGCGCGAGGGCCGCCTGGGCTCGTTCCATCAGCGCCTCCCCTCGTCCTTGAAGATGCGCCCGTCCTTGAGGGTCACGACCCTGCTGGCGTGGGCGGCCACGTCGGGCTCGTGGGTGACCATGACGATGGTCCGCCCTTCCCGGTGGAGGTCGTCGAAGAGGGCGAGGATCTCGGCGCTGGCCGCCGAATCGAGGTTCCCGGTGGGCTCGTCGGCCAGCAGCAGGGCCGGCTCGTTCAGCAGGGCCCGGGCGATGGCCACCCGTTGCTGCTGGCCTCCGGAGAGGGCGTTGGGCTTGAAGTGGACCCGGTCGCCCAGCCCCACCCGTTGGAGGAGAGCCAGGGCCCTCTCCCGGGCGTCCGGCGGGTAGGGGTCGGTGTAGAGGAGGGGAAGGAGGACGTTCTGGAGAACGCTCACCCGGTGAAGCAGGTGAAAGAGCTGGAAAACGAAGCCGATGCGCCGGTTGCGGATGACGCTCAGGGCGGCGTCGGAAAGCTCGGTGAGGTCCTGGCCGTGGAGGCGGTAGGTGCCGGAGGTGGGTCGGTCCAGGAGCCCCAGGAGGTTCATGAGGGTGCTCTTTCCCGTCCCCGACGGCCCCATGAGGGCCACGAACTCCCCCTCCTCCACGGTGAGGTCGATGCCGTGGAGGACCGGGGTTTCCACCCCCTGGGTGGCGTAAACCTTGGTGATGCCCTTGAGTTCGATCATGGCCATGGGGACCGCGCTCCCGTCACGGGGCCGCTTCGCCGCGGGAGGCCGCCACCAGCACCCGGTCGCCCTCGGAAAGGCCGGCCTTGACCTGGACCACGTCGCCGAACTCGCGGCCCAGGGTGACGGGCCTCGGGACGGGGCCTTTGGGCCCGGGCACCAGGACGACGGTCTTCCCGTCCTGGCGCCGCACCGCACGGGAGGGCACCACCAAGACCCCCTTCAAGGTGTCCATGGTGATGGTGACGCTGGCGGTCATCTGGGGCCGGAGGAGTCCTTCGAAGGGGTCGAGGATCTTCAGGATCACCGTGTAGTTCACCACGTTGTCCTGGATGACCGCCTGGGGGTAGATGGCCTCCACCTCGGCGTTGAAGACCTTGTCCGGGAAGGCGTCCACGGTGAAGGTGGCCTTCTGGCCCACCTTCACGCCTCCGATGTCCACCTCGTCCACGTAGGCGTCCACCTCCAGGCGGCCCAGGTCGATGATGGTGACGAAGGTGGGGGCGGCCAGGCTGGCGGCCACCGTCTCGCCCTCCTGGGTGGAGACCGAGCCCACCACGCCCTCGATGGGGGAGGTGACGGTGGCGTAGGAGAGCTGGACTTTCGCGTAGTCCAGTTGGGCCCGGGCGTTCTTCACGTCGGCCTGGGCCGATTCCCAGGTCTTCCGCGCCGCGTCCACCGCGTCCTGGGAGACGAAGCCTTTGGGCAGGAGCTCCTCCAGGCGGCGGAAGTTGGCTTCAGCGTACCGGGCGGCGGCCTGCGCCGCCTGCAGGGCCGCCTCGGAGCGGGAGACGTTGGCTTTGAGGTCCTTCTGCTCCAGGACCGCCAACACCTGCCCCTTCTTCACCCGGTCACCCACCTGCACGTACAGGTGCTCCAGGCGCCCGGACACCCGGGGCCCCACCTTCACCTGGGCGCCCACTCGGGGGGTCACGGTTCCGGTGGCCTGGATCTGGGCCGGCAGGTCCATCATCTTCACGGGGACGGCGTTTCCCTGGGCCGCCGGTCCCCCGCGGGGCTTCTTGCAGGCCAAGGCTCCCGGCAAGGCGGCGGCGAGGAGAAGGAGAAGAACGGCTCGGCGAAGGGGGCTCTTCATGGCGAGGGGTCTCCCTGGGGGGCGGGGGCGCCGTCCCCCTTCAACGAAAGGGTGGGCTCGGGAAGGTCGAAAGCCGGCAGGAGGTCCTGGCCGGTGGCCCTTTGCCAGCGGGCGAAGGACTGGAGAACCGACAGCCGGGAGCGGACCACCCGGAGGCGGGCGGAGGAGAGAGCCGTGGTGGCGTCCACCAGGTCCACCATGGTGGCCAGCCCTTCCCGGTACCGGCCCTCGGTGACGGCGGCGTTCTCTTCGGCGCTTCGAAGGAAGGCCTCGGAGGCCTCCACGCTGCGAAGCGCCTCTTCGAGGTCCAGGCGCGCCTGCCAGGCGTTCTTTTCGGAGGCGAGGAGGGCGGCGCGGGTGTCCTCCTGGCCGGCGCGGTAGTTCTCGCGGGCTTCGAGGACCTTCCAGGACTTGAAGAAGCCCGTGAAGAGGGGGACCCGGACGAAGGCCCCCACGCTCCAGGTCTCGCGGTCGGGCCACCTCCCGGCGTCCAGGAGCCCCGCGGAGCCGCTCAGCGTGACGGTGGGGCGGTAGGCGGTCTCGGCCGAGCGGAGGGCGAAGCGGAGGGCGCGCTCCCCCGCCAGGGCGGCTTGGATCTCCGGGAGGACCGTCCGCGCCCGCTCCCGGCCCTCCTGCCAGTCGGGAAGAGACGGAAGGGGGGCGTCCCGCGGAATCTCCCGGATGGAAAGGGGGCTGTCGGCGGGGAGGCCCATGAGGACGGCCAGCGCCGCGCGGCTCGATTCCACGGCACTTTTCGCCTGGACGACCCCGAGCCGGGCGTCGGCCTCCTGGGTGGCGGCCCTCAGGACGTCGGAGCGGGGGGAGAGGCCCACCGCCTCCCGATTCCGGGCCATCTCCAGCTGGGTGGAGGCCAGCTCCAGGGTCTTCTCCGCCACCTCCAGGTCCCAGAGGGAACCCTGGAGGTTCTGGAAGGCGAGGGTGACGGAGAGGGCCAGGTCCTGCAGGGAGGCGCGGTAGCGAAGCGCCGCGGCGTCGGAGGAGGCGCGGCTGTCCTCCACGCCGGCCTTCCGGTTGCCGAAATCCCACAGGAGCATCTCGGTGGAGAGGGAGGCCTGGGAGGCGTTCTGGGGGGAGGACTTCAGGCGGCCCGTTCCGGCCTCGGTGTAGGACCGGCTGAGGCTCCCCGAAAGGGAGGCCGTGGGCCAGTAGGAGGAGCGGCTCTCGCCCACCCGGGCCACGGCGGCCCGGCCGGCGTGCAGGAGGGCGGCGGTGTCCGGGTTTCGCTCCAGGGCCATCCGCAGGCACTCCTCCAGGGAGAGGGGGGCCGACGGGGCCTCCGGGGGGGTAGCCTCCCCGGCGGGGGCCGCCAGCGAGAAGACCCAAAGGACGAGCCAGGCGAGCAAGACGGGGATTCGCTTCACGGGCGTTTCTCCTCGGGGATCCGGTCCGTTTTCGGGGGGGGAGCGGCGGCGTGGCGCCTCAGGGCTTCGAAGAAGGCCCGACGCTCCTCGGGGGAGAGGAGGGCCTTGTCCTCCGCGAGGTGGCGGACGAAAAGGCGGCCCAGTTCGTCCTGGGCCTTCTGGATACGGAGGTGGGCGGCCTCCACGGCGGCGGGGTCGGGGGAATCCGATTCCAACAGCCGAAGGAGGTCTTCGCGGCCGGCCCGGACCTCCCGCCGGAGCGGTTCGGCCTCCCGCTGAAAGGCCTCGAAGCGCTTTTCCAGGAGGGCCCTCTTGGCCGCCGGAAGCCCCGCGTCGGGCAGGACCTTCCGGGGGCACGGCCCCCGGCGGTTCCACCAGAAGGCGGCGGCCATGCCCGCGTTGAGGGCCAGGGAAAGGAGAAGCAGGCCTCCCAGCAGGCGGCGGCTCACGGCGTCTCCCTCCCCTGGGGGGCCGCTCCCTCGGGGAAGACGGCGCTCTGGGCCGCCCACCAGGGACCCCCGTTGAGGTTCTCCCCCACGGCGGCCACCAGGGCCGGGGTGGTCTCGGCGGGCGGGGGCATGAGGGCCCGGCCCAGCGCGAAGCCCGCCGCCAGGCCCAGAAGGAGAAGGGCGGCGGCGGCCCAGCGCCAGGGGAAGACGGGCGCGGACTCCGCCTCCAGGCGGGCGAGGATCCGTTCCCGGAGCCCCGGGGGCGCGCAAACCGCGGGCAGGTCTTCCAGGAAATCGAGAAGCCTCCGGTGGCGGTGGGCCTCGGCGGCGCAGGGGGGACAGGCCGCCAGGTGGGCCTTGAGCTCCCCGTTGCCGATCAGGTCTTCCCTTCGGGACGCCTCGTCCACCAGGCGCCGGGCTTCGGTGCACCGCACGGCGGGCCTCCTTCCATCCTGGATTAACGCCGGAAGGGGGACAATCCTTCGCTCTCAGCCGAGGAGGGCTCCGAGGCGGTCCTTCAAGGACCGCCGTGCGCGGGAGAGCAGGGACTCGGCGGCCTTGGGGGAGACCTCCAGGAGTTCCGCCGTCTCCTGGACCGACAACCCCTGGAGGTGGAAGAGCACCACGGCCATCCGCTGGGCCGGCGGCAGCTCCGCCAGGGCCTCCCCCAACGCGCGCCGCCGTTCCTTCTCGAGGAGCGCCTCCTCGGTGGCGGCGTGGCCTGTGGGGAGCGTTTCCTCGTCCGGCAGGGGCTCCAGGGGCACCCGGGCGCCGCGGATGCCGTCCAGGCAAACCCGGACCGTGAGGGTCCTCAAGTAGGCCCTCAGCGGCCGCAAGGGCCGGTAGCGGGGGGCGGCCCGCCACAGGCGAAGGAAGACCTCCTGGGTTGTCTCCTCCGCCAGAGGCCGGGAGCCCAGGTACCGCCGAGCCAACCCATAGACGAAATCCTGGTGGCGGTCCAGAAGAAGGGCGAAGGCCTCCCGGTCACCCCCGGCGGAGAGAGCCAGGAGACGTTCGTCGGAGAGGGAGCGGAGGTCATCCATGGGCCATCCGGGCGGCAAGTGAACCACACAACGGGGACGAGCCCCAAGCCTTCGGTGTCTTCCGTCGGCCGGAAAAAGAAAACGTCCGGACCGGCCGGACGTTTCGAGGCGCGCGCAGGATGTTCTTTCTCACGGCGACTGGAGACGCCTCAGCCGTTCCCGGGCCAGGGCGGCCTCCTCCGAATCGGGGGCCGTCTGAATGAGGAGCTTGAGGGCCGTGACCCCTTGGGCGGTCTCGTCCAGGGCGAGGTGGGCGAAGCCCAGCTTGAGCCGCGCCGCCGGCACCTTGGGGCTTGCGGGAAAGCGCTCCAGCACCGTCCGGAAAGCCTCCTTGGCCTCGCCGTACTTCTTCTGGCTGTAGAGGCACTCGCCGATCCAGTACTGGGCGTGGCCGGCCCGCCCGTCGGTGGGGAAGGCCTCCAGGAAACGCTGGAATTCCCCGAGGGCCAGGTCGTACCGGCCCTGCAGGTAGTCGTGGTAGGCCTGGTCGTAAAGGTTTTCCGGATCGCCGGCCTTTTGGGGGGCACCGGAAGGTTCGGTTGGAGCCGCGGCGGGCGCAGGCGGAAGGCCCGCCTCCGCCGCGGGGGAGGCGGGGGGAAGGGGTAGCGGAGGGGGGGGCGTGGCCTTGGCCTCCAAAGCCTCCAGCCGCGCCTGGAGGGCCTCCAGGCGCCGCCGGACCTCGGAGAGGTCCGCCCGCAGGTCCGCCGTCTGGGCCGACCGCTCCAGCGCCTCCACGGCGGCCTTCAGCTCCGCCAGCCCTTTTTTCAAGTCCGCGGTTTGGGCTTCGAGGGTCTGGACCCGGGCGGCGAGAGAGGCCATCTCTCGCTCCATCCGCTGGAGGTCCTCCCGGGTTCCGGCCCGGGGGGCGGCGGCCAGCAGGACCGCTCCCAGCGCGATGGAGACCAGTGCGTTGCCGTTCCTCACCGGGCATCCATCAAGAGAAACTCGGCCCGCCGGTTTTGTTGCCAGCAACTCTCGTCGTGGTCGGTGCACAGGGGGCGCCCCTTCCCGTAGGAGACGGTCTGGATCCGGTCCCCCGGCACGCCGAGGCCGATGAGGTACTCCTTCACCGCGTTGGCTCGGCGCTCGCCGAGGGCCAGGTTGTAGGCTTCGGTGTTGCGCTCGTCGCAGTGGCCTTCCACCGAAACCTTGAACTGCGGGTGGGCGAGGAGCCAGGCGGCGTTCTCCTTGAGGATGGGACGGGCGTCTGCGCGGATCTCCCACTTGTCGGTGTCGAAGTGCACCCGCTTGAGGACCCCCTGACGGTTGAAGGCCTCGGCGCCACCCTCCACCTGAAGGGACGGCGTCGGGGAAGGCTCGGGGGTCCACGTGGCCGGGGGCGGGGTGGGGGGCGTGGAGCCTCCCGAGCCGGGTCCTCCCGCCGCCGGGGCCTTCTTGGCGCAGGCGGAGAGGAGACCCAGCGCCAGCACCAGCGAGGACAGGACCGCCAAAGGTCGGTGCAAGAACTGCGCGCGCATGGGCACCTCCATTCCTTGGGTGCATTCTACGTGGCCGGGCCATCCGGCGCAAGGGGTCCGCCACCCCTCACGGAGGGGCGAGGCGCTTGAGGAAAACGACCTTGTCGTCGCCCGGGGCGTAGAAGTCCCGAAGGCGCGCCGCTTCCACGTAGCCGGAGCGGAGGTAGAAGCGGCGGGCGGGTTCGTACCGGGGAAGGGAGGAGGTCTCGATGACCGAAAGGCGGCCCCCCCTTCCGGCCATGTCCGCTTCCGCCGCCCGGATCAGGCGTCCCGCGATCCCCTGGCCCTGCTGGCGTGGGTGGACGCAGATCCAGTAGAGGTCGAAGGTCCCCAAGGTGCACGGAGTGGGTCCCCAACAGGCGTAGCCCGCGGTTTCGCCGTCCACCTCGGCGACCGCGAAGGCGTAGTCGGGGTGGTCGGACCGCTGCAGGACGGCGTCCACCAGCTCCAGGGCCACGGCCACCTCGTCCTCCCGGAAGACCTCCGCCGCCCGGAGAAGCTCCTCGAGGGCGTTTCGATGGTGCGGGCGAAGGGGGACGAGACTCACCGCCACGGAGCGTTCTCCTCGGCGGCGGCCAGGACGGCGAGGACGAGGTCGCCGTAGCTCCAGCCCGCCGCCCTGGCCTGTTTGGCCACCCCCGCCGAGGGGGCGAGGTCCGGGTTGGGGTTCACCTCCAGGATCAGGGGACGCCCCTCGGCGTCCTCCCGGAAGTCCACCCGCGCGCAGCCCCGGAAGCCGATGGCCTCCACCGCCTGCAGCGCCAGGCCCTCCAAGCGGCGCCGGACCTCCTCCTCCACCGGGGCGGGGCAGAGGGTGGGGGTGCCCCGGTACTCTTCGCTCTCCTCGCGCCACTTGGCCTCAAAGGTGAGCACCGGCGGCCTTCCCTCGGGCAGGGAACCGTAGTCCACGAGGGAAGGGGGAAGAACGCGGGGTCCCTCGCGGGTTTCCACCACCGAGCAGTTGAACTCCCGGCCGGGGAGAAAGGGCTCGGCCAGGATTCCCGCCGGGAAACGCTCCAGAAGGGGCCGCAACCTCTCCTCCAGCTCCTCCGGTCTTTCCACGAGGTTGCCGGCGTGGATCCCGTGGCTGGCGTCCTCGGCGGCGGGCTTGAGAAAGAGGGGGTACCCGAAGGGCATCTCCCCCGGGATCTCGTCGCCGGGGAGAAAGAGCTTCCCGGGTGCCGTGGGGAGGCCGAAACCCTGGAGATACCGCTTGCAGACGTCCTTATGGAGTCCGAGGTGCAGGGCCAGGGGGGGGCACCCGGTAGCGCGGAGGCCCAGGGACCTCAGGCCCATGGCCAGCGCCACTTCGCTCGGGGGGTCCTCGGGGAACCCCTCGAAGAGGTTGAAGACCGTGGAGCCCCGGGGCAGGGATTCCAGCGTGCGCAGGGCGCCGGAAAGGGGCGGGGCCAGAGGGATCCTCTCCACCGCCCGCCCCGCGAGGGTCAAGGCCTGGACCACCGCCTCCACCGTCTCCAGGACGGCCCTCTCGGCGATGCCTTCGTCGAGGTCCGGGTCGAAGTCGTTGAAGAGGACGAAGACCGGCTTCTGGCGGAAGGTGTAGAGGCGGAGTTCCTCCGAGGTCCAGGACCGGGACAGGGGGGCCGGGGCCGCCGAGCCCTCGGGGGAGGCCGAGGGCCTTTGGCCCGGCGGCGCCTGCGCTTCGTCCCCGGGGCGCCTCCTCATGCCAGCCCGCACCGCCGGAAGGCGGACTCCAGAATGCGCCCGATGAGGTCGGGGTACGGAATTCCGTGGCCCACCGCCAGGATGGGCAGGTCCCCGTAGTCCGGGGAGAGCCCCGGCAGGGGGTTGATCTCCAGGAAGACCGGCACCCCCTCCCGCATCCGGAAGTCCACCCGGGCGGCGTCCCGGCACCCGATGGCCCCGAAGGCCGCCACGGCGGCGGTGTACAGCCTGTGCACTTCCTCCGGCGGGAGCGGGGGCGGGACGTCGTAGGCGACGCGCCGGCGCCAGTCCCGCTTGGCCTCGATGGAGTACACGAACCGCGGGTCCCGCCCCTCCCGGGGCCGGATCCGCATGGCCCCCACCGCCCGCGGGGGGTCGTTGCCCACCACGCCGACGGTGACCTCGTCCCCCTCCACGAACTCCTCCAGGAGCACCGGCTGGCGGTAGGCGGCGAGGAGCGCAGGCACCCGGGCGGCGGCCTCCTCGGGCCCGTGGAGAACCGAATCGTCCCGCACCCCCTTGGAAGAGCCCTCGTAGGCGGGTTTGGCGAGGCAGGGGAAGGGGGCGGCGTGAAGCCCCCGGAGGTCGCCGGCGGAACGGACCAGGAGGTGCCTGGGGACGGCGACCCCCTCCAGGGCCACCAGCCGCTTGGTGAGGGCCTTGTCGAGGCTGATGGAGAGGGTCAGCGGGTCGGAGAGGGCGTAGGGGATCCCCAGCATCTCCAGGACGGCGGGGACCTGCGCCTCCCGGCTTCGTCCGGTGCCCTGGCCCTCGGCGATGTTGAAGACGAAATCCACCTTTTCCCGAAGGATCCGTTCGAGGAATGGCCTCCCGCCCCCCAGGGGGACCACCTCGTGGCCCATCCCCCTCAAGGTTCGGGCCAGCGCCTCCACCGTCTCGGGGGGGTCGTACTCCTCGAAGCGGTCGTCGGGCTCCCCCGGGGGGGGAGAGGCCCCCGGGGGCTTCAGGTCAAAGGTCAGGCCGAGGCGCATGGTCCCCTGTCTTGCCCCCTTTCACCAGCCGGGGCTTTCTCCGTTTTTCCCCCTCCTCGAAGGGGAGGGGGGGGCTCCGGCGGGCCCTCCGGGGAGGCGGAGGCGCGGGGTTGCGGTAGCGGAAGATGCGGCCTTCGTAGTTGCGGAGGATCAGCTCGTCCTCGGTGCACGAGAGAAGGTAGTTGGGTGCCAGGGGAACCTTGCCTCCCCCCTCCGTGTCCACCACGAAGGTGGGGACGGCGAAGCCCGACGTGTGGCCCCGCATCTTCTCGAGGATCGCAACGCCGGTCCAGACGGAGGTTCTCAAGTGCTCGGCGCCCCGCACGGGATCGCACTGAAAGAGGTAGTACGGCCGCACGCCGATGCGCAAAAGGCCGTGGCAGAGGGCCGTCATCGTTTCGACGTTGTCGTTGACGCCCCTCAGGAGGACAGACTGGTTGTTGAGGGGGATGCCGGCCTTCTGGAGTTTGAGGCAGGCCTCGGCCGCCTCCGGGGTGATCTCCCGGGGGTGGTTGAAGTGGGTGTGGACCCAGAGGGGGCGGTGGCGGGAGAGAAGGGCGGCCAGCTCCTCGGTGATCCGCTGGGGGAGCACCACCGGGTACCGGGTCCCGATGCGGATGATTTCCACGTGGGGGATCTTCCGGAGTTCGGAGAGGCAGTAGTCCAGCACGGGGAGGGGGAGGGAGAGGGGATCCCCGCCGGAAAAGATCACGTCCCGGATCTGGGGACGGGCCGCCACGGCGGCGATCATGCGGTCCAGCTCCACCCGGCTTCGGGGGCGTTCCCCCGAGTCCCACTCCCGCCGCCGGGTGCAGTGGCGGCAGTACATGGGGCACATGTTGGTGGCGATGAAGAGGGCGCGGTCGGGGTACTTGTGGACCAGCCCCTCCACCACCATGTGGGGCTCCTCCGCCAAGGGGTCCCTCAGCCCCGAATCCAGGTGGGCGAACTCCTGGGAGGTGGGTACCGCCTGGAGGCGGATGGGGTCCTCGGGGTCGTCGGGGTCCACGAGGCTCAGGTAGTACGGAGGGATGCCGAGGTGAAGGCGTGGCCCGAGGAGGGAGAGGTGGCGGTACTCGGAGGCGGGAATGGGAAGGAGACGGGCCAGCGTCTCCAGGTCCCGGATCCGGTGTCGGTACTGCCAGCGCCAGTCGTTCCAGTCGGCGTCGGAAACGCCGGGGAAGAGGCGCTCCCTCGTGGTCCGGCCCGCCGGGGCGGCGTTACCGGAGAGCACGGCTCGCCCCCAGAGGGGCGCGGGCCCCGAACCGATGGGGGGCCGGCCCCAAGACGGCCGGTCCGGACCACGAAAAAGCCTCGCCCCGAAAGGGCGAGGACGGCACCGCGCTCGAGGGGTTCGGAACCCCTCGGTGCCTGTGGGCACATGCACTCCGCTCGGGTTTTTCCTTCATCGGTCTTCGGAAGGCCTTCGCCCCCCAACCTCCTCCTTCGAAGGGCGGGATGGTCCGCCTGACGCTTCGGCCGTCCCGGCTTACGGGAAATATAGAGACTCCATCACGGTTGTCAAGAGCCCGCGGTCAGGAGAACGGCGCCGGCCACCGCCGCCGTGGTTCCCGAGAGCGCCCGGAGGCTCAGCCGCTCCCCGAAGAAGATTCGCACCAGCGGCAGGATGAGGATGGGAACCAGGGCCATGAGCGCCGAAGCCACGCCGACCTTGGCGTGGGCCACGGCCACGAGCGAGAGCCACACGCCCAGGAAAGGGCCGGTGGCGGCCCCCAGCGCCGTGGTGAGCAGGGCGCGGCGGTCCCGAAAGACGGCCCAAGGGGAGACGGAGGCCGCCAGAAAGGGCGTGACGGCCCAAAGACCCGCCGCCGCCACCACCATCCGGATGAGGGTCCCCGAAAGGGGCGGCAGGCCGCCGGCCAGCCCCTCCTTGGCGAGGACCACCCCCAGAGCCTGGCAGAGGGCTCCCCCCAGGGCCAGCGCCACGCCGGCTCCCGTCTTCCCCCTGCCCTCGCCGGCCGAGGGACCGCGCCGCTCCAGCACCACCCAGGCGATGCCGCCCACGGTGAGCAGGATGCCCGCCCCCTCTCGCAAGCCGATCCGCTCTCCCAGGAGAAGGAAGGCGAAGAGGGTGGAGAAGATGGGCCAGGAGGCCATCACCAGCATGGCCCTGCGGGGCCCCAGCTCCAACAGGGCTTTGAAGAGGAAGGAATCGCCGAGGCTCAGGCCCACGAGCCCCGAAAGGCCCAAGTAGACCCAGGCGCGCGCCGGCGCCGAGAAGGGAAGGGGGCATCCCGTGAGAAGGGCGTGGGAGCCGGAGAGAAGGACCACCGCGAAAAGGAGGCGGGTCCGGTTCACCACCAGGGCCCCCACCCGTTCGCCGGCCAGCGTGAAGAAGACGGCGGTGAAGGCCCAGAGAAGGGCCGTCGCCAGGGCCGCCGCTTCGCCGATGCCGGGAACGTGCACGAGGGAAGACCTCCCGCCGGGAGCCGGTGCCCCCCGGAGAGCATACGCCCGGCCCCCCCGCCGGGGAAGCGGCGGGCGCCCCGGGCCGTTCGGGGGTAGGATGGAGAGGGAGGTGGCCGAGATGGGTGTCCCCCGTGCGTTGACCGTCGCCGGTTCCGACTGCTCCGGCGGGGCGGGGATCCAGGCGGACCTCAAGACCTTCCACGCCTTCGGCGTCTACGGCATGAGCGCCGTCACCGCCGTGGTGGCGGAGAACACGGTGGGGGTCCAGGGTTGGCGGGAGGTGGAACCGGACTTCGTGGCCGAGCAGGTGGCCTCCTGCCTCTCCGACATCGGGGCCGACGCCGTCAAGACCGGCATGCTCGTGAACGCCCGGGTGGTGGAGGCGGTGGCCGAGGTCTTTCGAGAGTTCGGCGTGTCCCGCCTGGTGGTGGACCCGGTGATGCGGGCCAAATCCGGGGACCCCCTCATCGCCCCGGAGGCGGTGGCGGCCCTGGTGGAGAAGGTCTTCCCCCTGGCGGAGGTGGTCACCCCCAACGTCCCCGAGGCGGAGGCGCTGGCGGGGTTTCCGCTCCGGTCGGAAGGGGACTTCCGGCGGGCGGCGGAGGCCATCCGGGCGCTGGGTCCCCAGGTGGTGGTTCTCAAGGGGGGGCACAGCCCGCTCAACCCGCCCGGCCTCTCCCGGGACTTCGTCTGGGACGGACGGGAGTGGGAAGTTCTGGAGGGGCCGCGGAGTCCCGACCGGAACACCCACGGCACGGGGTGCACCTTTTCGGCCGCCGTGGCGGCGGGGCTCGCCCTGGGTCTGGACCTCCCGCGGGCCCTGCAAAAGGCCAAGGCCTACGTGGGGGAGGCCATCCGCACGGCCCCCGGCCTCGGAAAAGGCCACGGCCCGGTGAACCACTGGGCGAAGGGGGAGCCATGAGGGGCCGCCCCGAAGGTCACCCTTTGGAGGGCCCCCCCAGGACCTCCTCGAAGAAGTCCAGGATTCGGCGGAAGAGGTCCTCCCGGTGGGAAGGCTCCCGAATTCCGTGGTTCTGCCGGGGGTAGAAGGCCATCTCGAAAGGCTTGCCGGCCTGGAGCAGGGCGTCCACCATCCGGGCGCTGTGGGCGAAGTGGACGTTGTCGTCGGCAAGCCCGTGGATCAGGAGAAGCCGGCCCGATAGCGCCTCGGCGGCGAAGACCGGCGAGCTTTTCCGGTACCCGTCGGCGTTGGCGTCGGGAAGACCCAAGTAGCGCTCCGTGTAGCAGGTGTCGTAGAGCCTCCAGTCGGAGACGGGGGCCACGGCGGCGCCGGCCCGGAAGGTGCCTTCCGGGGCGTGGGTCAGGGCGTAGAGGGTCATGAAGCCCCCGTAGCTCCACCCCCAGAGGCCGATGCGGCTCCCGTCCACCCACGGGAGGGATTTGAGGTACTCCACCCCCGTCAGCTGGTCCTCCAGCTCCACCTGGCCGAGGCGGCGGAAGAGGGCCCCCTCGAAGGCGGCGCCCCGCCGGGCGGACCCGCGGTTGTCCAGGCAGAAGACGACGAAGCCCCGCTCCAGGAAGAGGCGGTCCACGAGGTCCCAGCGGGCGACGAAGCGGTCCTGGACCATCTGGGCGTGCGGGCCGCCGTACACCTGGATCACCACCGGGTACCGGCGGGAGGGGTCGAAGTCCGGCGGCTTCTGGAGCTTCCCGTACAGGGGCGTTCCGTCGGCGGCCCGGAGGGTGACGAACTCCCCCCGGCCCAATCCGCGGGAGACCACCTCCGGCGAGGGGTTGTCGAAGAGGAGATACCCCCGGCCCCGCCGGAGGTCCTGGAGGGTGGCCTTGGGGGGGACGCCCAGGCGGGAGAAAAGGTCCAGGGCGAAGGCGCCGTCGGGGGAGGGGGCGGTCTCGTGCCACCCTTGGAGGGGGGTGAGGTTCTGGAGGGTCTTCGTCCCGAGGTCCAACCGGTAAAGGTACTTGCGCAGGGGGTCCCCGTCGGTTCCGGCGACCAGGGCCCACCGCCCCTTGGGGTCCACCGCCAGGAGGTCGTCCGCATGGAAGGGGGGGGAGGTGAGGGGAGTGCGCCGGCGGCCGTCGGGAGAGACCACCTCGAGCCCCGCCGTTCCCCTCCGCTCGCTCATCCAGAGAAACCGGCCGTCCTTCAAGAACCACGGCGGTCCTAGGAAGTTGAGCCAGGTCCCCGACCGCTCCTCCAAAAGGAGGCCGGTGGCGCCGCTTTCGACCTCCCAGTACCGAAGCTCCAACCTCTGCTGGGGCCGGTCGAGGAGCGAGAAGACCAGCCGGTCGCCCGACGGGGTGAAGGCCGCCCGGGGAAGGTACCCCTCCCCCGATCGGGCGCCGGGCACCGGCCGGGCCTCCCCCGTGGCGGCGTCCACCCAGAGGAGGGTCACCTCCGGGTTGGGCTCTCCCGGCCGGGGGTAGAACTGAGGCTCCACCGAGGGGACCTCGGCGGTGGGGTCCACCATGGGGTAGGAAGGGACCTTCCCCTCGTCAAACCGCCAGATGGCGAGGTGGCGGGAGTCGGGGGCCCAGAGGAAGCCCCGGGTCATGTCCAGCTCCTCCCCGTACAGCCAGTCGGGCCGTCCCACGATCACCGAGGGCTGGGAGGCCACGAGGAGGCGCGGGGGAGCCGGCGGGTCCACCACGAAGAGCCCCTCCTCGTTGGCGAAGGCCACCCTCCGGCCGTCGGGCGACCAGTCCCAGGCCTCCACCTTCGTTCCTGGGGGCAGCAAGGGCTCCAGGGCCCCGCTCTTCACGTCCAGGATCCAGGCGCGCATCCCCTGGAGAAGGACGCGGGAGCCGTCGGGGGACGGCAGGAGGGAGGCGAGGGGCCGTTTCGCCCCGTCGGCCTTCTGGAAATCCCCCTGCCGGAGAACCGTACGCCGGGCGCCGGTCCGGGGGTCCAGGGCCACGAGGTCCCCGGCCAGCCCGCCTTCGGACGGCTCGAAGAACAGCAGGACGTTTCCCGCCCAGCGGGGCGAGTGAGGGACCTGGCCGCCGAAGGCGGCGGGCCGCAGAGCCTCCTGCAGCGTCAAGGGCGGGGGGCCTCCGGCGGTGGGGGCGAGGGGGGCGGAAAGGACGAGGGCGAGGGCGGCCAAGAATCGCTTCATGGGAGCGCGACCTCCAAAGGCCATTCTAACAACGGGGACCGGTGGCCGTGGTATGCTTCCGCCGAAACGGAGGGAGGTGCGGGAGATGAAGGCGGCCATCGTGGTGGGGGCCAGTTCGGGAATCGGCTTGGAACTGTCGCGGCTTCTGGCCGAGGACGGCTGGCGGCTGGGGCTCGCCAGCCGGGACCTCGAGGCCCTGGAAGCCCTCCGGAAGGAGCTGGGGCCGGGCCACGAGGCGGCGTCCCTGGACGTGCGGGACACGGAGGCCGTTCCGGAGCGGCTGGACGAGCTGGTGAGACGGCTGGGGGGCGAAGTGGACCTCGTGGTCCTTTCGTCGGGGATCGGCGTCGAGAACCACAAGCTGGCCTGGGAGCCGGAGGAGAGGACCATCCGGACCAACGTCCTGGGGTTCGCCGCGTGCGCCTCGTGGGCGGGCCGCTACTTCTTGGCGCGGCGCCGGGGCCACCTCGTGGCCATCTCCTCGGTGGCGGGCCACCGGGGGAGTCCCTTCAACCCCGCCTACAACGCCTCCAAGGCCTTCGTCTCCAACTACCTGGAAGGGCTCCGGCTGAACCTCGGGCGGTACCCCATCGCCGTCACCGACGTCCGGCCGGGCTACGTGGACACCCCCATGACCCGGGGCCAGCGGGGGATGTTCTGGGTGGCCGACGTGAGAACCGCCGCCCGGCAGATCCACCGGGCCATCCGAAAGCGGAGGAAGGTCGTCTACGTCACCCGGCGCTGGCGGCTCGTGGCCCTCCTCATGCGCGCGGCACCTGACCCACTGTACCGGAAGTTCTCCAACTGAAGGCCATTCCCGCGGCGGGCGGTGCTATACTTCCCCGCGGGCCGCACGGGCCCCGGGAGGCGCCATGGCATCGCGTTGGGAGACCTTCGAAGAAATGGCCGGGAACCTGCACGACCTCATGGAGGTCCAGCAGCTTCTCGAGTGGGACCAGCAGGTCACCATGCCCCGCAAGGGGGGCGCCCAGCGGGCCCTCCAGCAGGCGGCCCTGGCGCGGGTGGTCCACGAGCGGCTCACCGACCGGCGGTGGGTGGACCTCCTCGCCGAGCTGGAAGGCGAGGCCGCCACGGAGGAGCAGGCCGCCGACCTGCGGGAGGCCCGGAGGACGACCGGCCGGGCCTGCAAGCTTCCCGCCTCGCTGGTGGCCGCGCGGGCCGAGGCCGTTTCCCTGGCCCAGGGGGCCTGGGAGGAGGCCAAGCCCCGGGGGGATTTCGCCGCCTTCCTGCCCCACCTGGAGAAGGTCCTCCAGCTCACCCGGGAAGCGGCCCTCTGCCTGGACGCCGGCGCCCCTTACGACGCCCTCCTGGAGGACTACGAACCGGGGATGACCGAAGGGGAACTCCGGCGGGTCTTTTCGGACCTCAAGGGGCGGCTTCGCCCCTTCCTGGACCGCCTGCTGGGGGCTCCCCACCCCCCCGACGGTTCGGTGATGGAGCGCCGCTACCCCGTGGCGGCCCAGGAGGCCCTCTGCCGGGCCCTGGCGGAGGAGGTGGGCTTCGACTTCGAGGCGGGGAGGCTGGACCGCTCGGCCCACCCCTTCACCAACGGCACCTTCCGCGACGTCCGCATCACCACCCGCTACAACGAGCGAAAGTTGAACACCGCCCTTTTCGGGACCCTCCACGAGGCCGGCCACGCCCTATACGAGCAGGGTCTGGACCCGAAGCGGTACCGGATGCCCGCCGGCCAGGCCTGCTCCCTCGGCATCCACGAATCCCAGTCCCGCTTCTGGGAAAACGTGGTGGGGAGGTCCCGGGGATTTTGGGTGAGGACCCTTCCGCGGCTCCGGGAAACCTTCCCCGGCGTGGTGGACGACGTGGACGCCGAGGTCTTCTTCCGGGCCGCCAACGTGGTGAACCCCTCCCTCATTCGGGTGGAGGCCGACGAGGTCACCTACAACCTCCACATCGTCCTCCGCTTCGAACTGGAGAGCGCCCTCCTCCGGGGCGACCTGAAGCCGGCGGACCTCCCCGGAGCTTGGAACGAGAAGACGAAGGGCCTTTTGGGCCTGGTCCCCCCCACCGACCGGGAGGGGGTCCTCCAAGACGTCCACTGGTCGGCGGGCCTCGTGGGGTACTTCCCCACCTACGCCCTGGGCAACCTCTACGCCGCCCAGTTCGCGCAAGCCATGGAGAGGGACCTGGGCCCCCTGGAGGAACGGGCGGCCCGGGGCGATTTCGGCTCCCTGCGGGAGTGGCTGCGGGAGAAGATCCACCGCCACGGGCGAAAGGACCTGGCCCCGGAACTCTGCCGCAAGGTCACGGGAAGGGATCTCTCGGCGGAGCCGCTCATGGCCTACCTGGACCGGAAATTCGGCGCCGTGTACGGCCTGTGAGGGCCGGGCGCCCCCCCTTTGAGGAAGCCCGCGATGCGCCAGAACCTGCCTGAAGTGGAGCCCTCGAAAGCGAGGATCGAGAAGGACAGCCTGGGCGAGGTGCCGGTGCCCGCCGAGGCCTACTACGGTTGCCAGACCCAGCGGGCGGTGGAGAACTTCCGCCTCACCGGCGTGACCCTCGCCAACTTCCCCTCCTTCATCAAGGCCCTGGCCCAGGTGAAGAAGGCCGCGGCCCTGGCCAACCGGGACCTGGGGCTTCTTTCGCCCCCCGTGGCCGAAGCCATGGCGAAGGCCTGCGACGAGATCGCGGCCGGGGGGCTCCACGACCAGTTCGTCGTGGACATGATGCAGGGCGGGGCGGGGACCTCCACCAACATGAACGCCAACGAGGTCATTGCCAACCGGGCGCTGGAGCTTCTGGGGAAGCGGAAGGGTGAGTACGCCCACTGCCACCCCAACGACCACGCCAACATGTCCCAGTCCACCAACGACGTCATTCCCACCGCCATCAAGGTGGCGGCCCTCTACGGCCTCAAGGACCTCCGGGAGGAGCTGGGCCGCCTCTGCGACGCCTTCGCGCAGAAGGGGGCGGAGTTCGCCGACGTGCTCAAGATCGGGCGGACGGAGATGCAGGACGCCGTGCCCATGACGTTGGGGCAGGAGTTCGAGGCCTACGCCACCATGATCCGGGAGAGCCGGGACGCCCTCCTCCGGGCGGAGGCGCTCATGGCGGAGATCTCCATGGGGGCCACGGCGGTGGGAACCGGCCTCAACACCGACCCGCGGTACGCCGGGATGGTCTGCGACCGCCTTCGGGAGATCACCGGCTTCCCGCTGGTCACCGCCTCGAACCTGGTGGAGGCCACCCAGGACAGCGGGGACTTCGCCGAGGTCTCGGGGATTCTGAAGCGGATCGCCATCCAGCTGTCCAAGATCGCCCACGACCTGAGGCTTCTCTCCTCGGGTCCCCGCGCCGGTTTCGCCGAGATTCACCTCCCGGCCCTCCAGCCGGGCTCCTCCATCATGCCGGGAAAGGTGAACCCGGTGATCCCCGAGGCGGTGAGCCAGGTGGCCTACCAGGTCATCGGCAACGACGTGGCCGTCTCCATGGCCGCCGAGGCCAGCCAGCTCGAACTCAACCCCTTCGAGCCGCTCATCGCCTTCAACCTCTTCATGTCCATCGGCATGCTCCGGGCGGCGGCGGAGATGTTCCGGACCCGTTGCATCGAGGGGATCACCGCCGACCGGGAGCGGTGCCGGCGGCTGGTGGAGCGGAGCGTCACGCTGGTGACGGCCCTGGTGCCCTACATCGGCTACGAGGCGGCGGGGGAAGTGGCCAAGGAGGCGCTGGCCACCCAGAAGCCCGTCCGGCAGATCGTCCTCGACCGGGGGCTCCTGTCGGAGGAGCGTCTCCAGGAGATCCTCGACCCCGCCAAGATGACCCACCCCCGGGCCATCGTGTAGCGGGAAGGCCCCGCTACTGGCAGCGCCGCTGCTTGCCCTCGGGCCAGGCGGTGAAGCCGCTGTTGGCCCAAACGATGTCGTTTTCCAGACACGCGGTGACCTGGGGCCGGGCCGCCAGAACCGACGCCAGGTCCTCCCCGTCGTCGGCGCCGCCCTTCCCCAGGGAGCGCAGGGCGAAGTCCTGGTAGGAATCGGTGCAGGCGTACTGGTACTTGGTGTCCCAGGGGTCGGGGTTGGGAACCTCCTTGATGTAGAAGGGGGCCAGCTCCCCGATGGGGATCACCACGTCGGTGTTCTGCCACGACGTGTTCCCGTGGGGGAAGTCGTTGGTGTCGGTGCTGTAGGAGTTGCAGGCGGTGGCCAGCCCCCGCACCTCGGCCATGGCCCGCTTCTGCTTGGAACGCTGGATGGCCTGGATCAGGTTGGGGATGGCGATGGCGGCCAGGAGGCCGATGATGGCCACCACGATGAGGAGTTCGATGAGCGTGAAGCCCCGGTTCCGCTCCATGGCGCGCCCTCCCACTCCGCCTGGAAGCTTAGCAACCCCGGTGCCATTTCTCGGCGGGCGTCTTTCCGAGAAAAGCCGTCGCTCCCGCCGAAAAGTGTTACCCCGTTCCGTCAGGGAGTGGCACCCTCCGGTTCCAGCCTGAAGAGAACCACCTCCCCCCGGCGGAAGAGGCGCATGGGCGGCCCCCACGTTCCCGCCCCCCGGCAGACGTACAGCGAGAGGGGCCCCACGGTGTACGCGCCCGAAAGGCGCGGGTAGAAGATCCGGATCAGAAGGCCGAAGGGCCAGATCTGGCCGGCGTGGGTGTGGCCCGAGAGCATGGCCGAGGCCCCCCGGGAGGCGGCCTCCTCGGCCCCCAGCGGGCTGTGGCTCAGCAGGATGCAGGGGCGGCCCGAAGGGAGGGGCCCCAGGGCCTCCGCCAGCGGGTCGCCGCCCACACGGAACTGCCGGCGGGCGGTGAGGTCGTCCACCCCCGCCAGGAAGAGCCCCGGCGCCGCCTCCACCGCCTCCTGCCTCAGCACCCGGAAGCCGGCCCTTCGGAGGAGGTCCGCGGCCTTCTCCGCCCCGCCGTAGAACTCGTGGTTCCCCAGGACGGCGTACTTTCCCAGGGGGGGCCGCCACCCCTGGAGCAGGGGGACGAGGGGTTCCACGTCGGGGACGTGGCCGTCCACGAGGTCCCCGGTGACGACGAGAAGGTCGGGCTTCAGGTCCGCGAGGGTTTCCCCCAGCCGGGAGAGCCAGCGGCGGCCCAGCAGGGTCCCCAGGTGGAGGTCCGAGACCTGGAGGAGGGTCTTTCCCGCCAGGGCGGGGGAAAGGCCGGGGAGAACCAGGGTGCGGACGGTGACGGCGGGGGTTCGGAGCCCCTGGAACAGGGCGAAGGCGCCCAGGAGGAGCGAGGAAGCCAGGGCGCCCAGCCGGAGGGCCCGAAGCCCACCGGGGGCGAGCCGGCCGAGGAGGGTGGGGAGGTCCACCGCCAGAAGGAAGGCCACGGCCAGGAAGAGAAACCCCATCCAAACGGCGCCGGCGAACTCCATGGCGTAGGCGGTCTTTCCCGGGAAGAGGCGGGCGGCCACCCGCCCCGCCGGGTAGAGGACGGCGGCCAGGAGGACGACCAGGAGGCCGGCCCGCCGGAGGGCCGTTCCCCGGGGACCGAGGAAGGGGGCGACGCGGCGGAAGAGGTAGGCGTGCTCGAGGGCCCAGACGAAAAGGACGATTCCGAGGAAGAGGGCCACCCGGGCCGCCTCGCGCATGGCCCCATCCTAGGCGAAGGGGGCGCTCCGGGGCAAGGCGGGTCTTCCCGAGGGAGGCCGAGCGGGTGTCCATTCTGTGCACCGGGGGGCGGTAGAATGTCCCCGGGGAGCGAAGATGGACGGCGCGACGAGCTTCGTTTCGAGGGGGGTGATCCGCCTCGTGGCCTCGGCGGGGGCGGGAAAGACCCACGCCCTGGCCTTCCGCTACCTCACCCTCCTCCTCGGCTCGGAGGATCCCGCCGAGGAGCTGGGCCGCATCCTGGCCGTCACCTTCACCCGAAAGGCGGCGGGGGAGATGCGGGAGCGGGTCCTCTCCTGGCTGGAGGCCCTTTCCCGGCCGCAAGACCCGAAGGACCTCGCCCTCCGCCGGGAACTGGCGGGCGCCGCGGGCCTTTCCGAAGAGGCCCTGGCGGAGCGGGCGGAGCGGGCCCTGGAGGCGGTCTTTCACCGGTGGCCCTTCTTCTCGGTGGGCACCATCGACGCCTTTCTGGCGTCGGCCGCCCGGGCCTCCGCCTTCGAGTTGGGCCTCCCCCCCGGCTTCTCGCTGGTCTTGAACGCCCAGCCCCTCGTCCGCCGGGCCTTCCTCGCCCTCCTTTCGGAAGCGGGCCGCGACGGGGGTCTCCGGAAAGACCTGGAGGCCGTGCTTCAGGAGATGATGCGGGTCCAGGAGGACCTGGACTGGGACCTCATAAGAAAATTTCTCCAGGAACAGAGGACCCTCCACGACCGGCTGGCGGGAGTGGCGGCCTGCCCGGTCCCGCTGGAGGATGCGGACACCGAAGTGGGCCAGAGGGTCGAGGAGGCGGGAAGGCGGGCGGCGGACCTCCTGGGGCGCCTCGAGGCCAAGGGGATCCAAATCTCGAATGGGAAGGCCTTCCTCAAGAAGTTGCGGAACCTGGCGGCGAATCCTTCCGTCCCTGCCTTCCTCGAGCTCGATTCAAAGTCCTGGACGAAGGTCAACCTGAAAGAGTGCGTCATAAAGGAATCCAAAACGAAGGTGGGCTCCGAGGAGGAGGAGGCCTGGTCCCGCCTCCAAGAGAGCCTGCGGGCCCTGGCCATCCGCCACGCCCTGGCCCTCGGGAACCCCGCCCTTCGCCTGGAGGCGCGGCTGGAAGAGGCCCTGGAGGAGCGGGCCCGCCGGGAGCACGCCGAGCTTCTGGAGCGGGTGGCCCGGGAGCTGGCGAGGCACCTGGCCGGCGGGGGGCTGCCCTCGGTCCTCCTGGCCCTGGGGGAGCGGTACCGCCACCTCCTGGTGGACGAGTTCCAGGACACCAGCGAGGTCCAGTGGCAGGCCCTCCGCCCCTTGGCGGAGGAGGCCCTCGCCCGGGGAGGCTCCTTCTTCTTCGTGGGGGACCCGAAACAGGCCATCTACCGCTTCCGGGGGGGCGCCCCCCACCTCTTCGGAGAGGCCTACGAGGAACTGGCCGGGACCTTCGGAGGGAGGAGCGACATCCTTCCGGAAAACCACCGCAGCCGGGAGGTCCTGGTGGAGTTCTTCAACCGGACCTTCTCCGAGCCGGCCCTGCGGGAGTGGTCGTTCCGCGCCTTCGAGGTCTCGGGCGAGGAGTACGACCGGGTGATGGCCCCCGTCTTTCGCGACGCCTTCCAGCGGCCCGACGGCCGGCGCCCCGGGGGCTTCGTCCGCGTCGTGGAGGGACCCGCCGGCCCGGATGCCGAGGGAGAGGATCCCCTGGAGCGGGCGGCCCGGGAGGCGGCGTCGGGCCTGCTCCCCGACCTGCTCCAGAGGGGGTACCGGCCGGGGGAGGTGGCCTTCCTGGTTCGGAAAAACGACCAGGCCCGGGCCATCACGAAGGTCCTGGAGGAGGCCGGGTACCGGGTGGCCACCGAGTCGGCGGCCCGGGTGACCACCCATCCCCGGGTCCAGGAGCTCCTGGCCCTCCTGCGGTTCCTGGACACCCCCACCGACGACCTCTCCTTCGCGACCTTCGCCTCGGGAACCCTGATGGAACGGGCCGCGGCCATCCCCCCCGCCGAACTCCACGCCCTCCTGGCCCGCTGGGCCTCCTCCCGGGGGGGCGCCCTCTACCGGGCCTACCGGGAGGCCTTCCCCCGGGCCTGGAAGGACTTCGTGGAGCCCCTCTTCCAGGGGGTGGGGTACCTGGCCCCCTACGACCTCCTCCAGGACTTCCTGGAGCGTTCCCAGGCCTTCTCCCGCTTCCCGGAGGACGAGGCCTTCCTCGCCCATTTCCTGGAGGTGGTCTCCCGCAAGGAGCGGGAGGGGGCGGCCACCGCCGGGTCCCTCCTGGCCGCCCTGGAGGAGGACCCGGAGGAGGAGGGGCTGGAGGTCCCCCTCCCGGAGGGCGGCGACGCCTTTCGGGTGCTCACCGTCCACAAGGCCAAGGGGCTGGGTTTTCCCGTGGTGGTCCTGCTCCTCCCGTCCCTGCGGTCCCCGAAAGGACCCAATGGGGGCGATTTCCTCCTTCCCGCGCCGGAGGGGCTCCTGTGGGTGCGGACGAGGAAGGTCCACTGGACCTTGTCCCCCGCCCTCGGGCGGGCTTACCGGGAAAACCAGCTCCTGGCCCTTCGGGACGAACTCTGCGCCTTCTACGTCGCCCTCACCCGGGCCCAGGACGAGCTCCACGTCGTCCTGAGCCCAGGGGCGGGGCAGAGGGACCTGCGGCCGCCCCTCCAGGCGCCGCTGGAAGAGGGGACCCCCACCCGCCGGGAGGCCCCCGCCGAGGCGGCGAACTTCCTGAGCCGTCCCTCGGCCCGGTCGCCGTGGCGCTCCCGGATCCTGCCCCCCGCCGATCCCGGCTACCGTCCTCCCCCCCCGGAGGCGTGGGGGGCGGTGCGGCTGGGGAAGCGCCTCCACGGGTTGCTGGAGGGGGGCTTCGGGATCGAAGGTGCGGGGGGGGGTAGCCTTGAGGCCGCGGGGGCCCGTCCCGAAGAGGCCCGGGAGATCACCGTCCGGTTCGCCGCCCTGTGGGCCCACCCGGACCTCGGCCCCCTTCTGAGCCCCCCCTCGGGTGAGGTCCTCAACGAGGTGGAGATCCTGGACGGGGAGGGCCGGATCCACCGGGTGGACCGGCTGATCGTGGAGGAGGACCGCGTCACGGTGGTGGACTGGAAGACCGGCCAGGAAACGCCGGAGGCCCACCGCCAGCAGGTGGCCCTGTACTGCCGCCTCGTCTCGGCCCTCTACCCCGGCCGGCGGGTCTCGGGCCGGCTGGCCTACCTGGCCCTGGAGCGCGTGGAGGAGGTCCCGTGGTGAGGATAAAGGACCTGTTCGTCGGGGAGGACCTCCTCCAGCGCGCGGTGGAGGAAAGTCTTTCCCTGCCGCCGGAGGGGACGGCGGTGGTCTTTCCGGGACGCCGGGCGGCGAGCCACTTCGCCCTCGCCTTCGCCCGAAGGCGGGGGGGGCCCTGCCGGCCTCCCGCCCTCCTGACGATGGCGGGTCTCGCCCGGAAGACGGCGGGGCTACCTGCCGAGGGGCCGGAGCCGCTGGAGAGCCTTCGCCTTCTCCTCCACGCGGCGAGGGCCGCCGGGCAGGAAGCCTCCCCGGGCTTCGGCGGGGACCTGGTCTCCTTCTACGGGCCGGGGCGGGCCTGGCTCGAGGCCCTGGAGACGCTGGAGGAGGAGGACGTCCCCGACGCCGCCCTGGCCTCCCTCCGGAACCATCCCCTCTTCGACGCGCTGGCGCCTTCCTCCCGGGCCTTTCACGACCTCCTCCCCACCCTGAGGACCGCCTTCCGGGATCTGTGTGCCCGGGAGGGGGCCTGGACCGACGCCCAGGCCATTCGGCGGGCGGCGGAACACCTCGAGAGGGAGGGGCGGCCGCCCTGGCGGCAAATCCTCTTCGTGGGCTTCTTCTCCCTGACCCGCGGGCAGATCCGCCTCCTCCGGGCCCTGTCCTCCTCCGCCGAGGTCACCCTCCTCCGCCACCACGACGGGCGCCGGTGGGAGGCCTTCCGGCGCATGGAGGCCGCCCTGGCCCCCCGCCACCCCGCCCCCCCCTTCGCCCCGCCCCGCCTCTCCCTCACCGTGGAGGAGGCCCCCTCGGCCCACGGCGAGGCCCTCCGGGTGGGGGAGATCCTCTCCCGGGAAGGGCTCGTGCCGGAGGAGACGGTGGTGGTCCTCCCCGACCCCGACACCCTCCTTCCCCTCCTGTGGGAGGGCCTCGGCGTCCTCAAAGAGGATTTCAACGTCACCCTGGGATACCCCCTGGCCCGCTCGCCCCTCTTCACCTTGCTGGACGCCGTCCTCCGGGCGGCGGAGGAGGGGGACGGGGAGTCGGTGCCCCGGCAGACCTACCTGCGCCTCCTCTTTCACCCCTACGTCAAGAACTTCGCCCCCGAGGGGCTGGCCCCCGGTTCCCTGCGGATCTTCTTCCACGCGGTGCAGGAGTTCCTCCTCGAAGAAGGGCGGCGGAAGGTGGACCTGAGGGCGCTGGAGGCGGAGGCGGGGCCGCGGCGGCGCGCGCGGACCCTGAACCCGGCGGGGCCCGGGGAGGAGGTCCTGTCCGCCGCCCTCGTCCGCGTGCACGACCTCTTCTTCCGGGAGGTGCGCGCGGCGGGGAACCTGGAGGGGCTCGGCGTCCTGCTGGAGCGGCTCCTGGGGGCGGTGGCCGAGGGCTCCCGGGCCCCCTTCCACCCCTTCTACCGCCCCTCCTTCGAGGCGGCGGCCCGGTGCCTGGAAGCCCTGGCGGAGGCGGGCCGGGGGGAGGAGGGAAAGGCCCCGGAGCCCCGCCGCCTCTTCGCCTTCGTGCGGGAGCGCCTCTCGGAGGTCCGGGTCCCCTTCACCGGCCTTCCGGTCCGGGGGCTCCAAGTCATGGGCGTGCTGGAGACCCAGGCTTTGCGCTTTCCCTCGGTGATCCTCCTGGACGCCGACGACGAGGCTCTCCCCACCGCCCCCTCGCCCGACCCCCTGCTCCCCCCGGCCTTCCGGCAGGCCTTGGGCCTCCCCGGGGTTCTGGAGCGGGCGGAGATCTACCGGTACCACGTCTTCCGCCTGCTGGAATCCAGCGGCCGGGCCTGGGCCCTCTACGCCGCCCGGCCGGGGAGGGGCCCTTCCCCCTTCGTGGGACAGCTCCTCTGGGAGGCCCGCCGCGCGGGGGGGGAGGGCAAGGTCACCCGCCTCGCCTTCCGGACGGGCGGCCAGACGGAGCCGGTGGGCGCCGTTGCCAAGAGCCCGGAACTGGTGGCCCGCCTGCGGTCCCTCACCCTCTCCCCCACCTCCCTGGACCGGTACCTCCTGTGCCCCCTCCGCTTCTACTGGGAAAAGGTCCTCTCCCTGGGAGAACCGAAGGCGGAGGAGGAGACCGACGGCCGGGAGGTGGGAAAGATCCTCCACGGGGTGCTGGCGGAGCTCTTCAGGCCCTTGTCCGGGCGCGCGCTCACCGAAGGGGACTTCGATGAGATGAAGGCCCGCTTGCCCTCCCTGGTGGGGGAGGCCTTCGGCGATAGGGACGCCGCCTTTCTCCTCACGTCCCTGGCGGAGGAGCGCCTGAGAAAGCTGCTGGAGGAGGAACAGAAGACCCCCGGATGGGTGGTGGTGGCGGTGGAGGAGAAGCTGGGGCTGGACCTGGCGGAGAGCGGGGGGCCGCCGGTTCGGGTGGAGGGACGGCTGGACCGGCTGGACGCCCTTCCCGGCGGCCGCTTCCGCCTCACCGACTACAAGCTGGGAAAGAATCCCGAAAGGTACGACCTTCCCTCCGAGGACCCGCCCGACCCCCAGGCCGACCGCCGGGCGCTCTGGAAGGGGCTTCGGTCGCTCCAGCTCCCCCTCTACGCGGAGATGGTCCGCCGGAGCCGGGGCGTCCCTGGGGAGGCCCTCGAAGCCCGCCTCGTGTCCCTCCGGGATCCGGGCAGGAAAGCGAAGCTGGAAGAAAGAGTGTCGTGCGGGCTGGCCTCCTTCCTGGACCATTGCGTCCTTCCGGTGGTCCGGCGCCTCGCGGCGGAGATCCTGGACCCGGACCTCCCCTTCGAGGCCGACCCCGCCGACCCTCAGGAATGCAAGAAATGCCCCTACGCCCCCCTCTGCCGCCGCCCGCGGTTGAACCCCGGTGTATACTGAGCCCTCCGTGGGGAGGGTCCGATGCACGTGACGGTCTTGGGGGCGGGAAGGGTGGGCAGGGCCATCGCCCTGGACCTGGCGCGGGAAGGGGAGTTCACCGTCACGGCGGTGGACGCCTCGGAGGCGGTCCTGGACCGGATCGAGAAAACGCCCGGCCTCAAGCGGAAGCGCGCGGACCTGAAAAACCGCAAGGAACTCCAAGAGGCCGTTCGTTCGGCCGACCTGGTGGTGGGCGCCGTACCGGGCCACATGGGCTTCGAGACGCTGAAGGCCGTCATCGAGGAAGGCAAGAACGTGGTGGACATCTCCTTCTTCGAGGAGGACGCCCGCCTTCTGGACGAGGAGGCGCGCCGCGCCGGGGTCACGGCGGTGGTGGACGCCGGCATCGCCCCCGGAGCGGGCAACATCGTCCTCGGGTACCTCACCACCGTCATGGACCGCATCGACCGCTTCGAGTGCCTGGTGGGGGGGCTGCCCCTGGTGCGGCAGTGGCCGTACGAGTACAAGGCGGTCTTTTCCCCCTCCGACGTCATCGAGGAGTACCTCCGCCCGGCCCGCTTCGTGGAGCGGGGGGAGATCGTGGTGCGCCCGGCCCTGTCGGACCCCGAACTCCTGGACTTCCCCGGTGTGGGAACCCTGGAGGCCTTCAACACCGACGGGCTCAGAAGCCTCCTCTTCACCATGCGCATCCCCAACATGAAGGAGAAGACCCTCCGCTACCCCGGCCACATCGAGAAGATGCGGATCCTGAGGGAGACGGGCTTCTTTTCGAAAGAACCCCTGGAGGTGGGGGGGGTGAGGGTGCGCCCCCTGGACGTGACCTCCCGCCTTCTGTTCCCCCTCTGGCAGCTGACCGAAGGGGAAGAGGACGTCACGGTCATGCGCCTCACCGTGGAGGGGGAGACCGCCGGGAAACGGGTCCTTCGGGTCTACGACCTGTGGGACCGGTACGACCCCGCCACCCGCACCACCTCCATGGCCCGCACCACCGGGTACACCTGCACCGCCGTCGCCCGCCTGGTGGCGTCGGGCCGGTACCGCCGCCCCGGGGTCTCCCCGCCGGAGCTGGTGGGCCAGGCGCCCGGCTGCTACCTCTTCGTCATGCAGGAGCTGGCCCGCCGGGGGGTGGTCTTCCAGGAAACGGTTTCCTGAGGGCCCTTTACAGGCGGGCCTCCCTGTGGTACCCTCTTCTCCTTGAAGAAGATAGGAGACGTGTGACGATGGAGACGCAGAAAAAGAAGGCCCTCATCGCAGAGTACGCCAAACACCCTGCCGATACGGGCTCCCCGGAGGTGCAGATCGCCCTCCTTTCCGACCGCATCAGCGGCCTCACCGAGCACCTGAAGAAGCACCGGAAGGACTTCGCGACCCGCCGCGGTCTCTTGATGCTGGTCGGCCAGCGGCGCCGCCTGCTCAACTACCTGAAGAACCGGGACATCGAGCGGTACCGCGACCTCATCAACCGTCTGGGCCTCCGCAAGTAGCGCCCCGCCCCGAGGCGAGGCTTTGGGCCCCCTTTCGGGGGAGGCCTATCCGTGTAGATGAGGAGCGTGCATGTACCACGAAGAAACCGTTGAAATCGAAATCGGGGGAAGGCCCCTGAAACTCTCCACCGGTAAGGTGGCCAAGCAGGCCCACGGGGCCATGTGGGTCCGCTACGGCGACTCGGTGGTCCTGGTCACCGCCGGCATGGACAAGAACGAGCGGCGGGGGCTGGACTTCCTCCCCTTCACCGTGGACTACCGGGAGTACACCTACGCCGGCGGCCGGATCCCCGGGGGCTTCTTCAAGCGGGAAGGCAAGCCCACCGACCCGGAGATCCTGGTCTGCCGAATGATCGACCGGCCCTTGCGTCCCCTCTTCCCCGAGGGGTACCACCTGGAGACCCAGGTCATCGCCATGGTGCTCTCCATGGACTACGAGAACAGCCCCGACGTCATGGCCATCAACGGCGCGTCGGCGGCCCTCTACTGCTCCCCCATCCCCTTCCACCGCCCCGTGGGGGCCGTCCGCGTCGGCCTCATCGACGGCGAGTACGTGGTGAACCCCTCCCTGAAGGTGATGGACCGAAGCGCCCTCAACCTGGTGGTGGCGGGCACCCGCGAGGCCATCTGCATGGTGGAGGCCGGCGCCAGGGAACTCTCCGAGGAGCAGATGGTGAAGGCCCTGGAGGTGGCCCACGCCGAGATCCAGCGCATCGTGGCCGCCCAGGAGGAGCTCTTCGCGAGGCTCCACATCCAGAAGATCGAGGTCCCCCAGCCGGACCTGGACCCCGCGAAGCTCGCCGAAGTGGAGGCCAAGGTGGCCGGTCCCCTGCGGGAGGCCATGGCCGTCAAGGGCAAGCTCAAGATGTACGCGGCCCTGGACCAGGTGGAAAAGGACCTCCTGGCCGGCCTGCCGGAGGACGACGAGGAGGGGAGGGCCGAGACCTCCCGCCTCTTCCACGAGGTCCTGGTGAAGACCTTCCGGACGGTCCTCCTCAAGGAGGGGCGGCGGGTGGACGGCCGTCTCTTCGACGAGATCCGGCCCGTCTGGTGCGAGGTGGGGGTCCTGCCGAGGACCCACGGCTCGGCCCTCTTCACCCGGGGCGAGACCATGGCCCTGGCCAACTGCACGCTGGGGACGGCGGCGGACGTCCAGCGCCTGTCGGGTCTCCTGGAGGGGCAGGAGAAGCACTTCATCCTCCACTACAACTTCCCCCCCTTCAGCGTCGGCGAGGTGAAGATGATCCGCGGACCGGGCCGGCGGGAGATCGGCCACGGGGCCCTGGCCGAGCGGGCCCTTCAGCCCGTGATCCCCTCGGAGGCCGACTTCCCCTACACCATCCGGGTGGTGTCGGACATCCTGGAATCCAACGGCTCCTCCTCCCAGGCCACCATCTGCGGCGCCACCCTGGCCCTCATGGACGCCGGCGTGCCCATCAAGGCGCCGGTGGCCGGCGTGGCCATGGGGCTCATCATGGAGGGCGACCGGTACGCCATCCTCACGGACATCGCCGGCCTGGAGGACCACTACGGCGACATGGACTTCAAGGTGGCGGGCACGGAGAAGGGCATCACCGCCCTCCAGATGGACATCAAGGTGGACGGCGTCTCCTTCGCCGTCATGCGGGAGGCCTTGGAACAGGCCCGCAAGGGGCGGCTCCAGCTTCTCGCCACCATGGCGGAGACCCTCCCCGCCCCCCGGCCGGAGATTTCGCCCCTGGCCCCCCGCATCTACACCATCACCATCCCCAAGTCCAAGATCGGCGAGCTCATCGGCCCCGGCGGGAAGAACGTCCGCGCCATCCAGGAGAACACCGGGGTGGAGATCAACATCGAGGAGGACGGCACCGTCACCGTGGCCTCCAGCGATCCGGAGATGGCCCAGAAGGCCCTCGCCATCATCCGGGCCCAGATGGAGGAGCCGGAGGTGGGGAAGGTCTACAAAGGAACGGTGCGGCGGGTGGAGCCGTACGGGGCCTTCGTGGAGATCCTCCCCGGCACCGACGGCCTGCTCCACGTCTCGGAGCTGGACTGGAAGCGGGTGGACAAGGTGGAGGACTACCTCCAGGTGGGCGACGAGATCGAGGTGAAGCTCCTCGATTTCGAGCGGGGCGGGAAGCTGCGCCTCAGCCGCAAGGCCCTGCTGGCCAAGCCCGAGGGGTACGTGGAACGCCCCGACGGGGACCGCAGGCCCGCCTCGAGGCCCCGGGAGGGGAGCCGCCCGCCCCGGGACCGGGAGCGTTCCGACCGCGGCCACGGCGACCGGGACCGAAGGCCCCCGCGCCGCTGATTTCGCGCGTACGAAAGGGGCGGGCGGACCGGTTCCGCCCGCCCGTCGCGTTTTTTCGGAGGAGACCTTCGTGAGGATCGAGGTCCGGCGGGGTGTGGAAGGCGCCGTGCTGGGGATGGCGGCGGCGGAGGGGGCGGCGGTGGGCCCCTCCCGCCCCGAATGGCGGGCCCTCTTCGAGGCGGCCGCCCGCCGCTGGGAGGCCTCGCCGGAAGACCGGGCGGAGGGCTCCCTCCGGAGAGAGGAGGTCCGCCGGATGCTCCGGGTGGGCCGCTACAGCCCCTCCGGGCGGGGAAAACCCGCCAGCGAGTACCTCCTCGGCCTCCTCGGGCGGGGGGAGGTCCCGGCGATCCTGGACGCCGTGGACGCGGCCAACCTCGCCTCCCTGGAGTTCCTCCTCCCCGTGACCCTGCTGGACGTGGACCGGGCCTGCACCGGCACCTTTCTCCTCCGGAGGGGGCGAAAGGGGGAGGAATACCCCTTCAACGCCGCCGGCCAGCGCCTGGACCTGGAGGACCTTCTGCTCCTGGCCGCCCTCCCCGAAGACCGGCCCCTGGGAACGCCCGTCAAGGACGGCCACGCCACCAAGGTGACGGTGGAGACCTCGCGGCTCCTGGCGGTGGCCTACGCCCCCCCGGGCAGGGAAACCCTGGCGGAGCGGTGCGCCCGGCGCATCGCCGGGCTCCTGGCCGAGGTCTCCGGGGCCCGCGCCGCAACTTCCGTGCTGGGGCCCTCGGAGACCCTGGCGCGTTTGGAAGTGTGAACCAGGTATACGCTTCTTGACCTATTTTTTGAATTGAATTAGCTTTTCTTCGGGTGTGGCTTCGGGAGGAGAGGGGTGAAGCAGACGGTCCTCGTGATCGACGACAATCCGGACCTCCTGGACATCGTGGACGCCATCCTTTCGGAGGCGGGCTACGTCGTCGCCAAGGCCCTTTCGGGGGAGGACGGGCTGCACGTGGCCCGCACCCTGAAGCCCCGCCTGATCCTCCTGGACCTCAACATGCCGAAGATGGACGGGTGGGAGGTCCTGAAACTCCTCAAGAGCGACCCCGCCACCCGGGAGATCCCCGTGGCGATCTTCTCCGTGCGCACCGACCTCAAGGACAAGATCTTCGGCCTTCAGCGCGGGGCGGTGGACTACATTTCCAAGCCCTTCCAGTACGACCGCCTCGCCGAACGGGTGCAGCGGATCCTCGCCGGCGCCTGAACCCTTTCCCTGCCATGACAGGCTGCCGCCGCAGGCTCCAACCGGGAGCCGGCGCCGCATGCCATCCGGAGTGGGCCTGGGCGGCGGGAAGTTTCAGGCCCGGATCCGGCCCCGCTCGATGGCGGCCTTGAGGAGGGAAAGCAGCCGCTCCATCTCGCCGCGGATGCGCTCCTGCGCCTCCTGGGGGGCGGCGCCCTCCAGGAGGGGGCCGTAGGCCTGCCGCTTCTGGAAGAGAATCCTTCCCCCCACGTAGACCCGGGCCTCCAGCACCTTCTCCCCGTCCAGGTCCTCGATCTGGACGTGGTATTCGGTGCCGTCGGCGAAAACGAGGGTGTTGACGCCGGTGATCATGCGCCCAACGCCAGCCGGTTGGCCAGGTGGAGGGGAAGCCCGGCCTTCCGGATGCGGCCGGCGGCCCCCTCGACGTCGTAGGGGACGCGCCTCAGGACCAGGCGGCCCGTCTCGGGGAAAAACTCCGCGAAGGAGGCTTTGGGGTTCCGGTCCCGGGGCTGGCCCACCGAGCCCGGGTTCACGAGGTACCGGGCGTCGGGGTTGAGCGCCACCTCCACCGTGTCCCCGGAGAGGGGCAGGAAGTCCACCCCCTGCCGGCTCTCCTGGTAGAGAACCGGGAAGTGGGTGTGGCCGAAGAAGCAGATGCGGAAGGGGGAGGCCCGGAAGGACTGGTAGGCGTCGAAGTCGGAGAAGAGGTACGCGTCCTCGTCCAAAATGGAGCCGTGGGCCAGGAAGACCCCCGGAAGGACCTCCCGGGGCCCCCGGGGGAGACTCTGGAGAAAGGCCAGGTTGGGCGGGGTGAGGCGTCCCAGGGTCCACCGGGCGGCCTCCAGCGCCGAGGAGTTGAAGTTGTCGCCATTCTCGAGGCCCGAGGCCACCTTGTCGTGGTTCCCCCGGACGATGAGGAGGTTTTTGAGGCGGCGCATCCGCGCCACCACGGCGTTGGGGCTGGCCCCGTACCCCACCAGGTCCCCCAGGCAGAGGACGCCGGAGTAACGCCGGCGCTCCACGGCCCGAAAGACGGCCTGGAGCGCCTCCAGGTTGCCGTGGATGTCCGACAAGACCAGATATCGCGCGCGCGGCAAGCGGCCCCCCGGAACAGCCTGAACCTTATACCACGCGGAGGATGGCGTCAACCACCTCGTCCACCGAAAGCCCCTCCGTCCAAACGCGGAAGCGGGCGCGGCCGTAGAGGCGCCGGCGGCGGATGAACAGGCCGTAGAGGTCGGGGCTGGCCGCCAGGGGGCGGCGGGGGTCCCGTCCGATGCGCCGCTTCACTTCTTCGAAAGAAAGATCCAGGTGGATGGTGGGGCCGAGCCGGTCCAGGAAAGGGATGGTCTCTTCGTTGAAGCCTCCTCCCCCCACGGCCAGGACCCGATTCCCCTCCTCGGGGGTGGAGAGGATGACCCGCCGCTCCACCTCCCGGAAGGCCGCCTCGCCCTCCTCCTCGAAGATCTTCCGGATGGGCTTCCCCGAAAGCTCCTCCACCACGGCGTCGGTGTCCTTGAAGGGCCAGTGGAGGCGAAGGGCCAGCACCCTCCCCACGGTGCTCTTGCCGCTCCCCATGAAGCCCACCAGCGTCACCGTCCGTCCGGTCATGACGGTACGCTAGCACAGGGGGGGCGCGGAGGGGGAGCGGCGGGACGAAAAAGGGGCGCACGCGGCGCCCCTTCGCTTCGCGGGATGGTGGGCGATGCTGGATTCGAACCAGCGACTCCTACCGTGTGAGGATAGTACTCTTCCGCTGAGTTAATCGCCCACTCAGAGATCCATTGTAAGGCGCCGTTCCCCGGCCTGTCAAGGGCGCGCCCCCGTTTCTTCACGCACCTCTCCCCCTGAGGACCGGCCTCGAGTTGCCGGGCCCATTCCCTGTCGGGTAGAATCAACCATCCGGCGCACTTCCGCGCCGATGGCGCGGGCAGAGCCCTTCCCGCCCCAACTCCAGGAGGACATTCATGGCCAACAACGTTCTCTACGTCCCCAAGCCCCAGAACGAGCCGGTCCTCGCCTACGGGCCCGGTTCCCCCGAAAAGAAGGCCCTCAAGGCCGAACTGAAGCGCATGCTCTCGGAGAAGATCGAGATCCCGCTGGTGATCGGGGGGAAGGAGGTGCGGACCGGCAACACCGCCGAGGCGGTCTGCCCCCACGACCACCGCCACGTTCTCGCCGTCTACCACCAGGCGGGCCCCCAGGAGGTGGAGCAGGCCATCGCCGCCTCCCAGGAAGCGTGGCGGGAGTGGTCGGAGATGCCTTGGGAGCACCGTGCGGCCATCTTCCTCAAGGCCGCCGAGATCCTCGCCGGCCCCATGCGGGCCACGGCCAACGCCGCCACCATGCTCAACCAGAGCAAGACCGCCTTCCAGGCGGAGATCGACTCCGCCTGCGAGCTCATCGACTTCTTCCGCTTCAACCCCTACTACATGCGCTTCGTCTACGACCAGCAGCCCGACAGCGCGAAGGGGATCTGGGACTACGCCGAGTACCGGGCGCTGGAGGGCTTCGTCTTCGCCGTCACCCCCTTCAACTTCACCTCCATCGCCGGAAACCTGCCCACCTCCCCGGCCATGATGGGGAACGTGGTCCTCTGGAAGCCCGCCTCCTCGGCGGTCTTTTCCGCGTACCACATCCTGAAGGTCCTGGAGGCGGCGGGCCTCCCCCCCGGGGTCATCAACTTCGTGCCCGGGCGCGGGGGCGCCGTGGGCAACCCGGTGCTGAACAGCCCGCTCCTGGCGGGGATCCACTTCACCGGCTCCACCTCCGTCTTCCAGGAGATGTGGCGGACGGTGGGCCAGAACATCGCCCGGTACCGCGGCTACCCCCGGATCGTCGGCGAGACGGGGGGCAAAGACTTCGTCTTCGTCCACGCCAGCGCCGACCCCGTGGCCGCCGCCACGGCCCTGGTCCGGGGCGCCTTCGAGTACCAGGGGCAGAAGTGCTCCGCCGCCTCCCGGGCCTACATCCCGCGTTCCCTCTGGCCCAAGGTGAAGGACGCCCTCCTCGGCCAGGTCTCCGAGATCCAGATGGGGCCGCCCACCGACTTCCGCAACTTCATGACCGCCGTCATCGACCGGAACGCCTTCCACGACCACAAGGGCTACATCGACTACGCCCGCTCCCGCCCGGAGTACACCCTCCTCTCCGGAGGCGGCTGCGACGACTCCGTGGGCTACTTCATCCAGCCGACGGTGGTGGAGACCACCGACCCCAAGGGCAAGTTGATGGAGGAGGAGATCTTCGGCCCCGTGCTGACGATCTTCGTCTACGACGACGCCCGCCTGGACGAGACCCTGGACCTCTGCGACACCACGAGCCCCTACGCCCTCACCGGGGCCATCTTCTCCAACGACCGCAAGGCCACCCTCCACCTCATGAACCGGCTGCGCCACGCGGCGGGGAACTTCTACATCAACGACAAGCCCACCGGCGCCGTGGTGAGCCAGCAGCCCTTCGGCGGGGGCAGGGCCAGCGGCACCAACGACAAGGCCGGCTCCTACCTGAACCTCGTCCGGTGGACCTCCATGCGGGCCGTCAAGGAGACCTTCGTCCCCCCCACCCACTTCGCCTACCCCTTCATGGCGGAGGAGTGAGACCGGCGGGGGAGGAACCCCGAGAAGTCCGGGACCGCGAAACGGGGGCGGCGCCAGCCGCCCCCGTCGTGTTGCAGCCGCCGAAAGGGGATGTTACCTTCAAGGCAAATCCCTGTTCGGCCCGCCGTGATGCCGGCGGGGCTCGGCGCGATGGGGGACGGAAGTGGAGACGGACCTCTGGCTGGGCATCCTGAGGAACGTTGCGCTCCTTCTGGCGCTGGTGGCCCTCTTCGACCTGACGACGCTGAAGGCCCTTCGGCGCCGGCCCGCCCTGGAAGGGCTCTTGACGGGCCTTTCCCTCGCCCTCGTGGTTCTCGCGGTGATGACCGTTGCCGTCCGGTTCTCTCCGGGGATCGTCTTCGACTGCCGCTCCGTTCTCCTCGCCCTCGCCGGGCTCTTCTTCGGCGCCCTCCCCACCGCCATCGCCGCCCTGGCGGCGGCGGCCCACCGGTTGGCCCTCGGCGGCCCGGGGGCGGCCATGGGGCTGGCCGTCATCGCCGAATCGGCCCTGGCGGGCCTCGCCTGGCGGCGCCTCCGGAGGGGGGACCTGGGGGCCATCCCCTTCCGGGAGCTCTACGCCCTGGGGGTGATGGTCCACCTGGCCATGCTCGGGTGCGGTATTCTCCTTCCACCGGAGGTGAGGGGCCGGACTTTGGAGACCATCGTCCTCCCCGTCCTCCTCATCTACCCCCTGGCCACCGCCGTGGTGGGCGCGCTCCTCGCCCTCCGCCTGCAGCGGGAGCGGACCCTTCAGGCCCTCGCGGAAAGGGAGGCCCGCCTGCGCGGGATCGTGGAGCACACCACGAACCTCTTCTACAGCCACACCCCCGACCACGTGCTGACCTACGTGAGCCCGCAGTCCCGCCACTTCTTGGGCTGTCCCCCCGAGGAGGCGAAGGTGCGGTGGATGGAGTTCGTCACCGACCACCCCGCCAACCGGGCGGGCTTCGAGGCCACGGAGCGGGCCATCCGAACGGGCCTCGCCCAGCCCCCCTACGAGCTGGAGCTGAAGACCAAGGACGGGCGGACCCTCTGGGTGGAGGTCCACGAGGCGCCGGTGGTGAAGGAGGGGCGGACGGTGGCCATCGTCGGCGCCCTCAACGACGTCACCGATCGGAAGCGGGCGGAGGAGGAAAGGCGGCGCCTGGAGGCCCAGTGGATTCAGGCCCAAAAGATGGAGGCCGTGGGCCGGCTGGCCGGCGGGGTGGCCCACGACGTCAACAACATGCTCAACGTTCTGCGAATCCACGCGGAGGTGGCCCGGCGCCGGGCGGGGGAGCCGCAGGTGCTGGAGCGGAGCCTCGACGAGATCGACCAGGCCGTCGACCGGACCGCGGGCCTCGTTCGCCAGCTCCTCGGCTTCGCCCGCAAGCAGGCCTCCTCCCCCCGGCCCATCCCTCTCAACGAGGCCCTCGCCCCCCTCGTCTCCCTCCTGCGCCCGACGGTGGGCCGGGAGGTCCGCCTCCTCTTCGAGCCCGGAACCCTTCCCAAGGCCGTTCGGATGGACGTAAGCCAGCTGGACCAGGTGGTCACCAACCTGGTGGTGAACGCCCGCGACGCCCTGGAGGGTCCGGGGACCATCACCCTTCGGACCGGCCCATTCGTCCCCGACGAAGCCTTTCTCCGGCAGTACCCCTACGTGGCGGCGGGGGAGTACGTCCTCATGGAGGTGGAGGACACGGGGAAGGGCATCCCGGCGGAGGTGCTGCCCCACGTCTTCGAGCCCTTTTTCACCACCAAGGGGGACCGGGGGACGGGCTTGGGCCTTTCCACGGTCTACGGGATCGTGAAGCAGAACGGCGGCTTCGTCCACCTGGAGAGCCGGGAGGGCCGGGGCACCGTGGTCCGGGTGTACCTCCCCGTTTGGGAGGGTGGGGAGTCCCCTTCCGAGGCGGTCTCCTGAGGCCCTTCCTCAGGCGCCCGAAGCGAGGCGCTGGAGGGCCTCCCGCTGGGCGCGGTCGGCGATGACCACGAGGACGTCGCCGGCGGAGAGGGTCCGGTCGAGAGGGGGGTTGAAGAGGAAGCGGTCACCGCTTTTCAGGGCCACCAGAAGGGCCCCGGTGCGGCCGGGGATGTCGCAGTCGGAAAGGCTCGTGCCGGCCAGGGGGGAGCCCTCGGCCACCACCGCCTCCTCCACCCGGAGGCTCCCGTCGCCCCAGCGGAGCATCTGATCCAGGAAGGTGACCACGGCGGGCCTCAGCATCTCGGAGGCCATTCGAAGGCCCCCGATGGTGTGGGGGAAGACCACGGCGTCGGCTCCGGCCTTCAGGAGCTTGTCCCGGGTGCTCTCCTCGTCGGCCCGAGCCACGATCCGCAGTGTGGGGTTCATGGACCTCGCGGAGAGGACCACGAAGAGGTTGTCCTTGTCCTCCGCCAGGGCCGCCAGAAGTCCCCGGGCCCGCCGGATCCCCGCCCGCTCTAGAACCGCGTCGTGGGTGGCGTCTCCTTCGACGGTGAGGAGGCCGTGGTCGGGGCCGAAGGTCTCCTCCAACCTTTCCAGGTCCCGGTCCACGACGACGGTCCTGTGGCCGCCGGCCTTCAGCTCCTTGAGGATCACCGAGCCGACGCGGCCGGCGCCGCAGATGACGTAGTGCCCCTCGAGGCGGGCGATGGCCTTGTCCATCTTTCCCCTCCGAAGCAGTTGGGCCAGTTCCCCCTCCACGATGAAGGCGGTGAGGGAGGAGACGGCGTAGAGCATGGTCCCCATCCCGCCGAGGATGAGGACGACGGTGAACCAGCGCCCCAGATGGCTCAGGGGATGGGTCTCGCCGAAGCCCACGGTGGCGACGGTGATCACCGTCATGTAGGAGGCGTCCTCGAAGTTCCAGCCTTCGAGCGCCATGTACCCCGCCACCCCGCCGAGGTAGACCGCGGCGAGGAGGCCGAAGGGGGGAAGAAGCCGCTCCAGAATCCTCCGGGCGCCCATGGGCGCAGTGTACCACCGGCGGTCCGGCTCCCGGGAGGAAGGGGTACAATGGCCGCGGGAGGAGGCGGCCATGGGCGGAGGCGTCGTCCGGTTCGGGGTGTCCATGGAGTCGGAATTGGTGGAGGCCTTCGACCGCCTGATCGCGGAGCGGGGCTACCCCTCCCGGTCGGAGGCCCTCCGGGACCTGGTCCGGCGGGAACTGGTCCAGCGGGAGTGGGCCCGGCCGAAGGCGGAGGTGGCGGCCACCGTGAGCCTCGTCTACGAACACCACGAGCACCACCTGCAAGATCTCCTGACGGAGATCCAGCACCGCCACCACGACGCGGTGGTCAGCGCCACCCACGTCCACCTGGACGCCCACAATTGCCTGGAGGTGGTGATCCTGAGGGGGACCTCCGGGCGCATCCGAAAGTTGGCCGACGGGCTCCTCGCCTGCCGGGGGGTGAAGCACGGCGGGGTGGTGGCGACGACCACCGGAAAGAATGTCACTTGACAGTGAAGCGGAAGGCTACGGGGCGAACTCCACCGCCGGCATCCGCGGGAGGAGGCCCTTGCGGAAGGCCTCCCCGAGGAAGAGGGTGACGGCCTTGCGGCCCGCCTCGCCGTAGTCCAGCGTCCAGTCGTTCACGTACATGCCCACGAAGGTGTCGGCGTCCTCCCGGGAGAGCCCCCGCCCGAAGTCGAGGGCGTAAGTGAGGGCCTCCTGCCGGTGGGAGAGGGAATAGGCGATGCTGTCTCGGAGGAGGCGGCTCACCCGGGCGATGAGGTCCGGGCCCAGGTCCCGCCGGATGACGTTCCCGCCCAGAGGGAGGGGCAGGCCGGTGCGGGCTTTCCACCAGACGCCCAGGTCCACGACGCGGTGGAGCCCCTCCCGCTTGTAGGTCAATTGACCTTCGTGGATGATCAGGCCGGCGGGGACCGCCCCTTCCTTTACCGCGGGAAGGATGGCGTCGAAGTTCATGACCCGCCCCTCCACGGCGGGCTCGAAGAGGCGGAGGGCCAAATAGGCCGAGGTCATGAGGCCCGGCACCGCCACCGGCAGGCCCTTGAGGTCCGCCGGCTCCAGGGGCTCCCGGGCCACCACCAGGGGGCCGTAGCCGTCTCCGAAGGAGGCTCCGTGGGGCAGGAGGAGATACCGGTCGGCGACGTAGGCGTAGGCGTGGAAGGAAACGGCGGTGACCTCCAGCTCCCCCCGGAGGGCCCGCTCGTTGAGGCTCTGGATGTCGCAGAGCTCGTGGACGAACGAGAGGTCCCCGGTGTCCAGCAGGCCCTTGGCCAGGGCGTAGAACATGAAGGCGTCGTCGGAGTCGGGGCTGTGGGCCAGGCGGATCACGCGGGCCATGGGGAGCCTCCTCGAAGGGGGCCAGCATACCAGCGAAGGCCTCGGGGGGAAAGGCCGGGGCGGGGGCGTTGACACCCCGCGAGGGGGCGGCCATAATGGCGGGAGGGGCGGCCCGATGAAGACCAAGGTCCTGGTGGTGGAAGACAACAACGCCATGCGGAACCTCATCGCCGCGGCGCTGGACCAGCACCTCGGGGTGGACGTCTACGAGGCGGAGAACGGCTTCGCCGCCCTCAAGCTCATCCCGGAGAACGACTTCCGGATGATCCTCACCGACATCAACATGCCGGACATCAACGGCCTGGAGCTGATCTCCTTCCTGAGGCAGCACCCCGTCTACCGGGACGTGCCCATCCTCATCATTTCCACGGAGGCCGCCGAGGAGGACCGACGGCGTGGACTCGCCATCGGCGCCACCGCCTACCTCACCAAGCCCTTCACCGAAGGCGAACTTATCGACCTCGTCCAGAGGCACCTCCCCTGAGGGGTCCCATGGACAAGAGCCGGGAGAAGGCCCTGCAGGATTTCGTCGCCGAGGCGGAGGACCTCCTGGAGGCGCTGGCGGAGGACCTGGACGCCGCCCAGGGGCAGTTCGAGGGGGGCAAGAAGGTTCGCCCCGACCTCGTCAACAAGGTCTTTCGGGAGATGCACTCGCTCAAGGGCCTGGCCTCCATGTTCGGCCTGGAGCGCATCACCTCCCTCAGCCACGACGCCGAGAGCCTCCTCGACAAGGTCCGCCTGGGGAAGACCCCCTTCTCCAACGACCTCTTCGCCTTGCTCCGGGAGGTCCACCACGCCTTGAGGACGCTGGTGGGGGAGGCCGCCGCGGGCGGGGAGAAGAGCGACGTGGAGGCGCTGGTGGCGCGCATCGCCTCCCACGGGGCGCCGCCGGCGGCGCCGACGGCGGCTCCGTCGGCCCTGGGGCTGGACGAGCAGACCCTCAAGTCCCTCACGGAGTACGAGGAGCACCGGCTCAAGGAGAACCTGGCGGAGGGGAACCGGATCTTCGCCATCCGGGTCTCCTTCGACTTCAGCGACTTCGACACGCGCCTGCGCTCCCTCACCGAACGGCTCTCCGAGTCGGGGGAGGTGATCTCCACCCTGCCGGTGATGGACGGGGCCCCCGCCGGGGGGCTCCAGTTCCGGCTCCTCTTCGGCACCACGCTGGCACTGGAGGCGGTGCGGTCCCTGGTGGCGGAGGCCGGCGGCACGGTGGAAGACCTCACCGCCGCCCCCCGGCCGGAGGCGGCGCCTGCGGCGGCGCCGGCCCCCGCCGAAGAGGGAGGCGCCGAAACCGGCGAGGTCGAGGCCGAGGACCTCCGGAGCCTCGGCCGGACCGTGAAGGTGGACATCGAGAAGCTGGACGGCGTCATGGGCCTGGTGGGGGAGTTGAACCTCGTCAAGGCGGCCTTCCAGCGGATCGTGCAGTCCCTCAAGGCCCTGCCGGACCAGCGGGACCTCGCCGCCGACGCGGCCAAGCACCTGAGGACCATGGAGAAGAAGCTGGCGGAGCTCCAGCGCTCCATCATCGACATCCGCCTGGTCCCCATCAGCCAGATCTACAGCCGCCTGAACCGCACCGCCCGCCGTCTGGCCCGGGCGGCGGGGAAGGAGGTGACCGTCACCCTCTACGGCGGCGAGACGGAGCTCGACAAGACGGTCATGGACGAGCTGGTCACCCCCCTCATCCACATCCTCCGGAACGCCATCGACCACGGGATTGAGCCGCCGGGGGAGCGGGTGAGCCTGGGCAAGCCCCGGGAGGGGACCCTCGCCATCCGGGCCTTCCAAAAGGGGAACTCCATCGTCATCGAGGTCTCGGACGACGGGCGGGGCCTCCAGACCGAAAAGATCCGCGAAAAGGCCGTCGCCCTGGGCCTCGTCGCCCCCGACGCCACCCTGGACGAGGACCAGGTGCTGGACCTCATCTTCCGCTCGGGCTTCTCCTCCGCCGAGGAGGTGACCGAGGTCTCGGGGCGGGGGGTGGGCCTGGACGCCGTGAAGACCGCCATCGAGCGGATGAAGGGCACCATCGCCGTGTGGAGCGAGCCGGGCCGGGGGACCACCTTCCAGATCACCCTCCCCATCACCCTGGCCATCATCCAGTCCCTCATCGTCCGTTCCTGCGGCCAGACCTTCGCCATCCCCATTTCGTCCGTGCTGGAGACCCTCCGCACCTTCGAATCGGAAATCCAGCTCGTGGACCAGCGGGAGGTCTTCCACCTCCGGGGGGCCACCCTCCCCCTCCTCCGGCTGGAGGAACGCTTCCGGCTCCCGCGGACCGAGCCCCGGGAGAGCGAACGGGTCTTCATCGTGGTGGCGCGGCGGGGCGACAAGGCCGCCGGCATCCTCGTGGACGACATGGTGGGGGAGCAGGAGACGGTGGTGCACCCCATCGGCAAGACCTTCGGCAACCTTCCGGGGTTGGCGGGGGCCACGGAGGTGGGGGAGAACCAAGTGGTGCTGGTGATCGACACCGCCTCGCTCTTCGCCACCATGGAGGGCGCGAAGGGGTAAGCCGCCGGTCCTTTCGGGGGGTGGCGCGATGTACAAAGCCTTCTACGGCCTTCGGGAACGCCCCTTCGGCAAGACCCCCGACCCCCGGTTCCTCTACCTGGCGCCTCGGTACGAGGAGGCCCTCGCCCGGTTGGAGTACGCCGTGGAGGAACGGGAGATCGCCGTCCTCACCGGCGAGATCGGCTGCGGCAAGACCACCCTCTCCCGGGCCCTCATGGACCGGAACGAGAGGGACCGCTTCGTCCTCGTCGTCAACCCCCGCCTCACCCCCTTTCAGCTGTTGAGGGAGCTGGCCCTCCGCCTGGAGGTGCCCCTGGGGCCCAACCGGGCGGACCTCCTGGACGCCCTCAGCGACCGTCTCCTGGAACTGCACCAAGAGGGGAGGGGGGCGGTCCTCGTGGTGGACGAGGCCCAGCTCATCCCCGGCAAGGCCACCTTCGACGAGATCCGCCTCCTCTCCAACTTCCAGCTGGACGCGGAAAACCTGCTGGCCATCCTTCTCTTGGGCCAGCCCGAACTGAAGAGGCGGCTCCAACACCCCGCCTACCGGGCGTTGCGCCAGCGGGTGGGCATGTGGTACCACCTGGACGGCCTCACGGAGGAGGAGACGGCGGACTACGTCGTTCACCGCCTCCGCGTGGCCGGGGGGGACGGGGCGGTCTTCACCCCGGAGGCCCTCGCCGCCGTCCATCGGATCGCCGGGGGGATCCCCCGCCTGGTGAACAACCTCTGCACCAACGCCCTTCTTCTGGGCTTCGAGCGGGAAGAGCGCCCCGTCTCCGCGGCCACGGTTGTGGAGGCGGCGGGGGAGATGGGGCCGTGAAAAAACCCGGCGGCGGCACGGGCGGGGGGGGTTCCCCTTCGCCCGGGCGGGTCCCGGCCCTGGGGCCCGAGGATTCCCTCCAGGCGAGGGTGGGGCGCTTTTTCAAGGATCCGGCCCTCCTGGAGAGGGCCCTGACCCACCCCTCGGCGGCGGCGGAGGCGGGGCTTCCCCGACGGGCCTCGTACGAGAGGCTGGAGTTCCTCGGGGACGCCCTCCTCAACTTCCTCGTGGGGGAACTGCTCTTTCACCGGTTCCCGGCGGCGGAGGAGGGGACCCTCAGCCGGATGCGGGCCTTCTGGGTCAGCCAGAAGGTGTTGGCGGAGGCGGCCCGCTCCCTGGGGCTGGGGCAGGCCCTTCGCTTCGGGAAAGGGGAAAGCCGCCAGGAGGGGAGCCGGAAGGAGCGGATCCTCGCCAGCGCGCTGGAGGCCCTCCTGGGGGCCCTCTACCTCGACGGGGGGCTCCCCGCCGCCCGGCGCCTGGTGCAGGCCCTCTGGAGCGACCCCGTCCGCCGGCGGGGGCTGGACGTGCTGCAGGAAGACGCCAAGACGCGGCTGCAGGAGGCCCGGCAGGCCCTGGGGCTCTCCCTGCCGGCGTACCGTACGGAACCCGCGGGGGAAGGCTTTCGGGCCGTTGTCCTTCTGGACGGAGAGCCGGCGGGGGAGGGGTCCGGGGCCACCCGCAAGGCCGCCGAGCAGGAGGCGGCGCGGCGGGCCCTCCAGAGGCTGGAAGAAGAGGGACCTAGCGGGAAGGGGGGCAAAGCCGCTCGATGAGGGCGGCCAGCTGGGTGGCCATCCTCCCCGGGTAGTCCTTGCCGAGGACCGCCGCCCGGTCCATCTCCTCGATCCGGGAGAGGAGGTCCGGCGGCGGAGAGGCGCCCACCTCCCGAAGGCGCCCCGCCACGTAGGCGCTCAGGTCCTCCATTTCCGCCCTCCAGATGGCCTGGGGTGGTCCCGTGCGGAGGGCCCGCTGGGCCTGGAGTTTCAGCAGGAAGTCCCGGGCCTTCTGCTGTTCGATCCGCCGGGCCGCCAGACTCCACCCGCGCACCGGCGCGGGTGGGACCTCGGAGGAGAATGGTCCCGCTACGGTCTGGGGGGAGGGTGGAGCGGGACGGAAGGCGAAGGCCAGCAAGGCGGCCCCCACAAGGTACCCCGCGGCGGCGGTGGCCGGGTCGCAGGTCCCCCGGAGGAGGCGGACGGTGACGCCGACCACCACCAAAGACGCCGCGATTGCCGCGGAGGCCCGGACGGGGGGGCTTGAGAGGACGACCAGGAGAAGCGCCCCCGCCTTGCCGCTACCCGCTTTTCCTCCCTTGGCCGTTCCTCCATCCCCGTTCACGGCAGCCTCTCCCCGCTCTTCGCCTGTCCCATCCCGCCGGCCCTCCCGTGAAGGGGCAACTCCCTCCGGGAGATCTCGCCGAGCCAGTCGGCCAGCAGGGCGGGGGAAGGCAGAAAACCCTGGCAGACCAGGCGGCCCTCCACGAAGAGGGCCGGCAGGTGCTCCACCCCGAAACGCTCCAGGGCCTCCTCCTCCAGCACCTCCCCGATCTCCGCGGGCAGGGAGAGGGCGGCGCAGGCCTCCCGGGTCCTTCGAAGAAGTTCCCGGCAGGCGCCGCAGCCTCTCCCCGCGACGACGATCCGAAGGGGCTCCCTCTCCATGGCCTTCCTACGACAACCAGCCCGGGGCGGGACCGCCGGCCTCCACCCGCACCCCGAAGAGGCGGAGGGATCCGAGGAGCCCGTCGGGGTCGTCGGTTCCCACGTAGACGTGCCGGCCGCCCCGCAGGAGGAGGTCCACCCCGCTGCCTCCCCCCACACGGTAGAGCCAGCCGCGGGGGGCCAGCCGGATCCCGTAGCCCCAGTACCAAGGGATCCGAAAGGGCCGGGCGCTCTCCACGTCCGCCAGGGGCACCCCCCGCCGCCAGAGGCCCAGACCGAACCGCAGGGAAAGCCGCTCCCGGTCCACGCGGACGGTGAGGGTGGCGAAGGCCCCCGCCACCGCCAGGGCCAAGGGGATGACCCACAGGACGATTCGTCCCGCGGGGTCGGGAGGAAGCCTTCCGGCCGCCCGGGGAAGAAGCAGGGCCGCCAGCATCCCCGCAACCAGGAAGGAAAGGAGGGTCCATCCCACCTGCCGGTGCCGGTACTCCACGGTGGCCTCCTGCGTCCATTCTACTTCACTCTCGTTCCGGAAGTGGGGAGCCTCGAGGGAGGAGGGGGCGGGGGAGGCGGCGAGGAGGGGAAAGCCGGGCAGGCGGAAGGATCCCGTGGGGCGGAAAGGCCGGGAGCCGGTCCGTCGGAGAGGCGGGGGAGCCGGGGAGGGGGCAGGCCGCCCTTGGCCTGCCTTTCCCCCTTCGCCTTGCTTCGGGGAAAGGCGAGAAATGCGAGAAAGATCCTGGACGGTAGTGACCTTCCGCCTTCCGATCACCCCCCCGCCACCGTGTCGCCCTCCTCCTTCTGGCCGGCGGGGTAGTCCCCCGTGAAACAGGCGTAGCAGAAGGCCCGAGGGTCGGCGACGGCCCTCCGGAGCCCCTCCAGAGGAAGGTAGCGAAGGCTGTCGGCCCCCAGGGAAAGGGCCACCTCCTGCGGGCTCTTGAAGGCCGCGGCGAGCCTCTCCCGCACGGGGGTGTCGATGCCGTAGTAGCAGGAGTGCCGGATGGGGGGCGAACCGATGCGGAGGTGGACCTCCCGGGCGCCGTTTTCCCGCAGCATGCGGACGAGCTTCCGAATGGTGGTCCCCCGGACGATGGAGTCGTCCACCAGGACGATCCGCTTGCCCTCGAAGAAGCCGGGAAGGGGGTTGAACTTCAGGCGCACGGCGTCGTCCCGCATCACCTGGTCGGGGGCGATGAAGGAGCGGCCGATGTAGTGGTTTCGGACGAGGCCCAGGACGAAGGGGAGCCCCCGGGCCTCGGCGTAGGCGAGCCCGATGTAGTTGGCCGAGTCGGGGATGGGCACCACCGCGTCGGCTTCCACCGCGTCGCCCCGGGCCAGCTCCTCCCCGATGCGGCGGCGGACCTCGTAGACCCTCTCTCCGAAGACCCGGCTGTCGGGGCGGGCGAAGTAGATGTGCTCGAAGATGCAGTGGTGGGTCTCCAAGTCGGAGGGGGCGTGGAGGCGGTGGAGGCCTTCCCGGTCGAAGCGGTAGAGCGCCCCGGGGGGGACCTCCTCGAGAAACCGGCCCCTCAGGACGTCGAAGGCCACCGATTCGCTGGCGAGGAGAAAGGCGTTCTCCCGGATGCCCACCGAAAGGGGACGGAAGCCGTGGGGGTCCCGAAAGGCGTAGAGGGCGTCGGGGGTGAGCAGGACGGCGGAGAAGGCCCCCCGCCCCTCGCCGATCCACTTCAGGATGGCCCCCTCGAGCCCCATCCCGTCCTCGAAGGCCCAGAGGCCGATGGTGGCGGCGATCACCTCCCCGTCGTTGGTGCCCTGAAGCCGGATCCCACGGGCCTCCAGGAGGGTTCGAAGGGCGGGAAGGTTCGTGAGGTCGCCGTTGCTGGCGAGGGCGAAACGGGGAACCCCCTCCTCGAGAAAGAGGTGGGGTTGCGCGTTTTCCAGCGTGGCCGCCCCCTGGGTGGGGTAGCGCACGTGGCCGATGGAGGCCCTTCCCTCCAGGGCGGCCAGGGTCTCCGGCGTCAACGCGTCCCGAACGAGGCCCATGGCCCGGTGACGGACCACCGTCCCCTCCCGGGCGGAGGCGATGCCGCAGGAGTCCTGTCCCCGGTGCTGCTGGGCGAAGAGGGCCTCCCCGCAAAGGGTGGCCGCCCGCTCGTCCCCGAAGACTCCCGCCACGCCGCACATGAGAAAAAAGTATAGCAGGGGACGGGGATGGCCGGGAGCGGGGGCGAAAAAAGGGGCAGGGGGCGTGGGCCCCCTGCCCCTCTTTCCCTCGGACGAGGGGTCACCAGCCCCAGGAAAGGGTGGTCTCGCCCCCGTCGGGGTTGAGAAAGCGGAACTCCTTCGCCTGACCCTTGGGGACGGTGGCCTTGAGCGTGGAGCCTTTGAGCACCACCTTGCCGCCACTCCTCACGGAGGATTCCCGCCCCCTGCGCCTAGCGCGAGGGTCACCGCTCGGCGCACGGCGGAAGTTCCCGGCGGTCGTTCCCCCCCGAGAGGAGGCCGGTCCCCGTCCGCCTGCAGGGGCCGAAGGCCCTTCACTTGTTCAGCACGTGGACCGCGGCGCCCAGGGCCGCCTCCACCGATTCCAGGAGGCCCTCGCTCAACGTGGGGTGCGGGTGGATGGTCTGGCTCAGGTCGTCGAGGAAGGCGCCCATCTCCATGGCCAGCGCCGCCTCCGAGATCATCTCGCTGGCGTCCTGGCCGACGATGTGGACGCCGAGGATTCGGCGGGTCTCCGCGTCCGCCACGGTCTTGACGAAGCCCTCGGTGGCGTTGAGGGTCATGGCCCGCCCCGAGGCCTTGAAGGGGAAGGTGCCGGTGATCACCCGGTGGCCCTTCTGGACGGCCTCCTGCTCCGAAAGCCCCGCCCAAGCGATCTCCGGGTCGGTGTAGATCACGGCGGGAACGACGACGTTGTCGAAGGCCGACGGCTCGCCGGCGATGACCTCGGCGGCCACCTTGGCCTCCCGGTAGGCCTTGTGGGCCAGGAGCGGCCCCCCCACCACGTCCCCCACGGCGAGGATGTGGGGGGCGCTGGTCTCCATCCGGGCGTTGACCTCGATGAAGCCCTTGGGGCCCGTCTTCACCCCGGCCTCTTCGAGGCCCAGGTCCCGGACGTTGGGGACCCGGCCTACGGAAACGAGCACCTTGTCGGCCTCCAGCGTCTTCTCCACGCCGTCCGGTCCGGCCACGACGACCCGGGAGGGGGTCCCGCGCTCCAGCCGGAGGGCCTTGTGGCCCAGGTAGAGCTCCACGCCCAGGTCCTGAAGGCGGCGGGTGAGAACCTCCCGCACCTCCGGGTCGTGCTGGAGGAGGAGCTCGGGGAAGAACTCCACCAGGGCCACCTCGGCACCCAGCTTGCGAAAGACGCTCCCCAGCTCGAGGCCGATGTACCCCCCGCCGATGACCACCAGCCGGGAGGGGACGGCCGGGAGAGAGAGGGCCTCCCGGGACCCGATGACCCCTTCGCCGTCCACTTCGAAGCCCGGCAGGGAAAAGGGGCTGGAACCGGTGGCGATGACCGCCCGCTGGAAGGTCACCTCCTCCACCCCCGTCTCGGTCTCCACCTGCAGGCCCCGGGGGGAGGTGAACCGGGCCCTCCCCTTCAAGACCTCGGCGCCGTTCTTTTCGGCGAGGAATCGCACCCCCTGCGTGAGCCGCTTCACGATGCCGTCCTTCCAGGCGACGAGCCGCCCCATGTCCACGCCCCGGGTCTCCAGGGAGATGCCCATCTTCTCCGCCTGCCGGGCCTCCGCGAGGAAGTCGGCGGCGTGGATGAGGGCCTTGCTGGGAATGCACCCTTCGTTGAGGCAGATGCCTCCCAGGGAAGGCCCCTCCTCGATGAGGAGGACCTCCTTCTTGAGCTGGGCCAGGCGGATGGCGGCCAGGTACCCTCCGGGGCCCCCGCCCACCACCGCCACCTCCGTGCTCCGGTTCAAGGATCCCACGACCATGGCTTCACCCTTTCAAGAGAAGGAATTCGGGGTTTTCGAGGAGACGGACCAGGTCGGCCGCGGCCCTGGCCCCCTCGGCGCCGTCGATGAGGCGGTGGTCGAAGGTGAGGGCGACGTTCATCATCCGCCGCGCCACCACCTGGCCCTCGCGCACCACCGGGCGTTCCTTGGCGGCGAAGAAGGCGCAGATGGCCACCTCGGGCTGGTGGATGATGGGCGTGGCGATGAGCCCTCCGATGGGGCCGATGTTGGTCAGCGTGAAGGACGCGCCCTTCAGCTCCTCCAGGGAGAGGCGGCGCTCTCTCGCCTTGGAGGCCAGCTCCTCGATCTCCCTGGCCACGTCTAGGAGGCCCTTCCGGTCGGCGTTGCGGATCACCGGAACGATGAGCCCCTCCGGCGTGTCCACCGCCAGGCCCATGTGGACGTACTTTTTGAGGGCGACCTCCCCCCGCCCCTCGTCGAAGGAGGCGTTGAGGAGAGGGTGTCCCTTCAGCATCACCGCCAGGGCCTTGACGAAGAAGGCCGTGAGGGAGAGCTTGACCCCCTCTCCCGCCGCCAGGGGCTTGAGGCGGAGGTACAGGGCGTGGAGGTCGGTGACGTCCGCCTCGTCCACGTGGGTGACGTGGGCGGAGGTCCTCTTGGAGAGGACCATGGCCTCGGCGATGACCTTCCGGAGGTGGGTGAGGGGTGTTCGCTCCACGGGGCCGAAGGGGTCCTCGCCCGGTTCCCCGGCCTTCGGCGCCGGGGGGGGCGGGGGAGGTGCCGGAGCGGCGGCGGCCCGCCGCACGTCCTCGTCGGTGACCTTGCCCCCCCTTCCGGTGGGGACCACCGCGGCGAGGTCCACCCCCAGCTTTCGGGCGAGGGCCCGGGTGTGGGGGGTGGCCAGGACCTTTCCCCGGGGGGGCGGGGGAGGCGCCGGAGCGGCCGGCGCCGGAGCGGCCGGCAGGGCCGGGGCCGGGGGGCGGGAAGGCGGGGACGCTTCGGGGGCTTCCTCGCCCTCCGCGGCGAAGACGGCGAGGACCTCCCCCACCCGGATGGCGTCCCCCTTCCGAAAGCGCAGTTCCAGGACCTTTCCGGCCCTGGGGGCGGGAAGGTCCACCACCGCCTTGTCGGTCTCCACCTTCACGAAGGGCTGGTCCACCCGGACGTGGTCTCCGACGGCCACCAGCCACTCCACGATGCGCCCCTCGTGGATCCCTTCCCCCACGTCCGGAAACCGAAACTCGAAGGCCATGGGTCCCTCCTCAGTAGGATAGGGTCTCGAGGGCCTCCGCCGCCACCCGCTCCGGCGAAGGCAGGTAGTGGTGCTCCAGGAGGGGGTAGGGGAAGACGGTGTCGAAGCCGGTGACCCGCTTCACGGGGGCCAGCAGGTGAAGGAGCGCCCGCTCCTGGAGCAGGGCGGCCAGCTCCGCGCCGAAGCCCGCCGTCCGGGGCGCCTCGTGGACCACCACCACCCGGCCGGTCTTCTCCGCCGAGGCCAGGAGGGTGTCCAGGTCCAAGGGGTTCAAAGTCCTCAAGTCCACCACCTCCGCCGAGACCCCCTGCCGCTCCAGCGCTTCGTGGGCCTCCAGGGCCGTCCGGACCATGGACCCCCACGCCACCAGGGTGACGTCCTTCCCTTCCCGGTGGACCCGGGCCTTCCCCAAAGGCTCGGTGAAGGGCGCGGAGGGAACCTCCTCGCGGAAGGCCCGGTAGATGCGTTTGGGCTCCAGGAAGACCACCGGGTCCTCGTCCTGGATGGCGGCGGTGAGGAGCCCTTTGGCGTCCCGGGGGGTGGAGGGGACCACCACCTTGAGGCCCGGCGTGTGGACCAGCAGGGCCTCGTAGGACTCGCTGTGGTGTTCCGGCGGGTGGATGCCCCCGCCGTAGGGCATGCGCACCACCAGGGGAAGGTGGAAGCGCCCCCGGGAACGGTTGCGGTACCTGGCCACGTGGGCGAAGAGCTGGTTCAGGGCGGGGTAGAGGAAGCCCATGAACTGAATCTCGGCCACCGGCCGGAAGCCCAGGGCGGCGAGCCCCACCGACATCCCCACGATGCCGCTCTCGGCCAGGGGCGTGTCCATCACCCGGTCGGGGCCGAAGGCGTCCAGGAGACCCTCCGAGACGCGGAAGACCCCCCCGTCCTTTCCCACGTCCTCGCCGAGAAGGAGCACCCGCTCGTCCCTTTCCATTTCCTGGCGGAGCGCCTGGTTGAGGGCCTGGGCCAGCGTGAGGCGCTCGGCGGGCTCGTTGACGGGGTGCAGGGGGGAAGCGGCGGTGCGCGCGGCGGTCATCGTCCCAACTCCTTCATCAGGGCGGCCTTCTGCTCGGCCAGGTTCCAGGGGAGGTTGCCGTACATGAAGTCGAAGATGGAGGCGGGGTCCTGGGGTTCCATGGCCTCCAGGGCCTCCACCTCCCCTTCCACGCGCCCCCGAACCTCTTCCGCCCACGCCGTCTCCCGCTCCTCGTCCCAGAGGCCTCGGGCTTCGAGAAAACGGCGCATCCGCAGAATGGGGTCCCGGGCCGCCCAATGGGCGAGCTCCTCGGCGGGCCGGTACTTCTGGGCGTCGTCGGCGGTGGTGTGGTTCCCCATGCGGTAGGTGAGGGCCTCCACCAGGGTGGCCCCCTCCCCCGCCCGGGCCCGGTCCAGCGCCTCCCGGGCGGCCGCGTAGCAGGCGAAGACGTCGTTGCCGTCCGCCTGGAGGCCGGGGATGCCGTAGGCGTGGGCCTTCTGGGCGATGGAACGGGCGGCGGTCTGCCGGGAGAAGGGGACGGAGATGGCCCACTGGTTGTTCTGGATGTAGAAGACTGTCCGGGGGCGGAAAACGCCGGCGAAGTTCAGCGCCTCGTGAAAATCCCCCTCGGAGCTGGCCCCGTCCCCCGCCAGTCCCACGGCCACCCCCCGCTCCCCGCGCAACCGGAGGGCGAGCCCCGCCCCCACGGCGTGGAGGAGCTGGCTCCCCACGGGGATGGAGGGGGGCAGGCACCGGGCCTCCTCGGGGAGGGCCCCCCCGCGCTCGTCGCCCTTCCAGAAGGCGTAGACCAGGTGGCCGGGCACCCCCCGGAGGAGGAGCAGGCCGTGCTCCCGGAAGGAGGGGACGACCCAGTCCTCGGCCTCCAGGGCCATGGCCAGCCCCGCCTGGGCCGCCTCCTGGCCCCGGAGGGAGCCCCACGTCCCCATGCGCCCCTGGCGCTGGAGGTTGAGGGCCTTTTCGTCGAAGTGGCGGATGAGGACCATGTTGCGGTAGAGGGCCACCCAATCCGCTTCCGAGAGCTGGGCCGGAAGGAGGCGCTCGTCGGCCCTCCCTTCGGGGTCCAGGATTTCCAGGCGCTCCGTGGCGGCTTCGTAGATCCTCGTTCGGGGCATCTTCCTCTCCTCTGGCCAAAGGGGACCCGGGCGGGACGTTTCGGGTCCTTCCCGGGGAAGCAATTTTCCTGCCGGAAGGGTTCAGCCTTCCCAGATCACCCAACGGCGGTCCCGGCGCCTCTCCCGGAGGGCGAGGGGGAGGGGCGGCGGCGGGAGGGGGCGGAGGCCGGCTCCCAGGAAGGCGCCGAAGGCCCCGGCCAGCCTTTCCCCGAGGAGCCGTGGAGAGACCCCGGCGGGGAGGGGGAGGGGGGCCATGGCCGCCCGCACCCGCTGGGGGTCGATCCGAAAGACGGCGGCGGCGGCCTCCGCGTCCAGGGAGAGGGGAAGGACGCCGTGGACCAGGACGGCCCGCAGGCGGCGCGTCTGGGCGCACCCCAGGACCTTCCGGCCGTCCAAGAGAAGCGTTTCCCCCAGGTGGTCCTCAAAGCAGAGGGGGGAGCGGCGGCGGGGGCTTCCGTCGGCGGGTCCCCACCTCCGGACGGGTACCCCCAGGGAGGAAAGGACCCCCTCCACCACGGAGACGAAGGCCCCGTACAGGCCGTGGACCGAGGCGGCGAGAGGGTGCCCCGCCGGAAGGCCCAGAGAGAGGGAGAGGCTCTCCTCGTGGAGGACCCCCGTGCCGCCGGTGAGGCGCCTCAGGACCGGAAGGCCCATTCGGCGGCAGGCTCCGAGGTCCGCCTCCTTCTCGTCCTGGGCGTACCCCAGGACCACGGTGGGGCGCCCGAAGCGGTACAGGTACAGAAGGGGCCCCGAGGCGGCCTCTTCGAGGAGCCGCTCCTCCCGGTTCAGGGCGGTGAAGGGGTCCTCCCCTGCGGCGGTCCAGAGGGTCAGGTCGGACATGGGCGGTCCCCCCGGGCCCTCGGGGCCGGCGGCCCTCCGAGCGATTGTCTCATGGGGGGCTCATGGTTGCAAACATGTTTCATCATCTTAACATTCAGCCGAGGCTCTCCACTCCTCCCCTCGGGGCCCCTTGACTCCGGCCCCCGGCGGTTGTAATTTGCCTATTGTAGTTTAGGGATTGGATTCGAGCGGGCGTATTTTTCTGGAAAAATCCCGCTCGGATGGTTCTTGCGCGCACCGCGCGGGGAAGTGAAGGAGGCGGGCATGAACGGGACCCAGCGGCGGTCAGTCTCTCGGCGCTCCGGCGCCGGCCCATGGGTGGGGTGCTTCCGGAACGGTGCCGGGGCGGCGGTGGCGGCCGTCCTCCTCTTCGCCGGGTTGGCCTCGGTGCCGGCGGCGGCCCAGCCCTTCGTGGCGGAGATCCAGGCCAACCAGACCTGCGGGGCGGCCCCGCTGAACGTCTGCTTCTCCGCCACGGCGCCGGACCTGGACCCCGAAGCCCTCCCGTGGATCTACACGTGGGACTTCGGGGACGGCACCTTCCCCACCCCCAACTTCCAGGACCCGAGGCCCTGCCACGCCTTCATGGCGCCGAACACCCAGTACATCGTCGGCGTCTCCATCCAGGACGGCAACGGGGACACGGCGGTGGGGGCCATCCTCATCTCCACGCAGGAACTTCAGGTCAACGCCTGCGCCGACGTCACCAGCGGACCGGCGCCGCTCCTCGTCCAGTTCAACGACGGGTGCGGCAACGTCTCGGGGGGAATCCCCCCGTACTTCTACGAATGGGACTTCGGCGACGGCTCGGACCACTGCTTCGACTGGGCCACCCAGCACGCCTTCGCCAACCCCGGCACCTACTACGTGACGCTCACGGTCACCGACTCCTGCGACCCCGAGACGGTGGTGACCGACAGCCACCTCGTGATCACCGTCACCCAGCTCAACGTCACGGGCAACGCCGCGGCCACGCGGACCTGCGGGCCTCCCAACACGGAGGTCTGCTTCACCGGCACCGCCCAGGGAGGCTCACCCCCCTACACCTTCAGCTGGAACTTCGGGGACGGGTCGCCCGCCGTGGTGGGCGTGGCGCCCTGCCACACCTACGCCGCCGCCGGGACCTACCCCGTGACCATGACGGTCATGGATTCGCTGGGCCACACCTACAACGACACCCACCTCACGGTGATCATCACCCCGCCGCTCTCCGTCACCGCCTCCGCGAGCCGCACCGAGGGCTTCGCCCCCCTCACCGTCTACTTCACGGCGTCGGTGGCCGGCGGGACGGGCCCCTACAACTACCTGTGGGACTTCGGAGACGGCACCAGCGCCGTCACCGGCAACGCCCTCCACACCTACGACGCCCCGGGGACCTACGAGGCCCTGCTCACCGTCACCGACAGCTGCGTCCCCGCGGCGGTGGCCTCCGCCGCCCCCATCGTGGTGGGGGTGTACCCCATCCAAGTGACGGCCACGGTGAACCGCCCCTGCGGGTACGCCCCGCTGAACGTGATCTTCGACGCGTCGGCGGTGGGCGGTCTGCCCCCCTACACCTACAGCTGGAACTTCGGGGATGGGACGCCGGGGGACACCATCGCCAATCCCAGCCACAGCTATCTGGCGGTGGGAGACTACACGGCGGTGGTGACGGTGACCGATTCGGCGGGGCGCACGGGGACGGCTTCGGTTCCGGTGCACGTGGTGCCGGTGCTGGCGGTGCAGGCCATCGGGGAACCGGCGACCGTGGGCCCGGCTCCGCTGACGGTGAACGTGCGGAGCGTGGTGACGGGGGGCCTGCCACCGTACACCTACGACTGGGACTTCGGGGACGGGGAGCCGCACAGCGCGGCGGACCACGACCAGCACACGTGGATCGCCGTGGGGACCTACACCTGCGTGCTCACGGTCACCGATTCGTGCGGGAACGAGGCCGCGGCGGAGCTTCCCATCAACGCCTACGGGCCGGTGACGCCCGCCATCACCGCCGCCTCCTCCTGCGCCACCGCCCCGGTGAACCTCTGCTTCCAGGCCGGGGCCACGGGGGGCCTCCCGCCGTACACCTACGCCTGGAACTTCGGGGACGGAGGGACCAGCTCCAATCCCACCCCTTGCCACAACTACCTCTCCGCCGGGAACTACACCGTGACCCTCACCGCCACGGACTCCCTGGGCCACTCGGGGACCGCCACCCTGCCGGTGCAGGTGGTGGCCCCGCTGAACCTCACGGTGGCGGCGGGCGCCAGCGCCACGCTGGGCCTTCCCCCGCTGGCGGTGAACTTCAGCGCCAGCGTGGGGGGCGCCTCCCCGCCCTTCACCTACCAGTGGGACTTCGGTGACGGGACCTCCTCCACCGACGCCGCCCCCCAGCACCTCTACACCGACGCCGGGAGCTACCCGGTCACCCTGACGGTGACCGCCACCGACGCCTGCGGCACCGTCTACACCGCCGTGGACGACCACCTCACCATCACGGTGGCCCAGGTTCCCTCCATCGTTCTCACCTCCCCCGTGGACGGGGGCAGCTACGGCGCTACGGTTCCGCTGTCGGCGACGGTCCTGGACGACGCGGCGGTGGTCCGGGTGGAGTACTACGTGAACGGCCTTCTCTTCGGCTGGTCCTCCTCGGGGCCCACCTACCCCGTGGTGTGGAACAGCGCCGGCCTCAGCGGCTCCTTCACCGTCTACGCCCAGGTGGTGGACGCCCTGGGCCGGACGGCCACTTCCGCGTCGGTGACCGTTTCCCTGAACAACCCCCGCCTGGACGGCCGGGTCCAGGCCCTTTCGGGCCCCTTCCGCCTCAAGGTGTACGGCAGCGGCTTCGCCCCCGGTTGCGTGGTGAAGATCAACGGCGTCAACGCCCCGCTCACGGAGTACAAGGGGAGCACCCTGCTGCAGGTGAAGGGCGGGGCCCTCCTCAAGGCCATGCTGCCCAAGGGGGTTCCGGTCCTGATCACGGTGGTGAACCCCGACGGGGGGGTCTCCAACAGCGCCTCCTTCGCGCGCTGATCCCGGGCGCGTCTCTTCTCGGGCGGGAGGTCTCCGGGCCTCCCGCCTTCGTTTTCTTTCCACAGGACGAGGGGGGGCGAGCTCGGCGGGGACGGGATCCGGCCGAGGCCGAACCCCCAAGGGCGTCCCGCCCGCCATCCCGGGGGCTTGACATTTTGAAGATAAGATTCTATATTCGGAATATGGATTCTGGAGTCTGCCATGGGCGGTAGCCGTCGGGAGATCGAACGGGAGCAGCGGCGCCGGCTCCTTCTGGAGGCGGCGGAACGGGTTTTCGGGCGAAAGCCCTTCGACGAGGCCACCATGCAGGAGGTGGCCGGCGAGGCCCAGATCGGCATGCAGGGCCTCTACGAACACTTCCCCTCCAAGCAGGACCTCTACGAGCAGGTGGTCCTCCACCGGGCGGCCAAGCTCCAGCGCAGCGCGGAGGAGGTCGCGAAGGGGGGGGGGGACCCACGGGACCTGTTGCGCCGCCTCGCCCTGGCCTACGCCACCGTCTTCGTCCAGCACCCCATGTTCCTGCCCATGTTCCTCATGGAGAAGGTCCGGTTCGAGTGGAACATGGAGACCCGCTTCGGCCCGGCCCTCTGGAAGGTCCACCAGGTGGAGACGGAGCGGGTGAAAGGGATTCTCGCCGCCCTGGTGCGGAAGAAGGTCCTCCGCCGGGAGCCCCTGGAGTTCCTGGCCCAGCTCTGCTTCGACATCCTCCACGCGTCGTTGTGGTACCGGTTTCATCACCGCCCTTCCGAGGAGGTGCAGACGTGCGTAGACCGAGCCTTGAACGTCTTCTTCGCCGCGGCCGCGCCATGAGGGCCGCGGCCCTTCTGGGGATGGCCCCCCTCGCCTTCCTGCCCGCGAAGGCCCAGGAGGTCCTGACTTTGGAGCGGGCCCTGGCCCTGGCGGCGGAGCGGTCCCTTCCGGCCGAAACCGCCCTTCTGGACCGGGAGATGGCGCGAGGGCGCACCGACGAGGCCCGGGCCGCCTACCGGCCCTCAGCCCGCCTGGAAGGGGGGCGCGTGAACCTGGACAACGACCCCGCCTTCCGGTTCGGCCCCGTCTCCTTTCCCGCCGGCGACCAGGTGTACTGGAAGTACGACCTGAGTCTCCGGTACGTCCTCTTCGACGGCGGGCGCCGGAAAACGGCCCTGCAGGCCGGGACCCTGTCGGAAGAGGCGGTGGCCCTCTCCGGCTCGGCGGCGGTGCGGCGGCTCCAGGCGGAGGTGGCCGCGCGGTACGTGGCGGTGCTGGCCCTCCGTGGGCGCCAAGGGGTGGTGGACCTCCGGCATACGGCCCTCGAGGACCACCTCCGGACGGTGAAGGACCTCTTCGAGCAGGGCATGGTCGCCCGGAACGACCTGCTGAGGACCGAGGTGGCCCTGCGGGCCGTGGAGGACCAGGCTTCGTCCCTCCGTGCGGCGGAGCGGTCGGCCCTGGAGGAACTGGTCCGCTCCCTGGGGCTTCCCCCGGAGACGCCCGTCGCCCTTCCCCCTTCCCTGGACCCGCCCCCCTCCCTCCCCTGGGACGAGAAGGCCCTCGCCGCGCGGGCCGAGACGCAGAACGAATCGGTGAAGGCCCTTCAGGCCCGCCTCGAGGCGTTGAAGGAAGGGGTGGCCCTGGCGCGCAAGGAGTACGCCCCCCTCCTCCTCGCGGAGGCCGGGCACGGCTACGAGCAGAACCGCTACATGCTCTACCCGCACGTCAACCGCCTCTTCGTGGGCCTCTCCTGGGACCTCTTCGACGGCGGGCGGCGGGCGGCCCGGGTCTCCGAAGCCTCGGCGGAGGCCCGCAAGGCCGAGCGGGAACTCCTGGAGGCGCGGCGGAAGGCCCGGACGGCGGCCCTCTCGGCCTACCGGGACTTCCAGGAGGCCCTGAAGCAGGCGGCCACCGCCCGGCTGGACGTGGAAGCCTCGCTGGAGAACCTCCGCATCGTGGAGGACCAGTACCGGGAGGGGCTGGCCAGGAGCACCGACGTGCTGGACGCCGAGGCGCTCCTGGCGGAGAGCCGCTTCCGGGAGGTCCAGACCCACTACGACGCCTACGCCCGCCAGGCGGCCGTGCTGGCCGCGGCGGGGGAAGATCTCGTCCGGTTCTACGCCCGCTCCATTCCGAGCAAGGAGAAGTGACATGGCCCTCTCGAAGAAGTCCGTCGCCCTTGGAATCCTCCTTCTGGCGGCCCTGGGCGGGGCCCTGGCCGGATACCTGCGGTGGCGCCACAACCAGGTCTTCGTCCGGACGGAGAACGCCTACGTCACCGGCCGCATCTACCCCGTGGCCTTCCAGGTTCCCGGCAAAATCGCCCGCCTCCCGGTGGAGGAGAACCAGCCGGTGAAGGCCGGGGAGGTGGTGGCCGAACTGGACCCCCAGGACTACGACAACGCCGTGGCGAGGGCGGAGGCGGCCCTGGCCGAAGCCCAGTCCGCCCTCGACACCAACGCGGCCACCATCGCCCAGGCGGAGGCGCAGGTGAAGGCCGTCTCCAGCCAGCTGGACCTCGCGGTCCTGGAAAGAACGCGGGTGGAGGCCCTCTACGAACGGGCCTCCCTTCCGAAGCAGAAGTACGACCAGGCCGCCACGGCCGAGGCGGTGACCCGGGCGCAGCTGGAGGCCGCCCGGAAGGCGGTCCTCATGGCCCGGAGCTCCCGGGCGATGCTGGAGAAGAAGATCGAGGAGGCCCGGACGGCCCTGGAAGGGGCGCGCCTCCAGCGGGCCTACTGCACGCTGACGGCCCCCGCCGACGGCTACGTGAGCAAGAAGACCGCCCAGGCGGGCCAGGTGGTGGCCGCCGGCCAGCCGCTCTTCGCCGTGGTGCCCCTGGACGTCCGGGAGATCTGGGTGGAGGCCAACTACAAGGAGACGCAGCTCAAGAACGTTCGCCCCGGCCAGAGGGCCACGCTGAAGGCCGACGTGGACCGAAGCCGGACCTTCACCGGCCGGGTGGACAGCATCGCGGCGGGGACGGGGGCGGCCTTCTCCCTCCTTCCCCCCGAGAACGCCACGGGGAACTGGGTGAAGATCGTCCAGCGGGTGCCGGTGAAGGTGGTCCTGGACCCGGGCACCGACCCCCAGCACAAGCTCCGCCTGGGCCTTTCGGTGACCTGCGAGATCGACACCCGCGGGGGGGAAGACCGCTAGCCCCCATCCGCCCCACAAGCCAGGACCCCGGAGGAAGAAGGCCATGTCCGCCGACGCCGGCAGCCGGAAGTGGTTCATCGCGCTCACCACCATGCTGGGCACCTTCATCGAGGTGCTGGACACCTCGGTGGCCAACGTGGCCCTGCCGCACATGCGGGGGACCTACGCCGTCGGCACCGACGAGATCACGTGGGTCATCACCTCCTATTTAGTGGCCAACGCCGTCATCCTGCCCCTCACCGGCTTTTTGGGCTCCTACTTCAGCCGGAAGCGGGTCTACATCCTCTGCCTCGCCCTTTTCACCCTGGCCTCGTACGGCTCGGGCATGGCGCCCACCCTGGGCTTCCTCATCGCCATGCGGGTTCTGCAAGGCCTGGCCGGCGGGGCCATGGTGCCCATGTCCCAGGCCATCCTGCTGGAGTCCTTCCCCAAGGAGGAGCACGGCAAGGCCATGGCGGTCTTCGGCGTGGGGGCGGTCTTCGCGCCGGTGCTGGGCCCCCTGGTGGGAGGCTGGATCACCGACAACTGGTCCTGGCCCTGGATCTTCTACATCAACGTGCCCGTGGGGGTGCTGGCGGCGGGGCTGGCCTGGGTCTTCATCGACGACCCGCCCTACCTCCACCGCCCCGAGGGCCCGGTGGATTACCCTTCCTTCTTCTTCGTGGCCGTGGGGCTCGGCAGCCTCGAGGTCATGCTGAACCGGGGGGAGCGGTACGACTGGTTCGCCTCCGGTTTCGTCCGGTGGTTCGCCGCGTTGGCCGCCGCGGGCCTCCTCCTCTTCCTCTGGCGGTCCTTTACCGCGGAACGGCCCCTCATCGACCTCTCCGTCTTCCGGGACCGCTCCTTCGCGGCCAGCACCGCCCTCATGTTCGCCGCCGCCTTCTCCCTCTACGGGATCTTCACCTTCGTCCCCCTCTTCGTGCAGAACCTCAAGGGCTACACCGCCACCTGGGCGGGGGTCATCCTCTCGCCCGGCGGGGTGGGCACCCTGGTCACCATCGGGGCGGCGGGGATGCTGGTGGGGAGGGTGGACAACCGGGCGCTCATCGCGGCGGGGCTCCTCATCCAGGGGTGGGCGGCGGGGCTGCTGGCCTGTGCGACGCTGGACGCCGGTCTTTCGTACTTCGCCCGCGCCCTCTTCCTTCACGGCCTCGGCATCGGGCTCTTTTTCGTGCCCCTCTCGGCGGCCATGGCCCGCAACCTGCCGCCGGAGAAAATGGGCCTCGCCACGGCCCTCTTCAACCTCATGCGCAACGAGGGGGGCTCCATCGGCATCGCCCTCTCCTCCACCCTGCTGTCCCAGCGCACCCAGTTCCACCATCTGAGGCTGGGCGAGAGGATCTCCTCCCTGGACCCCTCCGTCGGGGAGTTCCTTGGAAAAACGGGGGACGTCCTCCTCAAGGCCTCCGGTCTCGACCCCGTCTCGTCCTCGCACGCCGCCTCCGGCCTTCTCTACGGTGAGGTGCTCCGCCAGTCGGCCACCCAGGCGTTCCTGGACGTCTTTCTGGCGCTGGGCCTCGTCCTCGTGGTGGTCTTCCTCCTCCTGTTCTTCCTCGGGGGCAAGTCCGAAGGTCCCGCGGCGCTCCACGGACCCCTTGACAGGCCCGGCCGCCTCGGGTAAGGTGGCTTACGGTGCGCGAAATGAGCGAACGACCCTCCACGGCGGCCCCCACCTTCCCCTCCCTCTTCGGGTGGTGGTGGGGAGGCTCTCTCCGCGGAGGGCGCGGTGCCGCCGTGTAGGCGGGCTCACCGAGCGGAAACGACGCCCTCCGGAAACGGAGGGCTTTTTTGTTGGGCTTGGCCCCTGAAAGGAGGAAGACCATGGCGACGGCACGGGAACCCCTGCGGAAACCCTTCAACGGTCGGGACGTCTCGGAGCGGATCACCCTGGATCCCCACGAGATGCCCACCTCCTGGTACAACATCCAGGCGGACCTGCCCTTCGACCTGGCTCCTCCCCTGAGCCCCGCCACGGGGAAACCCGTCACCTTCGAGGAGATGGCGGCCATCTTTCCCCCGCCCCTCATCGAGCAGGAGATGTCGAGGGAGCGGCACATCCCCATCCCGGAGAAGGTCCTGGAGATCCTCTCCCTCTGGAGGCCGAGCCCCCTCGTCCGGGCCCGGAACCTGGAGAAGGCCCTGGGCACCCCGGCCCGCATCTACTACAAGTTCGAAGGCGTTTCGCCGGCGGGGTCCCACAAGCCCAACACCGCCGTGCCCCAGGCCTACTTCAACAAGGTCAGCGGCATCTCCCGTATGACCACCGAAACCGGCGCCGGCCAGTGGGGCTCCTCCCTGGCCTTCGCGTGCAAGCAGTTCGACATGACCTGCCGGGTGTACATGGTGAAGGTCTCCTTCACCCAGAAGCCCTACCGGCGGACCTTCATCCGGCTCTTCGGGGCGGAGGTGGTGCCCAGCCCCTCCAACCTCACCCAGTCGGGGAGGGACATTCTGTCCCGGAACCCCGACTCCCCCGGGAGCCTCGGCATCGCCATCAGCGAGGCGGTGGAGGAGGCCGCCTCCCGCTCGGACACCAACTACGGGCTGGGGAGCGTGCTGAACCACGTGATCCTCCACCAGAGCGTCATCGGCCTGGAGGCGAAGAAGCAGCTGGAGAAGGTGGGGGACTACCCCGACTACGTGATCGGCTGCCACGGCGGCGGCTCCAATTTCGGCGGCCTGGCGGTGCCCTTCGTGAAGGACCGCATCGAGGGGCGGAAGGTGGAGGCCATCGCCGCGGAGCCGGCCTCCTGCCCCACCCTCACCAAGGGCCGCTACGCCTTCGACTACGGGGACACGGCCAAGCTCACCCCCATCATGCAGATGTACACCCTCGGCCACGACTTCGTCCCGCCGGCGGTCCACGCCGGGGGGCTGCGCTACCACGGCGCCGCCCCCCTCGTGAGCGCCCTTCTGAACCACGGCCTCATCGGGGCCGAGGCGGTGCTCCAGAGCGAGATCTTCGAGGCGGCGGTCCTCTTCGCCCACACCGAGGCCATCATCCCCGCCCCCGAATCGGCCCACGCCATCGCGGCGGTGGTGAAAAAGGCCCGGGAGCTGAAGGAAGAGGGGCGCTCCGCCGCCATCCTCTTCTCCCTCTCGGGGCACGGCCACTTCGACATGGCGGCTTACGAGGCGTACCTCAACGGGACGCTGGAGGACTACACCTACCCCGAGGCGGCCATCGCCGAGAGCCTTTCCCGCCTGCCGGCCGTTTCTCTCTGACCCCTCCTCTTCTTCCGCCCTCCGGCGGAAGGATCCTCCCTTCGTTCGCCGGGGCTTCGGCCCCGGCCTTTTTTTCGCTTGACCCGAAAGCCCGGGGGCGGCTATCCTCCCCGCCGGGCTTTGTCTCGGAAGCGGAGGAGAGACCATGAAGGCGGCGGCGCGAAAACCCATCCGGTGGCCGAGGCCCGCCTCGCCCCTGCCGGTGCACGCCTTCGTTCGGTTCCTCGAGGTTCTCGAGCGGTGGGCGGACGGGCGGGAGGAACCGGTGGTGGGCCGCATCCGGGAGGAGGGGGGGGATCCCTTTTCCATCCTGGTGGCCACCATCCTGTCCCTACGGACGCGGGACGCCGTCACCGAGAAGGCCGCCCAGCGCCTCGCCCCCCTGGCCCCCACCCCGGAGGCCCTCCGGGACCTTCCCCTGGCGGTCCTGGAGGAGGCCATCCGGCCGGTGGGCTTCTACCGGACCAAGGCCCGGGCGCTGAAGGCCCTGGCCGGCGCCCTCCTGGAGCGCCACGGGGGGAAGGTCCCCGACGACCTGGAGGCCCTCCTGGCCCTGCCGGGGGTGGGCCGCAAGACCGCCAACCTGGTCCTCACCGAGGGCTTCCGCAAGCCGGGGATCTGCGTGGACACCCACGTCCACCGGATCTGCAACTGGTGGGGGGTGGTGGAGACGAGGACCCCGGAGGAGACGGAGGCGGAGCTCCGGAATATCCTGCCCCGGCGGTGGTGGATCCCCGTCAACGGGCTCTTGGTCTCCTTCGGGCAGCAGGTCTGCCGGCCCGTGGCCCCGCGGTGCGGGTCCTGCCCCCTCTCCGAAGCCTGTCCCTACCCTGGGAAGCGCTCCTGAAGGTCCTCTGCGTCCGACCCCTCCACACGGTTCCGGCCCTTCCGCTTGGCCTCGTAGAGGGCGGCGTCGGCCCGGGCCAGGAGATCTCGGGGGAGGTGCTCCCGGTCCGGGACGACGGAGGCGGCGCCGAGGCTGAGGGTGACCACGGGGGCGGCGTCGGAGACGGCGGTGGGGATGGCCAGGGCCTCCACCCGGCGCCGAAGGGTCTCGGCCACCTGGAGGGCGGCGGGCAGGTCCAGGCCGGGAAGGATGACGGCGAACTCCTCGCCGCCGTACCGGGCCACGAGATCCCCCGCGCGCCCCACGCCCTCCCGGAGGGCCGCCGCCACCCGGGAGAGGCAGGCGTCCCCCTCCAGGTGGCCGTAGGCGTCGTTGAAGGCCTTGAAGTGGTCGATGTCCGCCATGAGCAGGGCCAGGGGCTGCCTCGTTCGCAGGGCCCGCCGCCACTCGCTCTCCAGGGCCTCGTCGAAGGTCCGCCGGTTGAAGAGGCCCGTGAGTTCGTCCAGCCGGGAGAGGAAGGCGAGCCTCCGGTTGGCCTCCTCCAGGTCCGCCGCCTGCCGCTCCAGCCGGGCGTTGAGGTCGTGGAGGGCGGCCGTTCGCAGCTCCACCAGGCGCGTGAGCTCCCGCTCCCGGGCCTCCGCCCGCCTCTCCCGGACCCGCCAGGCCGAGGCCAGCGCGAAGAGCAGGAGCAGGAGCGCCAGCCCCTGAACCGACCTTCGCTCGTAAATTCGCGGCTTCTGAACCACCGCCAGGGAGGCCCCCGCCTCGTTCCAGACGCCGTCCTTGTTGCAGGCGGTGACGCGGAAGGTGTAGGTGCCCGGCGGAAGGGCGGTGTAGACGGCCGTCCGGAAGGGTTGCGGCGGGCTCCAGTCGGCGTCGAAGGGTTCCATGCGGAAGCGGAACCGAACCCGCTCGGGGGCGGAGAAGGTGAGGGCGCTGAAGCGGATTTCCACGCGGTGCCGGCCGGGGGGGACGACCAGGCGCCCCCCTTCGAGAGAAACGGGCCGCCCGTTCACCGCCGCCCCCTCCAGCGTCACGGGAGGGGCCGCGAGGTTCGGGCGTAGCCGCCGGGGCTCCACCACCGCCACCCCCTTCATGGTGGCGAAGAGAAGACGGCCGGAAGAGGCCCGCCAGCCGGGGGGCTGGGTTCCGCCGTTGCACTCCCCGCTGGCCATGCCGTCGGCCTTTCCGAAGACTTGAAAGGAAACGGCGCCCTTTTCCCCGCGGCAGGCGGCCGCCACCTCCTCCGCCTGGGCTCGGAAGAGACCCCCGTTGGAGGAGAGCCAGAGGCTTCCCCGCCGGTCCTCCAGGGCGGCGAAGAGGGTCTCGTTGGGAAGGCCTTCTCGGGCCGTGAGGGGGTGGAAACGGCCGTTCTCGAAGAGGGCCAGGCCGCCGGAGGTGGTGACCCAGAGCCGCCCCTCCTCCCCCTCGAAGAGGCCGTTGATCCGGAGGTCCGGCAGGCCGTCGGCCTTACCGTAGACCTTTTGGAGGCGGCCCTCCCGGAAGAGCAGGAGCCCTCCATCCCCCCCGGCCCAGAGGGTGCCGTCGGGAGCCTCCCACAGGGCGTTGAGGATGGGGCTGGGCCAGCGGTCGTCGGGCCGGATGCGTTTCAGGCGCCCGCCGCCCGTCTCCTCGAGGTAAAGCCCCGAGGAGGCGGCTACGGCCAGGCGGCCGTCCCTCAGCCTCTTCAGGTCCGAAACGGAGTAGTGGCGGAGCTCCTTTACCTCCGGGTGGAGACGGCGGACCTTTCCGTCCCGCCACTCGAAGAGGCCGTGCCCGTCCGCGAAGAAAAGGAGGGCCCCGCCGGGTTCGGGGTGCAGGGTGGACACGGTGGCGTCCGCAAGCCCCAGTTCCTGGCCCACCGCCTCCGAACGCCCCCCCTCCCGGCGAACGAGGCCGCCGCTTTCCGTTCCCACCCAGAGGGCACCCCCCGCGTCCTCCGCCACGGCCAGGACCACCTCGGAGCGAAGCCCCTGCCTCCTCCCCACGGTGACCACGTCGGCGTCGTAGAGGTGGGCGAGCCCCCCTTTGGTGCCCGCCCAGAGCCCGCCCTCCCGGTCCAGGCAGAGGCTTCCCACCTGGGGGTTGGGGAGGCCCTCCCGTTCGTCCAGAAGCTCGAAGGCCCCATTCCGGAAACGGACCAGGCCCCGGGAGGTTCCCAGCCACAGGGTGGAGGAGCCTTCCTCGGGTAGGAGGGCGTTGACGGTGGGGCCGGGCAGGCCCGCCTCCTCCCCCCAGCGGCGGGAGCGGCCCTTCTCCCATCGGTGAAGGCCCCGGTAGCTGCCCACCCAGAGGCCGTCCTTTCCGGGGAGGAGGGCGTAGAACCAGTCCGGCTCCTTGTCGCTGGAGAGAACCGTCTCCCAGACCTCCTCGCGAAGCCGGGCCACCGCCTCGTTGGTCCCCGCCCACAGGGAGCCTTCGCCGTCGCCGGCCAGGGCGTAAATACAGGTCCCCGCCAGTCCCGGGACGCTTCGGGGGGCGACGCGGTCCTTCCGGCAGGTGTAGAGGTGTCCTTCGGCGGTGCCGATCCACAGGGTGCCGCCGGCGTCCTCCCACAGGGCGTTGACGCTCTCGTCGACCAGGGGGCCTCCTTCCCCGGGACGGAAAAAGCGCCCGTTCCTTCGTCCGAGGATCCCCCCCGCCTCCAGCCCCACCCACAGGGTTCCGTCCCGGGCTTCCCAGAGGCTCAGGACGCTGGCGGAGGTAAAGAGGGGCTCCCGGCGCTTGTCGAAGACCAGGAAGGTCTGGCCGTCGAAGCGGGCCAACCCCTCCTGGGTTCCGATCCAGAGGTACCCCTCCCGGTCCTGGAGAAGGGCGGAGACGGAGTTCTGGGGAAGTCCCTGGTCGGCGGTCCACACGGCGAGGCCGTACTGGTTGAGGGCCCGATCCGGGTCCAGCGCGGGGGAAGAAAGGGGGGCGCCGAGGAGGGGAAGAAGGAGGACGGCCCAGGCGGCGCTCTTCATGGCGGGTCCTACCTCCGATGCCGGGCCCCCCTCGGCCTCGCCCACTGTACCCGAGCGGAGGCTCGCCGGCAAGGGCCGGACGGGGCCTCGAACTAAGGCAGGAGGACGGCGCGGTAGCGAACGCGGTTCTCCCGCAGGCGGTCGAAGGCCTTCTGCGCCTCGGCGAGGGGGTAGGTCTCCACCACGGGACGGACGCCGAAACGGTCGGCCACGTCCAGCGTCTCGGCCACCAGGGCCCGCCCGCCGATGGGGCTGGCCATGATCCGGCGCCGTTTGGAGAGGAGGGCCCACACCGGCAGGGGAATGGGCTCCAGGGGGACGCCCACGAAGGCGAGGGTCCCGTCGGAGCCGAGAAGGTCGAGAAAGTGGGCCAGGCCGGGGTCCCGGGGGACGGTCTGCAGGAGGATGTCCAGAGGCCTTTCGGCGCGGGGGCGTTCCCCCTCCCGCACCACCACCGTCCGGTGGGCCCCCAGGCGGGCGGCGAAGGAGGCTTTGTCCTCGCTGGTGGTGAAGGCCGTGACGCGGTTTCCGAGGCGGGCGGCGAACTGCACCGCCAGGTGCCCCAGTCCGCCCAGCCCCACCACCCCCACCTCCTGGCCGGAGGTCATCCCCGCGTGGCGCAGGGCCGAATAGACCGTCACCCCGCCGCAGAGCAAGGGCCCGGCCGCTTCGTCGGGGATGCCCGGCGGGAGGGGAAAACAGAAGCGGGAATCGGCCACGAGGTGGCTCGCGAAGCCGCCGTGGCCCCCGACGATGAGGCCCCGGTTTTCGGAACAGAGGTTCTCCCGGCCCGAGAGGCAGTCGGGGCAGGTCAGGCAGGAAGAGCGCTGCCAGCCCACCCCCACCCGGTCTCCGACGGCGAGGTGCGCCACCTCCCTTCCCCGCTCCCGCACCACCCCCACCACCTCGTGGCCGGGCACCAGCGGGAAGCGGGTGATGGCCCAGTCGTCGTCGGCCATGTGGAGGTCGCTGTGGCAGATTCCGCAGGCCCGGACCTCCAGAAGGACGTCGTGGGGCCCGAGGGGAGCCGTTTCGTAGGCGTACGGGACGAGGGGGCCGCCCCGCTCCATCACCGCCATGGCCTTGACCCGCATGACAGCCTCCCGAAAGCTGGGGGCGAGGAAGGACGCCCGCCGGTCTAACGCAGGAGGGCGAGGAGTACTTCCTGGAGTTTTTCGGGGTCCAGCGGCTTGACGAGGTAGGCGTCGGCTCCGAACTGGGCCCTGGCCTCCTGGGCGTACCGGGAAGATTTGTACACCCCGGTCATCACCGCCACTTTGATGGAGGCGGTGGCGGGGTCGGCCTTGAGCCGGGCGCAGAGCTTGCGGCCGTCCAGCCGGGGAAGCAGCGCGTCGGTGAGAACGGCTTCGGGTTTGTGGCGGGCGGCGAGGCGGAGGCCCTCCTCCCCGTCCCCCGCTTCCAGGACCGAGAACCCCGCCGATTCCAGAGCCGCCCGGGCGAAGGCCCGTACCTCCCGGTCGTCCTCCACCACCAACACCAGCGGGCGACCCGGGGTCTTGCGGGTTTCCGTCGCAGGGGCGGGGGCTTTGGCCACCCGGAGCCGCCAGAGGCTTTCGGGGGCGTTCTTCCAGAAGGCGTCGCGGTAGGCCTTGGGGGCCTGGCAGAAGCACTTGCCGCAGTGGGGGCACCGGAAGGTCCGGGTGGTCCCCACGCAGGTGCAGACGGCCGCCTTCTGCGCGTCGTACTCTTCACCGCAGTGGACGCATCGCAGGGGGTAGGCCATGGGGGGTCTCCGGCTCCGGGGGACAGTATACGACCGTTTCGAGATTCGCCAGGGCCCGCCGGGGAGACTCCCGGCGGGCCTCTTCACCAGAACCATCGCCAGGTGACGAGGGAGTCCGCCGCCTCCCGGTCCACGGCCTTGGAGAAGAAGAAGCCCTGGGCGTACTCCACCTTCAGGGACTTGATCTTGGCGAGCTGTTCCCGCGTTTCCACCCCCTCGGCGATGACCTCCTTGCCGAGGTTGTGGGCCATGGTCACCACGGTGCGCACGATCTCCAGACTCTCGGCGTCGGTGTCCATCTTGGAGATGAAGGACTTGTCGATCTTCACCGTGTCGATGGGATACCGCCTCAGGTAGCTCATGGAGGAGTACCCCGTCCCGAAGTCGTCGATGCAGAGGGTGATCTGCTGGGCCTTCATCTGGGCCATCATATCCTTGGCGTACTCGGCGTGCTCCATGATGACGCTCTCGGTGAGCTCGAGCTTCAGCGTGCTGCCTTCCACGCCGTATTCGCGAAGGGCCAGGTCCAGCTGGGTGATGAGTTCGGGCCTCAAAAACTGGATCCCCGACAGGTTGACGCTCATCACCAGGGGCGGCGTGCGCGGGTGGCGGCTCTGCCACGCCCGGAGCTGGCGGATGGACTCCCTCAGGACGAAAAGGCCGATGGGGACGATGAGCCCCGTCTCCTCGGCGAGGCCGATGAACTCCGCCGGCCACACGAGCCCCCGCCGGGGGTGTTGCCACCGCACCAGGGCCTCGAAGCCGGCGGTTTTTCCGGTCTTCAGGGACACGATGGGCTGGTAGAAGACCCGGAACTCCTCCTTCTCCACGGCCCGCCTGAGGTCGGTCTCCATCCGGAAGAGGGCCACGGCGGTCTGGTGCATGGAGGGGTCGAAGACCACCGACCGGGCCTTGCCCAGCCCCTTGGCCCGGTAAAGGGCCGTGTCGGCGTCCCGGAGGAGGTCCTCGGGCTTCTCGTAGGCGGGGGAGCCCAGCACGACCCCGATGCTGGCGGTGGCGAAGACCTCCTGACCCTCCACGGTGAAGGGGGGGAGGAGGAGCTTCTGGAGCCTCTCGGAAAGGGCCAGGGCGTCCCTCGTGTCCCGCACGTCCTCGATGAGGAGGCCGAATTCGTCGCCCCCCAGCCGGGCCACCGTGTCGGCGGGCCGAAGGCTCTCCTGGATCCGGCGCCCCGTCTCCACCAGGATCCGGTCGCCCGCCGCGTGGCCCAGGCTGTCGTTCACCACCTTGAAGCGGTCCAGGTCCATGACCAGGAGGGCAAAGCGGACCTCCTCGCTGCGGCGGGACCGGGCCAGGCACTGTCCCGCCCGGTCCAGGAAGAGGGCCCGGTTGGGGAGGCCCGTGAGGGGGTCGTGGAAGGCGTCGTACAGGGCCTGCTCTTCGGCGCGCCGAGCCCGGGCGGCGTCCCGCACCACCGCCACGCGGAGGCCACCGTTTTCCGTCGTCCGCCTCAGGGTCACGCTGAGGTGGGCCGTGCCCCCCCCGGGAAGGAGGTGTGCGGCGGGATTCTCCCCATCCCCCTCGTCCTCCCAGTGGGAGAGGAGGTAGGCGAAGAGGGACTCGGGGGGGCCTCCCGAGGCCAGGTCGCTCAGGAGACGCCCTTCCAGGGTGCTGCGGGAGACTCCCGTCAACCGCTCCAGGGCGGCGTTGGCGAAGAGAACCTTCCCCGACGCGTCCAGCAGGAGAAGACCGTCCGCCATGAAATCCGCCGCGGCGCGCAGAAGGGTGTCCCCGGCGGAAGGGCTCTTCAGGGGTACTTTGGCACTCCGGTGTTTGGCGCACACGACCCTTCCTCCCTTTCCCCATCCTCCCGCCCCGTTTTGGGGCCAGGGTAGGCAGGGCGCGCTCCGCCTGTCAAGGCCCCTCCCCGGCGCTCCGGCCCAGGAGCCTCGCCGGTCCCCACTCGGAGGCCACCCGGGAGGCCCGGCGGGCCAGCGCGCCTCGGGCGTCGTCGAAGATCGTGTAGAAGAGGGGGACCACGAGGAGGGTGAGGATGGTCCCGGCGGTGAGCCCTCCCACGAAGGTCTGGCCCATGGGGGCGTAAGGGATCCCCACGAAGGCCGCCTTGCCGAAGGCCATGGGCAGGAGACCCAGGATGGTGGTCAAGGCCGTCATGAGGATGGGCCGGAAGCGCTGCCGGGCGGCTTCCTTCAAGGCGTCCTCGCGGCTCCGGCCCAGGAGCCGGAGCTGGTTCACCCGGTCGATGAGGACGATGGCGTTGTTGACCACCACGCCCGCCAGGAGGATGGTGCCGATGACGGCCATGATGTTCATCTCCGACCCCATGGCGTAGAGGAGCCACCACGAACCGGCGAAGGCCAGGGGGATGGAGGTGATCACCACGAAGGGAAGGAGGAAGGACTCGAAGAGGACCCCCATGAGGAGGAAGACGAAGCAGACCGAGAGGGCGAGCCCCGCGGCGAAGTCCTGCCCCGGGCTCCCGCCCCTCCCCAGCAGGTTTTCGGTGGAGAGGCGCATTCCCGGCGGAAGTTCCATCTGGTCCATGACGGCGCGCACCCGGTTCTCCAGTTCCTTCTTGTCCTTGAGGGTGGTGCTGATCTTGAGGGCCAGGGCCGTCCGGCCGTTGAACCGGGTGATTTCGTTGAGGGCTTTCCGGACCCGGAAGGAGGCCACCGACCCCAGGGGGACGGTCCCGCCGGAGGCCGACGGGATGGCGAGGTCCCGGATCTGGTCCACGTTTTCCCGGTCGGCCTTCTGGACCTGGATCCGGACCTCCACGTCCCGGTCTCCCATCCGGTGGCGGGGGAGGGGGTAGCCCCGGACGGCGTAGGCCACGGTGCTGGTGAGGACCTCCGGGGAAACGCCGTACCGCTCCAGGGCCTCGCGGTCCAGCTCCAAGCGAACCTCGTCGTTCCCCTCGCTGAGGTCCGTCTCCACCGCCACCACGCCGGGGATCCCCCGGAACCGGCGCACCACCTCCTCCGAAGTGGCGAGGAGGGCCGCCGTGTCGTCCCCCAGCAGGTAGACCCGCATGTCCGCCTCGCCCGTGGAGAGGCTCTGGGACCAGTTGGTGAACTGGGTGACCCCCGGCTGGGTGGGGAGCTCCTTGACCAGGTGCTCGGCCACCCAAGGGACCTCCAGGTCGCTCTCCTTCATGTCCTTGAGGAGGACCCGAAGGTTCCCCCGGGTCCTGGAGACCCAGATCCGGTAGTGCTTCACGTCGTATCGGTCGCGGACCGACTCCACTTTGGCCTCCACCTTGCGCATGAAGGCGTCGGCCTCCTCCAGGGTAAAGGAGCCGGGGAAGGTGAAGCCGACCCAGATGGTGCGGCCGTTGCCGTGGTCCTCCTCCGTCATGTGGACCTTTCGGAAGGGGACGGCCACGGTGAGGGCGAAGAGGAGGACCAGGAGAGTCAAGGAGAGGGCCCGGCGCGTGAGGACCCGTTCCAGCAGGTCGAGGTACAGCCGCCCCAGGGCCCCCAGGGAGCGCTCGTAGAGGCCGTCGAAAAGGCGGTGGATTCTTCCCGGGGGCCTCCGGTCGCGGAGGACCATGGAGGCCCACAGGGGGATGAAGAGGAGCCCCACGAGGAGGGAGGCCGCCAGGGAGACGCAGAGGGGGATGGCCAACTGGCCCATGAAGAACCGCATCATGCCGTCCCGGGTGAGGAGGACCGAAGGGAGGAAAACCACCATGGTGGTCAGAGTGGACATGAGGATGGCGAGGCTGACCTCGGAGGCGCCTTGGAGGGCCGCCGCCCGGGGTTCCAGCCCCTCTTCCTGCTGCAGCCGGTTGGTGTTCTCCACCACCACCACCGAGTTGTCCACCAGCATGCCCACGGAGAGCATGAGGCCCATCATGGAGATGATGTTCAGGCTCTGGCCGGCGAAGTTCATGACCACCACGGTGATGAGGAGGGCCGCCGGGATGGCGAGGGTGATGAGGAGGGTGATCTTGACGCGGCGGAGGAAGAAAAAGAGAAGTAGACCGGCGAAGAGGCCTCCCAGCAGACCGTTCTGCAACAGGAGGCTCAACGATTCCTCGATGTACTGCGCGTCGTTGTCGAAGGGGATGAATCGAACGCCGCCGTAGCGCCGGGCCAGCTCCTTCACCTCGGCGTCGATCCTCCGGCAGACCTCCACCGTGTTGCTGGCGCTGTCCTTGAAGACTTCCAACACATAGGAGGGCCGCCCGTCGATGCGGAAGTACCGGGTCACCTCCGGAACGCCGTAGGTGACGCGGGCGATGTCGGAGATTTTCAATCCGTCGTTCCGGACGGGCAGGTCTCCGATGGCCTCCAGGGAAGGGTAGCGGGCCAGGGACCGGACCAGGTACCGCTTCCCCGCCTCGTCCACCCGCCCGGAGGCCAGGGTGAAGTTGTCCCGCCGCAGGCGCCGGGTGAGGTCGTAGAGGTTCACCCGGTGGGCCTTGATCCGGTCCATCAGAAGCTCCACCTGGACGACCTTCTCGTCGGCGCCGCCCACGTCCACCTTGGCCACGCCGGGGAGGCGGAGAAGCCGCTGGCCCAAACCGTCCTTGAGGAGGTGGTAGGGGTCGTCCACCGCCCCTTCGAACTGGACGCCCAGCACGTACACCGCCTCGTCGTTGGGGTTGGCCCGCTGGAGGTAGACCTCCCGCACGTCCTCCGGGAGGGTGGGCTTCACCCGCTCCACCCGGTCCCGCGCCTCGGCGTAGGCGAGTCCCATGTCGGTGTTGGAGTCGAAGCGCATCCGCACGACGGCGGCGTCGTTCCGGCTGGTGCTCCAGATGCCGTCCAGGTTCTTGAGGGTCCGCAAGGACTCCTCCAGGGGGCGGGTGATCTTGTCCTCCACCTCGGTGGGGCTGGAGTTGGGGTAGGGGATCCAGATCCACATGAAGGGAGGGTTGAAGCCGTCGGGGAGGAGCTGGAGGGGGATGCGCCCCAGCGCCGCCCCCCCCAGAACCAGGAAAGAGAGGAAAAGCATGAGCGTGGTGACGGGCCGGCGCAGGGAGAAGGCCGGAAGCAACGCTTCCCTCACCTCGAACCTCCTTCTGCGGAGCCCCCCCGCCGCCGCTCCACCAATACGTACAGGGTGGGGATCACCACCAGCGTCAGGAGCGTGGAGACGGAAAGACCCGCCATGACGGTGACCGCCATGGGCTGCTGCAGCTCGGCGCCGGCCCCCAGCCCCAGGGCCAGCGGCAGGAGGCCGAAAAGGGTGGTGAGGGTCGTCATGAGAATGGGCCGGATCCGCACCAGTCCCGCCCGGACCACCGCCTCCGGGAGGGGAAGCCCCCTCGCCCGGAGCTGGTTGGCGTAGTCCACCCACACGATGGCGTTGTTCACGACGATCCCCGCCAGCATGATCACGCCGATGAAGACCAGAACCGACAGGGACATGCCCAGGAGCAGGAGCACCAGGACCACCCCCACCAGGGCCAGGGGGATGGTGAAGAGGATGAGGAAGGGGTGGAGGAGGGACTCGAACTGGCTGGCCATGACGAGGTAGACGAGGAATACCGAGAGGAAGAGGGCCAGGTAGAGAGACCTCTGGGAGCGGTCCAACTCGTCCTTCTGTCCGGCCACCCGGTAGCCCTCCTCAGGCTTCCAGGGGAGCCCTGCCAGGGCGCGCTCGATCTCCTTCGCCGCCCTCTTGAGCCCCACTCCCTGGAGGTTGGCCTGGATCAGGGCCACCCGGTGCTGGTCCACCCGCCGGATCTCGGAGGGCCCCATCCCCGTCCGAAGGTCCGCCACCGCCGAGAGGGGCACGGGAGACGCCGCCCCGGGGTTGACCACCAGGTCCCGGAGCTGGGAGAGGGAGCTCCGGTCCTCCGGCCGGACCTGGACCCGGATGTCCACCTTCTCCCGCCCCTTGTCGAAGCGGCTCTGGACCTGGCCCAGCACCTTCGTCCGAACCAGCGAGGCCACCGCCGCCACGTCCAGGCCGTACTGCGCCAGGCGGGGGCGGTCGTAGGTGATTTGGATCTCCGGATTGCCCTGGGCCAGGCTGCTCTTGAGGTCCTTGAGCCCTCTGACCCCCGACAGGGCCGAGAGGGCCTCCGAGGAGAGGGCCTTCAGCCGCTCCAGGTCGTTGGAGGCCACCTCCACCTCCACCGGCGTTCGAGTGGAGAAGAGGGAGGGAAAACGCACCTGGGCCGTGAGGTCGGGCACCGATTCCACCACCTCCCGGATGCCCGCCACCGCCCGCTCCTCCACCGAACGGAGCCGCCCGCCCGGGGCGAGGACCACAGTCATCACCGCCGTGTGCTCTCCCCCTTCGGTGGTGGTGAGGTCGTCCCGGGCCACCCCGGTCCGCGTCGCCACCTCCTCCACCTCGGGGAGGGCCAGAATGCGGCGGGCGGTCTCCCGCAGGACTCCGTCGGTGGCTTCCAGGGGGGTTCCCACCGGCAAGGCCGCTTCCAGAAGCAGCGTCCGGTTGTGGAGGCGGGGCACCAGCTCGGTGTCCAGAAGGAAAAGCCCGGCGAGGAGGAAGAGAAAGGCGAGGCCCACCGCAGACAGGAGACGCCCCGGCCGCCAGAGAACTCCCCCCAAAACCCGCTCGTAGGTGGCGAGGAGCCGGGAAAAGCCCCCGTCGAAGGCCCGGAGGGGACCGGCCAGGAGCCGGGCCGTGCCGGCGCCCAGCAGGCCGAGGAACCACAGAAGGGCCGTCTCGGCGGCGGCGAAAAGGACCCGGAGAAGGTACCCCGCCGAAGCGGCGGCCACCGCCAGAAGGGCCGAAACCAGGCGGAGCAGAGAGGAGAGCGGCCTCCCCAGCGCCCCGAGGAAACGGCGCCCCCCCGCGCCCGCCCAAGCCTCCGCAACCTCTGGCCCCTTCGCCTCCGCGGGGAAAAGGGGCTCCCCCAGAGCGAGGAACAGCGGGAACTCCATGAGCCGCAGAACCTTCCGGAACCCCCGGGCTTCCCGGAGGCGAACCAGTGCCCCCTCCAGGTGGCGGGGGAGGAAGATCTCCCTCCACAGGGGAGGTCCTGCGGACGCGGCCCCGCGCCCGCGGCCTTCCCGGGCGGAGAGCATGGGGATGTAGAAGAGGGACAGCACGAGGGAGGCGAGGAGGGAGAAGACCACCGTAAGGGAGAGGTCCCGAAAGACCTGCCCGGCGATGCCCTCCACGAACACGATGGGGAAAAACACCGCCACCGTCGTGAGGGTGGAGGCGGTGACGGCCATCCCCACTTCCCGGGCGCCCCTCAGGGCCGCCTCCCTCGCAGCGTCCCCCTCTTCCCGGCACCTCGAGATGGACTCCAGGACCACGATGGCGTTGTCCACCAGCATGCCCACCCCCAGGGCCAACCCCCCCAGGGACATGATGTTGAGGGTCACCCCGGAGAGGTACATGGCGGCGAAGGTGGCCACCACCGAGAAGGGGATGGAGAGGGCCACCAGGAAGGTAGGCGGGAAGCGCTTCAGGAAGAAATACAGAACCAGGATGGCGAGGAGCCCCCCGCCCACGGCGGCGCCCTTGAGGTTCCCGATGGCCTGGGAAATGAACTCCGCCTGGTCCGAAAGGAGGCGCAGGGAAACCCCCTTGGGGAGGGTCTGGGCCAGGGGAGGGGTGGCGCCGGAGGGCGGCCCGCCGGCCTTCTTCCCCGGCTCTCCCGCCCCCTGGGGGGCGGGCCCGCCTCGGCCTCCGGGGCCGAAGAGTCGTTCCCGCACCGTGCGGGAGAGGACCACCACGTTGGCGTCCGCCTCCTTGTAGATCTCCACCTCCACGCTTTCTTGGTCGTTGACGCGGGTGATCACGTCCCGGTCCTTGAAGGAGCGCTCCACCCGGCCGATGTCCTTCACCCGGATGGGGATGCCGTCCCTCGTCCCCACGACGGCGTCCCGGATCTCGTCCAGGTTGCGGAACTGGTTCACCGTCCGCACGATGTACTCGGTGGAGCCCTCCTTCAGCTTGCCGCCGGCCAGGTTGATGTTCTGGGCGGCCAGGGCCCGGTTGAGGCCTTCGATGTCCAGTCGGGCCAGAGCCAGCGCCTTCTCGTCGAAGAGGACGCGGACCTCTTCCTCCAGCCCCCCCCTCACCTTCACCGCCGCCACGCCCGGGAGCTTCTCCAGCTCCCGCTTGAGGTCCTGGTCGGCGAAGGTCCTCAGCGCCATGAGGTCTCCCGGCCCGTACAGGCTCAGGCGGAGGACGGGGTCCTGGGTGGGGTCGTACCGGAGGATCAGGGGTTTCTTGGCCTCGTCGGGGAGGAGAACCCGCTCCAGCTTCTCCGAGACCTCCTGGGTGGCCAGGTTCATGTCGGTGTTCCAGTCGAACTCCAGCAGGATCACCGACTCGTCGGTCTTGGAGATGGACTGGATGCGCCTCAGGTGCGTCACCACCCCCAGGGCCTCCTCCAGGGGGATGGAGACGTTGTTCTCCACCTCCTCCGGCGCCGCCCCCTCGTACGTGGTCCGCACGGTGATGGTGGGGAAGGTCAGCTCCGGCATGAGGGAGAGGGGGATCCGGGTGAGGGAGACCAGGCCGAAGACCACCACCCCCAGGAGAATCATGGTGAGCGTCACCGGCCGGTCCACGGCCAGACGGTAGAGGGTGCTCCTCCCGCTTCGAACGGTCCTCTCCTCCATGGACGACCCCTTCCCGCCCCCGGGGGGCGCTTCGTTTTCCGTTGGGGAAGGCCGGCGGGAACCCACGCCGGCCGGGGGCTCAGCCGCCCAAGGCCACCGACATCCCTCCGCCGCCGGGCTTCAGCACCTGAACCTCGCTGTCCTCCTTGAGCCCCGTCTGTCCCACCGTCACCACGAGGTCTTTGGAGGTGAGCCCCTCCACGATCTCCACGTTCAGGGCGTCGGAGAGGCCGGGCCGTACGGCGACCTTGCGGGCCCGGTCCTTCTGGACGACGAAGACCATGGGGTTTTCCCCGTCGTAGACCAGGCACTTCTTGGGGATCACCAAGGCCCTGGGATGGGTCTCCAGCACGATGCTGGCGGAGACGAACATGCCCGGCTTGAGGGGCGTCTCGGCCCCCTCCAAGGCCACCGTCACCTTGAAGGTCCCCGTGGCGGGGTCCGCCACCGGGGCCACCCGCTCCACGCGCCCCGCCAGGGTTTGACCGGGGAACGCGTCGGAGCGCACCCGGACCGTCGCGCCCACCTTCACCGAGGAGACGCTCTTCTCCGGGACGTAGAGGTTGGCCTTCAAGGAGTTCAGGTCCACCAGGGTGAAGAGCTGCTGCTGGGGCTTCACCAGGTCCCCCCGGCGGATGAGGCGCTGGGCCACCACGCCGGCGATGGGCGCCGTCACGGTGGCCTTGTCGAGGTTCAGGCGGGCCTGGTCCCGGGCGATGCGCGCCTGGTCGAGGGCGTAACGAACCTGGTCGAAGGTGTCGGCGCTCACCAGGCGGTCCGCATAGAGCCGCTCCGTCCGGTTGAAGTCCGCCTGGGCCTTGTCCAGCGTGCTCTGGGCCATCTTCAGGGCCAGCTCCAGCTCCTCCCGCTTGAGCCGGCAGAGGACCTGTCCCCGGGAGACGGGCGTGCCCTCCTCCAGGGGGGTGCCTTCCACGATGCCCGTGGCCTCCGCGTAGACCGGTACCTGGTCTTCGGAAAAGACCGTGGCCGTCAGGTTGAGGGTGGACTCCATGGGGGCGAGGGCCGGCGTGGTCACCTCCACGGGGACCGCCGCCTTTTCCTTGGCCTTCTTCTCCTCCGCGCGGTTGTCCCCGCCGCAGGAGAGGGCCGAAGCCAACACCAGGATCGCCGCCGAAAGCACCGTGCTGGTTTTGTCCATGGTCCCTTCTCTCTCCGACACCCCCTCTCTACGCAAAGCCGTCCGGAAAAGTTGCCGCGAAAAAAGGCGGGGCCGGAGCCCCGCCTTTTCTCCGCGCCGCATGGCCGCGCTCACTTCTTGTGGGCGGCGTCGCCGGTGGCGGCTCCGTGCAGCTTGACCTCCACCTTCTCCTCGAGGTTGTCGTAGTACTCCTTGAGGATGGCGATGACCTCGGGCTTCGAGAATTCCTTGGGGACGGGCTTGCCCTCGCTCATGAGCTTGCGCAGGAGCGTGCCCGAGAGGAGCAGCCGCGCGCCGCCCTGGTAGTTGCCGTTGTCGTCGATGACCGCCTTGCTCTCGTGGGGGCAGGTCTTCATGGAGGCCATGCCGCCGCACTCGTAGCAGTAGAAGGTCCAGTCCAGCGGCAGGGGCTTCAAGACCAGCGCGTCGGCGGGGATCTCGTGGAAGATCTTCTGCGCGTCGAAGGGGCCGTAGTAGTCCCCCACGCCGGCGTGGTCGCGGCCCACGATGAGGTGCGAGCAGCCGTAGTTCTGGCGGAAGACGGCGTGGAGGAGGGCCTCCCGCGGGCCGGCGTACCGCATGTCGAGGGGGTAGCCGGCCTGGATCACCCGCTCCTTGCGGAAGTACTTGTTGATGAGGGCGTCGATGGCCTTGACGCGCACGTCGGCCGGGATGTCGCCGGGCTTCAGCTTGCCCACCAGCTGGTGGATGTACACGCCGTCGCAGACCTCGATGGCGATCCAGGCCAGGTAGGCGTGGGAGTTGTGCATGGGGTTCCGCAGCTGGAGGGCGGCCACGGTGGTCCAGCCGCGCTCCTCGAACATCTTCCGGGCCTCGGCGGGGCGCTGGTAGAGGCCCTTGAACTGCTCGGGGAAGTAGGACTCGGAGAGGACCTTCACCGGCCCGGCCAGGTTCACGTCGGCCTGAGCCATGACCATCTGCACGCCGGGGTGGGCCGTGTCGGTGGTGCGGAAAACCTGCTGGCACTCGTGGGCCTTGTCGATGGTGTACTTCTCCGTCACCTTCATGGTGGCCATGAGGGTGCCCGTCTCGCTGTCCCACAGCGCCACCTCCTCGCCGAGGGCGATGGAGTCGGCCAGGGCCTTCTCGGCGGAGAGGGTGATGGGGATGGGCCAGAAGAGGCCGTTCTTGGAGGGCATCTTCATCTCGTCGCAGACGCCCTTCCAGTCGTCGTGGCCCATGAAGCCGTCCAGGGGGGTGAAGCCGCCGATGCCCATCATGATCAGGTCACCGGTTTCCCGGCTGGTGAGGGGGACCTTCTTGAGCCCCTGGGCCTTTTTCTTCTCCTCCTCCAGGGCCTTCCCTTCCAGCAGCAGGCACTTCAGTTCCTTGCTTCCATGCGGGGGTACGAGTTTGCTCATCGAACGCCTCCTCTCAAGTCCACACGCCACTCCTGTCCATCGGAAGGTCGGACCTTCGGGAACGATCCCCCCAGGTTCCGGCCCCGGGGCCCCCGCGGACGGTACACGGGCCCCTCGGGCATCATAGGGACTCCCCACGGCGAAGGCCCCCTTGAACGGGCCGAAAGGGAGGCCGTGGGCCAAATGCCGCATCTCGGAAACCCCTCTCCCGCTAAAGCACGGTGGAGCCTTCCTTTCGGAGGCGGGCGAATTTCCGCGCCGCAGAGAGTAACGAATTGGTCCACTCCGGGGTGGCGGCGGCGTGCAGGTGGAGGTACGAGGCCCAGACCCCCTTGTAGACGAGCCCGTCCCGGCGGTTCAAGGCCCCGGAGCCGCGGACGACGGCGGCGGCGGTCTCGGGGGTTCCCTCCACCACGCGGGAGTAGTGGAACTCGTGGCCTTTGAGGCGCTGGCCCAGGGGGTAGAAGGCGTTCTCCCGGTCCACCTCGATCTCGCCGTAGCCGTGGCCCTGGGGGGAGGGGAAGACCTCCACCTCCGCGGGGAGGATTCCCGCCAGGAGGTGGCGCTTGCCCTGCCAGCGGAGGGCCCGGCAAAGCACCATGAGGCCGCCGCACTCGGCGTAGACGGGGAGGTTCCCCTCCACGGCGGCCTTCAGTCCGCCGAACCACTCCCGGGCCCCCTCCAGGCGCGCGGCGTGGGTCTCGGGGAAGCCTCCGCCGATGTAGAGGGCGTCCAGGTCTCCGGGGAAGCGCTCCCCGCCGAGGGGGCTCAGGAAGGCGAGGGACGCCCCCGCCGCCTCCAGGGCCTCCAGGTTTTCAGGGTAGTAGAAGGTGAAGGCCGAGTCCCGGACCACGCCGACGCGGAGGCCGGCGCCGCCGGAAGGCGTGGAGACCGGCGCCGGGGGGGCGGGGAGCGGGGGGGCCTGGGCCGCCGCCTTTCGGAGGGCGCCGAAGTCCAGGGAGGGCCACACCTCCTTCCGGAGGGTCCGCTCCACCTCCCCGATGGCCGGGTGCTCCTCCGGCGTCACGAGCCCCAGGTGGCGGCCGGGGAGCACCGAGGAGGAGGGCAGGCGGGGAATGGCCCCCAGGACCGGGAGCCCGGTCTCGTCCTCCACCGCCCGGCGGACCAGGCGTTCCTGGCGGGAGGTGGCCACCTGGTTGAGGACCACCCCGGCGAAGGGGACGTCGCCGTCCAGGGCCCGGCACCCCAGGACCAGGGCCGCCACCGTCCGCGTGACCTTGGCGGTGCTCACTACGAGTACCACCGGGGCCTTCAGGACTTTGGCCAGGGCGGCGGTGCTGTGGCTTCCTTTGGCGTCGAGGCCGTCGTACAGCCCCCGGTTGCCCTCGATGACCGACAGGCCGTCGGCGGCATGGGTCCGAAAGGCGGCGAGAGCCCCTTCGAAGCCCATGAGGTGGGTGTCCAGGTTGCGGGCCGGTTTCCCCGAAGCCCAGGCGAGCCACGCGGCGTCGATGTAGTCGGGCCCCTTCTTGAAGGCGGCCACGGGAAGCCCCTCCTCCCGGGCCCGCAGGAGGAGGGCAAGGGAAAGGAGGGTCTTTCCCGAATCGCCGCCCAGGCCCGCCACGGCGAGCCGCGGCAGGGAAGCCTCCCCGTCCAACGAAGCCGCCGGCCGGGAGGTGTCAGTCGTTGGCCGCCCCCTCCTTGTGGGGCAGGGTGATGTACGAGCCGCCGAAGTAGCTGTACACGCAACGGCCCGAATCCATGAGGATGCGGATGGCGGCCTTGCAGTCGTCCTTGGTGACGACCCCCTCGCCGTACTTGGCGATCATGGCCTTGGTCAGGTCGCCGGCCTTGAGGTTCTTCTTCCCCATGGTCTCCTTGACCATCTCGAACATCTCCTCGGCGAGCCGCTCCACCGGAATCTGGGGCATGGCGTGCCTCCTTTCCGAAGACTAGGGCCCGGCCCCCCTCGGGTCAAGGGCCCTCTTCCAGGCGCAAGGTCTTCAGCTTCCGAAGCAGGGTGGTGCGGTGAATCCCCAACTCCCTCGCCGCCCGGCTGCGGTTCCCCCCGTGGCGCAACAGGGCCGCCCGGATGGCCTCCGCCTCCAGGATCTCCAGGTTTCCCGCCCGCTCGACAGGGGTCCGGCTCGGACCGCCCCCCCCGGTCACCTCGAAGGGGAGGCAGTCGGGGCCGATCTCCCGGCCCGGGCAGAGGATGAAGGCCCGCTCGATGATGTTCTCCAGCTCGCGGATGTTCCCCGGAAAGGGATGTTTGAGGAGGAGGGCCATGGCCTCCGGGGAGAGGCTCTCGATGGCCTTGCCGGTGGCCTCCCGGAAACGCTGGATGAAGTGGCGGCACAGGAGGGGGATGTCCTCCGGGCGCTCCCTCAAAGGCGGCAGGTGGATCTGCAGGACGTTCAGCCGGAAGAAGAGATCCTGCCGGAAGGCCCCCCTCCGGACCATTTCCGAGAGGTCTTGGTGCGTGGCGGTGATGACCCGGACGTCGGCCCGCACCGGCGTGTTGGAGCCCAAGGGCTCGTAGCTCCTCTCCTGGAGGAACCGGAGGAGCTTCACCTGGAGCGGCAGAGGCAGGTCGCCCACCTCGTCGAGGAAGAGGGTGCCGCCTTCGGCCTGGGCCACCCGGCCGAGCCGGTCCCGTCGCGCGTCGGTGAAGGCCCCCCTCCGGTAGCCGAAGAGCTCCGATTCCAGAAGGGTTTCGGGGAGGGCGGCGCAGTTGAGGGCGACGAAGGGTTTCTTCTTCCGGGGGCCGTGGGCGTGGATGGCCCGGGCCAGGAGCTCTTTCCCCGTGCCGCTCTCCCCCGTCACGAGGATGGTGCTGGCGCTCTCCGCCACCATGGGCAGGATGGCGAAGATCCGGTGCATGGCGGGGTTCCGGCTGACGATGTCCTCGAAACGGTACTGCCCGTCGAGCTTCCGCTGGAGGTCCGCCACCAGCGAGAGGTCCTTGAAGACCTCCACGCCGCCCAGGAGGCGCCCCTCCTCCGTCTGCAGGGGGGCGGTGCTGATGGAGATGGGGATGCGGCGGCCGTCCTTGGTGTGGATCCGGACCTGCCGGTTCTCGATCCGCTCCCGCTTGGCGATGCTCCGGCGGAGGGGGCAGACGGTGTGGCAAAGGTCGGTGCGGAAAACCGCCGAGCAGGACTTTCCGATGAGCTCGGAGGCGGTGTACCCGGTGATGCGTTCCGCCGCACGGTTGAAGGAGGAAATCCGCCCCTCCGGGTCCACCGTGAAGACCCCCTGGTCCACCACGTCGAGCAAGAGGGGAAAGTACCGCACGTCGAGACGGTCGTTCATCGGGGCCTCCCGGGCGGCCTGGCGGGTGCCGCCCCAGGTCAGCATGATGCGCCCTGGCGTGAAATGCAACACTGCTTCAGAGAACTGTCGCGGAGAGCGCCATTTGCCCCGGGGGCGCCTGCGGGCTCCCCCCATGGGCCGAAACGGAGGGGCGAGAAAGAACCCTTTCCAAAAGAAGCCGCTGGCCCCACTTGGGGGGGGCCTGGAGCGGGGGGGCTGTATGTGAGCGCTTACTTGGCACGGGGGATGCACTTTCCCTTTTGGAAGGGAAGGGGGCGAAGGAGGCCTTCGCCGAAAGGATGGAAATGGCCAGAATCCGGCGGAACCCGAGCCAAGCCCGGGCCTTCACCAGCGGCCAGGCCGCCCGGGTCTGCTTCGTCACCCCGGAAACGATCCTCAACTGGATCAAGGGCGGGCGGCTCAAGGCCTACCGGACCGCCGGCGGCCAGTACCGTATCCGGACGGAAGACCTCCGGGCCTTCATGGCGGAGAGCGGCATGGAGCCGGCCCTGTTGGACCTGGAAGGGGCTGGGCGGCCTCTCTGCTGGGCCTTCCACGACGCCCAGGACTGCCGGTACGGGAGCCCCCGGCTCTCCCGGTGCGGCGAATGCCTGGTGAAGCGTTCCGCGACGATGAACTGCTGGGAACTGCACGGTCTCGTCCCCCTCACCGTGAGGCGGGTGGACCGGTGCGAGGCGTGCGCCTACTTCCGGCGGTACGGACCTCAGTCCGCTCCGGATTCCCCGTGTCCTTCGGGAGAGGCGCGCAGGGAAAGGTGAAAGGGGGTGGCCGGATGGCCGAAGCGAACACCGCGCAAGGAGAAGGGAGGCAAGGGCCCCTGGTGGGGGCGACGGCGGCGGCGGCCGCCCAGGCGCACCCGAAGCTGTTACCCCACCAGGTTCTGGGGCTCAGCTACTACGTGGAGCGGCTCTACCCCGGCGACCGGGTGCGGCGCTTCCTGGAAATCTTCGCGGCGGTCCTGGAGCACACCCACTACGCCCACCTGGTGGACACCTACGCCCGGGTGGGAGCCAAATGCGCCAACTGCGCGAGCGCCTGCCAGATCTACCTGGCGACGAAAGACCCCAAGGACGTCCCGTGCTACCGCTCCAACCTGCTCCTGGAGATCTACCGGCGCCACTTCACCTTTCGGGGCGTCCTCCAGAGCAAACTGGCCGGGACGGTGTACCTGACGGAGGAGCGGATCCGGGAGCTGGCCGAGTCGGTCTACCACTGCACCGGCTGCCGCCGCTGTTCCTTCGAGTGCCCCATGGGGATCGACCACGGCCTGCTGACCCACTTGAGCCGCTACATCCTCTCGGAGATGGACATCGCCCCCAAGGCCCTGGTGGTGGCCACCCGGGAGCAGCTGGAGGGGAAGACGGGGAACACCTCCGCCATTCCCGTGCCGGCCCTCCTGGACACCCTGGAGTTCCTCACCGAGGACATCCGGGACGAGAAGGGGGTGGAGGTGCCCTTCCCGGTGGACCAGGAAGGGCGGGAGTTCGTCTTCTTCCCCGCCGTCAGCGACTACCTCCTGGAGGCCGACACCCTCAAGGGCATCGCCCTGGCCTTCCACGCCGCGGGGGAGGCCCACCGCTGGACCATCGGAACCGGCTACTACGACGGCATCAACTACGGCCTCTTTTACAGCGACTGGTGCGCCGAGCGGATCATCCAGAAGGAGATCGCCGAGACGCACCGCCTGAAAGGGAAAAGGATCCTCATCGGCGAGTGCGGCCACGCCTCCCGGAGCGCCAAGGTTTTCGTTCCCAGCTTCGGCGGGGGGAGGAAGGCGCTCCCGGTGGTGAACATCCTGGAGGTCACTTGGGACCTCTTGCGGCGGGGAAGGCTCAAGCTGGACCCCGACGCCGTCCCCGACCGGGTCACGTACCACGATCCCTGCAACATCGCGCGCACCGGCTGGATCGTGGACCAGCCCCGGGAGATCCTGCGGGCCTTCTGCAAAAACTACGTGGACATGGAGCCGCGAGGCGAAAAGAACTTCTGCTGCGGCGGCGGGGGCGGCACCGTCTCCATCGACGAGGTCCGGGCCTACCGCACGGGCGTCACCGGGAAGATGAAGGCCGAGCAGATCCGGAGGACCGGGGCCCGGTACGTGGTGGCCCCGTGCGCCAACTGCAAGAAGCAGCTCCGGGAAGTGTGCGAGGACCACCGCCTCGAGGGCGTGGAGGTGGTGGGCCTCCACGACCTCTTGTACAAGGCCATCGTGCCGTGAGGGGGAGAAGATGGAATCGGCCGTCGCGTTCTTGAGGGGGCCCGGGCTGTTCTTCGCCTTCGCCCTCCTGTTTTTGGGGATCCTGCGCCAGGCGGGCCTCACGGCCGCCGAGCTGATCCGGGCCTACCGGAAGGCCGGTGACCAGCGGATCCCCTGGTCCTGGCTCTTCCGGAAAAGCCTGGGCTGGATCGTGCCGGTGAACGCCCTCCGGGGCACCCGGGTTCCGTACACCGCGGCTTCGGCCCTTTTTCACATCGGGATGTTGGTGGTGCCGCTTTTCCTGGCTGGGCACGTCGCCCTGGTGAAGAAGGGGTGGGGCCTCTCCTGGCCCGCCCTGCCGGCCCCCGTGGCCGACGCCCTGACGCTGCTGGCGGTGGCCGCCCTGCTCTTCCTGGCGCTCTTCCGGATCCTGGACCGTGCGGCGAGGTTCCTGTCGGGCTTTCAGGACTTCCTCCTGTTGGTCCTTTGCCTGGTGGCCTTCGCCAGCGGCTACCTGGTGGCCCACCCGGCCTCCAACCCCCTGCCCTTCACCTTGACCTGGTTCCTGCACCTGCTCTCCGCCGAGCTCCTGCTGGTCCTCCTGCCCTTCACCAAGCTGGCCCACGCCCTCCTCTTCCCCTTCACGCGGATCACCTGGGAACTGGGCTGGCACTTCGTACCCGGCGCCGGCGACCGCGTTCGCCTGGCCCTCGGAAAGGAGGGAGAAGGGGTATGACCGAACATCCCTGCATCCTGACGGACGTGACGCGCTGCATCGGCTGCGAGGAGTGCGTCGCGGCCTGCCAGAAGACCAACGGCCTTCGGGAAATGGAGACCCCACCGCGGCCCGGCGATCCGCCGGACGGCCTCAACGCCAGCCGGTGGACCACCGTGGTGCGGCGGGAGGGGAACCGCTTCGTCCGCAAGCAGTGCCGCCACTGCCTCGAACCGGCCTGCGTGTCGGTCTGCCCCGTGGGGGCCCTGAAGAAGACCCCCGAGGGGCCCGTGGTCTACGACAAGGGCATCTGCATGGGATGCCGCTACTGCATGCTGGGCTGTCCCTTCGGCATTCCGCGGTACGAATGGAACTCCGTCTCCCCCTCCGTCCGCAAGTGCGTTCTGTGCTACGAGAACATGAAGTCGGGCCGGCTCCAGAAACCCGCCTGCGTCTCCGCCTGCCCCAAGGAGGCCACCATCTTCGGCACCCGGGAGGAGATGCTGGCCGAGGCCCGGCGGCGGCTCCAGGCGGAGCCGGGCAAGTACGTCCAGAAGATCTGGGGCGAGCGGGAGGCCGGAGGGACCTCCGTCCTGTACATCGCCGACATCTCGCTGGACTTCCTGGCCTGGAACGAAGGCCGCCAGCTCGACGAGAAGCCCCTGCCGGCCCGGACCTGGGCGGCCCTGTGGCCCGTGCCCATCGAGTTCGTGGGCATGGGGGCGCTCATGGGGGGGATCACCTGGGTCATCGAGCGCCGCCGGCGCATGGCCGGCGCGGCTCCGGAGAGGAAGGAGGGGGGCCATGGCGAAGGCGGCGGATAAGTACGTGCTGGTGGTGGACGACGAGGAAGACGTGGCGTTCTTTCTCGTGACGGCCCTGGAGGACGCCGGTTTCCAGGCCGAATCGGCCCGGAGCGTGGACGAGGCCCTCGCCCTCCTGGAGGCTCGGCCGGCGGACCTGATCTCCCTGGACATGGTGATGCCGGGCAAGTCGGGAATCGTCCTCTTCCACGAGCTGAAGAAGCGGCCGGAGTGGAAACGGATCCCCGTGCTCTTCGTGACGGGGCACGCCCGGGACGAGCGGGTGAAGCGGGACCTGGACGCCGCCTCCGCCCTGGCGGAGAGCACCCTTTCCGGTCCGGCCACCTACCTCGAAAAGCCGGTGACGGCGCAGACCTTCGTGAGGAGGGTAGCCGAGATCCTGGAGGTGGAAGACGTGGGCGGGGGCCCGGAAAAAGAGGAGCCGCCCGAAGTCCTCCGCCGCCGGCTGGAAGAGCTCCTGAACCAGGCCGACGGGAAGACCCTCCAGGAAGTGCTGCGGGCCCTGGAAAAAACCCGTCGCTCCTGAACCTCCACGAAACCCGGATGTTCCCTTCCGGCCCACCGGTGCGGGGGGGCTTGACGCGCCTCGGACAATACGATAAATTCCGATATGTCGATATGATGGAGGCGTCGGTGCACGGGACGGAACGGATGCTGAAGGCGGCGGCGGAGAGGACCCGCTTGCGGATCCTGGCCCTCCTCCGGCGGGGCCCGCTGTGCGTCTGCCAGATCGTGGAGATCCTGGCCCTCTCCCAGTCCACCGTCAGCAAACACCTCTCCATCCTTGCCGGAGCGGGGCTCGTGGAGGACGAGAAGCGGGGCAAATGGGTCTTCTACCGCCTCCCCGCCGCACCCTCCACCGCCGCGCGGGGCCTTCTGCGGTGGCTGGCCCAGGCCTCCCTGGAGATGGAGGAGGTCCGGCGCGACCTGGAGGCCCTGGAGAGGAGACGCCTCGCGGGCTTCCGGGCATGCCCCGCGTTTCCGCGCCGCTCTCGGGTGGCATACTAGGAGGAGCAGGTTCATGGCAAACGCCGTGGAGAAGAAGCGCCTCGACCTCTTCGAGCGCTACCTCACCCTGTGGGTGGCCCTGTGCATGGGGGTGGGCGTGCTGATCGGGAAGGTCTTCCCGGGGCTGACGAACGCCCTTCGAAGCCTGGAGTTCGGGGAAGGGAGCCAGATCAACATCCCCATCGCCGTCCTCATCTGGCTCATGATCTACCCTATGATGCTCAAGATCGACTTCACGAGCATCCTGGGGGTCCGCAAGAAACCCAGAGGGCTCCTCGTCACCCTCTTTGTCAACTGGCTCGTGAAGCCCTTCTCCATGGCCTTCTTCGGGTGGCTCTTCTTCAAGCACCTCTTCCTGCCCTGGATCGGAGCCGAAGCGGCGAACCAGTACATCGCCGGGACCATCATCCTGGCGGCGGCGCCGTGCACGGCCATGGTCTTCGTCTGGTCCTACCTCACCGACGGCGACCCGGCCTACACGCTGGTGCAGGTCTCCGTGAACGACCTCGTCATGCTCGTCGCCTTCGCCCCCATCGTGACCTTCCTCGTGAGCGGGGCGAGCAACCTGACCGTTCCCTTCCAGGTGCTCGTCTACTCCGTCGTGGCCTTCATCGTCATCCCGCTGGCCCTGGGGAGCCTCAGCCGGGCCATCCTCATCCGGGCCAAGGGGCCCGAGTGGTACGAGAAGAAGTACCTCGCCTTCTTCCACCCGGTGACGATCCTCGCGCTCCTCGCCACGCTGGTCTTCATCTTCGCCTTCCAGGCCGACAACATCACGGGCAAGGCCTTCCACGTCGTGCTCATCGCCATTCCCATCCTGATCCAGGTCTACTTCAACTCCGGTCTCGCCTACGGCCTCATGAGGCTCTTCAAGGTGCCGCACAACGTGGCCTCGCCGGGAGCCCTGATCGGGGCGAGCAACTTCTTCGAGCTGGCGGTGGCCACGGCGATCGCGCTGTACGGGCCTGGCTCCGGTGCAGCCCTTGCCACGGTGGTGGGCGTTCTCGTCGAAGTCCCCGTCATGCTCTCGGTGTGCAACTTCTGCAACCGGACGAGGCGGTGGTTCCCCACGGAGGCGACCGCATGAGAACCCGGAAGCGGGTCCTGGTCCTGTGCACGGGCAACTCCTGCCGCTCGCAGATGGGCGAAGGGTGGCTTCGCCATGAACTGGGGGACCGGGTGGAGGTCTTTTCGGCGGGGACCAAGCCCTCTGCGGTCCACCCGCTGGCCATTTCGGTCATGGCCGAGGCGGGGGTGGACATCTCCTCGCACCGAAGCAAGTCGCTGCAAGAGTTTTGGGGTCAACCCTTCGACCTCGTGGTCACCGTCTGCGACTCCGCCCGGGAGGCGTGTCCCACCTTTGCCGGCGCCGCCAGGCAGGTCCACGAGTCCTTCCCGGACCCGGCGGGGTTTGCGGGCGACGAGGCGGAGGTCCTGGAGAAGTTCCGGCGGGTGCGCGACCTCATCCGGGAGCGCCTGGTGCCGCTCGTCATGCGGGAGCTGTGGCCATGAGCCAGATCAAGCCGTGGGTCCAGTCCCTTCTCACGTGTCCTCGGTGCGGCTTCGCGAAAGAGGAGACGATGCCCCTGGACGCCTGCCAGCATTTCTATACGTGCCGTGCCTGCGGCGCGCGCCTGACTCCGAAAGACGGCGACTGCTGTGTCTTCTGCTCCTACGGCTCGGTGCCGTGCCCGCCTAGGCAACTCAAGGAGGACCATGGCGGCGGAGGCGGTCAAGGAGGTTGATATGAACGATGCCATCAGGAAATCGGTGCGGGAGCATTACGCCGCCATCGCGAGGAGCGGCTCCTCCTGCTGCGGGCCCGCCGCGGGGGGGTGTTGCGGCCCCAGCCCGGCGGTAGACCTGAGCCTGGCCGTAGGGTACTCGCCCCAGGATCTGGCCGCCGTGCCCGAAGGTGCCAACCTGGGGTTGGGCTGCGGCAACCCGCTGGCCTTCGCGGAGATCCGGGAGGGCGACGTGGTGGTGGACCTGGGCTCCGGGGCGGGGTTCGACTGCTTCCTGGCGGCCCGAAGGGTGGGCCCCTCCGGGCGCGTGATCGGCGTGGACATGACCCTGGACATGATCGAGCGCGCGAGGGCGAACGCCAGAAAGGCGGGGACTTCCAACGTGGAGTTCCGCCTGGGCGAAATCGAGCGCCTTCCCGTCGCCGACGCCTCCGCCGATCTGGTCATCTCCAACTGCGTCATCAACCTCTCCACCGACAAGCCCCAGGTCTTCCGCGAGGCCCTGCGGGTCCTCAAGCCCGGGGGGAGGCTCCTGGTGTCCGACCTCGTGCTGACGCGGCCCCTCCCCGAGAGCGTCCGGCAGTCGGTGGAGGCCTACGCGGGGTGCGTCGCCGGAGCCATGCTTCGGGACGACTACCTCGAAGCCGTGAGGCAGGCGGGCTTCGAGGACGTGGAGGTGGTGGCGGAGGGCGCCTACCCCATCGGATCGAGCGCCCCGGACCCGTCGGAGATCGCCGCTCTGGCCGAGGGCCTGCCGCCTCAGGACGTGGCCGCCGCGGCGGAGTCCGTGGTCAGCGTCAAGGTGCGGGCCGTGAAGCCGGGTGCAAGGGACAGTGGGGAGGTGAGGAAGTGAGGAAGAGAGTAGGAAGACTCTCGAAGTCCGACGGCCTCTTCCCTCTCTTTTCCTAGTCCCCTCGTCCCTTAGTCCCCTAGTCCTTCACCCTGGGCCACCCCTTGACATACATTCGCTTATTCGAATAATATAAAGCTTTGGGGAGGAGCGCAATGGCCGATGCCATCAAGGAGACCGCCCACCTGTTCCGGGACCTGGGGCACCCCGTGCGGCTGCGGATCCTCTGCCTCCTGGCCCGGGAAGGCCGGCAGTGCGTCTGCCGCATGCTGCCCGAGCTGGCGGTCCCTCAGCCGACCCTCTCCCGCCACCTGGCCATCCTGAGGGGCCACGGACTCTTGGAGGATGATCGTCAAGGAACCAAAGTCTTCTATCGTCTCTCCCACCCCGCCGTAATCCCCCTCCTGAAAGCCTCGGGGCTGCTGGAGGCGGCGGCCGGTTCCCCCTAGCGTTTCGCGTTCCGCGGAGGTGAGAAGCCATGTTGGATATCCAGGTCGTGGGTCCCGGATGCGCCAACTGCGCCCGGCTCGAAGCCAAGGTCAAGGAAGCCCTGGTCCGGCTCCAGATGGAGGCCGCCGTTCGAAAAATCAGTGATTTCAAGGAAATCGCCGCGTCGGGGGTCCTCATGACGCCGGGGCTCGTCGTGAACGGCAAGGTGGTCTCCCAGGGGAAGATCCCCGACGACGCCACCCTGGAGAAGATCCTCCACGACGCGGGCGGTTCCTGAGGACCGCCTCCCTCGCGAAAGGCCGCCCCCCGTGAAAGCCAAGAGAGTCCTTACCTTCTCCCTGCTCCTCTTCGTGGCCGCCAGCGTGGCTTTGCTGGTCTTCCAAGAGGCGCGGCGCACCGTCCCCGAAGGCTTGCGCGCCATGCCGGCCGTGGCCCCGGAAAAAGGGCCGGGGGCCTCGGCGGCCGGCCAGCCCGCCAGCGAGCCAAGGGAGCGGTCGGAAGGGGCGGCGGCCGCCACCCAAACCCCCGGCCCGAAGCCTGCCCCGGCCCCGCCCTCCGCCCCCCCCGCTCCGGCCCCCGCTCCCGCGGATGGCCGCCAGGTGGTGGTCTACTATCTCCACACCACCTACCGCTGCGTTTCCTGCTACCGGATCGAGAACTGGACCGAGGCGGCGGTCCGGGAGGGTTTCCCCGCGGAGACGGCGACGGGCCTCCTGGAGTGGAAGGTCCTCAACGTCGAGGAGCCTGGGAACGAGCATTTCGTGAATGACTACCAGCTCTTCACCAAGTCGGTGGTCCTTTCGGAGGTGAGGGGCGGCCGGGAGATCCGGTGGAAGCGCCTGGACAGGGCCTGGGACCTCCTGGGGGACGAGGCGGCCTTCCGCCGGTACGTGGACGGCGAAATCCGCCGATTCCTCGGCCTTTCCTGAGAACCGAGGGAAGCCGGCAAGGAGGACTCCTTCATGGGCGAACAGCGGGAATGGAAGACCGCCGGGCTCCTGATCGCCGCCTTCCTGGCGGCGTACTTCATCCCCTGGGACGCGGACCCGGTGCGGAAGGGCGGCCTGGAGGCCTTCCTCATGCTCCAGGATTACGCCCGCCAGCACGTGATCCTGTGCCTCGTTCCCGCCCTCTTCATCGCCGGGGCCATCGCCGTCTTCGTGAGCCAGGCCTCGGTCCTCCGGTACTTCGGGCCCAAGGCCCACAAGGTCCTTTCCTACTCGGTGGCCTCGGTCTCCGGGACCATCCTGGCCGTCTGCTCCTGCACCGTCCTCCCCCTCTTCGCGGGGATCTACCTTCGCGGGGCGGGGATCGGCCCCGCCACGGCCTTTCTCTACAGCGGGCCGGCCATCAACGTCCTGGCCATCGTGCTCACGGCCCGGGTCCTGGGGTGGAAGCTGGGGTTGGCCCGGGCGGCGGGGGCGGTGGTCTTCAGCTTCCTCCTCGGCCTCCTCATGCACCTCCTCTTCCGCAAGGAGGAGAGGGAGAGGGCCGACCGGGGCGAAGCCTTCGAGCTGGAGCGGGAGGCCCCCTCCCGCCCCCTCTGGAAGAACGCCCTGTACTTCGCCCTGATGGTGGCGGTCCTGGTCTTCGCCAACTGGGGGAAGCCGGCCAGCCTCATGGTGACCACCACCTCCGGAACCGTCCTCTCGGGCACGCGGGTCCAGGAGACGGAAGAGGCGCTGATCCTCAAGACCGGCGGCGGGGAGACCCGGTCGGTTCCCCGGAGCCAGATCGCCGCCGTCTCCTACGGAGAGGGCCTGTACGCCTCCGTTTACCGCGCGCGTTTTCCGGCGGCCGGGCTCTTCCTGGCGGCGCTAGTTCTCCTTGTCGCCTCGTGGTTCTCTCGGTCCGAGATGGCGGAGTGGGGCACAGCCACGTGGGGGTTCGCCAAGCAGATCCTCCCCCTGCTCTTCGCGGGGGTGCTCGTCGCCGGGTTCCTCCTGGGGAGGCCCGGCCACGAGGCGCTCATCCCCAGCCGGTGGGTGGCCGCCCTGGTGGGGGGGAACGGCCTCGCGGCCAACTTGCTCGCCTCGGTTTCGGGGGCCCTCATGTACTTCGCCACCCTCACCGAGGTGCCCATCCTCCAGGGCCTGCTGGGCTCCGGCATGGGCAAGGGGCCGGCTTTGGCGCTGCTGCTGGCCGGTCCTGCCCTCTCCCTCCCCTCCATGCTGGTCTTGAGGTCCATCCTGGGGACGAAGAAGATGCTGACCTATGTGGGGCTCGTGGTGGTTCTTTCCACGTTCGCGGGCTACCTGTTCGGACCCTGGCTGGGCTAGACGGGGGGGCCTTCGGTGGATGCCACCCTCTTCGCCCTGGCCAGCGCCTTCTGGCTCGGCGTGCTCACCTCCATCAGCCCTTGCCCGCTCGCCACCAACCTGGCGGCGGTCTCCTACCTGGGACAGGACGCCGCCCGGTCGGGACGGGTCTGGGTTTCCGGCATCGCCTACAGCGTCGGGCGGGCCTTGACGTACACCCTGCTGGGGGCGGGGGTGGCGGCCGGGCTTCTCGCCATCCCCGCCCTCTCCTTGGCCCTCCAGCGGACCATGAACAAGGTGCTGGGTCCTCTCCTCGTCTTGACCGGCATGGTCCTTCTCGGCCTGCTCTCCCTCCCCTTCGCCACGCGGGCGGGGAACGCGGCCCTTTGGGAAAAACTCGGCCGGGCCCGCCTGCCCGGCGACCTGGCCCTGGGGGTGCTGTTCGCGCTCTCCTTCTGCCCGGTGAGCGCCGCCCTTTTCTTCGGAAGCCTCCTTCCTCTGGCTCTGCAGAACCGATCCCCCTGGCTGTTTCCGGCGGTCTTCGGATTGGGGACCGGTCTGCCGGTTCTCGCCGCGGCGGGTCTTCTCGCCGCCGGAAGCCACGCCCTGGCGCGGGCCCTCCACCGGATCCAGTCCCTGGAGCGCTACGCCCGGCTCTGCACCGGGGGCCTGCTCCTGGCCGTGGGAATCTACCTTTCGGTCCGATTCATCTTCCTCGGTGGATGAAGAGGCGGCCCCGTGGCCCAGCCCCGGAGCCCGGGGAACGCCAGGAAGGGGAAATCCGGTCCCGGCGAAAGAGCCGGGAGGGAATACGCCCCGGTTCCCTCCGCCTGGGCAGCGGTGCCGTACCCCCTAGGGGAGTGCTACCCAACGAGGAAGACGCTGGCTCCCTTTCCCGGAAAGGGTGGAGGAATCGCCATGACGTCTCCCGCTCTTCTGGAGGCCCTTCGGAACTCCCCCTTCGGCTTCCCGGACGCGGAGGGCCCCGGCCGGTTCTCCCTTCTGTTGCAAAGGCGAAAAGTGGCCAAGAGCCGACCGGTCTTTGTCGAGGGAGAGACCGGCGGCTCGTTCTTCCTCGTGGCCAGTGGAGGGCTGAAGGCCTTTCGCGCGCTGGCGGGCGGGAAAACGATCACGGTGTTTCGGCTGATTCCGGGGGAGTGCTTCGGGTTGCTCCCGCTGTTGGGCGGCGGCCCGTACGCGCTTTTGGTGGAGGCCGTGGAGGCCTCGGTGACCCACGTTCTGGAGCGTCCCGTCTTCCTGAACTACCTGAAGGAGGACGGTGGGTCCTGCGCGCTCCTGATGGCCAATCTGGCGCGGCGCCTGGGGGCGTGCCTGGACCAGGTGGGGTTTCTGGGGCGGCACGGGGCCCTGGAGCGCGCCGCCCAGGGGCTTCTGAGCCCCGCGCCTGGGGGATCGGGAGGCGCGACGGGAGTGGAGGTGGTCCTCCCCTTCAGCCAGGGGGAGTTGGCCCGCACCCTTCCCTTGGCCCCCGAGAACCTCTCCCGCGCCCTGGCCAAGTTGCGCCGCAGAGGGAGGATCGGGCGCGCGGGCAAAGCCGGTTCCGGATCGTGGATCGTAAGGGTCTCGCCCGCGTTCTGGGGGATTGACGGGGCACCGCCCTCGGCCTCTGCCTGTTTCTGCCTCCTCCTCGGGAGACGCGTTCGCCCACAGATCCGCCCGGTCCCTCCTCCACTCCGCCACCTTTCCGCTTGACGCCCCCCAAGGCGCCCGGGTCCTCCCCGGCTTACCTTTGAACCGAAGGCGCACGTGAGCGTCTTGTTCCGAGGGAGATATATGGATATGCATCGATGGCCAGAACGAGCATGCGGCCCCAAGAGCCGCGAAAGCCTGGCCCGGCTTTTGGGTGATCTCGCCCATCCGCTGAGGCTGGCCCTGGTCCGCCACCTGCTCGCCGAGGGAGAGGAGTGCGTCTGCAGCCTGGCCCGCCGGCACGGCGTGGACCAGCCCACCCTCTCGCGCCACCTGCGCATTCTGAAGGACCACACCGTCCTCGCCGACCGCCGCGAGGGGGGGAACGTCCTGGACCGCGTCGTGGATCCGCGCGTCGCTCCGCTCCTGGACTCGCTGGGGGTCCTGAAGGCTGGCGCGCGCTTCTTGCACTACGGAGAAGAAAAGCCATGAGAGCGTTTGGACCGTGCATGGCCGCCGTCGTGCTCGCGACCGCCCTGGCGGTGGCCCCGGGCGCACAGGCGGGAGAGCCGCTTTCCCTTGCGCAGGCCGAGGAGCGGGCCATGAGCGCCAACCCCGCGCTTCAGGCGGCGAAGCTGGAGGCCGTGGCCGCGAAGGCCCGGAAGGGCGAGGCCTTGGGCCGGCACTTCGGGGAACTGAGCCTCGTGGGCGACTACGACCACTTCGAGCGGGACCGCATCGTGGTGCCCATGGCGAAGGAGCTCTTCGCCGACCCCGCGCTGGGCATGAGCCGGCTTCCCTGGGACCGCAACCAGGTCCACTACGGCCTCACGCGGCAAATTCCCCTGCTGGCCGCGGGCGGCCTCCACGAAGGAGACAGGATCGCCCGCCTCTCCAAGAGCGCGAGCGAGCACCTGCCCCTCTTCACCCGGGACCAGATCCGCTACAACGTCCGCGCGGCCTATCGGAACGCACTCGTCGCCGGGCACGCGCTCGATGCGGCCCAGGCCTACAGGGAGGCCCTGGAGAAAGATGAGAGCGACGCCCGGCTCAAGGTGAAGATCGGCGCCATGGCCCCCGTGGACGCGGCCAAGATCACCTTCACCCTCCGGGCGCCGAGGCGCAGGAGGCGGAGTTCGCCGCCCAGGCGGAGACGGCCCAGGCCCGCCTCGCCGCGCTGACGGGAGAAGCGCTTCCCGACGGCGGGTCCGCCCTTAAGGACCTTCCGGGCGATCCCGCGCCGGAGGCTCCGCTGGGCGCCGACGCCGCCCGGTGGGCCCTCTCCGGCCGGGGGGACCTTCTGGCGGCGAAGGATTCGACCCAGATCTTCGAGCACAGGAAGCACCTCGCCCTGAAGGCCTTCGCACCCCAACTGGCCCTTCAAGGGACCTACCTGCGCAACGACGGGCCCTCCCTGAAGGACCCGCTCTACACCCGGGAATGGGCGCTGGTGGTCAAGATCCCGGTCTTCAGCGGCCTGAGCCGGGTCCGGGCGGTGCAGGAGGCGGAGGCGAACCTTCTGGCGGCCGGGCAGAGGGAGAAGGCGAAGGAGCCGGAGGCGGCCGCGCAGGTGGCCGGCGCCCAGGGGAGGCTCGAGGCGGCCAGGGCGCTCTACGAAGCGGGCCGGGCCCAGAGAGACCTGGGCAGGGAGGTGGGCGCGAGGAGCGCCTCAAGCTGGAGCAGGGAGCGGGCAAGATGGAGGACTACCTGGCCGCCAGGGCCCAGGAGCTTTCGGGTGAGACCACCTACTGGCGCGGGCTCTACGCCTACCAGAGCGCCGTGGGCTACCTGGCCCTTCGTGAC
>JBBILR010000009.1:0-103604 GCA_037444825.1 Acidobacteriota bacterium | reverse complement strand
GCGAAGGCTCCGTCCCCGCACCACGCCGCCAGCAGGGCGGAGAAGATTCCCGCCGCTACGGTCGTTCGCGCACGCATGGCCATCCCTCCCTCGGCGGCTGACACCCCCGCCCGAAGCTTCATCCGGCCTTGACCACGAACTTTATGTACGGGGCGGGAAATAGTCAACCCTTCGGCAAGGGGCTTGCGGGAGGCGGGAAGCGGCGCTAGGCTGGGTCCATGGCGTTTCTGCGAAGGCTTTTCCGCATCAAGGACGCGGCACGGCTTCGGGCCGAAGCGGAGGCTTCCGAGGGGCGCCTCAAGCGGGTCCTCGGCCCGCTGGACCTGGTGGCGCTGGGGATCGGCGCGGTCATCGGGGCGGGCATCTTCGCCTTGGTGGGCACGGCGGCGGCGGGGGACGCCTCCCGCCCCGGCGCCGGCCCCGCCATCGTCCTCTCCTTCCTGCTCACGGGCCTGGCCTGCGCCCTTTCGGGCCTCTGCTACGCCGAGATGGCCAGCATGGTCCCCATCGCGGGCAGCGCCTACACGTACGCTTACGCCACGTTGGGGGAGGTGGTGGCCTGGATCATCGGGTGGGACCTGATCCTCGAGTACGCCGTGGGCAACGTCGCCGTGGCCGTCTCGTGGTCCGGCTACTTCTGCGAACTCCTCCGGGGGTTTGGTCTCCACTTCCCTCCCTACCTGGCCACGGACCTCCGGTCGGCCCTCCACTCCCCCGAGATCCTCGCCGCCGCCCCGCGCCTCTTCGGCGTCCCCGTCGTCTTCAACCTCCCCGCCGTCTTCATCGTCACCTTTCTCACCCTGCTCCTGGTGTTGGGCATCCGGGAGAGCGCCCGCTTCAACGCCCTGATGGTGGGGATCAAGCTCCTGGTCCTGGGCTTTTTCGTGTACACCGGCCTGCACTTCGTCAAACCGGAGAACTGGCACCCCTTCGCCCCCAACGGCTGGGCGGGGATTCAGGCGGGCGCGGCGGTGATTTTCTTCGCCTACATCGGCTTCGACGCGGTCTCCACGGCCGCCGAGGAGTGCCGCCGGCCCGAGAGGGACCTGCCCATCGGCATTCTCGGGTCCCTGGCCGTCTGCACGATCATCTACGTGGTGGTGGCGGCGGTCCTCACCGGCATGATCCCCTGGAGGGAGCTCAACAGCGCCGAACCCCTCTCCCTAGCCATGCGGGTGGTGCACCGCGATTGGGCGGCGGGGATCGTGGCCTTCGGCTCCGTGGTGGCCCACACGGCGGTGCTGCTGGTCTTCCAACTGGGCCAGCCGAGGATCTTCTTTTCCATGGCGCGGGACGGCCTCCTTCCCCCCACCTTCGCCTCGGTCCACCCCCGCTACCAGACCCCCCACGTCACCACCATCCTCACGGGCCTCTTCGTCGGGGGAACCGCCTGCTTCGCCAGCCTGGACGAGATGGCCGACCTGTGCAACATCGGCACCCTGTCGGCCTTCTTTTTGGTCTGCGCGGGGGTCCTGGTCCTCCGCCGGAAAGACCCCGCACGGCCCAGGCCCTTTCGGACGCCCCTCGTCCCCCTCGTGCCCATCCTCGGCATGGCCTCCTGCCTCTACCTCATGCTGGGCCTGCCCTTCCGCGCGTGGCTTCGCTTCGGTCTCTGGCTGGGGGCGGGGCTCCTGATCTACGCGGCCTACGGCTACCGGAAAAGCCGGCTCTGCGCGTCGGGAGAGTCGAGATGAAGGGGTTACTTCGCGTCGGCGCTCCACTCGCCCTCGCGGCCGCGCTCTTTTTTTCCTCGGCCTGCGCCGCGGCCCGGGGACCCGGCGGAACCTTCGAAGACGTCCAGGCCCTCCAGGATATCGAATCGCTCTCCCTGGAAGCCGAGCCGCCGGCTTTGGCCACCCTTTGCCGGGAGGCTTTCCGCGGCGAAGGGGGCCCCGCCATTCTCCTTCCCGCGGAGAACCTGCCCCGGCTCTCCCTCCGGGCGGTCTGCGGCCGGGACGCGCAGGTGAAGGGGGAGGTGCCGTCCCACGTGGAGTGCATGGGCTGGAACGAGGACCTGCTCTCCCCGCGCCTCACCCCCCCCGAGGGTTTCCACCCCTCCTGCCAGGTCCTCCTCGCCGTCCGCGTGGGGCCCAGAGAAGTCTACCGCCTCGTGGACTGGGCCCCCTGCGAAACCCCCACCGACCTTCAGAACCTAGTCAAACGCCTGTTGAAGCGCTTTCTCGACGACTGGCGTACCGCCCAATCCCCGCCTCCGTAAGCTATGGGCGGTGGATGAAATGCCCCACCTTCTTTCCGCTGAGGCGGAGGCCGGCCCGCCCGCCTCCCACGCGGGATAGACTGCCCTCCCGCCGCCGCGGACGGCGCCCATCCTGTTCCGGGGATTTGCGATGGAAAACCTCGTCTACCTGGACAACGCGGCCACGACCTTCCCCAAACCCGATTCGGTCCACGAGACCATGCACCGCTTTTACAAGACCGCGGGGGTGAACCCCGGACGCAGCGGCTCGGACCTGGCCCTCGAGGCCGAGGAGATGATCCACCGGACCCGCCGCATCCTCACGGACCTCTTCAACGGCTCGTTGCGCGAACAAGGCGTGGCCAAGGACCCCAACCGCCTGGTCTTCACCATGAACGCCACGGCGAGCCTGAACCTCATCCTCAAGGGAACGCTGAGGCCCGGCGACCACGTCGTCACCACCTGGAGCGAGCACAACTCGGTCATCCGGCCGGTGAACCACCTCGTCAAGACGGGCCTCGAGGCCACCTTCGTCCGGCCCGACGCCGAAGGCGACGTGGACCCCGAGGAGATCCGGAAGGCCCTCCGAAAGAACACGCGCCTCGTCCTCGTCAACCACGCCTCCAACGTCACCGGCGTCGTCCAGGACATCGAGGCCATGGGTCGGGTGTGCCGGGAGGCCGGGGTTCCCTTCGCCGTGGATACCGCCCAGACCGCCGGGGTCCTGGACATCGACATGGCATGCTGCCACATCTCCTTTCTCGCCTTCACGGGTCACAAGGGGCTCATGGGTCCCACGGGAACGGGGGGCATCTGCGTCGCCGACGACGCCGAGATCGAAGGGACCCTCTGGGGCGGCACGGGGGTGAAAAGCGCCCACCCCTACCACCTCGAGGAGTACCCCTACCGGCTGGAGGCGGGCACCCTCAACCTCCTCGGCATCGCCGGGCTCCGGGCGGGGGTGGAATGGGTCAAGGAAAGGGGATTGGGGGCCATCCGCCGCCACGAACTCCACCTCCTCGCCATGCTGCAGGACGGATTCTCCGCCATCCGTGGCCTTCGCCTCGTCGGGACCACCCGCCTGGAGAGGCGGGTCGCCACCTGCTCCGTGGTGCTCGAGGGCATGGACCCCGCCGACGTGGGGACCTTTCTGGACGTGGACCACGGGGTCCTGACCCGCACCGGGCTCCAGTGCGCCCCCCTCATCCACGAGCACATGGGGACGTCGCCCAGGGGAACGGTCCGCTTCTCCCTGGGGCCCTTCAATACCGAGGAGGACGTGCGGCGGGCCGTTTCCGCCATGGAGACCGTCGCCGCCCGCGCATCCCGAAAGTGACCCCTGTTGCCATGGGGAAATCGGCGCGTTACAGTGGCGCTGGAGGCCCGAAGGAGGAAGGTCCATGACCGGAGCCCCCCCGAACGCCCGGCGCTACCCGCGGATCCGCACCGAGCGCCCCATCCGGGTGAGCCTTCTGGATCCCGAAGGGATCCTGGGAGTGACCACCACCCGGACGGTGGGCCTCGGGGGGTGCATGTTCGTCCACCCCGTGTCCCTGGGGGCGGGAACGGTGGTGGGGCTGGAGATCGACGCCGGCGCCGGGCGGATCGTCACCACCGCCCGGGTGGTCTACGAACTCTTCAAGGGGGAGGAAGGGTACGAGGTGGGCGTGGAGTTTCTCACTTTGAGCGACGAGGAGTCGGCCCTCCTCCATACCCTCGTGGAGGGAAGCCCGCCGCCTTCCGCTTGACCCTGCCTCAATCCTGTCCCGATCCTCTCTCTTTGGAGCCGCCTTTTCCCCGGAGCGGAGGGAAGGGGGATTCCAGCCTCAGGCGCCTGCCCAGGAGCGCGTAGTTGGGACCCTGGAGGGACCCCAGCCGGGCCACGGGTTCCCACCGCCCGGGATCGCACGAATCCCACTCCGGCCGCCAGATTTCGTCCGCGGCGTGCATTCGGAGCACGTGCAGGAGAACCAGCGACGTCCGGGGACCCACCTCCTCCTCCGAGCGGAGGCGGCACTCCAGGGCCACCGACGCGCCTTTCAACCGAGGCGGTGCCACCCGGTCCGAAGGGACCACGGAGAGCCCCAACAGCTCCACCTCGCTCGCCTCGGGAGGAAGGTCCTCCCCGGAGGCGTGAAGGGCGTCGAGAAAGGAAGCCTCCCCCAGGTGGACCACCGCCTCCCCCGTCTCCCGGAGGTTCCGGTGGGTGTCCTTCAGGGAGCCGTCCTTCCTCCGGCCAAAGCTCACGGCGAGCAACGGCGGGCCGAAGATCCCCATGAAGGAGGAGAAGGGGGCCAGGTTGAGTCCCCCTTCCCGGTTCCGGGTGAGGATCCAGGCGATGGGCCTCGGGATCACCACGCTCGACAGAAGACGGTACACGTCCCGGGGGGACGCCCCGTCCAGGTCTCTGGAAACCATCCGTTCCCCTCCCTCAATCCACCGTCAGCGTCTTGCTGAGGTTGCGCGGAAAGTCGGGGTCGAAGCCGCGGGCCACGCTGAGCCGGTAGGCGAGGAGCTGGAGGGGAAGGACCGCGAGGATGGGGTTCAATAGCGGTCCCGCCACGGGAAGGGGGATGAGGGCGGAGGCGTTGGCCCTCAGCCGGTCGTTGGGTTCGGACACCACCAGCGTGTAGGCCCCCCGGCAGGCCGACTCGTTGACCCCGCTCACGAGAAGCCCCGTGTCCTCCGGACAGGCCACGAAGAGGACGGGGAAGCCCTCCCGCACCGCCGAGAGGGGGCCGTGCTTGAACTCCGTGGAGAGCATCCCCTCGCAGTGGGCGTAGGTGATCTCCTTGATCTTGAGGGCTCCCTCCAGGGCGATGGGATAGGTGAGCCCGTAGCCCAGACAGTAAAAGTCCTCCGCGGCCAGGAGGCGCTGCGCCGCCCGGGAAACCGGCTCCTCCGACTCCTCGAGGGTCCGCTCCAACAGCTTCGGCAAGTCCAGGAGGGGTGCGGTGGGGTGCCCTCCCGCCGTGAGCGCCACGTGGAGAAAGGCCACCAGCGTGTTGACGAAGGTCTTGGTGGCGGGCACGCTGATTTCGTACCCGCAGGCCAGCGGAAGATAGCGGTCCGAAACGTTCATCAGCGTGGAGCCGATGACGTTCACGAGGCTCAGGATCTGCGCCCCGCGGGCTCTCGATGCCTCCATGGCGTTGAGCACGTCCTTCGTCTCCCCGCTCTGGCTCACGCACAGGACCACGTCCTCGGGGCCCAGCGTGGGGGCGTACTGCGGCAGAAACTGGGGCGCCAACACCGGGACGGCGGGCCTCCCCGCCAACCGGGCCAGGTAGACCGCCCCCAGGACGCAGGCGTGGAAACTGGTTCCACACCCCACCAGGTACAGGTTCCGAGCGGCCTTCACCCGGCGCGCGAAGGGCAGGACGTGGGGGGAGGCGTTCAACAGGTGGAGGAGGTCCCGAACCACCTTGGGCTGTTCGTGGATCTCCTTCAGCATGAAGTGGGGGTAGCCGCCTTTCTCGGCGGCGTCCATGGATTCGGTGACCTCCTCCGGCTCCCGTCGGATCTCCCCGCCGTCGGCCACGGAAAAGATCCTCACGCCCCGCGGGGTCAGTTCCACGATCTCCCCGTCCTCCACCCGGACCACCCGCCGCGTCAAGGGCAAGAGGCACGGCAGGTCGGAGCCGACGCAGGTGAAGCCTTCCCCGAGACCCGCCACCAGCCCGGAGCCCTTCTTCACCGCCCAGATCCGCTCCTCTCCCCGCCGGGCCACCAGGAAGGCGTAGTCGCCCTGGAGGTCCCCCGTGGCCGCCCGCAGGGCCTCCACCATGGGAAGGCCCTTGCCGAGGTACCGTTCCACCGCGTGGACGCAGGATTCTCCGTCGTTCGTGGACCGGACGGTGAGTCCCTCCTCCAAAAACCGGGCTCGAAGCTCCACGTTGTTGACGACGTTGCCGTTGTGGGCGCCCACCATGGCCCCTTCGCTGTCGAGGTGGGGCTGGGCGTTCACCTGGGAGGGCGCCCCGAAGGTGGCCCACCGGAGCTGCACCATCCCCACACGGCCACGCATCCCCTCCACGCGGTACCTCTCCGCCACGTCGTCCACCTTCCCCACGTCTTTCCTCAGGTCGATGGGCCGCCGCCCGCTCAGCACCGCGAAGCCCACCGAATCGTACCCCCGGTACGAGAGGCGCTTCCCCGCCTCCCGGAGAATCCCCCCCAGGTCCCGCTCCTCCCCGTAGACGATGCCGAAGATCCCGCACATGAGGTTCCCTCTTCCCTCCCTCACGGGGAGGCCGTCTCGCGGTGCCGGACTTGCCCGGCGTGCCCGAAGTATTGTATACCAGCGGTCACGAAAGGAGACTTCCCCGTGGCCCCGTCCTCCCCCAAGACCTCCCCCCAACGGCCCCGCGGTTCCGCCAAGCTCGTCGGCGCCCACGTCAGCATCGCCGGCGGCCTGGACCGAGCCCCCGAAAACGCCGCCGCCATCGGCGCCCGGACCTTCGCCCTCTTCGTGAAGAACCAGAGGCAGTGGAGCGCCCCTGCCCTTCGGCCGGCCGAGGCCGAAGCCTTCCGGGCGCGCTGCGCCGAGCACGGATTCGACCTCGCCGCCATCCTCCCCCACGACGGCTACCTGATCAATTTGGGAAACCCCGACCCCGAGGGCCTGCAACGCTCCCGGGCCGCCTTCCTCGACGAGATGAAGCGCTGCGAGATGCTGGGGCTTTCCCTCCTGAACTTTCACCCGGGAAGCCACCTCAAGAAGGTGGACCCCGAAACCTGTCTCGAAACCATCGCCCAGTCGGTCCGGCAGGCCCTCGAAGCGACCTCCTCCGTGCAGGCGGTCTTCGAGTGCACCGCCGGCCAGGGGGGCTACCTCGGCAGCACCTTCGAGGAGCTGGCCTTCCTCCTCGACCGCGTGGGGGCCCCCGACCGCACCGGCGTCTGCCTGGACACCTGCCACCTCTACGCCGCCGGGTACGACATCGCCACCCCCGAAGGCTTTCGCCGGGTCCTCTCCGACTTCGACCGGGTGGTGGGACTCCCCCGACTCCGCGGCTGGCACCTCAACGACTGCAAAGGCAAGCTGGGAAGCCACCTGGACCGCCACGCCCCCTTGGGGGAGGGCGAACTGGGCCTGGAGCCCTTCCGCCTCATCATGAACGACCCCCGCTTCGACGGCCTGCCCCTCGTCCTTGAGACCCCCGAGGAGGACCGCTGGGAGCGGGAGATCGCGCTCCTGTACTCCCTCGAGACGCGGCCATCCCCCGAGGAGCCCTGAGGGGCGGGGGATCGTCACCGCCCCATTTCGCCAGACAGACGGGGAGGCCCCTCGAAAGCGGCGGGGACGCGGGGGAGTATGTTGCCGCCCGTGGGTTGGGAAAGGCGGTGACGGGGGGGCGGTTTGCCCGCCGCCCTATTTACTCGAGGTAGGTGTACCCTTCGAGGCCCTCCTCCAGGAAGCGCTTGATGCGGGCCGATTCCTTGATGGAGATGCGGCGCTTCTCGATGCCCTCCTCCACCGAGGCCCGGATGGCGTTCATGATGTCGCGCTTCTGGTATTGCATGTAGGAGAGGACGTCGCGGACCCGGTCCCCTTCGATGGTCTTGTCGATCCGGAACTTGTTCCGGCCGGTGACGGAGACGTGGACGGTGTTGGTGTCGCCGAAGAGGTTGTGGAGGTCCCCCAGCGCCTCCTGGTAGGCCCCCACGAGGAAAACCCCCAGGTAGTAGGGCTTCCCCGGTTCCAAGGGGTGCAGGTCGATGGTGTTCCGCACGTCGTGGAGGTCCACGAACTGGTCCACCTTGCCGTCGGAGTCGCAGGTGATGTCGGCGATGGTGGCCTTGCGGGCGGGGCGCTCCTTCAGGCGGTGGATGGGACAGATGGGGAAGAGCTGTTTGACCGCCCAGTGGTCGGGCAGGCTCTGGAAAACCGACAGGTTGCCGTAGTAGGTGTCGCTGATGAAGCGGTCCAGGTGCTCCAGCTCGTCGGGGACGTAGTCGAGGGTGTGGATGATCTTGGCGATCTTGTAGCAGATGGCCCAGAAGAGCCGCTCCACCAGGGCCCGGTGGTTCAGGGACATCATGCCGACGTTAAAGAGCGTGAGGGTCTCGTCCCGGACCTGCAGGGCGTCGTGGTAGGACTCCTGGAAATTCTTGACGGAGAGGTTCTTCAGGATCTCGGCGAGGTTGGCCACGGCCTCGGGCGCCTCCTCGGGGATCTCCAGCGTCACCTCCTCGGAGATGAGCTCGCTGGCCCCGAGCACGTTGAAGACCAGCACCGAGTGGTAGGCCACCAGCGCCCGCCCGCTCTCCGAAAGGATGTGGGGGTGTTCGATCCCCTGCTCGGCGCAGATCTCGGCCAGGGCGGAGACCACGTCGCTGGCGTACTCCTCCATGGAGTAGTTGGCGCTGGAGGAGAAGTTGGTCTTGCTCCCGTCGTAGTCCACCGCCAGCCCGCCGCCCACGTCGAAGTGGGAGATGGGAATCCCCATACGCACCAGCTCGGCGAAGATCCGGCTCGACTCCCGCATGGCCTCCTTGATGCTCTGGATGCTGGTGATCTGGGAGCCCAGGTGGAAGTGGAGGAGCTTCAGGCGGTCGGACATCCCCGCGGCCTTCAGCTTTTCCACGGCGTCCAGAATTTCCGCGGGGAAGAGACCGAACTTGGACTTGTCCCCTCCGGAACTCTCCCACTTGCCGCGGCCGCGGGCGGAGAGCTTGGCCCGCACCCCGATGAGGGGCTTCACCCGGAGGCGGCGGGCCCACTTGAGGATGAGGTCCACCTCGGAGGGCTTCTCCACCACGATGAAGACCTTCCGGCCCAGCTTGGTGGCCCAGAGGGCCATCTCCACGTACTCGTCGTCCTTGTAGCCGTTGCAGACGACGGGGGCCTCGGGGTTGTCCAGGGAGGCCAGGACGATGAGCAGTTCGGCCTTCGTTCCGGCCTCCAGGCCGAAGTTCCATTCCCGGCCGAACTCCACGATGTCCTCCACCACCTGCCGGTTCTGGTTGACCTTGACGGGGTAGACACCGAAGTAGCGCCCCTTGTACCCGTATTCGGCGATGGCCTTGTCGAAGGCCCCCTGGAGCTCCTCGATGCGCTTTCTGAGGATGTCCGTGAAGCGGATGAGCAGCGGCGGGCTGATGCCGCGGTCCGTCAGCGCGTCCACCAGCGCCTTGATGTCCAGGGACCGCTTCTGGTTCTTTTCCGGCAGGACGACGATGTTGCCCTTCTCGTTGATTTCGAAGAAACCCTTGCCCCATTCGGGGATGTTGAAGAGCTCCCGGGACTCCTCGATGGACCACTTGGGAAGGGTGGTCTGGTCCTTCAGCTTGATGCGCTGCACCATGGCCTCACCTCGGCCCCGTGGGGGCTAAGGGCGTGGCCGGGGGTGGGTACGCCCCCCGGCCGTTGCAGGTGAACGGGGAAGGGCCGGCGGAAAGGGTGCGGGCGGGGGGGGACGGTCACTCCTGCCCACCGTCGTCGTCGGGGGCCTTCACGGCGATGTTGTCCCCGCGGAAGTTGTCGTAGTCGTCGTCGAAATCGTCGTAATCGTCGAAGCGGTACTTTTCGTCAAGGCGGCGCTTGAGGCCCTTGGGGGCCTTCTCGGCCTTTTCCCACTTCTTCTTCGCGGGGGATCCGAAGGCGCGTCCCCCGGGGCCCTTGCCTCGGCGGGCTTCCGCTTCCCCGTCCGCCGGGGGGGCCCACGACGAGGGCCGGGGACCCGAGGGCCGCGGAGGGAACCCGCCAGGCTTGGGGGCTCCCGGGTCTCGCGGGCGGGGCGGGGCCGAAGCGTCCTTGGCACGGGCTTCGTTGATGGTCAGGGGGCGGTTTCGGAGGGGCTGGTCGTGGAGGCGGCGGATGGCCTCCTCGGCCTTCTCCCGCTCGGAGAATTCGACGAAGGCGAATCCCCGGAGCCTTCCCGTTTCCCGGTCCACCGGAAGGTAGACGTAGGAGAGGGGGCCCACCACGGCGAAGTGCTGGCGAAGCTCCTCCTCGGTGACGTCGTAGGGAAGGTTTCCGACAAACAACCGGACCGGCATCGTTCCTCCTCTTGGCCCTCGGCCTTGGCCTCTCTCTTGTCCCGGCTCGCTGCCGTTTCAAGGGGGGAGTGTACCAAATCAAGAGCCTCCGTCAATCGTCCGCCTTCCCCTCCGCCAGCCGCAGGGCCTTTTCCCTGGCGGAGGAGAGGTCCCGGACCAGGAGGGGGTTCTTCCCCATGGCCTTCTCCAGGGCGTCCCCGGCCTGCCGGGCCCGAAGGCGCCGTTCCTGCCCCCGGGCGGCTTCCGCCGAGAGGAGGAGCAGGATCCCCCGCGCCGCCCACGCCCGGGCCGCACCCGGGTTCAGGGCCAGGGCCTTCTCCGCCGCCTGGAGGCCCCTCCGCCGCTCCTCCGAAAGGCCCTTCCCCCGCCGCGCCCCCCATTCGGCCCGGACGCGGTAGAGGTCCGCCAGACTCTCCCAGGCGTAGGAGTTTTCCGGGGACGACCGGATCACTTCCTCGAGGAGCCTCCCCGCCTCTCGGAGGGAGGGGGCGGGGTCGCCGCCCGCCTGGAGCCGCTCCCGGGCCCGGAAGAGGTGGAGATCGCCCAGGGACCGGAGATACTCAGGGAAGGCCGGCCTCCGCGCCAGCGCCTCTCGAAGGTGTCCCTCGGCCTTGCGGAGCGCCGGCTCCGGGTCCTCCCCGCGTTGAAGGCGCCAGGTCGCCTCCGCCATGGCGCAGGAGTGGAGGTTGTAGTGGGCGGCGGGGCGCTTCGGGTTCAGCTCCATGGCTTTGCGGAAATCCGCCTCCGCTTCGGCAAGTTCGGCCTCGGGCGACTCGCCCTTGCGGAGCCTCCACTCGGCCTTCTCCACGAAACACGCCCCCAGGTTGCTGAAGCACTGGGCGACGGAGGGGTTGAGGGCGGCGGCGGTCTTATAGTGGCGGATGGCCTCCTCCAGCGAGGCGGTGGGGTCGAGGTTTCGTTCCTTTTCGTAGATGGCGCCGGTGAGGCTCACGTTCCCGAGGTTGATGAGGTAGACGAAGAAAGGCCGGGGGGCGAGGGCCTTTCGGAAGGCCTCGGCGGCCTTGTCCAACACGGGCCTCGGGTCCCCGCCCCGGGAGAGGACCGCGTCGGCTCGGCGCCAGTGGGTGAGGCCGAGGGTGTTGAGGGCGAAGGGGTCGTCGGGGGAGAGCCGCAGGGCCTTCTCGCAGGCCTCCACCGCGCCGTCGTAGTAGGGGGAGGGGTCCTTTCCGGAGTTGAAGGCCCACTCCCCCATTCGGAAGAGGGTGGTGGCCCGGTTCCGCAGGGCCTCGGCGTCCCGCGGGTCGGCGGCCATGGCCCGGTCCGCGGCTTCCACGGACTTGGCGAAGAGGGGGGAGGGGTCCTTTCCGCGGGTGGCCAGGTCCAGGGCCGCCTGAAGACAGGCGCGGGATTCCACGTTGCGAAGGGTGGTGTCGCGGGAGTCTGCCGTCAACCCCAGCCTGCAGCACCCCAGCGTTTCCTCCAGGGCGCCGTCGAGATCCAGGCCCCGGGCAGCCAGCAGTTCCATCTCCAGGAGCCGGACCATGGCCTCCTGGGCGTAGATTCGAGCGTCGCTCCGCCCGGCTTCCCGGGCCCTGGCGAGGGCGTCCCCCGCCTCCCGCGCCAGATGACGGGCGGCCTCCCATTCCCCCTTCTCCTGGTGGAGGAGGGCCTTCCGAAACAGGATCTGCCCCTTGAGGAGGTCCGCCTCGTACAGCCAGGGGAGGGAGGCCCGGGCCTTCTCGGCGCGCAGGAGGGCCTCGTCCAGCCGGTCTTCGTAGAAGGCGAGAAGGCCCTCCAGGTAATCGGGAGACTCTACGGTGGACTTCCTCGCTTCGGCGAGGAAGCGGAGGGCCGGCTCCCGGTAGAGGCGTTGGATCTCCTCGAGGCGGGCCTCCCTCAGCTCCTTGGATCCGAGGCGCTGGACCTGAAGGAGTTCCCGCTGGTAGAGCTCTCCCAGGGCCCGCCCCAGGGCGTGGGCCGTCTCCGGGTCGCAAGCCCCGGCCTTCCACGCTTTCTCCAGGCGGATCCGGGCCTCCTGGGGATCCCCCAGAGCCAGGTAGGCGGCGCCGGCGGCGGCGTTTCCGGGACCTTCCGCCAAGCCCCCCAGCTGGGCGGTGCGCGCCTCGATGCCGCGGAGGATCTCCTCGGCCAGACGCCGCTCCCGGGCGGTGTCGTGGAGGGGGAGAAGACGGCCCAGGCGCAGGATGGACTCGGCCCGCTCCAGGTCCCGGCCGAAGGCCTGGGCCAGCCGGGCCTGGGTTCTGGCCTTCCAGGCCGCGTAAGCCCCCAGCCCCCCGACGACGAGCATGGCCGCCAGAGCCGTCCCGGCCACCGCCGCCAGGGTGCGGTTCCGGCGGATCTTTTTTCCGAGACGGTACCCGAAGCTGGCCGGTCGGGCGTCGATGGGCTCCCCGTCCAGAAAACGGCCCAGGTCCTCGGCCAGGGCCCGGGCCGATTCGTACCGCCGGGCGGGGTCCTTCTCCAGACACTTGAGGACGATGGTCTCCAGATCCCGCGGGATGGAAGGCAGGAAACTCCTCGGCGGCGGCGGTTCGTCGGCCAGCACCTTCACCAGGACGTCCATGGCGGTGTCCCCCGTGAAAGGCGGGCGGCCGCAGAGGAGGTGGTAGAGGGTGGCCCCCAGGGCGTAGACGTCGGTGCGGCGGTCCACCGCTTTCACGTCTCCCCTGGCCTGCTCCGGTGCCATGGTGTCGGGCGTTCCGGTGATGGAGCCGACGGCGGAGAGGTGGGGGGCCGTCATCTCCCGCGCCAGGCCGAAGTCGGTGACGAAGGGATGCCACCCCGTCTCGTCCTTTTCCAGGAGGATGTTGGTGGGCTTGATGTCGCGGTGGATCAGGCCCGTCCGGTGGGCGGCGTGGACGGCCTCGGCCACGGCCCGCATCACGAGGACCTTTTCCTCCAGGCTCATGGCCATTGCGGCCCGGTCGAGGGTGGGCCCCTCCACCAACTGGAAGGCGATGTAGGGTCTTCCTTCCAGCGTGCCGGCGTCGTAGACGCGGCAGACGCCGGGGTGCTCCACCCGGGCCTGGAGCCGGGCCTCCTCGAGGAGCCTCTCGGCCAGCAGGGGGTGCTGGATGTGCAGGAACTTCAAGGCCACCCAGCGCCGCAGCTGGCCGTCCCAGGCCTTGACCACCTCCGCCATGCCGCCGGCACCCAGGGGTTCCCGCAGGGTGTACCGGGACTCCGAACCCTCTCCCACCTCGGACTCTCCGTGTTTAGTTTACCACCGGGATGGCCACAGAAACCGACGTTTCCCCGTGGCATGGGCGGTGTTCGTGAAGGCCAGGCCGGGGGCGGAGCCGTCCGTCTCCCGCGCGGGAGGAAGCCTCGCGGCGGAGCCCTTGGCCGGGGGCGCCCCCGGGGAACGTTGCGCACCCGGCCCAAGAGCCTTACATTCGCCGCTGGGTGGTGGAGGGCCTTTCCCTCGTCGCAGGAGGCGTCCATGAAAACCCGTCGGGAGTTCTTGAAAACCGGCGCCGGCGCCGCCGCCTTCCTGGGCGGCGCCGCGGCCTTTCCTGGGATTCTGGAGGCGGCCTCCCCCCCTCCGCCGGACTTGGCCCTGGTCCACGGAGGGACGCCGGAGAAGGCCACCCGCGCGGCCGTGGAGGCCCTCGGCGGCATGAGGCGCTTCGTCTCCCGGGGGGACGTGGTGGTGGTGAAGCCCAACATCGGGTGGGACCGGACCCCCGAGCAGGCGGCCAACACCAACCCCCTGGTCGTCGCGACGCTGGTGGTCCTCTGTCTGGAGGCGGGGGCCAAGAGGGTGAAGGTCTTCGACCGGACTTGCAACGACCCCCGCCGTTGCTACGAGCAGAGCGCCATCGCCCCGCTGGCCCGGCGGGCCGGCGCCGAGGTCTCCTTCGTGGACGAGCGGCGCTTCAAGGAGAAAGCCCTCCAAGGGCAGGTCCTGAAATCCTGGCCCCTCTACGAGGAGATTCTGGAGGCGGACAAGGTCATTAACGTCCCCATCGCCAAACACCACGGCCTCACTGGGCTCACCCTCGGATTGAAGAACTGGATGGGGATCATGGGGGGCTCCCGGGGGCGAATCCATCAGGACATTCACGGCGCCCTCCCCGATCTCGCCGCCGCCGTCAAACCGTGCCTCACCGTTCTGGACGCCGTCCGGGTCCTCACCGCCCACGGCCCCCAGGGCGGAGACCTGGCGGACGTGAAAAAGCTCGACACCGTGGCGGCCGGGGTGGACATGGTGGCCGTGGACGCCCTGGGGGCCACCCTCATGGGAAAGGCCCCCGCCGACATCGGCTACATCCGCAACGCCGCGGCCCGGGGACTGGGCACCCTGGACCTCGCCCAAGTGGCGATGAAGCGCATCGAACTCTGAGGACCCCGTGGGGAAGAAAGGCCGAAGCTCCCCGCTCGTCCTGGCCCGCCGGGCCTCCCAGACCGTATTCCTCCTTCTTTTCCTGTTCCTTTTCCTCCAGACGGAGCAGAAGGGGGCGGACACCCTCGGCTACCCGGTGAAGCTCTTCCTCGACTTCGATCCCCTTCTCTTCCTCGCGGCGCTCCTCTCTTCCCACGCTCTGGTGGGCGCCTTCGGGCTCTCCTGGGTGACGCTCCTGGTGACGGCGGCGCTGGGCAGGGTCTTCTGCGGGTGGGTCTGCCCTCTGGGAACCCTGAACCACCTCGTGGGAAACCTGCGGAAGTGGCCCGCCCGCCCGCGCGTGCGGGGCTGGTTCCCCCTCAAGTACCTGATCCTCGTATTTCTCCTGACGGCGTCTCTCCTCGGTTTCCAGTGGGTGGGCGTCCTGGACCCCCTCTCCCTTACGGTCCGCTCCCTGGCCCTCGGCCTCTACCCCGCCTTCAACGCCGGGGTGAACGCCTTTTTGGATCTCCTCCACCGTCCGGGAGCCCCCTTCTTTCGGGCGGCGGCGGAATCCCTTTCGGGGTTCCTCCAAAAGACCGTCCTCGCCTTCCAGACGCCGCGGTTCTTCCAAGGGGGGGCGCTGGGGGCGCTCTTCCTGGGCGTGCTCGCCCTCAACCTCCTGGAGCGGCGGTTCTGGTGCCGCTACCTCTGTCCCCTGGGCGCCCTGCTGGGCTTGGCGGGGCGCTGGTCCCTCCTGAAGAGGACGGTGAGCGAGGGGTGCACCTCCTGCGGCCTCTGCGACGGCGCCTGCCAGGGGGGGGCCAGCTCGGGGGAGGGAACGAGCTGGCGGCCCTCGGAGTGCGTGGTCTGCTTCAACTGCGGCGACGCTTGCCCCGCTTCGGCCGCCGCCTTCGGGTTCTCGGCGAGGCCCGCCCCGGAAGGGGTGGACCTCTCCCGCCGGCGCATCCTTCTGGCCGCGGCCGCCGCCGGGGCCGCGGTCCCCCTCCTGCGGGTGGCCCCCTCCCCCCGGGACGGCCGTCCCGACCCGGCCCTCCTCCGCCCCCCGGGTGCCCTCCCTGAGGAGGAATTCCTCGAGCGGTGCGTCAAGTGCGGGGAGTGCATGAAGGTGTGCACCACCAACGGGCTCCAGCCGGCCCTGCTGGAGGCCGGTCTGGAGGGGTTGTGGACGCCGGTCCTCGTCCCCCGCATCGGCTACTGCGAGTACAACTGCACCCTCTGCGGCCAGGTCTGCCCCACCGGCGCCATCGCCCGGCTTCCCCGGGAAGAGAAGGTCCGTGTGAAGATCGGCCTGGCCGCCGTGGACCGCTCCCGCTGCCTTCCCTGGGCCCACGGCGTCCCCTGCATCGTCTGCGAGGAGGTCTGCCCCACCCCCACCAAGGCCGTCTGGTTCGAGGAAGTTCCGGAACGGAACCGGGACGGAAAGGAGGTCCTCCTGAAGAGACCCCGGGTGGACCTGGACCTCTGCATCGGGTGCGGGATCTGCGAGGCCAAGTGCCCCGTCCTCGACCGCCCGGCCATCACCGTCACCAGCACCGGAGAGAGCCGGAACCCGGAGAACCGCCTCCTCCTCGGCTGACCGCGGGGAGGCCCCCATGGAGGAGAGAGCCCGGCCCGGGGGTTTCTTGCGCCGACGCTCGAAGGGGGCTAGACTTCCTTCCAGGGAACGATGGTCCCGGAGCTTTGCGCCATCGCAGGGAGGAGAGAGGCATGAGCGACGTCTACGAAGCGCAACCGGTCGCGCAGGAAAAGGCCAGCGGCATGGCCATCGCCGCCCTGGTCCTGGGCATTCTGGGCTTCTGCTGCTGCGGGTTTCTCGCAGGCATCCCCGCCATCATCGTGGGCTTCATGGAGAACGGGAAGATCAACCGCGGGGAGAGCTCCCAGAAGGGCAAGGGCTTCGCCATGGCCGGCATCATTCTGGGGATCATTTCCGTGATCCTCTCCTGCATCCAGGTCGTGTGGATCTTCTTCTTCGGAGGGATCAACGTCCTGCAGGGCCTGAGCCAGTTCCGCTAGCCCTCTTCAAGAGGCCCAGGGGCGGCGGGCGGAGACCCGTCCGCCGCCCCGCTTTTCCCTCCTCTCAGGCTCTCGGGTGGAACTTTCGGTAGATCCGCTTGAGGCGCTCCTGCTCCACGTGCGTGTAAATCTGGGTGGTGGAGATGTCGCTGTGGCCCAGGAGGATCTGAAGGGAGCGGAGGTCCGCCCCGTTCTCCAGGAGGTGGGTGGCGAAGGAGTGGCGCAGGGTGTGGGGGGAAAGCCGCTTCCGGATGTCGGCCCGCTTGGCGAGGTCCCGGAGCAGGAGGAAGAAGTTCTGCCGGGTCATGGCCTCCCCCCGGGAGGTGACGAAGAGGGCCTGGGTGGGACGGTCCTTGAGGAGCCGGGGGCGCGCTTCCCGGCGGTACCGTTCCAGCCACTCCGAGGCCACCTCGCCCAGGGGCACCACCCGCTCTTTCCCCCCTTTCCCCTGGACCAAGAGAAAGCCGGCCTCGGCGTTCACCTGGGCGTTGGTGAGGCCCACCAGCTCCGAGACCCTCAGGCCCGTGGCGTACAGGACCTCCACCATCGCCCGGTTGCGGAGGTCCAGGGGAGAATCGCCTTCGGCGGCCCTCAGGAGGCGGTCCACCTCCTCCATGGTGAGGTAGGAGGGGAGGCGCTTCATTCCCCGGGGGCTCTCCACGTTCTCGGTGGGGTCCTCCCGGACCACCCCCTCGAGAAGGAGAAAGCGGTAGAAGGTCCTCAGGGCCACCAGGCGCCGGGAGGCGGTGGACGACCCGCGGCCCGCCTTCCTTTCCGCCGAAAGAAAGGCCCGGACGTCCTCCCGGGAGACCTGCGAGGGGGGGCGGGCGGCGAAGGCGAAGAAGGCGCAAAGATCTCGGCCGTAGGCCTCCGTCGTTCGCGGGGAGAGGCCCCGCTCCACCGCCAGGTAGGCGAGGTACCGCCGGACCTCCTCCGGCAGGTCCGCCTCGTAGCCCCTCCGGCCCCCCGGCTCCCTCACCAGTACCGCTCCAGGTGGATCTGGCCGGGGCTTTTCCGCGTGTGTTCCCGGAAGCCTTCGGCCGTGAGCCTCTCCACCATGTCATCCACCATGGCGGGGTTTCCGCAGAGAAAGACGTGGGTGTCCTGGGGGCGCGGCTTGCGCCCCAGGCGCGCTTCCAGGAGCCCGCCGCTCCAGACGTCCTGAACGTAACCGGAGGCGGCGGTCCACGGGGGGATCTCCTCCAGGGGACGGCTCACCACCGGAAGGTAGGCGAAGCGGGGCTCGGCCCGCTCCAGTGCCGCCAGTTCGGCGCGGTAGGCGAGGTCCCATGAATGGCGGGCCCCGTGAATCACCGCGATCCGACGGCCTTTCCCGGCGGCCACCCCGGAGCGCAGCATGCTCATGTAGGGGGCGAGGCCCGTCCCGGTGGCCACGAGGACCAGGTCCGACTCCTCGGGGACCTCCGCCAGGGTGAACATGCCGGTGACGCGGGGGGAGAGCCAGAGCGGGTCCCCTTCCCGAAGGGCCCAGAGCCTGGGCGTGAAGGCGCCGGAGCGGACGAGGGCGATGAAGAACTCCAGGTACTCCCGGGCCCGGGAGGAGGAGGCGATGGAGTAGGCCCTCCGTAGGAGGAGGCCGCCCCGCGGGGGAGTCTCCTCCGGCTCCGCGTTCTCGCATCGGGGCGCGGAGGGCGGCAGCCCCAGGACGGCGAACTGGCCCGGCTGAAAGTCGGGCAGGGTCCACCCCGACGGCACCACCCGGATCACCAGGAGGCCCGGGGCAACCTCCCGCCGCACGGCGAGGACCGCGTTGGGTTCAGGCAGAGCCACCGCCCTCTCCTCCGCCGCTCCCCGACGGGGGCCTTCTGAGGATCAACGTGACGGGGCCTTCGTTCACGAGTTCCACCTCCATCCGGGCCTGGAACCGGCCGGTGGCCACCGTGAGCCCTTCCGCCCGGAGGAAACCCACGAAACGCTCGAAGAGGCCCCGGGCTTCCTCCGGCGGGGCCGCCCGGGAGAAGGAGGGCCGGGTCCCCTTGCGAAGGTCCCCCACCAGGGTGAACTGGCTCACGGCCAGCACCCCTCCCCCCACCTCTCGGACCGAACGGTTCATGCGGTCGTGCTCGTCGGGGAAGATCCGGAGCTCCGCCACCTTCCGCGCGCACCACCGGGCCTGGTCCTCCCCGTCCCCCGCCTCCACGGCCGCCAGGACCAGGAGACCCCGGCCGACGGCCCCCACCGTCTCCCCCTCCACCCTCACCGCGGCTCTTGCGGCGCGCTGGACGACGAGGATCACGGCCCGCCCCTCAATCCCGCCGGTCCTTCTCGAAGAGGTGGCGCAGGGAGGCCTTCGGCGATTTCCAGGCCACGGGGTAGGGCCCGCCGAAGCAGGCGTGGCAAGCCTGGCCCACGGCACGTCCCGCCGCGGCGTGGAGGCTCTCGACGCTCAAATAGCCGATGGAGTCGGCCCCCACGAACTGGCGGATGGCCTCCAGGTCCATGTTGGCGGCCAGCAGCTCTTCCCGCTCGGGGGTGTCGATCCCGTAGACGCAGGGGTTCACGATGGGGGGGCTGGAGAGGCGGAGGTGGACCTCCGCCGCCCCGGCGTCCCGCACCAGCTGGACGATCTTGCGGGAGGTGGTCCCCCGGACGAGGGAGTCGTCCACCAGCACCACCCGTTGCCCCCGAAGGAGCCCCGGGACGGCGTTGAGCTTGAGGCGCGCCGAAAAGTCCCTCAGGGACTGCCGGGGCGCGATGAAGGTCCTGCCCACGTAGTGGTTGCGGATGAGCGCCTGGACCAGCGGCAGCCCGCTCCGTTCGGAAAAGCCCACCGCGGCGGGAACCCCCGAATCGGGGACGGGCACCACCATGTCCGCCCGGGCGGGACGCTCCTCCGCCAGGCGCCGGCCCAGCTCCACCCGGACGGGGTAGACCACCCGTCCGAAGAGTTCCCCGTCGGGCCGGGCGAAGTACACGTACTCGAAGATACAGGGGACCTCGGGGACGGCGGGGAAGGGGAAGAGGGACCGGAGGCCCCCGCGGCCGGCCACCACCACTTCACCGGGGCGAAGCTCACGAACGAAGCGGGCTTTCAACAGGTCCAGGGCGGTGGTCTCGGAGGCGAAGACGGGGCTCCCCTCCAGGTCCCCCAGGACCAGCGGCCGAAAGCCCCATGGGTCCCGCACCGCCACGAGACGGTCCGGGAAGAGGAGGAGAAGGCTGAAGGCCCCCCTGAGCACCCGGAGGCTCTCCACCAGGGCGTCCAGGGGATCTTCCTGCCCCGCCCGGGCGAAGAGGTGCAGGATCACCTCCGAGTCGGTGGTGGAGGCGAAGATGGCGCCTCCCCGCTCCAAGTCCTCCCGGAGCCCCGGGCCGTTCACGAGGTTCCCGTTGTGGCTCAGGGCCACCTCGCCGTGCTGGGTTCTGGCCACGAAGGGGCCGGCGTTGCGGAGGTGGCTGCTCCCCGAGGTGGAGTACCGGACGTGGCCGATGGCCAGCCGGCCGGGCAGGCCGGAGAGGTCGCTCCCCCCGAAGACCTCCGAAACGAGGCCCATCCCCTTCACGGCGTGGAGGGCCACGCCGTCGCTGGAGGCCACCCCGGCCGATTCCTGGCCCCGGTGCTGAAGGCCGTAGAGGCCGTAGACGGTGAGCCTCGCGGCCTCTGGGTGGTCGAAAACGCCGAAGATCCCGCACATGGGGCCTCCCGTGGGCCTCCGCCCCTACGTTCCCGGGGCCACCACCGCGCCGAAGCCCCCTTCCCAGACCGAACGGATCCGAGAAAGGGGAAGGTCCGCCACCGCCCGGCCGTCCACCCGGACCCGCAGGCTTTCTCCGCCCACCCGGCCCATCACCCGAGCCGGGACGCCCGCCGCGGCGGCCCGCCGCAGAACCTCCTCCACCGCCGCCGCCTCGGCGCTCACCACCGCCCGGGAGGCGTCCTCGCCGAAGAGGAGGGCCGGCAGGGGAAGTCCGCCGGCCAAGAGTTCCAGCTCCGCCCCCACGTCCCGCCGCTTTCCGAGGCAGCACTCGGCCACGGCCACCAATAGGCCCCCCTCCGAACAGTCGTGGGCCGAGCGGAGAAGGCCCCGGCCCGCGAGGTCCCTCAGCAGAGCCCCCAGGGCCCGCTCCCGGGCGAGGTCCAGCGGGGGGGGAGGCGCCGCCTCCACCCCATGGAGGATCCAGAGGTAGGCGGAGCCGCCGAGGTGGCCCGCCGTCTCCCCCAGGAGGAGGATGGCGTCCCCCTCCTCGCGAAAAGCGGGAGAGAGGCGCCGGTCCACGTCCTCGAGGAGCCCCACCATCCCGATGGTGGGGGTGGGGTAGATCCCCTCCCCCTGGGTCTCGTTGTAGAAGGAGACGTTACCGGAAACCACCGGGGTCATCAGGGCCCGGCAGGCCTCGGAGATCCCGTCCACCGCCCGGGAGAACTCCCACATGACCTCGGGCCTCTCGGGGTTGCCGAAATTGAGGCAGTCGGTGATGGCCAGGGGCAGGGCCCCCATGCACGAGACGTTCCGGGCCCCTTCCGCCACGGCGTGCATGGCCCCCAGGTAGGGGTCCAGGTGGCACCAGCGGGGGTTCACGTCGAGGCTCATGACCACCGCCCGCTTCGTGCCCTTCACGCGGATCACGGCGCCGTCGGCCCCGGGTCCCTCCACCGTGTTGGTGCGCACCGTCTGGTCGTACTGCGTGGTGACCCAGCGCCGGGAGCAGAGGTCGGGGGAGCCAAGGAGCCCGAGGAGCGCCTCCTCGGGCGGGGTCTCGGGAACCGGGTCGGGAACGGGGAGTCCGCGCGGCGCCGCCGGGGCCCGCCGGGGACGGTCGTAGACCGGCGCTTCGTCGCTCACCGGCGCCACCGGGATGTCCACCACCTTCTCCCCCCGCCAGAAGACCTCCGCCCTTCCCGTGTCGGTGACCTCCCCCACCACCACGGCGTCCAGGGCCCACTTGGCGAAGACCGCCTTCACGCGATCCTCCGACCCCTTGCGGGCCACGAGCAGCATCCGCTCCTGGGATTCGGAGAGGAGGATTTCGTAGGGGGTCATCCCCGTTTCCCGCAGGGGCACCCGGTCCAGGTCCAGGCGAATTCCCGAGCCGGCCCGCCCCGCCATCTCCAGGGAGGAGGAGGTGAGGCCGGCGGCGCCCATGTCCTGGATGCCCACGATGACGTCCTCCTCCATGAGTTCGAGGCAGGCTTCCAGGAGGAGCTTCTCGGTGAAGGGGTCCCCCACTTGAACCGTGGGGCGCTTCTCCTCCGTCTCCTCGGAAAACTCCGCGCTGGCCATGGTGGCCCCGTGGATGCCGTCCCGCCCGGTCTTGGAGCCCACGTAGAAGACGGGGTTCCCCACGCCGCTGGCGTAGCCCCGGAAGATCCGGTCGGCCCGCAGCAGGCCCAGGGTGAAGGCGTTCACCAGGATGTTGCCGTCGTAGCAAGGGTGGAAGACCACCTGGCCCCCGACGGTGGGGATCCCCACGCAGTTCCCGTAGTCCCCGATGCCCGCCACCACCCCCCGCACCAGGTGGGGGGTCTTGGGGTGAGACGGCCGGCCGAAGTGGAGGGCGTTGAGGTTGGCCACGGGGCGGGCCCCCATGGTGAAGACGTCCCGGAGGATGCCGCCGACGCCCGTGGCCGCCCCCTGGTAGGGCTCGATGTAGGAGGGGTGGTTGTGGGACTCCATCTTAAAGCAGACGGCCCAGCCCTCGCCGATGTCCACCACGCCGGCGTTTTCGCCGGGGCCCTGGAGGACGCGGGGGCCTTGGGTCGGAAAGCGCCGCAGGTGGATCCGGGAGGACTTGTAGGAGCAGTGTTCGCTCCACATGACCGAGAAGATCCCCAGCTCCGGGTAGGTGGGGACCCGCCCCAGAATGGAGAGGATCCGCTCCCACTCCTCCCCGCTCAGCCCGTGGGCCAGCGCCAACTCCTTCGTCACCTCGGGTTCCGCCACGGTCTTGCCCTCCATGCCCCTCTCCCGCCTTCAGACGCCCTGGAAGACGCCCAGGACCGACCGGAGGAGGAGGGCGCCGTCCTCCGAGCCCAGGAGGGCCTCGCTGGCCCGCTCGGGGTGCGGCATCATGCCCAGGATCCGCCGGTTGTCGCTGAGGATGCCCGCGATGGCCTCCTGGGAGCCGTTGGGGTTCCAGGCCTCCTCCACTTGGCCCCCCGGGGAGACGTACCGGAAGGCCACGCGGTCCTCTTCGTTGAGCCGCTTCAGCGTCTCCGGTTCCGCGAAGTAGTTGCCGTCCCCGTGGGCGATGGGGACGCGCAGGAGCCTTCCCCGCCCCACCCCCCGGGTGAAGGGGGAGCGGTCGGTCTCGCACCGCAGCACCACCTCCTGGTGGAGGAAGGTGAGGGTTCGGTTCTTGAGAAGGGCCCCCGGCAGGAGCCCCACCTCGCAGAGGATCTGAAAGCCGTTGCAGATCCCCAGCACCAGCCCCCCCCGAGCGGCGTGGGCCTTCACCGCCTCCATGACGGGCGTCCTCGCCGCCATGGCCCCGCACCGGAGGTAATCCCCGTAGGAAAAGCCCCCGGGGAGGATCACCAGGTCGGCCCAGGAGAGGTCCGTCTCCGTGAACCAGACCATGCGGCTCCGGATGCCCGCCAGGTGCAGGGACCACTGCTCGGCGTCGTGGTCGCAGTTGCTCCCCAGGAACTCCACCACGGCGATGTTCATGGCTCCAGGACCTCCACCCGGAACTCCTCGATGACGGGGTTGGCCAGCAACTTCCGGCAGTAGGCCCGGAGGCGCTCCTCCCCTTCTTCGCCCGCCGGCAGGGGTCCCGTCTCGATGTCGAAGAACTTCCCCTGGCGGACCGACTCCACCTCCGAGAAGCCGAGCGTCCTCAGGGCCTGCATCACGGCCTTGCCCTGCGGGTCCAGCACCTGGGGCTTCAAGAACACGTGAACCCTCGCCTTCATCTCCTCACCTCGGTTTCCAGGAACGACGCCCTCGTCCTCCCGGCGTCCCGGTGGATCACTCTACCAGAGTGGCGCCCCCTTGGGCCAGCACCGGGAAAAGCCCTGGCCCGGGGCCGTCCCGTCCCCTATACTCTGGAGAGGAGCGGTTCCCCAGAATTTCGGGGCGGTGCCGGAGGCTGGCGTGAAGCGCACCGAGGGGGTGGAAGCGAACCTCGTGTTCGTGCGCCGTTTCGGTCCCCGGAGCGGGCGGCGGGGGGCGGTGGTCTTCCTCCACGGCCTCGGGGACTGGGGGGAGACCTTCCGCGTCCTCGCCGGGCACCCCGCCTTGGCGGGCCGCCGCCTCCTCATGCCCGACCTTCCCGGTTACGGCCGCTCCCACGGCCTCGCCACCGTTCCCGCTTCCCTGGAAGGGGCCGCCCACACCGTGGAGCGGTGGCTCCGCGCGGTGGGCGAAGGCCCGGTGGCGCTGGTGGGCCACTCCATGGGGGCCCTGGTGGGCCTTCTCCTGGCCGAGGCCCACCCGCAGGGGGTCTCCCTCTTCGTCAACGTGGAGGGGAACCTCACCGAGGCGGACTGCACGGTGAGCGGCCCCGCCGCCGCCTATTCCCCGGGGGAATTCTTGAAATACGGAATCGACCAGATCCGAAAGCAGGTCTCCCTCATGGCGAGGGAGGACCCCTCCCTCCATTTTCTCGAGGCGGGCCTGAGGCTGTGCGACGCCGAGGTCTTCTACGCCCACGCCCGGGAGGTCCTGGCCCTCTCCCGGCGGGGGGACCTCTGCCGAAGGCTCGCCGCCCTCCGGGTTCCGGTGCACTTCGTGGCCGGGCATCCGGGAGGGCTCTCTCCGGGAAGCCTCCACCTCCTGAGGCAGGCCGGAGTGCCTCTGACGCTCCTCTCCCCCTGCGGCCACTACCCCTTTCACGACCGGCCCGGCGACTTCGGGCGGCTGCTGGGAGATCTCCTAGAGAAAAAGTGCTGATTCGGGAGCAGGCGGGGCCCTCAGGCCCCTGACCCTTCCCCGTTCTGCCCTGACTTGCGGAGAATATAGGTCTTTTCGCTTCGAAATGCACGTGACGTACGTCACAGAACGGCTTTTCTTCGGGGGGCGGGCCTTCAGGTCCCCTCCAGGGTCTTCCGGAAGCCCTCGAGGAGCGCGTCCCGGAGCCTCTCCGCGGTGAGGTCCGGGAGGAACTCCCGGAGGCCCGCGAAGGCCGAACGGTAGGGGGCCTCGTCCTCCCCGCCGCGGCCGGTGGCTTGGAGCAGGAGGCGGTAGTCGAGGGAGAGGGGGACGGCGCCGTGCTGGAGGAAGGCCCTGGCCCCCCGCCGCTGGGCGCTCCCCACCACCTTCCGGCCGTGGACGAGGATCTCGTTCTCCGTGGGCACCTGGAAGCAGGGGGCCGAGGTGAGAGGCGCGGGGGAACCCTTTCGCCGGCTCAGCTCCGCCGGCAGGCCCAGGCTTCGCAGCCCCTCCACCAGCGCTCCGGCGATTTTCGCGTAGGTCTCCTGAAGGTTGAGCCCCTGGAAGGGAGGCCGGTCCAGCGGGGCGACGACGGCGTAGGTGACCTCGTCGTCATGAAGAACCGCCAGCCCTCCGGTGGGCCTCCGCACCACGTCGATGCCCCGGGCCCGGCAGAAGTCCGCGTCGGCGGCCGCTTCGGGGTCCTGGTGGCGCCCCAGCGAGAGGCACGGGGGGGCCCATCGGTAGAAACGGAGCACGGGAAGGACCTCCCGGCCCCACTCCGCCTCCTGGAAGAGGCGCTCGTCCAGGTCCATGTGCCAGGCGCCGGGGCGGGGCGCTTCCCAGGGCAGGACCTTCCACCCTCTCATGGCAGGACCGAAGGGGCCTCCACGAGGCGCCTCAGCGCGCGCTCCTCGGCCAGGGAGAGCGACTCCCCCCCGCGGTTCTCGAAGACCGCCACGGGGACCGGGAGGCGGGCCCGGAAGAAGCCCTCGTCCCGGAGGGCGTCGCAGAGGTACTCCACCCCGAAGACCACCGCCTGGATCCGCCGGGAGGCGATTTCCTTGAGGATCCGTTCCAGACGCCGCTGGTTGCCGTAGGGGAGGGTGCAGGCGTGGTAGAGGCCCGTCAGGTCGGGGGTGGGGGCCATGGGGTTGTTTTCCAGCCCCCACTCGTCGTAGACCACCACGGCGCTCAGGGATTCCAGGGTTTCGTAGAAGGCCGGGCGGTACGGGGGAAGCCCGATGAGGCCCACCCGGCACCAGCGGTCCCGCCCTCGGTCGCAGAGTTCCAGGATGGCCCGCTCCACCTCGCGCCGAAGGGCCCCCACGTCCCCCCGCGGGTCCATGGCCCGGGCCAGGAGGGTGACGTACTGGCGGCTGTCGTAGGCGGCGGTCCGGGCCTGGAGGCCGTCGTACCGGCGCAGGGAGGTGCGAACCTCCTGGATCCGTCCCAGGACCGTCTCCAGGACCCCCGCCTCCACCTCCAGCCTCCGCCGGAGGTTCTCCAGGGCGCTCCGGAGGCGGGCCTCGTTCTGAAAGAGGGGGAAGGAGAAGGGAACGATCTCCACGCCCTGCTGGGAGGCCAGCGTGAGGGCCCGCCGGACCTCCTTGGGGAGACCCGGTTCCGGGTAATAGACCGCTTCGATCCGCTTCTCGAAGAGGTAGCCGTACATGTACCGGGCGTAGGCGGAGAAGTTGGCGGGGAAGCCGGCCAGGGCCGCCGTCTCTTCCATGGCGTCGCGGTCCTCCGCCGTGAAAAAGGCGCTCCACAGGTTCACCACCTCGTGGCGCGAAGCCACGAAGGGTTCCATGGGCACCGGCGGAATGACCCCGATCCGCACCCCTTCCCTCCTTCCTCTTCGAATCCTGGGCGGACGTCATGCCCGCCCGCCGTCACACGGCGGGACCCAGCAGCCCGGCGTCCGACTCCTCTTCGGCGGAGACCTCGTCGTCCAGGGCCCCCTCGGGCAGGAGTTCCACAGCCACTTCGTCGTCCCGCCGGAAGACCCGAACCCCCCCCGCCTCCTGCCACTCGGGCGTGAGAGCCAGGGCGGCCAGGGGTTCGGTCACCCGCCGCCTGAGCACCCTTCCGAGGTTCCTCGCCCCGTACTCGAAGGAGTACCCCTCGGCGGCCAGGAGCCGGCGTGCCTCCTCCTCCAGGACGAAGCCCTTTCCCTGGTCGGCCAGGCGCCGCTTCAGGTCCCTCAGCTGGAGGTCCACGATCCGGGCCAGGGAATCGGGGGTGAGGCTCCGGAAGAGGATGACCTCGTCCACCCGGTTGAGAAACTCCGGGGGGAACTGGGCCTTCACCTCCTTCAGGATCTCCTCCTCGGGGACCTTGCCCCGCTCCTCGCCGTAGCCCACCCGCGCCTTGGAGTAGAGGTGGGTCCCCACGTTGGAGGTCATGATGAGGGTGGCGTGGTTGAAGCGGACGGTCCTCCCCTTCCCGTCGGTGAGGCGGCCGGCGTCGAAGATCTGCAGGAAGAGGTTGAGAACCTGCGGATCGGCCTTTTCCACTTCGTCGAAGAGGACCACCGAGTAGGGGTTCTTCCGCACCTGGTCGGTGAGCTGGTTCTGGTCGTAGTACCCCACGTACCCCGGAGCCGTTCCGATGAGGCGGGAAGTGCTGATCCGCTCCATGTACTCGCTCATGTCGATGCGGATCAGCTTTTCCTCGTCGCCGAAGAGGAGCTTGGCGATGCACCGGGCCAGCTCGGTCTTGCCCACCCCCGTGGGGCCCACGAAGAGAAAGACCCCGTCGGGCCGGTGGTCTTCGAGGTCCAGCCCCAGCTTGGCCGTCCGGAGGAGGCGGCTCACCCTGGAGACGGCCTCCTCCTGGTCCACCACCTCGGCGTTGAGGAACTCCTCCATGCGGAGGAGGTGGTCCCGGTCCAGCAGGGCCAGCCGCTCGTAGGCCACGCCGGACATCTCCGAAAGGGTGGTGAGGAGGTCCTGCCTCTCCACCACCGGCTCCCGCCGCTCCCCCCGGGCGAAGGAGAGGGCCACCCGCGCCGCGGCGCGGTCCATGAGGTCCAGGACGCTCTCCGGGAGGGCCTTGCGGGAGACGGACATCCGCACCATCTCCAGGCTGTTTTCCACGAGGCCCTCGGGGAATCGCACCCGGTGGAACTCCTCGTAGAAGGGCTTCCGCGTGCGCACCACCTCCCGAACCTGGGGCAGGGAGAGCTCCTCCACCCGGAGCAGGTGGAAAAGCTTGAGGAAAGACGGGTCCTTTTCGAGGATGTTGGCGTAGGACTCCTCGTCGGTGATGCCGATGACCTGGATCTCCCCGGAGAGCAGGGCCGGCTTGATGAGGTTGGCCGAGTCGAGGGAGGCGCCCCGGGTGGCCCCCGTGGCCACCAGGTGGTGGAGGTTCTCCACCAGCAGGAGGTGGTTCCGCTCCTTCACCTTCCGCACCACCTCCAGGACCCGCTCCTCGAACTGGCCGCGGTACCGGGCGCCGGAGATGAGGGCCCCCAGGTTGAGGGCGGAGACGGTCCGGCCCTGCAGGGAGGGGGGGGCGTCCCGCTCCTGGAGGAGGAAGGCCAGTTCCTCCACCAGAGCCGTCTTTCCGACCCCCGCCTCGCCCACGAGGAGCGCGTTGCGCTTGTCGCGGCAGGAGAGGATTTCCAGGAGTTGGCCCAGGGCGGCCTCCCGCCCGACGAGGGGGGCCCGGGGCCGTCCCTGCACCTTGCGGGTGAGGGAGACGAGGATCTCGTCGGAAAGGCCCTCCGCCCGCTCCCCCTCGGCCCCCGGACGGGCCTCCATCCGCTCCTGGAGCTGGCGTTTCTTCTCTTGGGCCACGGAATTGTGGGGGTTCAGAAGAAGGGCCTTGTCGTAGGCCCGCTGGGCCCTCCCCAGGTCTCCCTTGGCGCCGTACACGTCCCCCAGGGCGACGTAGCCTTCGTCGCTGAGGGGGTACCGTTCCAGGAGGCGGTTGAGGAGGGCCGCCGCTTGGCCGTGGCGCTGGGCCAGGAGGTAGTCTCCGGCGGCCTCGTGGTAGAGGACGGCGGCGTCGGGCCTCACCGCCAACGCCAGCTCCCGCTCGGCGGCGGCTTTGAGGAAATCCCCGCGGGCGGCCAGGGACCGGGCCTGAAGGCAGTGGCCGATGGCCGAGACCATGATGAAGGCTTCCCGGTTCTCGTTCTCGATGAGGCGGTAGAGCCTCAGGGCCCGCTCGTAGTCGCCCGCCCGGAAGAAGAAGTCCCCCAGGTCCATGAGGAGCGGGGGGTGGAAGAGAAGGGTGAAGCCTCCGCCCCCGAAGGCCCGGAAGAAGATGCCGTCCGCCGTCACCATGCGGCAGAGGAAGGGGCGGTCGTCCCCCAGGTAGAAGAAGGGGTGGAGGGCGATGGGCGGGTGGTTTTCCGAAAGGAGGTAGAGGCCCGGTCGGATCTGGCTGGAGAGGCTTCGGACCTTTCCCGGGGAGGTGGGCCCCCCCGCCAGAACCTCCACGGCGGGCCCATCGGGAACGCGGGCGGAGGGTCTCAGGACCGCCACCGTCCCCGTCCAGTTGTTGGAGAGAAAGGTCAGGGCCTCCTCCAGGGAGCGGCGGGCTTCCATGGAGGCACGGGTCCCCGGGCTTCTCTCCCCCAAGGTCTTCAGCTCCTCCAAGATGGACAGGTACTTTCGGAGGTAGAGCGGAAGCACGTCCTTGGAAACGAGGTGGATGGGGAAGACCTGGGCGAAGAGGTCCCGGTTGCCGGAAAAGAGCAGGCTCTGGAAGCGGGCGTGGGCGGTGAGGGAGGGCTCGCCCAGGAGGTCGGAGGCCGCCTCGGAGAGGGGGCGGCAGAAGTTGTTCTTTCGGGAGAGGAGGGCCAACCCCACGAGGGAGACGGCGTGCAACGCCTCGCCGAGGTCGGCGAGGGCCTCCTCGAAGTCGTCCTTCCCCCGCTCCTCACGAGGAGGGACCAGGGCGAAGCCGAAGACCTCCCGAAGGCGCTCGAGCAGCGCCGGAAGGCTCTCCTTCACTCCTCCACCTCCACCTTCACGTCCGGCGAGCGGACCACGAAGACCTTGAGGTTGTTGTCCAGGGGGTCCGCCGGAAAGAGAAAAAAGCCGCTCCGGTGCTCCGCCGGGTTGAGAACCCGCCCCCGCATCACCTCGCCGTCGGGGAAGGTGACCTTCACCGCCGTCCCGGCGGCGGGGGACCCCTCGGTGAACTCGTTGCCCCGCTTGTACGTGGGGTTTCCCTCGGGGTCCCTGACGAAGAAGATGGCCTTCATGTCCGTGAGCGGGACCGTCTCCACCTTGCCCTCGGCCGTGACCACCTGGATCCGCGCCACGCCGGCGGAGAAGGGGGTGCGGATGCGGCACCGTTTCAACGATCCGTCGCGCATTCGCAGAACGAGGTCCTGGTCCATGGTCCGACCCTCACAGGGAATTGAGGACCTCTTCCAGCGTGCAGTAGCCGGAGAGGGCCTTGAGGACCCCGTCCACCTTGAGGGAGACGAGCCCCTCCCGGACGGCCCGCTGGCGGATCTCGTTCACCGACGCCTTGGCCACCAGCATCTTGTTCAGCTCCTCCGAGGAGACGTAGAGCTCGAAGATCGCCACAACCCCCCCGTACCCCGTCCCGCCGCAGGCGGTGCAGCCTCTGGCGCGGAAGAAACGCGCGCCGGGGGGCAACTTGAGCCCCACCTCCTTCTGGATGGTCTCGTCGGCCTCGTAGGGCTCCCGGCAGGAGGGGCATAGGCGCTGGAGGAGGCGCTGGTTGATCACCGCGGCGGTGGAGGCGGCCACCAGGAAGGGCTGCACGCCCATGTCCACCAGGTTCTGCAGGGCGTTGACCGTGTCGTTGGCGGTCATCCGGGCGAAGACCCGGCGGCGGGCGAAGGCCCCCGCGATGGTGGCGCGGGCCTCTTCCTCGTTGATGACGTCGCCGATGTACGCGACGTCCGGCTCCTGCTGGAAGAGGGCGGCGATGGCCTCGGCGAAGGTGAACTCGCTGCGGTCCTCGGGCTTGCCCTGCACCATCCCCGGCACTTCGTACTTGACCACCGGGTCGAACCCCATGGCCGTCATGTCGGGCCTCAGAACCTCCAGGATGGAGCCGTAGACGGTGGTTCGCTTGCCCGAGCCGGGCGGCCCCGTCACCAGGTACAGCCCGGAGTTGCGGGAGAGGGCCTTCCGGTAGGCGTTGAGAACCGCTGGGCTCATCCCCAGCTGGTCCAGCCTCAGGGTGGCGCTCTGCTTGTACTGGACCTTGACGGTGATGGATTCGCCGTAGAGGGTGGGCAGGGCGTAGACGTAGAGCTCGATCTTCTTCTCTCCCGCCGCCATCTTGAAGAACCCCGACTGGGGAATGCGGCTCTTGGTGATGTCCATGCCGGAGAGGACCTTGATCCGGTTGAGGACGTTGCCCTTCATCCGGTCCTGGACCTCCTTCACCGTCCGCATGGTGCCGTTCACCCGCACCCTCACCAGCATCCCTTCGGCCTGCGGCTCGAAGTGGATGTCGGTGGCGCCGGCCCCCACCGCCTCCGCCAGCGCCGTGTCCACCTCCTGCACGACGCCTTTGTCCTCCGCGGCCGATCGGACCTGCTTGGCGTCCACCTCCGGCGTCTTCCGGGCCGACTCGAACTGGACCTTGTCCACCATGGGCCACCTCGCGCTTCCAATCTAACACCGTGAAACGAAAGCGGCAAGGAAGGGCCCGGGCGGAGCCCCCGGACGGCGGGCGGCGTCGTGGTTCACTTCCCCGGACCCCCCCGGGCTTTTTTTAGGGAGGATCCACCATGGACCAGGGCGGAGGACGAAGGAGATCCAGGGCCTGCCGGAGAACGCCCGCAGGCCGCTGCGGCCGGGCGAGCGCTGCGTTCCGGTGGTGGCCGACGCGGTGGTCAACGCCGTCGTGAAGGGTTCCACCGGCTCCCTGGAGGCTAAAAAGGTCGTCCACCTGCTTCCGCCGGAGGTCTGGGAGGGAGCGGGAGGGGAGGCCCTGGCCATGGCGGGCCTTTCCCTCTTGGGGCTCTTCCTGGTTCTCTTCGCCCGGCGGGCCCGGGCCGCCTGAGGGAGACGGAGCGGCGCCTACCGCTCAAGGAACCGGCGGATCTTTTCCTGGTTGGCGGGGGCCATGATCACGTCCGCCGCGTCGGGTCCCACGGACTGGGCCAGCATCTGCCTGCGCGCGGTTTCCGGAACGAAGGCCATGGTGCCCGAGAGGACCACCACCGCCATGTAGCGCTCCACCTCCCGGCCGTCCTCGAAGCCGAGACGGCGGGACTCCTGTTCCAAGGCCCCGCGGTTCCCGGAGTCCACGGCCTCCTGGATGGCGGGCCACCGGTCGGAGGCCTGAAAGAAGGCGGCCATCTTCCCACGCTCCAGGCGGCCGGCCACGGGAGGCAGGCTCCGCCTCTCCTCCAGGCGGCGCACCGCCTCGGTCCCCTTCCGCTTCGCGAACAGGACCCCCTTATAGGCGAGAAAGCCCACCACCCCCGCGGCCGCCAGGATCACCAGCAGGAGCGCCGCGCAGCCGCACGCGAACCACTTCCAGATCCCCCCCTTTTTCTTGGCCGCCGGCGGACTCGCCGCCCTGGCCTGAGGGGCCCCCGTTCCCTCCATGGTTCACCTCCCCTAGGACCCGGCCAGGATACGCCGAACCCCTTCGGGGAGTCCATGGCCCGGCGCTCAGTCCCTCAGGAAGCGGAGGCAGAGCGGGTAGCGGAAGGGCTTTCCCTCGCCGGCCTTGACGGCGGCCACCACGATGGAGAGGAAGTTGAAGACCTGGATGAGCAGAAGAAGCGGAATGCCCAGGCAGAAGCAGAGGATCATGAGCCCGGAGGCGAGGGAGTAGAGAAGGACGGAAATCTGGAAGTTGAGGGCCTCCCGGCCCTGGTCGTCCACGAAGGGGTGGTCGTCCCGCTTCAGAAGCCAGACCACGAGGGGGCCGAAGAGGTGGCCGAAGGGCACGCCCACGAACCCCACGAGGGCCGAGAGGTGGGCCACCACCGCCCAATTCCGGGCCTTTTTCTCCCGGGAATCCACGTCGGGACCGGCTTCCGGCTGCGGCGCCGGGGGCGGGGAAGGCGGCACTCCCTGGGAATCCTGGCTCGCGTCCATGGGAACACCTCCTGACCGCTGGTACGAGGAAACGGCCCCCCGGGTTTCGGAGGGGGCCTCTTCGAGCGGAATTTCCTCGGAGCTCTGGGGACGCGGGGGAGTTGGGGGTTCCCATGGCCCCACCGGGGCCTGTAGTCTAAAAAAGGGTTATCCTGAGAGGCGGCACAGGGCCTCGGGGCCCTGCCCGGGCGGGGAAGTCGAAGGCCGCTGGAGGCGAGGTGCAGGGATGGGGGTCTCCTCAAGGGGAGGGGCGCATGCGGGGTGCCTTCGCCGTCCGCTCCCAGCCGTCCGGGGCGAGCGTCCCTTGGGGGTCCCGTGGAAGGAACCCGCGGGCCTTTCCGACACTCTCCACGCCGCCGGCTGGCGGCTGAACCCCTAGGTGCCGGAGTTGCACGCCTCCCCCTCTTTCCTCTGCATCGGCCACCGCGGGGCCAGGGGCCACGCCCCCGAGAACACCCTGCTCTCCGTCGAGACGGCTCTCTCTGGGGGCGGACTGGGTGGAGGTGGACGTCCACCCGCTGGAGGGACGCCTCGTGGTCCTCCACGACGACACGGTGGACCGGACCACCAACGGCCGCGGACCCCTTTCCTCCCACACGCTGGAAGCGCTCCGGAGGCTGGACGCCGGAAAGGGCCAGACCGTTCCACTCCTGGAGGAGGTCCTCCGCCTGCTGAAGGGAAGGGGGGGCCTCGTGGTGGAGATGAAGGGGAAAGGCTCGGCCCCTCTCCTCGCTCAGGTCTGGAAGGAGGCCCTCTCGTCCGGGTGGGACCCCGGCCTCTTCACCGCCTCCTCCTTCCACCCCGAAGAGCTCCGCACCCTTCGGGCCGCCGCCCCCTCCGCCCCCCTCGCCGTCCTCGCCGCGCATCTGAGCGAAGAGACCCTGGCCCTGGCGGAGGAGATCGGGGCCTCGGCGGTTCACCTGGGGCTCCGGGGGGCCTCCCCCTCCGCGCTGGAGCGGTGCCGAGAGGCGGGATTCCCGGTCTTCGTCTTCACGGTGAACGCACTTTCCGACATCCGCGGGATGTACGATAGGGGGGCGGCGGGGGTCTTCACCGACTACCCCGAGAGGGTGGCCCGCGCCCTGGCCGAACCTTGAACGGGCTCGGACGAGGAGGAGCCGATGGCACGAATCGCGATGGAGAAGGAAGGGGAGCTGGCCGTCGTCCGGATGGACGACGGCAAGGCCAACGCCATGGACGAGACCTTTTTCCTGGAACTGGATGCCGCCTTCGACGCCGCCCGGCGGTCGGGGGCGAAGGCGGTGGTCCTGGAGGGCCGGGAGGGTTTCTTCTCCGGCGGTCTCAACGTGAAAACCCTGCCGGCGCTGGGCCCCGAAGCCCTCCACGCGTTGCACCTCGCCTTCGCGCGGTCCATGGGGAAGGTCTTCACCTACCCCCTGCCGGTGGTGGCGGCGGTGACGGGCCACGCCGTCGCGGGGGGGCTCATCCTGGCTCTCGCCTGCGACCGCCGCTTCGCCCTGGACGGGAACTACCGGTGGCAGATGAACGAGGTGGCGGTGGGCATCGCCCTCCCCTCGTGGGTCCTGGCCATCACCCAGGCCGCCATCCCGCCGCGACACCAGGCGGGGATCCTCCTCCACGCACGCCCCTTCGGGCCGCGGGAGGCGGCGGCGTGGGGAATGGCCGACGGCCTCCTGGCCCAACGGGAGGACCTTCTGGAGGCGGCGCGGGGGGCGGCGGCGGAGCTGTCCGCCCTGAACCTGGACGCCTACGCCCTCTCCAAGGCGCGCATGCGGGGCCCCCTCTACCGGCGCGCCCTGGAGCTCCTCCCCGAAGAGGGCCTGCCGGGGGAAGCCTGAGCCCATAGACATTCGGCCAACCTCAACCGTCTTCGCGGGTAAGAGCCGGGGCGGACCCCCGCCTTTCCGGCCGAAGGAGGACTCCCATGGCGTTCCAGCGAGGGGCGGCTCTGGCCGCCGGCATGGCCCTGGCGGCCTTTTTCTGGCCGTCGCAGGTGGCCAGGTCCGGCAGCGACTACTCCGAGGTGACGGTGCGGAACTTCCCGGAGGTCCAGGCGGTCTCGGGAACGGTGGCCGTCTCCAACCTCCCCCCCGCCACCGCCTTCGTGCGGCGGGAGGGTGTGGTGGTTCCCCCCTTTTCCCGGAGCGAGCTCTACGACGCCGTGCAGGGGGAGCCCGTCTCCACCGAGGGCTTCTCGAGGATGGTCCTCTCCCTGCAGGGGGAGATCCGCGACGCCCTGCCCCGCCCCGGTGTCGTGGCGGCGGTGCTGGTGCCGGACGAGGAGCCCATCCTTCTGGCGCTGCGGGACGCCCGAAGGGTGGAGTTCCCCGTGGAGGTGGCCGCCCCGCTGGAATCGGCCGGAGCCGTGTACTTCGCCTCGGAGCCGGTGGAGGCCAAGGTGGCCTTCCCCCGCTACCGCGTCTACTTCTACAACACCACCGGCAAGGGCGCCGGCGTGAACCTCTACGTCCACCTCACCCGCTGAGCGCCGGCGGAAACTTTGGGAGGAGTCCGTGCGTACATCCCGAAAGGGTTCTTCCCCCCTCTGGGGAAAGCGCATGGGAGATCGGGTGCCCGAGGACCTCCGAACGCTGGGAAGGACCGTGGCGGACGACCTCCGCCGGGGAGGCATCGGACGGACCCTGCGCCGGGACCTCCAGGACCTCTACGATTTCTACCTGGACGAGGAGCGCCGGCGCAGGCTCGCCAAGATGGGCCGGTTCCGCCGGGGGTTCTTCCTTATCGGGTACTTGCTGAGGAGCCTCTTCCTGCGCCTGACCCCCGTCCGGCGCCTCCTGGTCCTCCTCGCCCTGTGGCTTCTTTTCGCGGGGAACATTCGGCTGACCTTCGGGGCCTCCACGCTCTCCCTGGACCTTTCCGCCCTCAGCGTCGCCCTCCTTCTTTTCGTGCTCATGGTGGAACTGCGGGACAAGCTCCTGGCCAGGGACGAGCTGGCCGTGGGTCGGGCGGTCCAGATGGCCCTTCTCCCCAAGGAGCAGCCTTCCCTCCCCGGCTGGGAGGCCTGGCTCTTCACCCGCCCCGCCAACGACGTGGGGGGGGACTTGGTGGACCACCTCCCTCTGGACGGCGGCCGGGCGGGGATCGTCCTGGGGGACGTCTCGGGAAAGGGCCTGGGGGCGGCGCTGCTCATGGCCAAGCTCCAGTCCACGCTGAGGGCCCTCGCCCCCGGCTCCGAAAGCCTCTCGTCCCTGGCCGCGCGGACCAACGCCATCCTTCACCGGGACGGGCTTCCGGGAAGGTTCGCCACCCTCGTCTTCCTGGTCCCGGAACCCCTCTCCGGCCGCGTGCGCCTCGTCAACGCGGGCCACATTCCCCCGTTGGTCCTTCGGGGAAGCGGTTCGGAGTCTCTTCCCCCCGTCTCCCTTCCCCTGGGGGCCTTCCCCGGGACGCGGTACGCCGAGCAGGAGGTCCTTCTTCAACCGGGGGACCTGCTCCTCGTGTACTCCGACGGCCTCACCGACGCCCGGAACCGGGCGGGGGACTTCTTCGGCGAGGAACGACTCCAGGCCCTGCTCCCCGCCCTGAAGGGGTGCGGCGCGGAGCAGGCGGGGCGGCGTCTCCTCGAAGCCGTGGACGCCTTCGTGGAGGGAGAGCGCCCCTTCGACGACCTTTCCCTGGTTCTCCTCGCCCATGGGGGCAAGGAAGATGCCGTTGACGGAGAGGGCGGCGTGGCTTACAATGAGGGGGCTCGGGGGCCGGCATAGCTCAGTCGGTAGAGCAACTGATTCGTAATCAGTAGGTCCGCGGTTCAAGTCCGCGTGCCGGCTCCACCCTCGGGTCCTCTTTCGGGGCGGTTTGCACCGCCCCGATTCGCTTCGGAGGCACCTCTGGCCTGGAAGCTCCCACCCAAGGTCCTTGTGGAGCGCGCCCTCTCCTTCGCCGGCAGGCCCCTCCCGGCCCTGGCCATCCCTCTCGTCCTATCCCCGGAGGAGCAGACCGCGGTGGGCAAGGCCGTCGCCGCCATCTCCTCCGAAGCGGAGCGCGTGGCCGACGCCTTCGTCCGGCGGCCCGAAGTGAGGGCGGTCTTCGGCTACGGCTTTCTCCAGGAGGAGGCCGTCCGGAAGGACCCCGGCTACGGCCTTGCGGTCCCCCTGGGCCGGATGGACCTCTTTCTCGTGGAAGGCCGGCCCCGGATCCTGGAGTTCAACACCGACGGCGCCGCCGGCTGGCACTACGCGGCGGCCCTCCAGGCCCTCTGGGAGGAGCGGACCGGGAGGCCTGCCCAGGCGGATCCCCTGCCGCTTCAACTGTTGAAGACCCTCCTCCGTTGCTGGGAGCACTGGTCGGGCGGAGCGAGGGAAAGGCCCCGGGCGGCGCTGGTGGACTTCCGGGAGGTGGGGACCAGGGCCGAGCAGGAGGCTCTGGCCGCCTTCTTCACCTCCCGGGGCCTGGAAACGACGGTGGAGGACCCCCGGGACCTTCGCTTTCGGAACGGCCTTCTGGAAGGTTCGAAGGGTCCTGTCCACCTGGTCTACCGGCGGCTGGTCAGCGAAGAGGCCTTCGCCCGGCCCGGAGACGTCTCCGCCCTCCTGGAGGCCTATTTTCAAGGGGCCGTGTGCCTGGTGGGGAGCTTCCGCAGCGACCCCGCCTGGAGCAAGACCTTCCTGGCCCTCCTCTCCGACCCCGACCTCCATCCCCTCTGGGGAGGCCCGCCGGCGCCCGACGCTCGGGAAGCCGTCCCCTGGACCCGAATCGTCCGCGATGGAGACACCCTGTTCGAGGGCGCCCGGGTGGACCTCCGAAGACTCCTTCTGGAAAACCGCCGGGGCTTCCTCCTCAAGCCCTCCCGCTCGTTGGAGGGCCGCGGGGTGGTGGCGGGGCCGTACACCCCGGAGTCCCTCTGGCGGGAGGCCGTAAACCGGGCCTTCGACTCCCCGGGCAGTTACGTGGTGCAGCCCTTCCTGCGCCCCGGCCCCGTCCTCCACCCGGACGGGGTTCGGCGGGTGCCCCAGCCGGGGGCCTTCGTCCTCGAAGGCCGGCTGGCCGGATTTTGGGGGAGGGCGGGGCGGACGGAGGTCATCGCCCCGGGCCGGAGGGAGTGGTACCTTCCGGTGGAGGTCCGCTCTTCCTGAAAACCACCTTCAATCGAGGGAGGAAGGTCCCCCACCGCTTTTGGGGAGCCTTCCTCCCTGTCGTTCGAGGATGGACGCCCGGGGCGAGGCCTCCGAACCGGCGTTCCCTACCGGCCGCGCACCTTCAGGAAGCCCGCCGCCGCCTTGACCAGCATCTCGGGGTCGGCCTCAGGACGGCCGAAGACCTTGGCGAGCAACGCCTCCCCTTTGGCCCGGTCTCCGTAGGCGATGTGCAGGGCCCCCGCCTCCACCAGGAGGTCGGGGTCTTCGTCCTTGGCCAGGGCTTTCTCCAGCCACCCCTCGGCCTTGGCCCACTCGCCCGCCTCGGCGTAGGTCCTGGCGATCAGCAGCAACGAATCGCCGTCCAGGGAAGCGGAGGCCTTCTGGAAGAGCTCCTCCCCTTTCGCCTTCTCCCCGGAGAGGTAGTAGACGCGCCCCGCCGAGGCCATCACCCACCCTTCGCCGGGGGCGGCCTTGAGGGCCTGCTGCAAGAGGGCCTGGGCGGCGGCCTCCGGGTTCTTGCCTTCGTAGAGGGCCTTGACGGGGGGCTTCTCGGGCGGCTTGGGCTTGTCGGCGGGAGCCTTGGACTCCTGCGCCAGCGCGGACAAGGCGAGGGCGGCCGCGGCGGCCGGAACGAGCAGGAAGCGGACCTTCTTCATGACGAACCTCCTTCTTGGGTTGGCGGAGTCGCGGTTTCATCGGGAACGCCCCGAGGTCCCAGGGGGACCCGGACCGAAAAGGCCCCTCGGAGTTCCCCGGCGCGAAAGCCCACGGCCCGGTCCTCGGGGTAGAGTTCCCGGATGCGCCGGGCCAGATTTTCTTCGAGGGAGGGCCCGTGGCAGCGCAGGCAGGGCTCCGTCGTGGGAATGGCCTTGAGGTACCGGAAGACGGTTCGCCCCTCCTCCGAACGCACCTCCCACCGCTCCAGCGTCCGGGGATCCTCCCCCTTCCGCACCCTCTCCTCGAAGTCCAGCAAAACGGCCTTCTCCCACGCGTCGGGGGCGTTGGCCGGATTGCGCACCCGAAGGGCCGTGCGCCGCACCGGAACGCCGTTTTCCTTGGAGGCGGCCTCCGCGAGGAGCGGGGCCTTCTCCCGGCAGACGGTCACGGCGGTTAAGGCCCCGCCCTCCGCCAGGGCCTCGGAGAGGGCGCGCAGGAGGGACCGCTGAAGGGACTGTGCGGCGGAGCGGCTCCGGGAAAGGAGTTCCGGGTCCGCCGGCGGCGTGGCGCGGAGGATCCCCGCCGCCAAGAGGACCACCAGGGCCCCGGAGGCCGCCGCGTTTCGGGACGCCTTCATGCCAGCCCCATCTCCCGAAGGATGGCGGCGTTCTCCCGCCACTCCGGCCGCACCTTCACGAAGAGCCTCAGCTCCACCCCGCATCCCAAGATCCGCTGGAGTTCCTTCCGAGCCCCCGTCCCGATGGCCTTGATGGTGTTGCCTCCCTTCCCGACGAGGATGGGCTTCTGGCTCTCCCGCTCCACCAGGATGGCGCAGTAGACGGTGACCTTGCCCCCCTCCTCCTCCGGCTCCTCGAACCGCTCCACCAGCACCCCCACGCAGTGGGGAACCTCCTCGAAGGTCCTGGAGAAGACGTGCTCCCGCACCACCTCCGCCACCAGCTGGCGCTCCGGCTGGTCGGTGTACAGGTCCGGCGGAAAGAAGGGCTCTCCCTCCGGCAGAAGGGGAAAGAGCACGTCCTTCAGGCGCTCGAGGTCCTCGGGGGCGAGGGCGGACATGGGAAAGAGCTGGGCCATGGGGACCTTTTCCGAAAGGTCGGCCAGGATCGGGAGGAGGCGGGCCTTGTCCCGGAACTCGTCCACCTTGTTGATGACGAGGATCAGGGGAGCCGCCGCACCCCCCAGGCGCTCCCGAAGGCGCTCCTCCTCCGGCCCCCAGGGCTTCCCCGCCTCCACCAGCCACAGGACCGCGTCCACCCCATCGAGGGATTCGAGGGCCAGGCGTACCATGGCCTGGTTCATGCGCGTCCGCGGCTTGTGGAGGCCCGGGGTGTCCAGGAAGACGACCTGCCCCCTTGGTTCGTTGAGGATCCCGCGGATGACGTTCCGGGTGGTCTGGGGCTTGGGGGTCACGATGGAGACCTTCTCCCCCACCAGGCCGTTGACCAGCGTGGACTTTCCCACGTTGGTCCTGCCCACCACCGACACGAAACCCGAACGCGTGGAAGACCGTCCCGTTGCCATGGCTTTTTCAGTATACCACGGCCGTGAAAACCCATCCCCGGCCTTGCCCGGCATGAAGCGGCCGGATACACTGCCGGGGCCCCCCGCGGGGCCGGAAGGGAGGAGGGGTGTTCGAGGAGATCGAGGATCCGGTGGGAAGGATGCGGGCCCTGTGGGAGACCCTGGACCATCCGGAGCTGAAGGCGGCGGTGCGCCTTCAAAACGCCCGGCAGATTCTGGCCATCTTGGAAGGTCTCCCCCCCGTGCCCCAGGCGGCGGCGCTGGTGGAGGACCACCGGCGGCGAATCTCTTCGGCCATCGAGCACCTCGCGTGGGAGGCCGAGCGGGAGGAGGCCCTCACCGCCGCCGCGCGGGACCTCTTCGAGGCCATGGGGGCCGTGGTCCGGGACCTCGAGAAGCTCCCGGAAGGGTGACGGCGGTGGGCGCGAAGCTCCATCCCCTGGCCCAGGCGGAACTGGACAAGGAGCGCGGCTGGAACGCGCCGCACCTCGAGGCGTTGCGGCGCGCCTACCGGGACGGGCGGCTGACGCTCCTTCTGGGCGCCGGTGTTTCCAAGGGGTGCGGCCTTCCGGTCTGGAGGGAACTCACCTCCCGTTTGCTGCGCAGGGCCCTCCACGGCCTGTACGAGGCGGTGGGACCCCAGGAGGCGCCCCTTCACGAGCGGGACATCGAGGCGGCCCTCAAAGACCGGGTCCGCCCCATGGTGGCGAGGTACGTCAAGGCCAAGTTGGGGGAAGGCTACCTCGAGGCGGTGCGCCAGGCCCTCTACGCCGGAAAAGAGCGGGTGAGCCCCACCATGAAGGCCATCCTGGCCATGGAGCGCCTTTCGGCCATCCTGACCCTCAACTTCGACGACCTGCTGGAGCGAAGCGCGCGGGCCTCGGGGCTCCAGGGCCGCTTCCGGCCCGTCTTCGAGCCCCCCCTGGACCTCTCCCAAGGGCCCATCCCCGTCTACCACACCCACGGCTTTCTCCCCCTCCATCCCGGCGAGAGGGGCTCCAGCCGGATCGTCTTTTCCGAGGAGGACTACCACGGCGTCATCCACGAGGCCCGCCCCTGGAGCGACCTGGTGACGCTGGACCTCTTCGCCCGGACCACCTGCCTGATGGTCGGGACCTCCGGCGAAGACCCGAACCTCCGGCGCCTCCTGGACCTCACCCGGCGGCTGGCGGTGCCCCCGCGCCACTACCTGCTCCTCAAACCGCCGGCCCCCCTTCCGCGGGACCGCCGGGGACTCATCCGCTACACCGCCACCCGGCGGGCCCTCTGGGACGCCTTCGACCACCTGGGGATCGAGGTCCTCTGGATCCACCACTACGAGCGGGACATCCCGAGGATCCTCCGCGCGGTGGCGGCGCCGGAACCTTCCCGACCTCCTTCCGCGGAGAGGTCTTCGTGAGCGCCCCCGCCTCCCCGCTCCGCGCCTTGGGGACCCTCTTCTGGACGGCCATCGCCGTGGAGCTTCTCCACTGCCTGGCCTCCTACACGATGAACGCCTACCTCATCGTCTACCTGAGCCGGGACCTCGGCTTCGGCGACCTCCGGGCCGGAGGCCTGGCGGGCCTGCTGTGGTTCATGGGGTACTTCCTCCCCATCCTCGTCGGGGCGCTGGCCGACCGGTACGGCTTCCGGCCGGTCCTTTCCCTCTCGCTGGGGGTCCTCGTGGGCGGCTACCTGATCGCCTCCCGGGTCACCGCCTACCCGGCCATGGTGGCGGCCCTGCTCCTCGTCGCGCTGGGAGGGGCCGCCATGAAGCCGGTCATCGCCGGCACGGTGAAGGCCGTGACCACCGAGGAGACCCGGAGCCTGGGCTTTTCCGTGTACTACACGATGATCAACGTGGGCTCCCTGGCGGCCCCGTTCCTCGCCAACGGCGTCCGCCTCTCCACGGGCCGGCCGGCCCTCATCTTCGTCGCCTGCGCCGTGGTGGAGGCCTCGGCCCTCCTGCTCACCCTCTTCTTGTTCCGCAACCCCTCCACCCTGACGCCGGCGGCGGACCGGTCCCTCACCCGGCTCCTTCGGGAGACCGTGGAGGTTCTTGGGAACGGCCGGGTCTTCGTGACCGTCCTGGGGGCCGCGGCGCTTCTCTGGGCCTCGGGGCGCGCGGGCCTGCCCCTGGAGGAGCGGCTGGGGCTCCTTCTCCTGTGGTTCGCCCTCCACTTCGGGTTGGACGAGCTATCGAGAAGCCGCCGGAAGCTGCCTGCCCTCCTGCGGCGGATCCCGCCGCAGCGCCTGGGGGACGGGCGCTTCCTCCTCTTCCTGGTTCTCTTCTCCGGCGTCTGGGCCCTCTACAGCCAGATCTGGACCAACATCCCCCTCTTCATCCTCCGCACCGACCCCTCCCTGAAGAACCGCATCGAGTGGTTCCAGGCGGTGGACCCGGTTCTCATCGTCTGCTTTCAGGTTCTGGTGGCCAAGGCCACCGCCCGGCTGAGGCCGCTCACGGCCATGGTCACCGGAATTCTCGTGGCTGCCGCCGCCGTCTCCACGGTCCACCTCTTCGGGACGGCCGTGGGGGCCTGGGCGGTGGGCCTGTCCCTCGCCATCTGGGCCTTCGGCGAGATGCTGTTCAGCCCCCGGATGGTGGAGTACGTGTCGGTGGTGGCCCCGCCGGACAAGCTGGCCCTCTACATCGGCTACGGCTTTCTTCCGCTGGCCGTGGGTTTCGGCGTGGGACCCGCCCTCGGGGCCCGCCTGGTCCACCTTTTCGAGGCGGCGGGGCGCCCGGGGTACGTCTGGTACGCCTTCGGCCTTTGGGGGGCCCTCAACGCCCTCGCCCTCTGGCTCTACGACAGGGCCTTCGGCCGGACCGGTCCCTGACCGCCTTTCCCGAAAGGAGACTCGGATGCGCCTGCCCCACCTCGAGCGCAAGCCCAAGATCCACCCCGGCGTCTACGTGGACCCCTCGGCCCGCATCAACGGCGACGTCACCCTCGAAGAAGGGGTCTCGGTCTGGTTCAACGCCTCCATCCGGGGGGACGTCCATTTCATCCGCGTGGGACGAAGGACCAGCGTCCAGGACAACTGCGTCCTCCACACCACCGCCGGCCGGTTTCCCCTCTCGGTGGGGGCCGACGTCGTCATCGGCCACGGGGCCATCCTCCACGGGTGCACGGTGAAGGGACCGGCCCTCATCGGCATGGGGGCCGTTCTCCTGGACGGCTGCGTGGTGGAGGAGGAGGTGGTGGTGGGGGCCGGCTCGGTGGTCACCGAAGGGAAGGTGATGCCCGCGGGACACTTGGTCCTGGGCGCCCCCGCCCGCCCCATCCGGCGGCTGACGCCGGAGGAGCTGGAGGAGGTCCGGAACGGGTGGAGGAACTACGCCGCCTACGTGGAGGCCTACCGCCGCCTCGGACGTTTTCACGGCTGGGAGGACCACCCCCTGAAGGACCGGTGAGGGTGGACCGGACCCCCTTTCCCGCGGAGGTTCCTGAGGCCGTGGGTCGGGAGAGGCCAAGGCCTTTCCCTTCCGGGCGGTCGCGGCAAGACGCCCCGAAGGCTTGACAAGAAAAAAAAGCGTAGGCTTTTCCCGAGATGGCCCGAGGGGTTCTCTTTTGCAGAAAGGAGGCAGTCCATGAGAAAAGGTTGGGGCGTTGCTGTTCTCCTGGCCGCGTTGACTCTCCTTCTCGTGCCCGACCGCACTCGGGCCATGAAACCGAGAGATTCCTACTGCGGCCAATTTGTTTATTCTCGCATGGTTTGCTTGGACGCCGGATGCTTGAATGGCACCCACGCGACCGTTTACCCTTAGGGCGTACGGTGCGGTAAAAGCGGTTCCCTCCCCCGGGCCGTCTCACTTTCGTTCGGAGGGTCAGATGGGAAACATCCGCCGGCCCAAATTCGCCCAAGCCCCACTTTGGGGAAGAACCGGCTTGTTTTTGAGCCTTCTGATCTGCGGGATGTTCTCTTTTCTCGCATCTCGCCCCCTTTCGGCCTCCGACGCTCCGCCGCGGCTTTCGGCGGCGAGGCGGCTCTTCGCCGGCGCGGCACCCGCGGCGTGGGCGGACTTCGTGCCCGACGAGGAGGGAAATCTCTGGTGCTCGGACGTCTCCCGAAACGCCGTCGTGAAGCTGGGCCCGGACGGCCGGGTGAAGCGGGTGGCGGATGGCCCGCCTTTCTTTCCCCACAGGCTGGAGGGTCCGAGGTCCTTCTCGCTTTGGGGATCGCTCCTCGCGGTGGAGGATTTCAACCGGAGGATCTACGTGGTGGACCTTTTGAAGGGCCGCACCGTGCGGACCCTGCCGAGTGTGCTCCCCGGAGACGTCCACACCAATCCCTCCGCGGGCTTCGCCCTTTGGAAGAACCGGATCCTGTTCTTGGCCCCCGGCTTCCAGGGCGCGCCGCCACCCTTTCAGAGGCCCGCGGAGGTCCTCACGCTCTTCTCCACCGATCTCGAAGGCCTGGACCTCAAAATCCTGCGACGAGAGACGTGGCCGGCTGCGGAGCGCCCCGGGCGCCTCTACTTCGGCCAAGGCTTTTCGGTTTTCCTGCCCAACGGCGGCGCCGCGGTCTGTTCCCAGCTCCCCGCTCGGGTGGTTCTGCTGAGCCCCAAAGGTGAGGTTCTCCGAGAGGAGCTGGTGGAGGATATCCCCGTTCCCTCCATCTCCCTTGAAGCCCTTTCGGCTTCGGATCCGGCCTTGGAGTTCGAGACCCTCGCGAGGACCCCCCACGTGGTGGGGCTCCTCTCCGTGGGGAGGTGGATCGTGCTCGTCCTGCAGCGTCCCTCGCCGAACGGCCCCCGCCTCTTTCTTCGGTGGTTGTCCCCTTCTCTGGAGAGCCTGAAGGAGGAGGAGTTTCCCCTTCCCGAGGCTCTTTCCGCGTGGGACATCGTGGCCCGGGTGGCCTTCGCGCCCCCCAGCGGCGTCCTCGTCCTCGTGCGGCGACACTCCCCTTCGGGCGATTTCCAATCGCGTCTCTTTCGGAGCGACATCCAATGGTAGCGCGAAAAGCGGGCGTCTCGCTTTGTTCCGTGGCCGCGCTGGCGGCCGCGCTGGCCGCGGGCGCCTCGGAACCGGCCGCGGATCTCTGGATGTGCGGCCTGAACCCGGGTGACCCTCCCGTGAAGGTCGCCTCCGGAGCGCCCCGCCCCGTTCCGGAGGCGGAGGCGGTCCTCTGGCGGGAGGGGCGGCCCATCGTGAGGATTCCGGCGGGCGTGCCCCTGCCGGTAGAAATCCCCGAGGGGCGGACCTTGGAGATCGCCGTGGCGGATCCCGAGGGGAAGCCCGCGGCGGGGGTCCTCCTCCAGTGGAAGCCGGAAGGCCTTCCCAACCTTCCCGAGCCCATGGGGCGGGTGCGAACCGACGACGCCGGCCGCGCCCGGATCCCCGTGGAGCCCGGCAAGGGAACGGTGGTCTGGGTGGACGAGGTGGGCTTTCTTCCGGTTCCCTCGCCGCTCTCGCCCTCCACCAGCCGGGCCACCCTGCCCCTCGTGCCCGCTCCGCAGAGGGTTCTTCGCGTGAAGGACGCCTACGGCCGGGAGCTGGCGGGGGCCCGTTTGAAGGCCTTCCCCGCGAAAGATCTGGCGGACCCCGTAACCCTCTTTCAACGCCATCAGGAAATCGTGAGGGAACTCTCGGGGGACGAGACGGGCCGCCTGGTTCTCCCCGAAGGCCTCACCGGCGCCGCGGGGGCGGTGGCGGCCCCCGGGTGTTCGCTGGAGGAGGTTCCCTCCCTCGATTCGCTTCGGGAGGTGGTCCTGAGGCCGGCGGCCCCGGTCCGCGTCACGGTCCGGGACGCCCTCACCGGGAAGCCGCTTCCCCACGTCAAGGTCACCTGCGCCTTCGGCTCCCCCCGCCTCCCCCTCCTGGCCTTTCAACGCGAAGAGGAGTGGAGTTCGGGGACGGGGACCCTCCGCCCCGGGGCCTACCCTTGCCGGGTGACGGCCACGGCGCAGGGGCGCGTCCCCGCCGCGGTGAAACTCGAGGCGCCCCCCGCCCGGAACGAGGTGGAATTTTCGCTGGAGATGGGGGTCGTGTTCGCCGGCACCGTCTCCAACGCCGAAGGGCAACCCATCGCCGGAGCCCTCGTGGGCGTGGCCGGCTACCCGGACCTTCGGTGTCGAACGGACGAGAAGGGCTCGTTCCAGCTTCCGCCGCTACCCCGGTCCGGCGCCCCCTTCACGCTGGAAGCGGGGGCCGAAGGCTACCTCGACCGGGAGATTCCCGGCCTTCCGGCAAAAGATCGCCGGTCGCTGCGCGTCGTCCTGGATCGCGGGGCCGCGGTCATGGGGCGGGTGGTGGACGAGGAGACCCGGCAACCGGTTCCGGGCGCCCGGGTGACCTTTCAGGTCCAGGGCTCCTCCAGTTCCCAGGGGTTCACCTTCGAGGCCCGGCCCGATTCCGACGGCCTCTTCCGGAAGGAGGGCCTGGATCCCGGTACCTACGTGGTTCGGGCTTACGCCCAAGGCCTTTGCGCCCCGCCCTCGACCGTCACCCTCACGGGGGCGGAGACCCAGGACCTGGGCGACCTTCTCCTCTCGGGGCACCCGGCCGTTCGGGGCCTCGTCGCCCTGGCCGGAGGCGAGCCGCCGTCGGCTCGGGCCTCGGTGCGCCTGGAGCGGCTCCTGGACTTCAAGGAGGTTCTCACGGCGCTCAACGGCCGAAGCTGGGAAGGCCCGGTGGACCGCGACGGCGCCTTCGTCCTCCGGGGCGTCCCCCCCGGCCGGTACCGGCTGCTGGCCTCCGACGGGAACCGGGCGAAAACCCTCGCCCCCGTGACCGTGGAGTCGGAGGACGTGGACGTGGGGAAGGTGGTGTTGGAGCCTTCCTCCTCGCTCCGGGGCCGGCTGGTGGGAAACGACGGGGGGGATCTCTCCTCCTGGCGGATCACCCTTTCCACGCAGGCGTTCGACTTCGACCCCGCCACCGCCGTCACCGACGCTCACGGCGCCTTCGTCTTCGAGGAGCTGCCCCCCGGCACCTACCGGCTCCAAGCCTACCCGCCGATGGCCCTTGCCCCCGCGGCCGACCAGCGGGTCGTCCTGGAAGCCGGGGTGGACCGTGAAATCACCGTTCCGGTGGGCGGGGTGACGGTGACGGTCTTCCTCCAGGTGGATGGCCGTCCCGCCGCCAACGCCGACGTGGCGGTCTCCGGTCCGAGCGACGCGGTCTTCGACGCGGGGGTGGTGGTCCTCGACTCCCCGTACGGCAAGGTCCTCGTCGGCCTTCCTTCCCTCGTCCGCCAAGGCAGGAGCGATGTCGCCGGAATGGCCACCTTGGAAGGCCTCTCTCCCGGTCCCGGCCAGGCCGTCCTGTACCTCGGCGGGATGGTGTACCGCATGCCCGTGACCGTCCCGTCCTCCTCCGAGGTCCCCCTGACCTGGAACTTCGCCGGCCTGAAACTCGAGGGAAGGGTTCTGGACGGCCAGGGAACCGCAGCGCCCAACGTCCTCGTCACGTTGGGCTATGCGGGGGTGGGGGCCAGTCCCGCCAACACCGTCTTGACCGACGCCGAGGGGTTCTTTCGGTTTACCGGCCTCGGGGAAGGCCGGGTCCTCGTGGGATGCCGGAACCCGGAAGGGCTCACCGCCACGGCCACGGTGGTCCTCTCGGCCGGCAAGCCCCCCGAGCCGGTGGTTCTGAGGCTCGGAACCGGCGGGTGACGCGGGGACCCGCCCCCGCGCCGCTTGGCCGGGAACCGCCCTTCCGAAACCCGGGAGGAAGTTCTCTCGTTCAAGTCCTTGACCCGGGTGCGACCCTTTTTCCTTCGGGTGCATCTGTCGGGAAAGGAAGGGTTCGATGGCCGAACGCCCCGACGAGAGGTTCCTCGTGGACAAGGCCCGGCGGGGGGACTTCGAACCCCTCTACCGGGCCTTCGAGCGGCCGGTCTTCACCCTGGCGCGGCGGATCCTGGGCCGCACCGAGGAGGCGGAGGAAACGGTGCAGGAGACCTTCCTGGAAGTCTTCCGGAGCCTGCCTTCCCTGCGGAACGGGGGCTCCCTCTGGCCGTGGATCCGCTCCGTCGCCTCCAGCAAGGCCCTCATGGCCCTCCGGCGAAAACGCCTCGTGGAGGAACCCCTTCCGGAAGAGGGGGCCTGGGAGCCCGAGGACCCTCTGCCCCCCTTCGATTTGAATTCGCTGGACCTGGAGAGGGCCCTCGGCGCCCTCCCGCCCCTCTCCCGGGCGGTGCTGTGGCTCCACGACGTGGAGGGGCTCACCCACGAGGAGATCGCCCGGCTCCTGGGCAGCAGCCCGAGCTTCTCCAAGTCCCGGCTGGCCCGGGCGCACCGACGGCTCCGGGAGATCCTGGCGGGCGGGCGGAAAGGAGGTGCGGCGTGCACCTCCGCCTAGAGGAACTTCTGGCCGCGAGGGACGGCGAGCCCTCGCCGGAGGCGGAGGAGCACCTGGGCTCCTGCCCCTCCTGCGCCGCCCGCCTCGGCGAGTTGAAGGCCGTTCGGGAAGCCCTCCAAGGGCTTCCGGCCCTCGCCCCGCCCCGGGACCTCTGGCCCTCCCTGCGGAGGCGCCTCCCCGAGGAGAGGCCCCGCCCGGCGCTGAAGGCCCTCTGGGCGGCGGCGGCGGCGGCGGTCCTCTTCGGGACGGTCTGGCTGGGCCTCCGGGGCTTTCGCCTCTCCGCGCCGGAGACGCGGCGGGAGGTCCTCGCCGAAGGCCCCGCCGAACCCTCCGCCGACGAGCTTTCGGGGCTCATGGCCGAATCCCGGCGGCTGGAGGCCATCCTGAAGCGCCTGGAGGCCGGGAACCCCGTCCTCAAGGGGAGCACCGCCAGCGCCATCGCCGAGATCCAGGACCGGATCGCCCTGGTGGACCTTCAGATCTCGCTTCTTCAGGGATCCAACAAGGACCGGTCCCTTCTGGCCCGCCTGTGGAAGGAACGGGTGGACCTTCTGGGGTCCCTGGTGGAGATGCACCTGTTCCGTCACGCCGTCTCGCCGGCCTGACGACGCGAAAGGAGAAGCCATGTCGCCCGCACGCCTCTTGCCCGCCGCCTTCCTGGCCCTCTCGTTGATGGTCCCCGCCTTCCCCTGGGCGGCTCCGGGAGAGGAGGGAGCCTTCGTCGCCGGCCCGGGGACCGGAAGCCTCGAGGCCCAGACCGGCCGGGAGGAGGAAGGCCCCGCCGACCCCCTCCCCCCGGCCGAAAGGAAGGAGCTGGAGCAGCGCCTCGCCGAGGCCCGCCAGCGGGTCAAGGAGGCCGCGAGGCAGGTGGCCGAGCTGGAAGCCCGTCTCGGCGAAGCCGAAGCCCGAAAGACGGCGGTGTGGAAATCCATCACTTCCAAGCCCCGGTTGGGGGTCCTTCTGGAGACCGACCCCGACCCGGAGGTGGACGCCAAAGGGGTCCTGGTCCGGGGGGTCTCCCCCGGCGGCCCGGCGGCGGAGGCCGGGCTTCAGGCGGGGGACATCCTGACGCACGTCAACGGAACCCCTCTCTTTCCGGGAGGCGGGGAGGCCGCGGTGAAGAAGATCGCCGCCGTCCTGGAGGGGACGAAAGAGGGGGACGCCGTCAAGGTGGATTTCCTCCGGGGCAAGGACCAGCGGAGCTTGTCGGTCCGCGTCCGCCGGCTGGCGCCCCAATCCTGGGCCTTCGACCTCGAAGACCTGGAGATTCCGGACATCCCCGAAATCCCCGCGATTCCCGGGGGGGAGATCCGCATCCCCAAGGTGCGGGTCATCGTGGAGGACCGGCTGCCGGAGGACTGGTACGACGTGGAGCTCACGCCGTTGAACCCCGCCCTGGGCAGGTACTTCGGGGCCTCCGAGGGGCTTTTAGTGGTCAACGCGCCGGAGAACAACGGGCTCAAGGTCCAGGCGGGGGACGTGATCTTGAAGATCGGGGGCCGAAAGCCCTCCACCCCGGCCCAGGCCTTCCGGATCCTTCGCAGTTACGAGCCAGGGGAGAAGTTCTCCCTGGCCCTTCTGAGGGACCGCAAGCCCCTGGAGGTACAGGTCGCCGTGCCGGAGGGACCCCCTTCCCGAAAGGAAAAGGGGTTCCGGTGGGAGGAACGCGAAGTCAGGCCGGCGCGCGGGGTGAGACCGCCCGTGGCGGCGGTGGCCCCCACTCCGCCGGAGCCGCCCGCTCCTCCCCCTCCCGGCCCGCGGACCTGAGCCCGGTCTTTCGGAAGCGCGCCTATTTCAGCTTGAAGGCGAGGTCCACGGTGGCCTGCCATTCGGCCACCTTCCCGTCGCCGATGGCCCCGCGAAGTTCCACCACCTCGAACCAGGCCAGGCCGTCGAGGGTCTCGTGGGCCTTCTTCACCGCCGCTTCCACGGCCTTCTCGTAGCTCTCCGGCGAGCAACCCACCACCCGGATCTTCTTGAACACCTTGTCCGCCATGGCTTCCTCCGTCTCCACGTTCAAACCGGGGAGAGAGGCGGCCTCTTCCCGACGGCCCCCCTCTCCTATCGGCGAAGCAGGCCCTTCATCTCCGCCACCGCCCGCTCCAGGCCCACGAAGAGGGCCCTCGCCACGATGGCGTGGCCGATGTTCAGCTCCTCCACCTCCTGGATTTGCACCACGGGACGGACGTTGCGGTAGTTGAGGGCATGGCCGGCCAGGACCGAGAGCCCGAGCTTGGAGGCCAGCCGGGCGGCTTCCCCCAGGGCTTGCAGAGCCTTCTGCCGGTCGGCGTCGCTGCGGGCCACGGCGTACGCGTTGGTGTTCAGCTCCACCGCGTGGGCTCCCGCCTTGTGGGCCCCCCGGACCTGCTCGAGGATCGGGTCCACGAAAAGGCTCACCCGGATGTTGTGGGCCCGGAGACGGGAGATGGCGCCGTGCAGGTGGGCGGCGTTCAGGACCGCGTCCAGCCCACCCTCCGTGGTGATTTCGTTGGGCCGCTCGGGTACCAGCGTGACCTGCCAGGGCTGAACCGCCGCGGCGATTTCCACCATCTCCGAAGTGGCGGCCATCTCGACGTTGAGCCGGGTGGTCACGGTGCGCTTGAGGAGCTCCACGTCCCGGTCCTGGATGTGCCGACGGTCGGAGCGGAGGTGGACGGTGATGCCGTCGGCGCCGCCCATCTCGCAGAGGACGGCGGCGTGGACGGGGTCCGGCTCGATCCCCCGCCTCGCCTGGCGCAGGGTGGCGATGTGGTCGATGTTGACGCCCAGCTTCATCGTTTCCTCCCTCACGCGGGGGATGGCGCCTCCCCCAGGGCTTCCAGCAACACCGCCCGGAGGCGGCCCACGACCCCCTCCACCTCCTCGTCGGTGCGGGCCTCCACCATGAGCCGGAGGAGGGGTTCGGTTCCGGAGTACCGCAGGACGATCCGGCCTCGGCCCTTCAGGCGCTCCGTCTCCTCTCGAAGGGCCTCCTGAACCTCCGGCTGGTCCTCCAAAGGCAGGCGCCTCGCCACCCGGATGTTTTCGAGGCGCTGGGGGTACGGCTCGATGCCCTCGGCCAGGGCCTCCAGTCCCCCCGCGTCCCGGGCCAGCATGGCGTAGACCAGGGCGGTGAGCAGGCCGTCGCCGGTGGTGGCCTTGTCAAGAAAGAGCACGTGGCCCGAGGGCTCCCCGCCCAGGACCCCTCCCCGCTCCTGGAGGCACTGGAGGACGTAGCGGTCCCCCACGGGGGCCCGGAAGAAGCGGAGCCCCTCCTCCCGGAGCCGCTCCTCCAGCCAGAGGTTGCTCATGACCGTCCCCACCACCCAGCGGCCGGGGAGGATCCCCCGGCTACGCCGCCTCAGGGCCTCCCGGAAGAGCACGAAATCCCCGTCCAGGACCCGCCCTCCGGGCGTCACCGCCAGACACCGGTCGGCGTCGCCGTCGAAGGCGAAGGCCAGGTGGGCCCCTTCGCGGGCCACCTCCGGCGCCAGCTTCCCGGCGTGGAGGCTTCCGCAGCCCGCGTTGATGTTCCTCCCGTCGGGGGTGCAGGAGCGGGAAACCACCGTGGCCCCGAGACTCTCGAAGAGAGCCGGGGCGAGGCGGGAGGCGGCGCCGTTGGCCCCGTCCACCAGCACCCGCACGCCCTTCAGGTCCTCCCCCTCCCAGAGGGAGCGGAGCCACGCCAGGTACCGCTCGGCGAGGAGCCCCTCGGGCGGCGTGACGTCCTCGGGGGGGCTCCCCTTCCGTGGGGCGCTCCCCTGGAGCGCCGTTTCGATGTGCCGCTCCGTCTCGTCGGGGAGTTTGAAGCCGTCGCCGGAAAAAAACTTGATTCCGTTGTCCTCGAAGGGGTTATGGGAGGCGGAGATCATGGCGCCGAAGGTGAAGCCCCCTTCGGCGCAGAGGCGGGCCACCGCGGGCGTGGGCAGGACGCCGCCGAAGCGGCAGGAGACCCCCGCCTCCCGAAGGCCGTGGAGCAGCTCCGCGGCGATCCAGGCGCTGGACTCCCGGGGGTCCATGGCCACCAGCGCCGACGCCCCCTGACCACCCAGCACCCGTCCCGCGGCCAGCCCCAGGGCCCGCACCGTCCCCCGGTCCAGGGGGTAGGACCCGGCCCGGCCCCTCACGCCGTCCGTTCCGAAGAGCTTGCGGCTCACGGCGTCACCACCTCCTCCCGCCCGCTCCTCACCGCCCGAGCCGCCCGAACCGTCACGTACCGCGGAATGACGCCGGTGACGGATACTTTTTCGGCCAGGGAGGAATCGGCGAGGGTCACGGCGGGGCGGATCTGGACCTCGGCCCCGCCGGACCGAAGGGGGGGCGCCGTCACCTCCGCCCGGAAATCCCCCGGCGCCAGGCTGGCCACTAAGCTCTGGGGGCCCTCCACCACCACCTTCACCGCCGGAGGGTCCACCTCCAATACCGTTCCCTTCGCCGCCACGTGGACAACGACGGGGCCCACGGTCCGCTCCTCCCGCTTCTCCCCCAAAAAGACCGTCAAGGTCATGGGGCCCGTTTCGGCCACGACGAGCTCCGGGTCCGTGGGAACGGGCACGACGGGAACCTGGAAGTCCTGACTCCGGCCCTCCACCGAGACGGGCTGTGTGGGAAGGCCCTTCATCTTGGAAAGAAGGACCGAGGGGCCGGAAACCTTCACCGCCGGGGGGTCCACCTTCCACCCCAGCACCTGCCGCCCCGCCACCGGCTGGCCCACGAAGACCGGTTTCAGGGGGATGGAGGCGGTGACCCGCTGGTCCAGGACGAAGTGGACCACCGGCGGCACCACCCGCACCAGCTCCACAGACGAAGGCAACCGCACGCTCTCCTGCCCCACCTCCACCACCTGGGGGCCGGCCTTCATCCGCCCCACGTCCACCTTGACCTCCACGTCCCCCTCCCGAAGCCGGCGCACCATCTCCGGGGCGCCCTGAACGGTCACCGTCAGGGCCCGGGGGCTCCCCTCCTCCGCCAGGGTAAGGTTTTCGGGCAGGTTGACGAACTGCGGCACAACGACGAAGTCCCGGGTGGACTGTTCCTCCGAGACGGTGAAGGCCCAGTACAGCAAGGCCAGGACCACGGCCACCGCCACGGGGATCCAGTGGGTTCGAAGGCCGGGGTTCCCCCCCCGGCGGCGGTCAGCGCTCAAGGGCCTTCCCTCCCAGGAGAACGGCGAGACGCCGGGCCAGTTCCTCCGGCGTCGCCACCCGCTCCAGCACCCCCCCCTCCGCCAGGGTGACCACGCCCCGCTCCTCGCTGACCACCACGCAGACGGCGTCGGTCTCCTCCGTGACCCCCACGGCGGCCCGGTGCCGGGTCCCCAGCTCCGAAGGCAGCGCGCGCTCCGTGAGGGGGAGGGTGCAGCCCGCGGCGGTCACCTCCCCCTCGGCCACCACCACCGCTCCGTCGTGGAGCGGGGTCCCGGGGTGAAAGACCGTCTGGAGGAGGTCGGAGGAGAGGTGGGCGTGGAGGGGGATTCCCGTTTCCGAGAGGTCCTTGAGTCCCTGGCCCCGCTCGAAGACCACGAGGGCCCCGTGGCGCTCCTGCGCCAGGTTGAAGGCGGCGTTGGCGCACTCCCTTGCGGCGTGCTGAACCCACTCGGTGGAGGCGCGCCGCCCGAAGAAGAGGCCGCCGAAGGAGGCCAGGGTTTTCCGGATGGTGTCCTGGAAGATCACGATGGCGGCGAAGGGGATGTAAAACAGCAGGTTCTGGAGGAGCCGGTGGGCCGCCGAGAGGTGCATCAGGCCCGCCAGGGCGTTGGCCGCCATGAGGGCCAGGATGCCCACGAGCATCTGGACGGCCCGGGTTCCCCGCACCTGCCTCAGGACGAAGGCGAAGAGGAAGGCCACCACGAGGACGTCCAGGAGGTCCTGGACGTGGATGCCCCGTGCCGCCAGCGTGTGGAGCGCTTCCTGCATCCCCGCTCCTTCCGGAGGGTGGCCCCGCGCCGCCCGAGGGGGGGCCTGCCGCGCCTTTCGAGAGGGCCAGTATGGACGTTGCCCCCGCGGGGGTCAAGGGTTTGCGCGGCATTCAAAACGGCACCATATTGCCCACGCGGGAGGTGTCCATGGCCAACGTGAAGGGTTCGGCCGTCAAGGCCTCGGTGATCTTCGTCCAGGAGCGGATCGGACAGGAGGGGTACCAGCGGGTCTGCGGCCGGTTGCCCCCGGGGGCGAGGGAAACCTTCCAAGGGGCCATCCTCCAAAGCAGCTGGTACCCCTTCGCCCACCTCCGGGCCTTCATGGAGGAGGCCCGGAAAGAGATCCCGGCCTCCCCGGGGCGCTCCATCGCCTGGGAGATGGGCCGCTTTTCCGCCGACCACGGCCTCAACACCCTCTACCGGGTCTTCTTCAAGGTGGCGGACCCCGGGTTCATCATCCGAAAAGGGTCCCAGGTCCTCGCCACCTACTACGACTCGGGGAAGATGGAGACGGTTCTGGAGGAGAAGGGCCACGCTCTCCTCCGGCTCACGGGCTTCGACGAACCCCACCCCCTCTTCTGCGACCGTCTCCTCGGCTGGATGGAGCGGACGCTGGAGCTCTGCGGGGCCTCCTCCGTCCAGATGGGCCACCCCCGCTGCCTGAGCCGGGGGGACGCCTCCTGCGACTACGAGGGCCGCTGGCGCTGACCCTCCGCCGCACTCTTTTCCCCCGCCGCGTCCCCGGGTAAAATGGGCCGGGGAGGAGCCACCATGGGCGACGTGCGGTTGGACGAGGCCAGGAGGTTCGCGGCCGCAGGACGTTTCAAGGAGGCGGCGGCGGCCCTCAAGAACCTTCTCGGCGCCGATCCGGAAAACCAGGAGGCCAGGAGTCTCCTCACGGAGATTCAGGACCGCATGCTCCTGGAGCTGCAGGTCCAGGAAAAGATGAAAAAGGTCCGCGCCCTCGCCGGCGGGGGCCAGAGGGAAGAGGCCGTCCGGCTGGCCCGGGAGATTTTGAAAATCTCTCCCGACAGCCCCGAGGTCCACAGCTTCCTCCAAGAGGCCGAGGGAGGGGCCCCGCCCGCCCCCTCCCCCTTCGAGACGGTGGTGGCCGACGCCGCCGACCTCCTCCCGGAGTTCGCGCCCCCCCCGCCTCCCCCTGCTCCCCCGCAGCCGGTCCTGGAGGAGCTCCCCGCCCTTCACCTGGAAGAGCTGGACCTGTCTTCTCCCCCCTCGGCCGTGGAGGGAACGGTCCTCAGCGCCGATGCCTCCAGCCCCCGCCTGGCACCCGCCGAAGCCCAGAAGGTGGCCCAGTACCTTGCCGAGGGGAAGGCCCACTTCGAGGCGGGCCGGTACCAGGACGCCATCGACGCCTGGACGCGGATCTTCATCGTGGACGAGGAAAACCAGGAAGCCCAGGCCCTCATCGACCAGGCGCGGGACCGCATGGGCGCCAACCAAGCGGAGATCGAGCACCTCCTCACGGAGGGGATCGGCGCCTTCAACTCCGGGGAGTACGAGAGGGCCCGCGGCCTCCTCGAGCGCATCCTCGCCCTCTTTCCCTCCCACCGGGAGGCCCAGTACTACCTGGACCGCCTGGAGGAGATGAAGAACGCCCCGCCGGCCGCCCCCGCACCCGCCGCCGACACCTTCGAACTGGAGGACAACCTCCTCACGCCCACGGGCCCGGAGATGCGGACCGGGGCGGCCACTCCGGCGCCCTCCCCGCCTTCCCGCCCCCCGGCGGCCCCCTCCGCCGCCCCCTTCGGCACCACGGGCGAACCTTCGGAGTTCCAGCTGGAGACGGGAAGCGCGGAAGATTTCCCCCTAGCCGCGCCGCCCGCGCCGGCCCCACCCGTCCCCTCCCCGGCTTCCTCCGGCGCCGCCTTTCCCGCGGAGCCGGCGCCTTTTTCCTGGGATGACGCCATCCCCGCCTCCTTCAAGGAGGCCGCCGCGCCGGCTCCCGTCCCGACCGCCCCGGTGGAGCGCCCCGCCCCCGAAAGGCCCACGGCCGCCCCCGTGCCGGCCCGCACCGGAAAGGCTCCCAGCCTCAAGCTGCTGGTTGTCGTCTTCACGGCGCTGGTGGTCCTGGGGACCGGGATCTTCTTCGGGGCTCGGTGGTTGATGGGGGGAGGCGAGCCGGAACCCGCCGTCACCCGGCCCCTTCCCAAACCGCCCAAACCCCCCAAGCTGCCCGAGCCGCCGCAGGCCGCCGTCCAACCCGCGGAGCCCTCGCCTTCCACCATGGCCCTTCCCGACCTTCTCCGGAAGGGAAGGGAGGCTTTCGGGGCCAAGGAGTACGCCAGGGCCATCATCTTCTACCAGGAAGCCCTCTCCCGGGACGCCGTGAACCCCGAGGCCCTCCAGGGGCTGGCGGAGGCGCGGCAGGCCCTGGCCCGCCAGCAGGAGGAGAACCTCCGGAACGAGAAGTTCCTCAAGGACTACCTGTACTCGGTCAAGTCCTTCAAGGAGCAGGATTACGCCGAGGCCCTCCGGGTGGCCTGGCGCCTCATCTACCCCGACGACACGCTGGCCCGCCAGCTGGGAAAACGGGAGGCCGTTCGGGAGATCATCCGCAACGGCTACTACAACTGGGCGGTGCTGGACCTCCGCCAGGACAACCTCCTGGGCGCCGACAAGAACCTCCAGGACCTCCTGGACTTCGACCGGAGCGACGCCGAGGCCGCCAAGCTCCGGCAATTCGTCAAGAAGTACAGCGGACGCCCCCTGGACGAGAACTACCGCGACGCCGTGCGGAACCTCACCTACCGCACCTTGACGGAGAGCCCGTGAGAAAGGACCCCTTCGCCGAGCTTCAGGCCCGCCTGAGGGAGGGGCGGGAAGGCGGCGGCCCGGAACGCCTCAAGGCCCAGCACGCCGCCGGCAAGCTGGGGGCCCGGGAGCGGATCGACCTCTTCCTGGACCCCGGAACCTTCGAGGAGACCGACGCCCTGGTGGAACACGACTGCCGGGATTTCGGCATGGACCGCAAGCGGATCCCCGGAGACGGCGTCGTCACGGGAACGGGCAGGGTGGACGGACGGCCGGTCTTCCTCTTCGCCAACGACTTCACCGTCTTCGGGGGAAGCCTCTCCGAATCCAACGCCCGAAAGATCTGCAAGATCATGGACCTGGCCATGAAGGTGGGGGCGCCCGTGGTGGGCATCAACGACTCGGGGGGCGCCCGGATCCAGGAGGGGGTGGGCTCCCTGGGGGGGTACGCCGACATCTTTCTCCGCAACACCCTGGCCTCGGGCGTGGTGCCCCAGATCTCCCTCATTCTGGGCCCCTGCGCGGGGGGAGCGGTCTACTCCCCCGCCATCACCGATTTCGTCATCATGTCCGAGGCCACCTCCTACATGTTCATCACCGGTCCCGACGTGATCAAGACGGTGCTCCACGAGGACATCACCAAGGAGGAACTGGGGGGGGCCAGGACCCACGCCGCCGTCTCGGGGGTCTGCCACTTCACCGCCCCCGACGACGCCAGGGCCCTGGCCACGGCCCGGGCCCTCCTCTCCTACCTGCCGTCCAACAACCAGGAGGATCCCCCCTTCCGGGCCACGGAGGACCCCGCGGACCGGACGGACCCCGCCCTGGACCGCCTGGTTCCCGAGAACCCCAACCTGCCCTACGACATCAAGACCCTCATCCGGGCCGTGGTGGACGACGGCATCTTTTTCGAGGTCCACCGGGACTTCGCCCAGAACCTCGTCGTCGGCTTCGGGCGGTTCGGCGGCCGGGTGGCGGGGATCGTCGCCAACCAGCCGGCGGTGCTGGCGGGGGTTCTGGACATCAAGGCCTCCATCAAGGGGGCCCGCTTCGTCCGCTTCTGCGACTGCTTCAACATTCCCCTGGTGACCTTCGAGGACGTCCCGGGGTTCCTGCCGGGGAAGGACCAGGAGCACGGGGGCATCATCGTCCACGGGGCCAAGCTGCTGTTCGCCTTCGCGGAGGCCACCGTCCCCAAGGTCACCGTCATCACGAGGAAGGCCTACGGCGGCGCCTACTGCGTCATGGCCAGCAAGCACATCCGAACGGATTTCAACTTCGCCTTCCCCACGGCGGAGATCGCCGTCATGGGACCGGAGGGGGCCGTCAACATCCTCTTCCGGAAGGAACTGCAGGAGGCCTCGGACCCCGACGCCTTCCGGAACGCCAAGGTGGAGGAGTTTCGCGCCACCCTCGCCAACCCCTTCGTGGCGGCCCGGAAGGGCTTCCTCGACGCCGTCATCCTCCCCCGGGAGACCCGCCCCCGCATCGTGAGGGCCCTGGAGACCCTCGCCGACAAGCGGGAGTGGAGCCCCCCCAAGAAGCACGACAACATTCCCCTCTGACCGGGGAACCGGGTTTTTCCCGGCCGTCCAAGGAGAGACCGCTTGACGCCCATCACGACGGACACGAGGCCGCGGCCGGCTTCTTTCATGGGATGGGCAAGGGCGAGCCTCCTGCTGGCGGTCTTCTTGGTCGCGGGCCTGGCCGCCTGCGCCCCCGGCGGGCCTCCCCCCGTCTCCCAGCCGCCGGTGGAGCCCCCCCCGCCCGTCCCGCCGGAGGTGGCCCGGGCCCAGGCTCTGGCCGAGCAGGCCGAAACCCTCTGCCAACGGGCGGAGCGGGAGGACCTTTCCGACGAGGAGGCCGCCGGGGTCCTCAGGGCCATGGACCTCCTCTTCGACGAGGCGCTGGGGGAGCCCCCGGAAGTTCTATCGGACCCCCGCCTCCAGGGCGCCCTGAACCGGATGGCCGACCTGGCCCTCCAGCTGGACCTCGACGCCAACGCCGCCCCCCCGGAAGCGCCGTCGGAGGAGGAGTCCCCCAAGGACACCCTCCTTCGGGAGGCCACCTTTCTCTCCCCGGCGGACCTCGAGGCCACCCTCGCCCAGGTGGAGGCCTCTCTGAAGCAAGTCTCCGTGGGGCTCGAGATCCCCGCTTCCGACCCCAAGGTCCTTGCCTACGTGAACCTCTACCAAACGCGCCTCCGAAAATGGTTCGCCGCCGCCCTGGAACGGGGGGCGCCCTACCTCCCCCGGATGCAGGAGATCTTTCGCGACGAAGGGGTTCCGCCCTCCTTGGTCTACCTCGCCGTCGTGGAATCGGCTTTTCACCCCGGCGCCGTCTCCAGGGCCCGGGCCGTGGGCATGTGGCAGTTCGTGGCGGGGACGGCGCGGCGCTACGGGCTCACCGTGGACTTCTGGGAGGACCAGCGGCTGGACCCCGAACTCTCCGCCCGGGCCTCGGCCCGGTACCTCAAGGACCTCCGGCAACTGCTGGGGGACTGGTCGCTGGCCCTGGCCTCCTACAACTGCGGGGAGGCCAAGGTGCTCAGGCACCAGCAGAAGAAGCCCTCGGTCACTTTCGCGGACCTCTGCAAGGCCCGGGTCTTTCGGCGGGAGACGCGGGAGTACGTCCCCGCCATCTACGCCGCCATCCTGGTGGCCTCCAACCCGACGGCCTACGGCTTCGCCCCCCCGGACCCCGACCCGCCGGAACCCACCGCCACGGTCACCCTCACGGAGGCCACGGACCTCCGGGTGCTGGCCCGCTGCGCCAAGGTTCCGGTGGAGGAGCTCCAGAAGCTCAACCCCTCCCTCAAGCGCCTCGTCACCCCGCCGCGGGAGTTTTCCCTCAGGATTCCGGCCAAGAACTACGACGCCTTCCGGGCGGCCTTCGACGCCGTACCCCCCGAGGAGCGGCTCGCCGTGGCCGTCCATACGGTGAAGAAGGGGGAGACCCTCGCCTCCATCGCCCGCCATTACAAGACCAGCGCCGAGGCCATCCGCCTCGCCAACCTGTTGAAAACCCGCCGGGTCTCGCCGGGGCAGAGCCTGGTGGTCCCCCTGGGCGTCTCCGCCAGCGACCCGAGCCTCTACGCCGAGCGGCGCCGCACCCCGCCCCGGGGAGCGCGGGTCTACCGCGTGAAGCCGGGGGACACCCTCTCCTCCGTTTCCCGGGCCACGGGCATCTCCGTGGAACGCCTCAAGGAGCTGAACAACCTGCCTTCGGACCACCTGAAGCCGGGCCAGCGGTTGGTGTTGGCGGCGGAGGGCCGGCCCGCCAAGGGCACCTCCCCCTCCGCCAAGGAGGAGGGGAGCCCCCGGGTCCACCACATTCAACCTGGGGACACCCTGTGGGATCTGGCGAGGCGGTACGGCACCACGGTGGAGAAGATCTGCCGCGCCAACCGGATCTCCCCCGGAAAGCGGTTGAACCTGGGGGACACCCTGATCATCCCCTGACGGGACCGCCGGAGAGACCTCGCTCCGGAGGCAAGCCCGGCGCTCGAAGAAATCACCCCCCGCGTAGGAGGGCCTCCACCTCGCCCGGGGTGGCCGCCGGAGGGAGACAGGTTCCCCTCGCGCACACGAAGGCCCGCACGCCGCTTTGCACCTCCCGGCCCAGGAGGAGAGGGACGGCCTCCCCCTCCTGGGGGGGCCACTCGGAGGCCCAGTAGGGCACCGTCACCGTACCGGGGGGTGCGACGCGCCACAGGGCCCGCAGAAAGGCCTCGGCCTCCGGCCCCGGAGCCGGGGCGGCCACCACCACCGTCGCAGGCTCCTGCGCGAAACTGTCGGCGAGGTCCGCCAGGGCGGTCGCCGAGGCCGGCGCCTCGGCCAGCGCCCTGCCTTCCCCCTCCACGATCCCCCGGGCCAGATCGAGCAGGTCCGTACGGCCCAGGGCCGTCCCCAGCCACCTCGCCGCCCGCGCCGCCGCGCCCTGGGCCGAGGGGAGCACCCCGTCGGTCGCGTCCCGCACCGGAAGGGGCCGGAGCGGGTCACCCCCCTTGAGGGGGGTGTCGAAGAGAAGGCCCGTGGACGGGTCGAGAAAGTCGCGGGCGACGAGCTCCAGGAGGGCGGCGGCCCGGAGGAGGTAGGACTTCCGGCCCGTGAGGGAAAAGGCCCGTCGAAAGGCCTCGGCGAGGAAGGCGTGGTCCGCGAGGAACCCCTCCGGGCCGCATTCGCCGGCATCCGCGAGGTGGAAGAGCCTCCCCCGGGTGCAGGCAAGCCGGTCCAGGGTTTCCAGGGTGGTGAGGGCCCGCCGGAGGTACCGCTCCTTCCCCGTGGCCGCGTAGACGTCCAAGAAAGCACACACCGCCAGGGCGTTCCAGTCCACCAGCACCTTGTCGTCGGCCGCGGGTGCCGGGCGCCCTCTCCGGACGTCCAGGAGCCGCGAGAGGGCCTCCCGAAGGCCCCGGCGGAAGGTCTCCGGGGCTTCCCCGTACCGGCGGGCCGCCTCCCCGTCCGGCAGGGTCCGGTGGAGGGTCCTCTCCTCCAGGCTCTCCCCGTCGCCGAGGCCGAAGACCTCCGCCACCCGCTCCCCCCAGGGGTCTCCCAGGGCCCGGCGAACCTCCGAGGCGCTGAAGAGGTAGTACCGCCCCTCCTCCCCCTCCGAATCGGCGTCGAAGGCCGCCCGGAAGAGCCCCGCCGGGGTCAGGAAGGAACCCTCCAGGTCCCCGAGGATCCCTTCCGCCACCTCGAGAAGGCCCCGCTGAGGGGAGAAACCGTGGGCCTTGGCGTAGAGCGAGGCCAGGAGGGCGTTGTCGTAGAGCATCTTTTCGTAGTGGGGGACCCGCCACCGGCCGTCCACGGCGTAGCGGTGAAAACCGCCCCCCAGGTGGTCGCGGATGCCGCCCCAGGCCATCCGCTCCAGGGCGAAGAGGACCCCTTCCGCCCACCGAGGCCGGTTTTCCGATCGGGAGGCGTCCAGCAGAAAGTCCAGCAGGGGCGGCTGGGGAAACTTGGGCCCCGCACCGAAGCCGCCCTCCGCGGGGTCCAGCCGGGCGACGAGCGCCTCGGCAGCGGCCCTCCGGGCGCCACGCCCCGGCGGGGGGCCCGGCGGCGTCTCCACGAAGGTCCGGGCCACCGCCGCCGCCACCCCTTCGGCGGAGCGTTCGATTTCGGCCCGGTTCTCCCGAAAGGCCCGGAGCACCCCCCGCAGGACTTGCAGGAAGGACGGCCGGCCGAAGGCCGGCTCCGGGGGAAAGTAGGTGCCGCCGAAGAAGGGCCTCAGCGACGGGGTGAGGAAGACCGAGAGGGGCCATCCCCCCTGGCCGGTCATGAGCTGGACCGCGCGCAGGTAGAGGGCGTCCAGGTCCGGCCGTTCCTCGCGGTCCACCTTGACGGAGACGAAGTGGGCGTTCAGGAAGGCCGCCGTTTCCTCGTCCTCGAAGGACTCGTGGGCCATGACGTGGCACCAGTGGCAAGCGGAGTACCCGATGGAAAGGAACAGGGGGCGGTCCTCCGCCCGGGCCCGGGCCGCCGCCTCCTCCCCCCAGGGATACCAGTCCACGGGGTTTTCCGCGTGCTGTCTCAGGTAGGGGCTTCGCGCACGGGCCAGACGGTTCATGGGAGCCTCCCAAAGCGGAGGAAGGTTCCCGGCCCGGCGATTATTCCAAAAGAACGCCGGAGGGGAGGGGCCTCCCCTCACCCCCCCGCCCAGAGGTGGATGGAGCGCAGCGCGTCCACCGCGGAGGAGACGATGCCGCCGGACCAGCCGGCTCCCTCCCCCACCGCCAGAAGGCCGGGAAAGCCCGGCGGCTCGCCCCTCTCGCCGCGGAGGACTTGAAAGGGGCTGGAGGTCCGCGTCTCGGGGGCCAAGAGGACCCCCTTCTCCACGAAGCCGGGCATGAGGCGGTCGAAACGGCGGAGGGCTCTCGCCAGAGGCTCCTCCACCCAGGGGGGAAAGAAGCCGCGAAGGTTCACCGCCTTCACGCCGGGGCGAAAGGTGGACCTCAAAGGAGCGGGGTCGGCGCGGCCCTCCAGAAAGGCGGCGACGCTCTGGGCGGGCGCCCGGTAATCCCCCCCTCCCAGCCGGAATCCCCGGGCCTCCAGCTCCTCCTGGAAGGCCAGCCCTTGGAGGGGGTCGCCGCCGAAATCCTCGGGACGCACCGTGACCACGAGGCCGGCGTTGGCGAAGCCCGAGGCCCGGTGGGACATGCTCATCCCGTTGGTGACCAGGAGGCCCTCCTCGGAGGAGGAGTTGACGACGAGTCCCCCCGGGCACATGCAGAAGGAGTACACCCCTCGTCCCGTGGGGGCGTCCCGGTAGGTCAGGAAGTACTCGGCGGCGGGCAGGTCCGGATGGCCGGCGAAACGCCCGTACTGGCAGGCGTCCACCCATGCCTGCGGGTGCTCCGCCCGGACGCCCACGGCGAAGCCCTTGGGACGAACGGGAAGCCCGAGTTCGAAAAGGCGCCGGAAGAGCCGCCGGGAGGAGTGGCCCACCGCCAGGACCACCAGGTCGGCCTTCCGCTCCCCCTTGGAGGTCCAGAGGCGCCACGCCCCCCCTTGCCGCTCCAGGCGGAGCAGGCATTCCCGAAAGGAGAAGCGGGCGCCCCGCTCCTCGAGCCCCTGACGAAGGCTTCGGACCACCCGACGGACCCCGTCGGTCCCCAGGTGGGGGTGGGCCTCCTCCAGGATCCCCTCCGGAGCCCCCGCCTCCACGAAGCGGCGGAGGACCTCGAAGCGTAGGTCGTCCTTGATCCGGGTGGTGAGCTTCCCGTCGCTGAAGGTCCCGGCCCCCCCTTCACCGAACTGGACGTTGGCGTCGGGGTGGAGGGACCCCAGCCGCCAGAGGTCCTTCACCGCCGCCACCCGTTCGGGGAGCGCCGGCCCCTGTTCCAGGACCGACACCGAGGCGCCTCGCCTCAGGAGGGCCTCGGCGGCGAAGAGCCCCGCGGGGCCGCTGCCCACCACCACCGCGGAGAGGCCCTCGCAGGAGGGGGAGGGCGCCGGGGAGGGCGGCGGGGTGGGTGCCACCGGCTCCAGCCGCAGGCCGCGGGGCATCCGGCCGGGCCGCTCCCTCAGCCGGAGGTCCAGGACGAGGACCCACACCGGGGCCCGGCGGCCCTTGCGGGCGTCCAGGGAGCGCCGGACCACCCGGATCTCCTCGACGGCCTCGATCCGGAGGGCCAGGGTGCGGGCCACGAGGACCTTCAGGGCCTCCGGGTCCAGAGGCTTACCCAAGGGGACCTCGAGCCCCAGAAGCCTCCGTCTCATGGGGCCCTCCTCCAGACTGGCTCAGGACCGGTCCGCTTCCCCCAGGAGCTTCATGGCCTGCTCGATGAAGGCGTCCAGCTCCTCCCGCCGGGGGGCCTCGCAGTAGACGCGAAGGCTCGGCTCGGTCCCCGACTGGCGCAGGAGAACCCAGGAGCCGTCGGACATCTTGAGTTTGAGCCCGTCCAGGGTGTCGGCCTCGGCCACCTTCCTGCCGAGGAACTCCTTGGGAGGCTTCTGGCTGAGACGGGCCACCTGCCTCAGGCCCTTTTCCGGCGGGACGGGGAAGTCCCTCCGGCGGAAGTGAAATTCGCCGAAGCGCTCGTGGAGTTCCTTCACCAGCTCCAGGCTGGTCTTGCCCCGCTTCACCATGACCTCCAGGAGGAGGAGGTTGACCATCACCCCGTCCCGCTCCGGCAGGAAACCCTGGACGGTGATGCCCCCGCTCTCCTCCCCGCCGATGAGCAGGTCTTCCTTCTGCATGAGCTCGGCGATGTACTTGAAGCCCACGGGGCGGTTGGCGTAGGGGAGGCCCGCGGAGGCGGCGATGCGCTCCAGGTACAGCGTGTTGGCGTTGGTGGCGGCGATGAGGCCTCTCTGCTTGCGGTGTTCGGCGAGGTAGAGGGCCAAGATGGCGATCATTTCCAGGGGGGTGAAGAGGGAGCCGTCGGGGTGGATCCCCCCGGAGCGGTCGGCATCGCCGTCGGTGGCGAGGCCCACGTCGGCCCCCTGCGCCAGGACCGCTTCCCGAAGGACGTCCAGGTACTCTTCCTTGGGCTCCGGCGCCCGCATGCCGAAGAGGGGGTCCCTCTGGGCCCGCAGCGTCGTCACGCGGCACGTCGGGCTCATGGCCCACCGTTCCAGGCGGCGCTCCCCCACGCCGTTCATGGAGTCCACCACCACCCGAAGGTCCGCGCCGCGGATGGCGGCGATGTCCACCAGCGACTCCACGAAGGCGTCGTACCCCTCGTCCAGGGGCGTCTCCACGATGCGCCCCAGGTTCTTCGCCTCCCGGTAGGGCATGCGGCGGGGCGGCGTCTTTCCCAGGTGGGCTTCCACGCGCCGGGTGGTCTCCGGCAGGGCGCTGCCCCCGAAACGCTCCTTGAGCTTGAAGCCGTTGTAGGGGTAGGCGTTGTGGCTGGCGGTGATGACGATGCCCAGGGGCAGGGAATGCTTGTGGACGAAGTAGGAGACGTGGGGGGTGGGGCAGGCCCGGGGACTCAGGTACACCGTGGCCCCGTTGGCGGCCAGAACCTCCGCGGCGGCCCGGGCGAAGTCTTCCGAGAGGAAGCGGAAGTCGTAGCCGATGGCCACCCGGCGGTCCTCCGCCGCCTCTTCCAGGTAGTCCGCCACCGCCTGGGCGCAGGCCCGCACGTTGGCGAAGGTGAACTCCTCTCCGATGACCGCCCTCCAGCCGTCCGTCCCGAACTTGATGGTCGTGCTCACTGTGCACCTCTTGGGTGGAGCCACTTTGGGTTCAAAGGTTCACCTGCCTCAGGAAGACGTCGGCCTCCTCGGTGACGGGGTCCAGCAGGTCCAGCACCTCCCGGGCGCTGAGGGGTGGGATGGCCCGCTTCCACCGCTCCGCGGGAGGCAAACCCTGGAAGTGCTCCGGGGAGAGTCCGACCTCCACGGCGGCGTCCAGGGCCCGCCAGCGTTCCAGAACCTCCTCCGCCCGGCGCCACCAGCCCCGGGCCAGATAGGTTCCCGCCAGGAGCCGCAGGGCGGGAAGGCACTCGGGGTAGGCGGAGAGGATCCGCTGAAGGTGTTCCTCCGCCCGCGAGAGGCGGGAGGCCCGGAGGTACCCGTGGGCCAGGATGTACAGGGCGCCGGGGTTCTCTTCGAGTTCCAGGACCTCTTCCGCCCGGCGCGCCGCGGCGCCGAAGTCCCCGGCGAGGGCCTCCGCCAGCGCCAGGAGGGACAGGGTGTGCGCTTCCCGTGGGTGCTTCCGGGAGAGCCCTACGAGAAGGACCCGGGCCTCCTTCGCCTTCCCCTCGAGGAGCAGGAGGCTGGCCCGGGCCTTCACCACTTCCGGGTCTCTCACCCGCCGCTCCTCGGCGCGGCCCAGGTACCTCCCCGCCGCCTCCAGGTCCCCGGTCCTCAGGCAGGTCTCGCCGAGAAAACCGAGGAGGGGGCCGTTTTCGGGGGAGAGCTCCGCGGCCTCCTTCAGCCCGGCCAGCGCCGCTTCCCACTCCAGGTTCAACATGTGGTCCTCCGCCCGCAGGATCCGCTCCTCGAAGCGCCGCCGGTTCTTGCCGGAAAAGGCCGCCAGGATGTGGGGCTTGAGTTCCAGAAAGCGGTCCTTTCGGTGGAGGCCCAGGAGGTTGTCCAGGGTCTGGCGGCGCCAGCGGCCGTGAAACTCCGAGGCGCCCAGGAGCCCCCGCTCCTTGAGCATCCGGACCAGGACGTGGATCCCCGCTCGCGTCACCATGGCGTTTTTTTCCAAAAAATCCACGGCCTGGACCAGGAGGTCCACGTCCTCGGAGGAGCGGTGGGCCTGTTTTTCCACGCTGGAGATCTTGTCGATGACGTACTCCTCGATTCCCAGGAAGGACTGGAGGTCCCCGCCCTCCGGGGTTCGGTCCTGCCGCACGGCCAGGAGGGGCGCCTTGCAAAAGCGGCAGGTCTCGGCGTCGGGCTTGTTCTTGCGGCCGCACCGCTGGCAGTACATCTCGGGGGGCTCTCCCTGGGTCCCGCGGAGGGACCGGTCAGTAGGTGTAAAAGCCGCGGCCGGTCTTTCGGCCCAGAAAACCGGCGTCCACCATCTTCACCAGCAGGGGGCAGGGGCGGTACTTGGGGTCCCCCAGCCCCTCGTGCAGGACCTTCAGGATGAAGAGGCAGGTGTCCAGTCCGATGAGGTCGGCGAGGGTCAGGGGGCCCATGGGGTGGTTCATGCCCAGCTTCATCACGGTGTCGATGGCCTCCGGCGTCCCCACCCCCTCCATGAGGCAGTAGACGGCCTCGTTGATCATGGGCATGAGAACGCGGTTGCTGACGAAGCCGGGGTAGTCGTTGACCTCCACGGGGACCTTCCCCATCTTCCGGGCGAGATCCATGACCGCCTGGAGGACCGAGGGGTCGGTGGCCATTCCCCGGATGACCTCCACGAGCTGCATCACCGGCACGGGGTTCATGAAGTGCATGCCGATGACCCGGCTCGGGCGCCGCGTGAGGGCCGCCAGCTTGGTGATGGAGATGGAGGAGGTGTTGCTGGCGAGCACGGCGTCGGGGCCCAGGACCCCGTCCAGGGCCTCAAAAACCTTCTTCTTGACGTCGAAGTTCTCGACCACGGCCTCCACCACGATGGAGCAAGGGGAGAAGTCCTCCAGGCGGGTGGTGGTGCGGATCCTCCCCAGAATGGCGGCCTTTTCCTCCGCCGTCATCTTGCCCTTGTCCACCCCCCGCTGGAGGTTCTTGTCGATGGTCTTCAGGGCCTTGGCGCACAGCTCCTCGGTGACCTCACCCAACAGCACCGGAAAGCCCGTCTGGGCCGCCACGTGGGCGATGCCGTTCCCCATGGTTCCCCCCCCCACCACGCCGAACACCTTCACGTCCATTTCTTCCTCCTTGGATCCCCCGCCTTCTTTCCGGCGGGGCTTCATGCCAGTTCCAGCCCTCCCCGGCGGACCTCCCGGGCCAGGCGCCCCTCCTGGAGCCACCGGGCCAGCGCCTCCAGCTCCGGCTGGAGGAAGCGGTCCCCCTCCAGCGGCGGAAAGGCCTCCTCGAGGATGGCAACCACCCCCCGGAGGGGCCGCGCCGGCTCCAATGGCTTCAGCAGGTGCAGGCCCTGCAGGGCCGCCCGCACCTCGATGGCCAGGACCCGGGCCGCGTTCTCCACCGCCAGGGAGGCCTTCCTCGCCGCCCAGAAGCCCATGGAGACGTGGTCCTCCTGGCCGGCGGAGGTGGGGATGGAATCCACGCTGGCCGGGTGGGCCAGCGTCTTGCACTCCGAGACCAGGGCCGCGGCGGTGACCTGGGCCATCATGAAGCCGGAGTGAAGCCCCCCCTCCCGGACGAGGAAGGGAGGCAGCCCCGACAGGTGGCCGTCCACCAGGCGGGCGCAGCGCCGCTCGCTCAGGGAGGCGAGGTCCGCCAGGGCCACCGCCAGCAGGTCCGCCGCCAGCGCCACCGGCGCTCCGTGAAAGTTCCCGCCGGAGAGAATCTCGTCATCCTCGGCGAAGATCATGGGGTTGTCGGTGGCGGCGTTCATCTCCACCGAGAGGACCTCCTCCACGAACCGCACCGCCTCCCGGGCCGCCCCGTGGACCTGGGGCATGCACCTCAGCGAATAGGCGTCCTGGACTTTCTTGCAGGAGGCGTGGCTCTCCATGATGGGGCTGTCGGCGAGGAGGGCGTAGAGGTTGGCCGCCGACGCCGCCTGGCCGGGGTGGGGCCGTTCGGCGTGGATGCGCGGGTCGAAGGCCCTGCGGGTGCCGCGAAGGGCCTCGAGGCTCAGGGCCCCCGCCACGTCCGCCTCCCGCAGGAGACGGCGGGCCCGCCCGCAGGCCAGGGCCAGGAGTCCCGTCATGCCCTGGGTCCCGTTGATGAGGGCCAGCCCCTCCTTGGCCTCGTAGACCACCGGGGCAAGCCCCGCTTCGGCGAGGGCCTCGGCGCTCTCCCGCTCCCGGCCCCGGAAGCGGACCTTCCCCTCCCCCATGAGGGCCAGGGCCACGTGGGCCAGCGGCGCCAGGTCCCCCGAGGCGCCCACGCTGCCCTGGCAGGGCACCACCGGGTGAATGCCCGCGTTCAGGAGGGCGGCGAGGGCCTCCAGGGTGGAGACCTTCACGCCCGACCTTCCCTTGAGGAGGCAGTGGATCCGGAGGGCCACGATGGCCCGCACCGCCTCGTCGGGCAATGCCTCCCCCACGCCCACCGCGTGGGATCGGATGAGGTTCCGCTGAAGGTCCCGCACCCGCTCGCGCGGAATGGTGACGGTGGCGAAGTGGCCGAAGCCGGTGGTGATCCCGTAGGCCACCCGCCCCTCCTCCACCGCACGCCGCACGAAGGCCTCCGAGGCGGCGACCTTCTTCAGCGCGCCGGGGTCCAGCGCCACCGGCGCCCCGGCCGCCACCCGCTCCAAGGCCTCCAGGGTGAGGGAGGAACCGTCCAGGAGGACCGCTTCGCCGAGGCCGCCCCCGCTCATTCGCCCCCCGTGACGACGAGGTCGTCGTCCGTCCCCCAGCGCCCGTCGGGGCCCGCGGAGGAAAGGGTGAAGCGGGGACCTTCGCCGCGGTACCTTACTTCGCCCCCCCAAGGGTCGAACTGGGGGACCGTCCGGACGCCGGCGGCCAGCAGGACCTCCCGCCCCTCGCCCTGGGGGACCTCGCCCCGGGACCTGGCCGCCTGCTGGATCTCCCGGCCCGCCTGCTCCAGGGAGAGCTGAAAGGCCTTGCGGATGGGGGGACCGGGGTTCAGGCCGGCGGGCACGTCGCCCTCGCCGGAGCCGCAGGCCGCCGCCAGCAGGAGGGCCAAGGGCCAGACGGCCGCCTGCAGAAATCTCGCGCCTCTTCGCATGGTCACTCCGGCCGGCTCCCGCTTCCGGGCTTGGGGGGCCCCGAGACGGTCCGGAAGGCTTCGAAGCCGGTGATGTCGGCACCCACCGCCAGCACGTGGATGTCGTGGGTCCCTTCGTAAGTATACACGCTCTCCAGGTTCTGCATGTGCCGCATGGCGGAGTACTCGGAAAGGATGCCGCTGGCCCCCTCGATGTCCCGGGCCGCGCGCGCGCACTCCCGGGCCATGGCCACGCAGTTCATCTTGGCCAGGCTCACCTGGGGGTGGCGCATCTTCCCCTCGTCCTTGAGCCGCCCCAGACGCCAGACGAGGAGCTGGGCCTTGGTGATCTCGTTGAGCATGTCCACCAGCTTTCGCTGCACGAGCTGGAAGCGGGCGATGGGTCCCTCGAACATGACCCGGCTCTGGGCGTACCGGAGCGCCTCCTCGTAGCAGGCCATGGCGGCCCCCACGGCGCCCCAGGCGATCCCGTAGCGCGCCTGCGTGAGACAGGAGAGAGGGCCCTTGAGGCCCTTGACCCCCGGAAGGCGGTTCTCCTCGGGGACGAAGACCTCCTCCAGGACCAGTTCGGAGGTGACGGAGGCCCTCAGGGAGAGCTTGCCCTTGATCTCCGGCGCGGAGAAGCCGGGGCTCCCTTTCTCCACGAGGAAACCTTGGATGCCCTCGTCGGTCCTGGCCCAGACCACGGCCACATCCGCGATGGAGCCGTTGGTGATCCACATCTTGGTGCCGTTCAGGACCCAGCCGTCCTTCTTCCGTTCGGCGCGGGTCTTCATGCTGCCGGGATCACTCCCGGCGTCGGGCTCCGTGAGGCCGTAGCAGCCGATCTTCTCCCCGCGGGCCAGGGGGGGAAGGAAGCGGCGGCGCTGATCCTCCGTCCCGTAGGTGTAGATGGGGTACATCACCAGCGCGCTCTGGACGGAGGCGAAGGAGCGGAGGCCCGAGTCCCCCCGTTCCAGCTCCTGCATGACGAGGCCGTAGGCCACGTTGTCCATGCCGGCGCCGCCGTACGCTTCGGGCAGGGTGGGCCCGAAGAGGTTCATGGCCGCCATCTCGGGCACGAGGTGGAGGGGAAAGGTGGCCTCCTCGTAGTGCCGGGCGATGACGGGAAGGACCCTCTCCTCCACCCAGGCCCGCACGGTGTCCCGCACGAGCCGCTGCTCCTCGGTGAGCAGGTCCGAGATCCCGTAGTAGTCCACCCCTTGGAATCGCGCCGCCATGGAACCCTCCGCGGAAAAGGAAAGGGGGCGGTCCGCCGGAACCGCCCCCGCATTGTACCAGCACGCGCCGGGAAAGGGCATTCCCGGCGAAGCTTCAGGCCGAAGGGGAAGGTTCGGTCCCACCCTCCGGCGCCGGCCCTGCCGAGGCGGCCTGCTCGGGAGCCTGTGCCTCCGGAACCGGGGCCGCCTTGGGCTTTCGCCCGGGCCGGCCCTTCGGAGCCTTGGGGGCGGCCGGCTTCGCGGCCTTCTTTCCGGCCTTCTGCGCGGCCTTTTTCACCGCGGGTTTCTTGGGTTTCTTTCTCGCCGCCTTTCCCGCGGGCTTCGGGGCGGCCTTGCGGGCGGGCTTCCGCCCGGCCTTGCCCCGGGCCTTCCGTCGGGCTCCACCCTTCCCTCCGGGAACCTCGGCGGCGCCGAAGTCGTGGGCGGCCCCGGCGTCGGTGAGGGCCCACAAACCACGGCGGCTGCCGGGGCGCACGAAGCCCTGCCCCATCAGCGTGCGGAAGTGCTGCCGTCCGGTGGGCGGAACGGGGAGCCCCTCCGCCCGGAAGCACGCCTGAACGTGGGCGTCCGCCGCTTCCTTGTGGCCAGCGTTCTTCAGGAACTGCAGGTAGAGGTGGTAGCGCTCCTTGTTGCTCTTCGCCGCCTTTCCGGCGGTGAAGGCGGCGAGGGCCTTCTTGTCAATCTCCACGGCCCCGTACTTCCGCTTCCGCTCCTTCTTTTCGGCGGGCGCGCCTTTCGTGCGGGTTTCGGCCTTTCGGGGCCGCCCCCGCTTCTTGCCGGTCTTTGGAAGAACCGGTTTCCCGGCCTTCTTCGGCGCCTTCGGCTCCGAGACGCGGACGGCGGCGGCCTCCTCCTCGAGAAAGAGGGCCTCCAGGTACGATTCCACGAAAGCGCGGTCTCCTTCGATGTCCAGCTCGAACTCTCCGTGGCGAATGTGAATGCGGTACGCTATTTCCCTTTCTTTTTTATCCATCATGGCCTCCCGGTTTCGACAACGGTCTTCGCCTTTGTCAAAGTCAAGCGTACGTTCAGGAAATTGTTTTGTCAAGCCGCGAGCCCCGGCCGCCCCCTTGCATGAATGGTCATTTGTGACTATATTTCACTCTGGAGACAGGAGTCACGCTTTCGGAGGAGCCATGGCCTTCGTCCCGCTGATCAACCGCACGGCCTACACCTTCGCGTCGGGTACCCTCACCCCCGAGGCGCTGGCGGAGGCCTGCGCCGGCCTGGGCCACACCGCCGCCGGCCTCTGCGACCGCGACGGCCTCTACGGCGCCGTGCGGTTCACCAAGACGGCGAAGGCGGCGGGGCTGAAGCCGCTGCTGGGGGTGGAGATCACCGAGCCCGTGGAGCGGCGCGGCGGCGGGGCGAGCGGGGCCGGAGGCCGCCCGGCGGGGGCTTCCCTCTTCGCCTTCGCCCGGGACTTGGAAGGCTACTCCCGCCTCTGCCGCCTGGTGACGCGCCGCCGCCTGGAGCCGGAATCCTTTCGCCGGACCGAGGAGGCGGCCGCCGCCACGGAGGGCGGCCACGTGGCGCTCCTCGCTTCCGACCCGGCCCTGCTCTTCGCGCTGAAGAAGGCCGGCGCCGGGCGGGGAAGCCTCTTCGCCCGCCTGGGCGGGAGGGACGAGGGGAGCGCCCGGGCGGCGGCCCAGTGGCTGGGCCTTCCGCTTCTCGCCGCCCCGGAGGCCTTCTTTCCCGACCCGTCGGGCTACGCCGTCCACCGCCTCCTACGGGCCGCCAAGCACCTGCCTCCGGAGGCGGGGCCCGACGCGTTCCTCCTCGCCCCGGCGCGGGCCCGGGAGCGCTTCGGCAGGGACCGGGAGGCCCTCGCCGCTTCGGCGGAGCTGGCGGCCTCCTGCGCCGTGGAGCTTCCCCTGGGAGAGTGGCTCCTTCCCCACCCGCCCCTTCCCCCCGGCGAGACCGAGGCGGGGCGCCTCCGGGCCCTGGCGTACGCCGGGCTGGCCCGCCGCGTGCGGAACGTCACCCTCCCCTACCTGAGGCGCCTCGAGCGGGAGGTGGAGGTCGTCGTCCGCCTGGGCTTCGCCGGGTACTTCCTCGTCGTCCACGACATCGCCCGCTTCGCCCGTTCCCAGGGCATCCCCACCATCGGCCGCGGTTCTGGGGCGGGAAGCCTGGTCTCCTACGCCCTCTTCCTGACCCACGTGGACCCGGTGGCCGAGGGGCTCTACTTCGAGCGCTTCCTGAACCCCGAGCGGAGGAACCCCCCCGACATCGACCTGGACTTCTCCTGGCGGGAGCGGGACCGCGTCATCCAGCACGTCTACGACACCTACGGCGCGGAGCGGGTGGCGATGATCGCCACCCACAACACCTTCTCGGCCCGGTCGGCCTTTCGCGAGGCGGCGCGGGCCCTGTCGGTCCCCGAGGCGGAGGTCTCGGTCCTCGCCCGGGCCGTCCCCCACACCTCCTTCGACCGCTTCGAGGAGGCCCTCCGCGCCCGCCCCGAGTCCCGCGGGGCCCCCTTCGGCCAGGAACCCTGGCGGCAGGTCCTCGAGGCGGCCCGCTGGCTCGACGGCCTGCCCCGCCACCTCTCGGTCCACTGCGGCGGGGTGGTGGTCTCCCCTGTCCCCCTCACCCGGAGGCTCTCGCTGGAGCGGGCGGCCAAAGGGGTGGCCGTCACCCAGTGCGACATGTTCGACGTGGAGGAACTGGGTCTCGTCAAGATCGACCTCTTGGGAAACCGCTCCCTCGGGGTCCTCTCCGACGCCGTGGCCGCCGTGAAGGACCACACGGGGGCGGAGCCCCCCGTCTTTCCCCCCGAGCGCCTCTACGGGGACCTCAAGACCAACCGGGTGCTCTCGGAGGGACGCACCATGGGCTGCTTCTACGTGGAGAGCCCCGGCATGCGCCAGCTCCTCCAGCGCCTGAAGACCCGCACCTTTCGAGACCTGACGGCCGTCTCCTCCATCATCCGGCCGGGGGTGGCCGAATCGGGCATGATGGAGGCCTACGTCCGGCGGCGGTTGGGCGAGGAAGCGCCCGCCTACGCCCACCCCGGCCTCGAGGGCCTTCTCTCGGAGACCTTCGGCGTCATGGTCTACCAGGAGGACGTGATCCGCGTCGCCCACGAATTCGTGGGGCTCTCCCTCGGCGAGGCGGACCTCCTGCGCCGGGCCATGAGCGGAAAGTACCGAAGCCGCCAGGAGATGGAGGCGCTCACCGAAGCCTTCTTCGCCAAGGGGCGGGCGAGGGGCGTGGGGGACCCGGTCCTCCAGGAGCTCTGGCGGCAGATCCGCTCCTTCGCGGGGTACGCCTTCTGCAAGGCCCACTCCGCCTCCTTCGCGCAGCTCTCGTACCAGGTGGCCTACCTCAAGGCCCACCACCCCGCCGAGTTCTTCGCCGCCCTGCTCAACAACCAGGGGGGCTTCTACGGGACGGCGGCCTACGTGGAGGAAGCCCGCCGCTGGGGCCTTTCCATCCTCCCTCCCGACGTGAACGCCTCGGAAACCGGCTTCGCCGGGAAGGGGCGTCTCCTGCGGTGCGGCTTTCTCACCCTGCGGGGTGTGCGGGCCTGCGCCCTCGACGCCCTCTTCGAGGAGCGGGGAGAGGGGCCCTTCCGCTCCTTCGAGGACCTGCGGGCGCGGCTGGGCCGACGCGTGCGCCCCGAGGAGCTGGAAACCCTCGTCCGCGCCGGGGCCTGCGACTCCTTCGGGGAAGAGCGGGGACGCCTGCTGGCGGCCCTCGGGAGGGGCGCCCCGGGCCTCCGGCAAGGGGCGGCGGGTGGCTCCGCCCCCCTCTCCCTCGCCGAAACCCTCGCCGGCGAGCGGAGGGCCCTCGGTTTCTGCGTCACGGCTCATCCGCTGACGCCGCTCCTCCCCTGGGCGTCGGAGCGGGGGTACGCCCCCGCCCGAGAGATGGGCGCGCGTCCGGGGGAGCGCCTCCGCGTGTGGGGGCAGGCCATCGCCTACAAGCGGATCCCCACCCGAAAGAGCGGGGAGGCCATGGCCTTCGTCACGCTGGAGGACCCCACGGGGCTCGTGGAGGCGACCTTCTTCCCCCGATCTTACCGGGACCACGGCCACCTCATCACGTCGGGGCGTCCGCTGGTCCTCGAGGGGACCGTGGAGGAGGGGCGGGGGAGCCCCACCCTCACGGTGGAGCGGGCCTGGGCCGTCCGGGGTGTGGCCGTTCCCCGCCCCGTCCGCGAATGGCCGGCCGAAGAGGTGGCGTGATGAAACCGCGCGGGCCGTCTCTTCGTACAGGTCCCCTACCGGGGGGCAGACCCCTCGAAGGGGGAGGACACTCTTGGCCCGCGCCGTGCGACGTCTCACCGCCCTGCTTCCCGCCGTACTCCTGGCCGCCTCGGCCGCCGCCCAGCCCGCCGTCCTCCGCCTCCACCGGGCCGCGGGCCCCATCTCGGTGGACGGGGACCTCTCGGACCCCGGCTGGGTGGGCGCCGCCGAGATCTCCGAGTTCTACGAGACCAACCCCGGCGACAACGTGCCCCCCAGCGTGGCCACCACCGCCTGGGTGACCTTCGACGACGCTCACTTTTACGTGGCCATCCGCTGCGACGACGACGACCCCGCCTCCATCCGCGCCCCCTACGTGGACCGGGACACCGTCTACTCGGACCAGGACTTCGCCGGAATCATGCTGGACACGCGGGGCGACGGCCGGGCGGCCCTGGAACTCTTCGTGAACCCCCGGGGGATCCACGACGACGGGGTCATCAACGACGCCAACGGGAACGAGAACTTCTCCCCCGACCTCTTCTGGGATTCGGCGGCGCGGATCACGGAACGGGGGTGGCAGGCGGAGATGCGGATCCCCTTCGCGAGCCTGCGCTACTCCGGCTCCTCTCCCCGCTGGCGCCTGCTGGTCTACCGCAACCGGCCGCGGGAGTACCGCTACCAGATCTTCAGCCGTCCGCTTCCCAGGGACAGCAACTCCCTTCTGGCCCAGGCGGCGGTGGTGGAGGGCCTGGAGGGTCTTCCCACGGGCAGTCACCTCGTGGCGGCCCCCTTCGTGGCGGGCACCCGCTCCCGGGAGCCGGAAGGGGGGCCGGGGAGCCCCCTGGGGCCTTCGGAGAGCCGTCTGGACGGCGGCCTGGACGTCAAATGGCTGCCCAACGCCGACCACGCGGTGGACCTCACGGTGAACCCCGATTTTTCCCAGGTGGAGTCCGATACGGCCCAGATCTCCGTCAACCGCCGCTTCGCCCTCTTCTACCCCGAGAAGCGTCCCTTCTTCATGGAGGGGGTGGACCTCTTCGACACCCCCGTCGACGCCGTCTACACCCGGACGGTCACCGACCCCTCCTGGGGCCTGAGGGCCACCGGAAAGGCCGCCGGGACCGAGTACACCCTTCTCTCCGCTTACGACCGGGGCGGGGGGAGCGCCATCCTGCCGGGACCCCAGTTCTCCTCCCTGGCCCCCCAGGACTTCGCCTCCACGGTGGTGATCGGGCGCCTTCGGCGAAGCCTGGGCGGCTCCTTCGCCGGCCTGCTTTTCACCGACCGGGAGAACGAAGGGGGAAGTTACAACCGGCTCCTGGGGCCGGACTTCCAGTGGCGCCCTTCCAACCGGGTCACGGTGGCCGGCCAGTTCCTCTTTTCGAAGAGCCTGACCCCCGACAGGCCGGATCTTGCGGGCGAATGGGACGGGAGGGGCCTCAGCGGCCACGCCTTCAGCCTCAAGGCGGTCTACGAGACGAAGAGCCACTATGAGGTCCTCCGGCTGGAGGACTTTTCCTCCGGCTTCCGCGCCGACTCGGGCTTCGTCCCGCGGGTGGGCTACCGAAAGGCCCGGCTGGACGTGGGGAGGATCTCCTATCCCGAAGGGGGCTTTTTCAGCCGGGTCACCCCCGAGGTGGTCCTCCAGACCTTCTGGGACCGGGAGGGGGGCATCCTGGAGTCGCACCTCTGGCCGGGGGTTTACGTTCAGGGTAAGCACAGCCTCTTCGCCTCGCTGTACTACAACCGGGACGCGGAGAGGGTGGGAGGGCGGCTTCTGGGGCGCGACCAGGTCTACTTCGAGGCCTCCCTCTCCCCGTCGCCGGTCCTTTCCCGCGTCAACGCCTACGGCGAGGTGGGGGGCCAGTTCGACTACGCCAACGCACGGGTGGGGCGGGGGGCCTTTCTGGGGACCTCCGCCACGGTGCGGCCGGGGGAGCACCTCACCCTCCAGCTCAACGCGGAACGGCAATGGGTGAACAGCGCCCTCGGAGGCCGCCGGGGACGCCTCTTCACCGCCCAGACGGTGCGGTTGAAGGCCGTCTACGTCCTCTCGGCGCGGGCTTTTCTGCGGGCCATCGTCCAATGGGAGGACGTGCGGCAGAACGGGGACCTCTACCCCTTCCCCGTTCCCCCGAGGAGCGGCGGCCTCCGTTCGTCCCTCCTCTACGCCTACCGCCTGAACTGGCAGACCCTCTTTTACGTCGGGGCGGGCGACGACCGGACCCTGGACCCTTCGGGGAGGCGTCTTCCCGCCGGCCGGCAGGCCTTCTTCAAAGTCAGCTACGCCTTCAGCCGCTGAGCCAAGCGCCAAGCCCCCGCGCTGGCCTTCCCCGAAGACGTGTGCTACCCTACCCTTTGCGGGTTCGTTCGGGTTCTTGGGATGGATGCCGCCGGAGGTCCCCGGTGCTCTCCTTTCTTCCCTCCTGGCTTTTGGGTCCGTTGGCCTTTCTGCTCTTCGTCGGCAACACCCTCTTCTGGACCCCGGCCCTCCTCGCCGCGGCCCTCCTGAAGGCCGTCCTCCCCCTGAAAGGCTGGCGCCGTCTCTGGACGGCGGTGGTCACCGCCGTGGCCGAAGCCTGGACCTCCGTCAACAACCTGGGCCTTTCCCTGACCCAGCGGATCCGCTGGGAGGTCCACGGCGTCGAAGGGCTGGCCCGGAAGGGATGGTACCTGGTGGCCTGCAACCACCGCTCCTGGGTGGATATCGTGGTCCTGCAGAAGGCCTTCCACCGCCGCATCCCCTTTCCCAAATTCTTCCTAAAAAAGAGCCTCCAGTACGTCCCCATCCTCAACGTGGCCTGGTGGGCTCTCGACTACCCCTTCATGCGCCGCCACTCCAAGGCCTACCTCGAGAAGCACCCGGAAAAGCGCGGGGAGGACCTCGCCGTCACCCGGAAGGCCTGCCAGCGGTTCGGCGACGCCCCGGTGGCGGTCCTGAACTTTCTGGAGGGGACCCGTTTCACCCCTTCGAAGCGGCGCCTCCTGGAGTCCCCCTACCGGCACCTCCTGCCCCCCAAGGCGGGGGGCATCGCCTTCGTCCTCTCCTCCATGGGGGACCGGATCCGGCACCTCCTGGACGTGACCATCGTCTACCCCCAGGAAAGCCCCAGCCTCTGGGACCTGCTCTCGGGCAAGCTCCGCCAGGTGGTGGTTTACGTGGAAAAGCTGGAGATCCCGGAGGAGTTTCGGAGCGGCAAGTACTTCGAGGACGCCGTGGCGAGGGAACGCTTTCAAGCCTGGGTCCGGGAGATCTGGGCCCGCAAGGACGCCCTCATCGAGCGCCTGCGGCGGGAGCACGGCTTGTCCCCTTCCCCCTCCGCCGCCTGAGGGCGCCGGGCCCCCCTCACCGTCTCAACACGTCCACCAGGGAGACCTCTTCGATCTTCCAGCCTTCGTCCCCCTTCCGGAGGAGGCACCGCACCTCGTGGACCTCCCGGAAGGAGTCCCCGCCCTCCCCCTCCCCATCCAAGCGGGCGGTGGCCGTGACTTTCGCCTCGCCTTCGGGGCCGAAGTCCACCACGACGTCGTGGAGGCGCAGGGAGAGGCGCGCGGCCCTCTCCCGGGCGGCGAAGGCGTACCGGGCCACCTCTTCCCGGTCCACCACCGCCTGGAAGCGGTAGCCTTCCGCCTCCAGGCGGCACTCCGGGGCGAAGAAGGAGGAGACCTTTCGGGCCGCCGCCGCGGCGGCGAGGTTCCCCTCGGGCCCCTCTTTTTCGGCGGCCTTGCACAGGGCCCGGAGGGTCCTTTGAACCTGCCGCTTCCGCGTGGGAAAGGCCTCCCAGAGGGCCCACGCGCAAAGGAGGATCAGAAGGGCGGCCCCGATCTTGCGGAGGTTCACCACAGCACCGCCCCCAAGATCCGGCGGCGGGAGACCTGGCCGAAGTCGTGCCGTTCCATGGGCATGCTCCGGTTGTCCCCCACCACGTACAGGTGCCCCTCCTCCACGCGCCGGGGAGGCAGCTCCCAGTCGCAGGGGCCTTTCACGTAGGGTTCCTCGAGGGGAAGGCCGTTGACGTACAGGCGCCCCCCCCGAAAGGCCACCTCCTCGCCCGCGAGGGCCACCACCCGTTTGAGAAGGACCACTCTTTCGCCGGCCAGCCGCACCGCCACCACGTCCCCCCGCCGGGGAGCGGAGAAGAGGTACGCCGGCCGCCACAAGAGGTGAAAGGAGCCGTCGCGGAAGGTGGGTTCCATGCTGGCTCCGCTCACCACCAAAGGCCGGAGCACGAAGGTGAAGAAGAGGAGGGAAAGGACGGCCACCGCCACGACGCGAAGGGCGTAGAGGGGCGTCCAGCGCGGGAAGAGAAAGGCCCGGAGGCGGGGGGGGAGTTTCGGCGCGCCCATGGCGGCAGGATACGTCCTTTCCCTCCCGGCCGAAAGCCCCGGCCTTGACACCGGGTCCTCTTGGGCATACGTTGGAGCCGTTGCCGGGGGCGCGGCCCGAAGCCGCTGAGACGCCCGTGGGATGGTCCCGGCCGGGCGGTCCCTTGGAACCTGATCCAGGTCGTGCTGGCGTAGGGAGAGCAACGCTTCGTCTTTTCCCGAAAAAAGCCCAGCCCACGGCCCCCATCCGGGAGGTTCGCCGTGTCTTCCCTTCCCCAGAGCCGCAAGGTCTACCTCGAGGAGCCCCGCTTCGGCCTTCGCGTGCCCTTCCGCGAAGTCTCCCTTTCCGACGGGAGTACCCTCCGCCTGTACGACACCTCCGGCCCGTACACCTCGCCGGACTTTTCCGCGGACCTCTCCCGCGGGCTTCCCCCCCTCCGCTCCCCCTGGCTTCGCTCGAGGGGCCTGGCCCCCACCCCATCGGGGGCTCTCCGGTCGGGAAGGGACCCCGTCACCCAGATGGCCCTGGCCCGGCGCGGCGTCGTCACGGAGGAAATGGCCTTCGCCGCCTTCCGGGAGGGGCTCCCGCCGGAGGCCGTCCGGGAGGAGATCGCCGCCGGCCGGGCGGTCCTCCCGGCCAACGTCAACCACCCCGAGGCGGAGCCCATGGTCATCGGCAAGCGCTTCCTGACGAAGATCAACGCCAACTTGGGGACCTCCGCCGTCACCTCCTCGCTGGAGGAGGAGGTGGACAAGATGGTCTTCGCCATCCGGTGGGGGGCCGACACCGTCATGGACCTCTCCACCGGCGGGCGGATCACACAGACGCGGAAGGCCATCCTCCGCAACGCCCCGGTTCCCGTGGGCACCGTTCCCGTCTACGAGGCGCTGGAACGGGTGGGGGGAAGACCCCAGGACCTCTCCTGGGAGGCGTTTCGACAGACCCTGCTCGACCAGGCCGAGCAGGGGGTGGACTACATGACCATCCACGCCGGCCTCCGCCGGGCGTACATCCCCCTCGCCCTCCGGCGGACCACGGGCATCGTCTCCCGGGGGGGCTCCATCCTGGCCGCCTGGTGCCGGGCCCACGCCCAGGAGAATTTCCTGTACACCCACTTCGACGAGATCCTCGAGATCGCCGCGGCCTACGACGTCACCCTCTCCCTGGGGGACGGCCTGAGGCCCGGATCCATCGCCGACGCCAACGACGAGGCCCAGTTCGCCGAACTGGAGACGCTGGGGGAGCTGACGGAGCGGGCCTGGGCGAGGGACGTCCAGGTGATGATCGAGGGGCCGGGCCACGTCCCCCTCCACAAGATCGCCGAGAACGTCGAACGGGAGGAGCGCCTCTGCCACGGTGCCCCCTTCTACACGCTGGGGCCGCTGGTCACCGACGTGGCGCCGGGGTACGACCACATCACCAGCGCCATCGGCGCCGCCCTCATCGGGGCGCTGGGCACCGCCATGCTCTGCTACGTGACCCCCAAGGAGCACCTGGGCCTGCCCAACCGCGAGGACGTCCGGCAGGGGGTCATGGCCTACAAGATCGCCGCCCACGCGGCGGACCTCGCCAAGGGCCACCCCGCCGCCCGGGCCTGGGACGACGCCCTTTCGAAGGCCCGGTACGCCTTCCGGTGGGAGGACCAGTTCGCCCTGGCCCTGGACCCCGAGACGGCGCGCGCCTTCCACGACGAGACCCTCCCCGCCGCCGCCGCCAAGGAGGCCTCCTTCTGCTCCATGTGCGGCCCCAGGTTTTGCGCCATGCGTATCTCCCGGGAGGTGGAGGCTGCCGAGGCGGTCCCGCCGCCCCCCCAGCACCAGCGCTGAGGATCCCCGGTTCGTTTCCACGGGGCCGGACGCCGGACCTCCGCCGAAGGGACCGAGTGTGACGGCCGTCACTTGTTTTTCCCTTTCTTCTCCCCTAACCTTGACGCGCTCGGCGTCGGGAAACATTCAGACCAGCGGAGGGTGAAGCCCCTCGCTCAAGGCCAGGCACGCTCAAAGCTGGGCGAGGAGGCATTCCACGAAGGATCCACGGCCATTCCCATTCCGGAAGGTTTGGAAGGCAAGCGCGGCAAGGGTCATGGGGGCCCTTTCCCTGGCGCTTGTGGTCTTGGGGGCGGCCCTGCCGGTCTTCTCCGGCCCCCTCCCTCTCCCGGACCTTCGCCCTTCCACCGAGGCGGCGGCCGCGAAACCCGCCGCGCCGAGGGCATTGTCCGATCTTTCGGCCTCCTCGGGGGCCTCGCCCTTTGCCGCCGCGGTGGAGGCCCCGCCGGCCCCCTTGAGCCGGCTCACCACCGGGATCCCCTACCGGGAGGCGCCCGTCCTGGCCGGAAAGGCGAGGGTGCTGCTTCTCCACTCTCTCGTCACGTGGACGAGCCCGAACCCCGCCCTTCTCAACCTGGCCGCCGATTACCCGGGAGACATCGCCCTCCTGGACATCCACGACATCTCCGCCTCCAGCGGCTCCAACCCCACGCTGGCCGAACTCTCCTCCTACGACGTGGTCATCCTCGCCACCGACATGCCTCTCCTGAACGGAACCGCCCTCGGGGACCTGTTGGCCGACTACGTGGACCTGGGCGGAAAGGTCATCGTGACCCTCTTGTCCTGGATCCCCGGCTGGGATCTGGGGGGCCGTTTCGTGAGCGGCGGATACCTTCCCTTCGCGGTGGCCGACACGCGCCACTTTGACACCCTCACCCTCGGCTCCTTCGACGCCGGCCATCCGATCATGAGCGGCGTCACCGCCCTCGGCTGCACCTTCCAGTCCTGGCCCACGGTGAACCCGGGCTCCTACACCGCAGCCCGGTGGAGCAACGACCAGCCTCTCGCGGTGGTGAAGGGTTCCGTGGTGGGCTTCAACTTCCTTCCCACGGCCACCCACCTCACAGGCAACATCGGCCCCCTGTTCCGCAACGCCGTGGCCTTCCTCATGACCCTCCGCCTCCGGGTGCTCGTGGCACCTTCGGACATTTATCCATCCGAACTGGTGGCCGAATTGGTGAAGGACCCCAAGATCGGCGCCGTGGACTACTACGACGCGAGAATCTCCACCCCTTCGCTGGCCCAACTCTCCCGCTACGACGCCGTGATCACCTGGCCCAACTATCCCTACGCGAACAGGGTGGCCATGGGCGACGCCCTGGCCGACTACGTGGACATCGGGGGCAAGGTGATCCTCGGGGGCTTCTGCTGGTATACCAACGGCAACTCCCTCGGGGGAGCCATCATCACCGGGGGGTACAGCCCGCTGAACACCACCACCGGCGGTAACCACTACGCCTCAGCGAACCTCGGTTCCTACGACGGGAGCCACCCCATCCTGTGGGGCGTCACCGCGGTCTCTTCGCAATTTCGCGACTTTACCTCCCTGGCGGCGGGAGCCACCGCGGCGGCCCTGTGGGACGACGCGGAGAACTTCGCGGCCTTCAAAGGCAACGTGGTGGCCCTCAACGCCGGGCTGATGGACGGCGGGTTTTCGGGCCAGGTGCCTCTCGTGGCCCGAAACGCGGTGAAGTACCTCGTCCTGGTCTACCCCAGCGCCCAGGCGTCGGCGTACTCCGGGAGCGCGCCGCTGACGGTGGCCTTCACCGGCTCGGCCACGGGAGGACAGCCGCCGTACACCTACCGGTGGGACTTCGGAGACGGGACCTCCTCCGCCGAGCAGAACCCTTCCCACACCTACGCCTCCCCCGGCCACTTCCTGGTTTCCTTCTACCCCAAGGACTCGGCGGGCCACGAAGGGACCATGGGGTTCTACGTCGACGTGTCGGCGGGACTCACCCTCTCCGCCTCGCGCACCCCGGCCTCCGGGACCGCCCCGCTGGCCGTCTCCTTCACCTCCACCCCCGCCGGGGGAACCCCGCCGTACACCTACGACTGGAACTGGGGGGACGGAACCGCCCACGGGACGACCCAGAACCCCAGCCACACCTTCGCCGCCGGAGGGGTCTTCACGACGGTGCTCACCGTCACCGACGCCCAGGGCCACACCGCCTCCCAGACCCTCACCACCACCGTGAGCCCGGCCCTTCAGGCCTTCGCCGGGGGAGCCCCCGCCTCGGGCCACGCCCCCCTCGCCACCACCTTCTTCGGCTTCGCCGCGGGGGGAACCCCGCCGTACGCCTACGCCTGGTCCTTCAGCGACGGAGGGTCCGCCTCCGGCGCTTCGGCGACCCACACCTTCGCCTCGGCGGGGTCGTACACCGCCACCCTCACCGTGACCGACGCCGCCGCCCGCACCGCCACCTCCAGCCCCGTCTCCGTCACCGTGACGGTCCCCCCACCGGTCATCGCCTCCCTCACGAAGAAGGGGAACCCCTTCCGCATCGTCGTATCGGGTTCCAACCTCCAGAGCGGAATCCAGGTGTACATCAACGGCGGTCTCTGGTCCAACGTGACCTACCAGAGCGCGAGCCAGATCACCCTCAAGGGGAGATCGGCGCTCAAGACCGCCGTCCCGCCCCGAACGCCCACCACCTTCCGCTTCGTGAACCCCGACACCGGCGAGGCGACGGTGACCTGGTCCTACTGACCGCCGCCGCCGGGATCCGAGAAAGGGGGCCGCGTCCGCGGCCCCCTTTTTTTCGCGCTTTACGTCCCCTCTCCCAGGGTGTACCCTTTCCTTGCAAACCCCGAGGAGCGGTTCATGTGGAAAGAACTGGCTTCGCTCTTTCCGCCCGAAGGCTTCAAGATCCTCCTCACCCTTTTCCTCTCGTTCCTCATCGGGCTGGAGCGGGAGGAGCGCAAGGGGACCGCGGGCCACTACGTCTTTGGGGGCGTGCGGACATTCCCCCTGCTGGGCCTTCTGGGGTACGCCACGGCGCTGATCTCCGGCGACCAGCTCCTGCCCCTGGCCTTCGCCTTCGCCGTGGTGGGCTCCTTCCTCCTGGCCTCCTACCTCCACAAGCTCAAGGCCTCGGAGGAGGCGGGGGTCACCACGGAGATCTCCGGCCTCCTGACCTTCGTCGTGGGGATCCTCGTCTACCGCGACCTCTTCTGGATCGGCTCCACGCTGGTGGTTTTGAGCCTCCTCCTGCTCGAACTGAAGCAGGCCCTGGAGGGGTTGAGCAGGCGCCTGCCCCCGGAGGAGGTGATCACCTTCACCAAGTTCCTCCTGCTCACGGTGGTGATCCTCCCGGTGGTTCCCAACCGCCCCTTCACCCCCTTCGCCGTGAACCCCTTCAAGCTGTGGATGGTGGTGGTGGCGGTGAGCACCGTCTCCTACGGCAGCTACGTCATCCAGAAACTCTCCCGGGGCCGGGGCGGGGTGCTCCTCTCGGCGGTCCTCGGGGGGGTGTACTCCTCCACGGTGACGACGGTGGTCCTGGCCAAAAAGTCGAGGGGCCAGCGCCTTTCCCGCCTGTACGCCGGGGCCATCCTGCTGGCCTCGGGCCTCATGTACCTGAGGCTCGTGGTGCTCGTCACGGCCTTCAACGGGGCGCTGGGACGAAGGCTCATGCCGGTCTTCCTCCTCCTCTCCCTCGGTGCCGTCCTTGGAGGTCTCCTCCTGGCCCGGATGGAGCGAAGGGCGAAGGATAGCCAGCAGCCGGCCGATCCATCCCGAAACCCGCTGGAGTTCCGCGCGGCCTTTCTCTTCGCCGTGGTCTTCCTCTTCGTCCTCGTCCTCAGCGAGTGGGTCTTTAGCGTCATGGGCTCCGCCGGGGTGCGCCTCCTGGCGCTGGTCATGGGGGTCACCGACGTGGACCCCTTCATCATGGGACTCACCTCCGCGGCGGGTTCCACGACCCCCCTGGACGTGGCGGCGGGGGGCATCGTCATCGCCGCCGCCAGCAACAACCTGGCCAAGGGCGCCTACGCCTTTTTCTTCGCCGACCGGGCCACCGGCTTTCCCGCCCTCGCCCTCCTCACCCTCCTGGCGGCGCTGGGCCTCCTACCGCTCTTCTTTCTGGCCTGACCCTCCCGTTGCCCCCCGCCTCCGGCGGTGCTAAGGTGGTGCCGGCGGGCCCCGGGCCCGGGGGAGGGCGGCCATGACCTCGAAGCAGGAAGGTCCCGTGCGGCGCCCCGCGGTGGCGGGGCTCTTCTACCCCGCCCACCCCCTCCAGCTCCGGACGGCGGTGGAGCGCTTCCTGGTGCGGACGCTGGACCCCGTCCGGGCCCTCTGTGTCGTCGTTCCGCACGCGGGCTACGTCTACAGCGGGGCCACGGCGGGCAAGACCTACGCCGCCTCCGAGCTTCCCAGGAGGCTCGTGATCCTCTGCCCCAACCACACCGGCATGGGGGCCCCGCTCTCCTGCTGGCCGTCGGGGTCCTGGGCCACCCCGCTGGGGGAGGTGCCCGTGGACGCCGAAGGGGCTCGGTTCCTCCTTTCCGCCGTCCCGGGCCTGGAGGCCGAGGAAAGGGCCCACGCGAGGGAGCACGCGGTGGAGGTTCAGCTTCCCTTCCTGCAGGTCTACCTGGAGTCCTTCTCCTTCGTTCCCGTGGCCGTGGGCACCCACCGCCCGGAGGACCTCGCCGCGCTGGGCCACGGCCTCGCCGAATTTCTGAGGCGATTCGGCGGGGAGGCGGCCCTCGTGGTCTCCAGCGACATGAACCACTACGAGAGCGCCGCGGTGAACCGGAGGAAGGACGGCCTCGCCCTCGACGCCCTCCTGGCCCTGGACCCCGAGGGCCTCCACCGGACCGTCCTCCACCACGACATCTCCATGTGCGGCTTCGCCCCGGCGGTGGCGGCCCTCCACGCCGTTCGAGAGACGGGGGGCGGCCGGGCGGACCTCGTGGACTACACCCACTCGGGACTCGTCACCGGCGACCACGACCAGGTGGTCTCCTACGCCGGTGTTCGCATCCACCGGGAGCCGGCGTGAGGCGCGTCTTTCTCCTGCTGGGCGCCCTGCTTCTCGCCGAAGCTTCGGCGGCCCAGACCACCCCCATCCCCTGGCACCCCAAGGCTTCCCCGTCGCACGCCGCCTCCCCCGCCGCCAAAGGCCGAGGCCCGGCCCCCGCCGCCTCCCCGGCCGCCCCCAACGAGTACCTGGTCACCTTCGACCGGGTCACCACCGTCTCCCCCGGCGTCTACCTGGCGGAGGGGAACGTCCGGTTCACCTACGGGGACATGCTCCTGACCGCCGACGCGGTGACCTACGACAGCGAACGGGAGACCCTCCGCGCCGAGGGGAACGTGGCGGTGGACTTCGGGGACTTCACCGTCTCCGGGGCGGTGTGCGAGTACGACCTCCGGGCGGGGACGGGGCGGGTCACCGACGCCTACGGGCTCCAGAAGAACGGGGACTTCACCGTCGTGGGCCGGGAGATCCGGAAGACCGGCCCCGATTGGTACGAGGTGGTGGACGGGGCGTTGACCTCCTGCACCGCGGCCACGCCGCCCTGGAGCGTGCGGATGAGCCGGGGGCGCTTTCACGTGGACCACTACGCCTACCTCCGAAACCCCCGCTTCCGGGTTAGGGACCTTCCGGCCCTTTACACCCCCTACCTGATCTGGCCCCTCAAGCCCGAGCGCTCCACGGGCCTGCTGATTCCGGAGGTGGGGAACTCCACCCTCAAGGGCTTCACCGTGAGCGGCGCCTTCTACTGGGCGGGCGCCGACTGGTGGGACGACACCCTCTACCTCGACCACTACGAGAAGGAGGGGTGGGGCTTCGGCCAGGAATTCCGCTACGCCCTCACTCCGCGCTCCTACGGGTGGATGCGCGGATACTACATCCGGCAGGAGAGCGACCGGAGGAAGCGGTGGGACCTCACCTGGACGCACTTCCAGGACTTCCGGGGAGGATGGTATTTCCTCGCCGACGTGAACCTCCTCTCCGACATCGACTTCCCCAAGGAGTACCAGCGGGACTACGCCCGGGCCACCACCTCCCGGACCGACTCCCGCCTCTTCCTCGTGCGGCGCTGGGGGCCCTACGGCTTCACCCTCCGGCTGGAGCGGCGCCGCCAGTACTTCACCGAAGGACGCGACCTGATCCAGCGGGCCCTGCCCCTCCTGGAGTTCCGGTCCGCCCTCCAACCCCTGGGCCGGGGCCTCTACGGGGGGTTCGAGTCCTCCGCCGCCCTCCTCCACCGGGAGGCGGCGGGCCCCGCGGGAAGCGGACTCTTCGAAAAGAAGAGCCAGAACTACGGCCGCCTGGATCTCCACCCCTTCGCCGAATGGCCCCTGCACCCCGCCCCCTGGCTGGACCTCACCCCCCGGCTGGAGGGGAGGGCCACCTGGTACGGGGATGAGGTGGACCCCCTCACCGGAGACTCCCTGGGCGGCCATCTCACCCGCCTCTACGGCCGCTTCAGCCTGGACCTCGCCGGCCCCCGCTTCTACCGGCGCTTTTCCTCCGGCCTCAAGCACGTGGTGGAGCCCTTCGCCGGCTACGCGTACGTGAACAAAGACGCCTCCGCCGTCCGCATTCCCCGCTACGACGAGGTGGACGAGGCGGAGCTGGACCAGAACCTGTTGCGGTACGGGGTCCGAAACCGCCTGTACGGCAAGACGGGGAGTCTCTTGCTGGAAGCGGAGCTCTACCAGAGCTGGAGCTTCGGCCGGGACCTTTCGGTCCTGGGGGAACGGCGGAGTTCCCGCTCCCCGTCGGTGCTCGCCGTCCGGTTCTGGCCGGAGGAACGGTGGAGCGGGGACCTTCGCCTCACGTACAACACCCTGGCCCGCCGCCTCGCCTCCCGTTCCCTGTCCCTGGCCTACCGCCCCAAGGAACGGGAGAGCGACGCCTTCGTGCGCCTCACCTACCTCAAGACCGACCGACTCACCCCCGACGCGGCCGGTACCTCCGCCGAGGAACTCCGGTTGGCGGCCTACCTGGACCTCCTCGACAACCACGTGACGGTAAACCCCGTGGCCGAGCGGGACCTCTTGAGCCACGACTGGAGGAACCTCCGGCTGGTCTTCTGGTTCCGAGGCTCCTGTTACTCGTTGGGCCTGGAGACGGGCCGGCGGACCGTCGGCAGCTTCCGGGAAACCAACTACCGCTTCCTCGTCTCCCTCAAGGGCGCGGGGACGGTGGTGGACCTGTACGGCGGCACGGGCTCCTTCGGGGGCCTCTCGGAGCCGCCCGCCGGACCTTGAGGTAGGGCCATGAAGCCGGCCCTCGGGCGGGAAGTGGCTCGGAAGGCGCTCCACATGGCCATGGGCCTCTTCGCCCTCTGCCTGAGATGGCTGACCCCCTTCGAGGCCGCCCTGTGCGCCCTCTTCGCCCTCCTCCACAACGTCTACCTCTTCCCCCTCTACGGCCGGAAGAGGCTGGAACGGCCCGAGGAGACGGCCCGCGGCTACACGGGGATGGTGGGCTACCCGGCGGTGGTGCTGCTTCTCATCCTGCTGGGCTGGCTTTCGGCCTACCCCGAGACGCCGGGCCTCCCCGAAGGCGGGCCGGAGCTGGCCGCCCTCCACGCCCGCTTCGGCCTGGCCGCCGCCGCGGCCGCCTGGGGAATTTTGGCCTTCGGCGATGCCTTCGGCGCCCTCTGCGGGCTGCTCCTCCAAGGCCCCGCCCTCCCCTGGAACCCCCGAAAGACCTGGGCGGGGACATTGGGCTTTCTCCTCGCGGGGACCCTTTCCTCGGTTTTTCTGCTCCGCTTCGTCCTGGCGGGCCGCGCCTCGCCACCCGGCGGGGAGTCCCTCGCGTGGACCCTTTGCCTGCTGGCCGCCTTCGCCGCCGCGGTGGTGGAATCGCTGCCGGGGCAGTTCGACGACAACCTCACCGTTCCCCTGGCGGCCTGGTCGGTCCTCTCCTTCCTCCCCCACGGGGCTCCTTTTCTGACAAGTGCATCCTTCGTGCACCGGACCCTGTGGGGCCCGGCCGGCGGCGGGACGGCGCGGCTGGCCGCGCTCCTGGCCTTCCACGGGCTCCTCTCGCTTCTCGCTTTCCGCCTGCGATGGGTGGACGGCCCGGGCTTCCTCCTCGGCTTCGCCTCGGGCCTCTCCATCGCGCTGGCCCTGGGCCCCCGAGGCTACGCCCTTCTCCTTCTCTTCTACCTGCTGGCCCACGGGAGCACCTTCTACGGACGGGCCATCAAGGAGCGCAGGAGGATCGCCGAGGGGGACGGCGGCCGGAGGGGGGCCTCGTCGGTCTTCTCCAAGGGCTTCGCACCGGCCCTCTACGCCTGGCTTTCCCCTCCGGCCTTCGCCGCCTCCTTGGCGGTATACGCCGCGGACACCGTGGCCACGGAGTTCGGGAAGACCTCCCGGGGGAGGACCTTCTCGCTCCTCGGGCGACGGGAGGTCCCCGCGGGGACCCCGGGGGGCGTCTCCCTCAAGGGAAGCCTCGCCGGGCTCGCCGCTTTAGCGGTGGTGGCCCTCGCCTTCGGCCTGCTCCTCGGCGCCGATAGCCGCCGCGGGGCGGGGAGGTTCCTCGCCTGGGCCGAGGGCCTCACCGCGGGGGCCTTTCTGCCTCTGACGGTCTTCGCCGCCTCCGCCGCCTGGTTCTTCCTCGAATCGCTTCTCAACGAGTGGAACGAGAACCGGCGGTTCTTCTCCAAGGTGGTGATCCACGTGATGGTGGGGCTCTTCGCGGGGGCCTCCGTGGAGGCGCCCCGGGCCCTCGCCGGCCTCTTCCTGGGCGCTCCTTTCCCGTGGGGGCCGCCGTGACGGTCAAGCCCTGGATCGAGCTGGCGCGCCCCTTCACCCTCCTGCCGCCCCTGCTGGGGATCCTCTCGGGGGCCGCCTGCGCGTGGGGAAGCGCCCACAACCCCTACCCCGCCTTCACCCCGACGGTCCTCTGGTCGCTCCTCGTGGGTTCCCTGTGCGCCTCCCTCATGAACGCCGCCTCCAACATCGTCAACCAGGTCTACGACCTGGAGATCGACCGCGTCAACAAGCCGCAGAGGCCCCTGTGCACGGGCGCGGTGGGCGTTCGGCAGGCCCTTCGGGCCGCCTACGGAATGTACGCCCTTTCGCTGATCCCCGTCTGGTGGGTGGTTCCCCCGCCCCACGGCGGCGGGTTCTGGGAGCGGGCCCTGGCCCCCCCGGCGGCCCACGCCTGCTTCTGGATCTACCTGGGGGGCCTCGTCTGCACCTTCGTCTACTCCGCGCCGGCCTTCGGAAGAACCAAGCGTTTCGGGATCTGGGCCAACGCCACCATCGCCGCCGCCCGGGGCGAGCTCTTGAAGGTGGCCGGGTGGGCCCTCTTGGCCCCCGTGAACCTCCTCGAACCTTGGTTCTTGGGGGCGGTCTTCTTCTTGTTTCTGCTGGGGGCCGCCTCCACCAAGGACTTTTCGGACGTGGAGGGGGACCGCCGGGGCGGTTGCCGGACCCTGCCGGTGGTCTACGGCCCCCGAAGGGCCGCGTGGATGATCGCCCCCTCCTTCGTCCTTCCCTGGGGGCTCTTTCCCTTGGGCCTCCGGCTTTCGGCCCCCGGAGGGGGGCCCCTCCTCACCGGGAACCCCGTCCTGCTCCAAGTCCTCGCGGCCGGGCTGGTCCTTTGGGGCGCCCACTCGGTCTACCTGCTCCTCCGGAACCCGGAGGAGCTCGCTTTCACCGAGAACCACCCCTCGTGGACGGAGATGTACGCCATGATGATGGCCGCCCAGGTCGGGCTGGGCGCGGCGTACCTCATCCGCTTTTGAGAGGGCGGTGGACGGCTACCCCTTCTTCTTGCAGGTGCTGATTCCCAGGAGGGCGTACGGGGGGCACCAGCCGAGCAAGGCCGTGAGGAGCGGGACGAGACCCAAAAGGCCCCAGAGGGTCCTGGGCCCCCAGAAGACCAGCGAAAGGACGCCCATTCCCACCAGGGCGCGAAGGACCCGTTCCACGGGATGGATGTTGGGGGTGAACATGGCCTCCTCCTTTTCTCGCTTCAACAGTAGCGCTCCCGTCCCCATTCCGGCAAGGCCCGCCTCGGGGCAGGCCCCGCGAGGGAGGGGGTGCCCGTGAAGACACCCTCCCCGCTTGTCGCGCGGGCGAGGGAGGAGCAGGCCCGCCTCGCCGCTCGGCGAAGGGAGGCGCCCCTCCCCTCCGAGGTCCGGTACGTGGGCGGCGCCGACGTCTCCTGCTCCCTGTGGGGCGGAACCTTCTGGGGAGCGGTGGTGGTCTGCGACGCCGAAGGGGGACTCGCCGTGGTGGATGGGGCTTTTGCCCGGATGGAGGCGGACTTCCCCTATATCCCGGGCCTGCTGGCCTTTCGGGAGGTTCCGGTCCTCCAGAGGGCCTTCGCCCGGCTGAGGGTGCGCCCCGACGTGCTCCTGGTGGACGCCCACGGAACGGCCCACCCGCGCCGTTTCGGGTCGGCGGCCCACCTGGGCGTGGTGCTGGGCCTGCCCACCGTGGGTTGCGCCAAGAGCCTCCTGTGCGGAACCTACGACGAACCGGGGCCCCGCCGCGGTGACTGGAGCCCGCTCCTCCTCCAGGGGGAGGCGGTGGGGGCCGTCCTCCGCACCCGGCCGGGGGTGAAGCCCGTCTTCGTCTCCCCCGGCCACCGGGCGGACCTTCCCTCCTCCTTGAACCTGGTGCTTCGCTGCGGGGAAAGGTACCGTCTCCCTGAACCCCTGAGGGCGGCCCACCGCCTGTGCAACGAAGCCCGGCGGGGGGCTCTTGAGGCTTTCCACCACCGGGGGTAGAATTTCACTCACATGGGGATCCGGCGCCGGCAGCTTCGCCCGCGCGGCGGGGGGCGGCGCCGTTCGAGGAGGGAGTGCATGGCCGAACCGACGGAAGACCGGAGGCGATACCCGAGAATTCCCGCCCACTGCGAGGTAGTGGTCAAGGCGCTATCGGACCGGCTGGCCTTCCCCGCCGCCTCCACCACCCGGGAGGTGGGGCTGGGGGGTTGCTGCTTCCTGAGCCGCACCCCCTACGCGCCGGGGTCGCGTCTCCACCTCTCCATCCTTCCCGAAAAGACCATCATCGAGGCCGAGGCGAAGGTGGCCTACTGCCGGCCGACGAAGGAAGGCCCCTTCGAGGTGGGGGTGGCCTTCGAATCGGTGCGGCCCTCGGACCAGCGGAAACTCCAGGGGTTGTTCGAACCCTCGCCGGCTCCCTGAGGCCCCCGGCCGCCTCCCTCCCTACCGCTCGATCCAGCGCGCCAGGTCCCTGGCCCCCTCGGGAGGGCGGTAGCGCTCCAGCGCCTCGAGGAGCGGCAGGGGGGCATTCTCCACCACCACCAGCCCGCGGTGGACGGGCCTGACGAAGCCCTCGGAGACCGCGTGGTCCAGGAAGGCCACCAGGGGGGCGAAGTAGCCGCCGGCGTCGAGGATCCCCAGCGGCTTCCGGTGAAGGCCCAGTTGGGCCCAGGTCCACACCTCGAAGAGCTCTTCCAGCGTGCCCAAGCCGCCCGGCAAGGCCACGAAGGCCTCGGAGAGGTCGGCCATGAGCGCCTTCCGCTCGTGCATGGAGGCGACGACCCGCATCTCCGTGGCCTGAGGCAGGGCCACCTCGTAGGCCATGAGGTGCTCCGGGATGACCCCCACCACCCGCCCCCCTTCGGAAAGGGCGGCCCGCGCCAGAACCCCCATGAGGCCCACGTTCCCCCCGCCGTAGACCAGCGTGGTCCCCCGCCGGGCCAGCAGCCGGCCCAGCTCTTCCGCGGCGGCGGAGTAAAGACCGTTCCGCCCCTTGCTGGAGCCGCAGAAGACGGCGACGCTCTTCACGAACCCTCCGCCTCAGCGGCCGGCGGCCTCGGCGCGCTCCTTCTCGAAGGTCTTCTGGATGAGCCGGAAGGTCCCCTCGAGAAGCTTCGGGTCGTCGAGGTCGATGGCCAAGAAGTCCTTGAGCAGGGCCGAGGCCGGCCGGTCGAAGCCGTTGCGGACCATGGCGGTGTACTTCTGAGGGAAGCCCCGAGGGTCCTCGAGGTACCGCTGGTAGTAGGTGAGGGCGAGCACGTGGGCCACCACGTAGTTCACGTAGTAGGTGGGGACGCTCCAGTAGTGGTGCTTCCGGATCCAATGGTCCTGGAGCCACGGGTACTTCTGGAACCAGAGGTCGTAGGCCTTCCCCACCTCCACGCAGGTCCGGCCGAAACCCTTCTCGTCGGTGATCTCCCCCGAGGCCACCCGGTCGTAGGCCACCATCTCGAACTTGGCCCTCCTCGCGATCTCCCACAGGACCATCATCTCGTTGAGGGCGTCCTCCCGCACGTAGCGCTTGAGGGCCTCGTCCCGGGAGGTCTTCAGGATGTGGTCACGGAGCAGCCACTCGTTGAACATGGCGAAGGATTCGGTCATGTAGCCGGGCCCCTCGCCGTAGAGGACGCTCTTGCGGTTGTTGAAGACCAGCTGGTCGTGGATGCCGTGGCCCGCCTCGTGGGCCATGGTGGAGACGTTGGTGAGCAGGCCCTGGTAGTTGTCCAGGAAGAAGCCGTGGTAGCCCTCGCAGAAGGCCCCCTGGTCGCGGTTGGGGCCCCCCACGATGTCGATCCTCCCGTTCCTGGGGTCGAGAAGGGCGTGGAGTTCCCGGGAGTACTCCGGGCCGAGGACCGAAAGGGCCCCCTCCACGAGAGCGACGGCCTCGTCGGCGGTGAACCGGGGTTCGGGCCCCTCGCCCGACGCGAGGTCCATGTCCCAGATTTCGGGCTCGGCGCCGTGGAGCCGCGGCTGGATGCGCTCCATCTGGAAGCGCTGGTAGTCGAAGTAGAGGGGGGCCTTGGCCTCGATCTGGGCGTAGAGGTTGTCCACCTGGCTTCGGGTGAGGTACCGGTCGAAGAGGGTCTCGTGGTAGTACGTGGGGAAGCCCCGGAGGTTCGCCTCGGTGTTGAGGGCCCGCATCTCACGGAGGAGGGCGAAGCCCACGAGGTCGCGGATCTCCGCGAAGGCCCCGTAGTAGCCCTCGTAGGCCTTCCGCCGGACCTCCCGGTCGGGGTGGCGGACGAGGGACTCGAAGTCCCGGTGGACGTGGAAGGTCTTCCCGTCCACGGCGATCTCGGCGAAGGGCGTCCGGTCGAAGACCTTCTGGAAGAGGGCCGGCGGCCAGGCGTGGAGGTCGGGCTCCAGCCGGCTCAGGAGCGCCTCCTCCGGCGCCGAGAGGGTGTGGGGGCCCTTTCGGATCCGGTCCACGAGCTGGTACCGGAAGGCCGCCAGCCGCGGCTCCTTGGCGATCATCCCCTCGAGGTCCTCGGGGGAGAGCCCCTTCAAGGCCACCGAGAGGAAGCTGGTGCGGGCCCCCGTCTCCGCCTGGAGGGCGAGGAAGGCGTCGTAGGGCCCGCGGTCGGCGGTGTTCACGGCCATGCGGAACTCCCCGTAGGCGTAGAGTTTCACCATCACGTCCTCGAGGTCCCTGAGGGATTCCATGGCCTCGAGGAGGGCCTGGGGCGACCCGGGGACCCGGTCCCGCCGGGCCTCCACCGCGGCGGCCAGGGCCCTGGCCTTCTCCACGTCGGCCTTCCACGCCGCCTCGTCGGCGTACATCTTGGAAAGGTCGAAGCGGTACGCTTGGCGCTGGGGGCCGGGGAGGGGGTCGAAGGCGGCGGTGGTGAGGGCCAGTCCCAACAGGGCCAACGGGAACAGCATCGCTTTCATGGCTTCCTCCACGGAAGGCGCGATTCTAGCACGCCTTGCCGTGGGTGAGGGAACCCCGCCAAAGAACGCCCCCCGGAGGCGGAACCGCCCCCTCGGGCCCTCCCCCGTGCTACACTTCCCGCCTTCGGAGGTCCTCATGGACACCGCCGTGCTCTTCCGGCCCTTCTCCCACCGGGGCCTTTCCCTTCGCAACCGGACGGTCATGGCGCCCATGACCCGACGCTTCTGCGACGAGCGCTCCGTCCCCACCGACGCCGTGGCGGAGTACTACCGGAAGCGCGCCGAGGGCGAGGTGGGCCTCATCGTCTCCGAGGGGATGGCCGTGGACCACCCCTCCGCGGCCTTCGACCGCCGCATCCCCGTCCTCTCCACCCGCGAGCAGGTGGAGGGGTGGCGGAGGGTGACGGAGGCGGTCCACCGGGAGGGGGGCGCCATGGCCGCCCAACTCTGGCACGTGGGGAGGGCGCGCACGCTGAAGAACGCCCCCTTCCCCGAGGCCCCCACCCTCTCCTCCACCTCCCGACGGTGCCGGGTCCCCTCCTCCCTGGGCGTTCCCTACGCCCGGCCCCGGGCCATGACGGTGGAAGAGATCGCCGAGACGGTGAAAGCCTTCGGCCGCTCGGCGGCCCTGGCCCGGGAGGCGGGCTTCGACGCCGTGGAGGTCCACGGCGCCCACGGCTACCTGGTGGACCAGTTCCTGTGGGCCGGAGCCAACGACCGCACCGACGCCTACGGCGGAAGCCTCGAGAACCGGCTCCGCTTCGCCGTGGAAGTGGTGCGGGAGATCCGGAGGGCCGTGGGCGACGATTACCCCGTCCTCTTCCGCTTCTCCCAGTGGAAGCTCGACGACTACACGGCGCGCCTCGCGGAGACGCCTCAGGAGCTGGAGCGGATCCTCCTGCCCTTGAAGGAGGCGGGGGTGGACCTCTTCCACGCCAGCCAGCACGACCACCTGGAACCGGCCTTCCCCCCTTCGCCCCTCAACCTCGCGGGCTGGGCCGAGCGGCTCACGGGCCTTCCCGCCATCGCCGTGGGCAAGGTGGGCCTCTCGGTGGCCTTCACGGACAGCTACCGCGGTGTGGAGGGACCCGTACGGCCCCTGGACGGCCTTCTCGAGCAGATGGAGCGGGGCGATTTCTCCCTCGTGGCGGTGGGGAGGGCCCTCATCGCCGACCCCCATTTCGTGCGAAAGGTCCGGGAGGGGCGCTTCGGCGAGGTGATTCCCTTCCGGAAGGAGATGCTGTCCCGGCTGGACTGAACTCAGGGGAACCCCCAAGGAGAGAGCCATGAAACAGAGGTGGATCCTCGCCGCGGCTTGGATCGGGTTCGGCCTTTCGGTCTTCGGCGCCTCGGGAACCTCCCCCGAGGGCTGGACCTTCCTGTCCACCGCCACCATCGGCGCCCGGGATTTCGTGAAGGCCCACCCCGAATGGGACGGCCGCGGCGTGCTCATCGCCGTCTGCGACTCGGGGGTGGACCTTGGCCTTCCGGGGCTCACCGTCACCTCCGACGGACGCCCCAAGATCCTCGACGCCCGCGTCTTCATCGAGGAACGGAAGGTGGAGTGGCAGAAGGCGGAGTGGGGCGAGGACGAGCACGGGAAGGCCGTCCACGGAAAGGACGGAAAATGGCTTTACGGCCTGGAGAAGGCCGCGGCGAAGGTTTCCGCCGGCAAAGACCTCTGGGTGGGTTACTTCCGCGAGGAGGACCTCAAGAACAGCGACGCCGAGGACGGCGACCTCAACGGCGACGGGGACCTCAACGACGTCTTCGGCTTCGTGGTCTACCAGGGCGAGGACGGCCGCTGGGAGGCCATCTTAGACACCGACGGCGACGGAAGCCTCGCGGGGGAGAAGGCCTTCCACGACTTCGCCGACGCCCGGGAGTCTTTCACCCTGGGTGGCCGGGACCTCCACGGACAGGCGCCGGTCATGACCTTCGCCCTGAACCTCTGGCCCGACGAGAAAAAGGCCGCCCTCTACATGGCCGACGGCTCCCACGGCACCCACGTGGCGGGCATCGCCGCGGGTTTCCGCATCGACGGCAAGGACGGTTTCGACGGCATCGCCCCCGGGGCGCAGATCCTGGCCCTCAAGATCGGCGACAACACCCTTTCGGGAGGCGCCACCACGCCCGGGTCCATGGTGGCCGCCTGGCGGTACGCCGTAAAGAAGGCCGAAGAACTCCAGATGCCGCTCGTCATCCAGATGTCCTACGGCGTCGGCTCGGAAAACGAGGGCACCGCCGAGGCGGAGAAGCTCCTCGACGAATTGCTGAGGGACCACCCCGGCGTGGTGGCCACCGTCTCCGCGGGGAACGAGGGACCCGGCATTTCCACGGTGGGTCTGCCTGCCTGCATGGAGGAGTGCCTGGCGGTGGCGGCGGTGCTGAACCGCGACTCGGCCAAGGACCTCTACGGCGCCGACCTTTCCCAGAACGAACTCTTCTCCTTCTCCAGCCGGGGGGCCGAGATGGACAAGCCGGACATCGCCTGCCCCGGCTTCGCCCTCTCCACCGTCCCCAACTACGAGAAGGGCCGGGCGGTGTTCCGCGGAACCTCCATGGCCGCGCCCCAGGCCGCCGGCGCGGCGGCTCTTCTCCTCTCCGCCGCCCGGGCCCAGAAGCTGCCCATCCGCCGGGATCTCCTGCGGGCGGCGCTGAAGCGTTCGGCGGCGGCCATCCCAGGCTACGGTCCCCTGGACTACGGCGCGGGGCTGGTCAACGTGCCCGCGGCGTGGAAGGTTTACGAGGCGCTGGCCAGGGGGGGCGAGAAGGTCCTCGCCTTCCGACTGGAGACCGAGTCTCCCGAGCGGCCCTCCCGGAAGGGCCCGGCGGTCCACTGGCGGGGGGGCTACTACCCCGCCCCCGACCGTCCCCAGACCATCACCGTTCGGCCCCTGTTTCCCCCGGACGCCTCCGCCGAAGAAAAGGCCCGCTTCTTCGCCGCCTTCGACCTCACGGCCGCGGGAGGGTTCTTCCGCGTGGACCGCAACTCGGTCTTCATGAAGGCCGAGGAGCCGGCCCGCTTTTCCGTCGTCTTCGACCCCGCCCGGCTCAAGACGCCGGGCCTCCATCAGGGGGAGGTGCTGGCCTTTCCGAAGGGTCCGGGACGAGAGCTGGGGCCGGCGTGGCGGGTGCCCGTCTCCGTGGCGGTCCCGGAGCCCTTCTCCGACGGCCTGCTCCGCCGCCGGATGGAAAACCTCGCCCCGGCCAAGGTCGCCCGGATGTACCTCCGGGTGCCTTCCGGCGCGGCGGGCCTCGTGGTGCGGCTGGAGGCCCCCCAGGGCCAGCGGGGAGCGGCGGCGGCCACCCTCTTCGACCCCGAAGGCCGGGAAGCGGCCTACGGGGTCCTGCGCCCGGAGGGGCGGACCGCCGAACTCGCCATTCCCTCCTCCCGCCTGGAATCGGGAATCTACGAGCTCACCGTCTACGCCGCCTACGGAAACCGTGAGCCCGTCTCGCTGGAGGTCACCGCCTCCGCCGTACCCCTCCTGAAGCCCCTCGCCGACAAGGTTCCCCTTAAGACGGCGCAGGGAAAAACCCCCACGGCGGAGGTGGAGGTGGTTCCCGCCCTGGACACGGTCTTTCGCGGGACCGGCTCCGGGCGCATCGTGGGAACCCTCACCGACCGCACGTCGAAGGTGAACGGTCCTTCGTGGGAGCGGGCTTTCACCCTGGCCCCCGGGGAGGCCTCCGCGGAGTTCCGGCTGAGCCTCTCCCCGGAGGACTACGGGAAGTTCACGGACATCGCCGTCCAGATCCTCGACGCCGACGGAAAGGCCGTGGCCTCCGACGGTTTCTCCTACCGCTTCGCCGAGATCTCCCTGACCAAACCCGCCAAGCCCGGCGTTAAGTACACGCTGAAGGTCAAGGCCGCCGCCGCCGAACCCGGGGAGGAACCCTCCTGGTCCCTGCGGGTGGAGGAGCTCCACCGCTTCGCCGAGCCCGTGGCCTTGAGCGTCACCCAGGGAAAGGAGAAGAACCTGGCGTTCTACCCCGACCACCGCACGGTACTCACCCTGGAGGCGGCCTCGGTGCCCCCGGCCCTCCCCGACGGGGCCTGCTACCTCGCCGAGTTCAACGTGCGGGACGCCGAGCGGGAGGCCCTGCGGCTGCCCGTGGAGGTTCGCCTGGGGCCGTAAGAGTGGAGGGCGGGGTCAACTCCGCGGGGCCTTGTTCCGCTCCTGACGACCCGTGAAGAGGGCAAAGGCGAGAAGGCCCAGGAAGGCGAGTCCCCCCACGCCGGCGAAGGCGTACCAGAGGTAGTGGGCGTGGGCGTAGGCGGCGGCGAAGGCCTCCTCCGAGAGCCCCATGGCCCGAAGTTTCTTCGGGTCCGGGCAGAAGGCCTCCAGAAGGTAACCCGAAAGGGCGAAGCCGAAGAGCCAGGCGAAGAAGGTGTTGAGGTGGGCGTAGCCCATGTACAACCCTTCCTGGCCGGGCGGGGCCTGCCGGGAGGCGAACTCCAGGTAGCGCGGGCTCAGGAAGCACTCCGCCAGGCCCTGGAGGGCGATCCCGGCCACCATGAGGACCGTCACGGGGTGCAGGGAAGCGCCGAAGAGGCCCACGGGCCCCGCGAGGTGGCCCGAGAGGGACATGACCAGGGCCGAAAGGGGGATGAGCCCCAGGGCCACCCCGATGGAGGCCACCGGGCTGATCTTCCGGACCAGGTGGGTGACGGGCACCACCAGCAGGACCACCACCAGCGGGTTCACGTTGGCGTACCACTCGGGGCTGGCCTCCGGCCCCACGAGCCGGAGCACGTACTTGGGCATGGAGGCGTACAGCTGGCCCTGGATGGCCCAGAAGCCCGCCGTGATGAGGATGAGGGCCAGGAAGCGGCCGTTCCTCAGGACCACGCCCAACCCGCGAAGGGATTCGGCGACGCTTCGCGGGCGCTCCTCGCCGTTTTCCCGGGGGAAAAAGAAGAGGGCGGTGACGAGGAGGGCGGCGAGGGCGGCGAAGGCGGAGTAGAGCGGCACCGACCCCACGCCCAGCAACGCCCGCACCGGCCTGGCCACCGTCTTTCCGGTGAACGAACCGATGTTCACCATCATGTAGAACACGCTGAAGGCCCGCGCCCGGCTTACGGCGTCGGAAGACCGGGCCACCGTTCCCGTGATGACGGGCTTCACGAAGGCCCCCCCCACCGCCACCAAGGCCAGGGAGAAGGGGACGGCCAACCGGGTGGGGAAGAGCGCCAGGCCTCCGTAGCCCAGGGCGAGCAGGGCGAAGGCCAGAAGAAGGGAGGGGCGGAAGCCCAGCCGGTCGGAGAGGGCCCCGGTGACGAAGGGCAGGAGGTAGATGGAGGAGGAGAAGAGGGCGCCGATCCATCCCGCCTCCACGTCCCCGAACCCCACCACGTCGGTGAGGAAGACGGCCAGGGCGATGAAGGTGCCGTAGTAGGCCGCCCGCTCGAAGAGCTCCACGGCGTTCCCGGTCCAGAAGGCCCGGGGGAAACGCCAGGTGGGACGGCCGGCGTCGGCTTGGGGCGCAGGGGCCTTCACTCGGCCGACTCCTCGGGGAAGACCACGGCGGGCTGGAGGGAGGGGCCCTCCAGGCGCGCCAGGGCCAGGAACCGCCCGTCGGGGGCCACCACCTTCACCATGCCCTCGTGGCCGTGGAGGGGCTTGGGGGCGGGGACCTTCTGGCCGTTCAGCAAGAGCCGCTCCTCCCGGGAGGTGGCCTGGAAGACCGGAAAGCCCAGGTCCAACAGGTTCAGCGGAAGGAAGCCGGGCTCGGCGAAGGGGTCCTCGAGGGAGTTCGCCTGGTGGACGGTGAAGGGCCCCACCTCCGTGCGGCAGAGCTGGAAGCAGTGGGCCGGGCTCCCCACCGCCTCACCGAGGTCCCGGGCCAGGGCCCTCACGTAGGTCCCGGAGGAGCACTTCAGCCGGAAGTGGAGGTCCCGCGCGTCCACCGGGGAGACGTCGAAGCGGTAGACCTGGACCGAAACCGGCGGGATGTCCGGCTCCTCCCCCTTCCGGGCCATTTCGTAGGCCCGGACGTGCTTGATCCGCTTGGCGGAGAAGGCCGGAGGCCGCTGGAGGTAGGACCCCACGAAGCGGTTGGCCGCCGCCTGCCACTCCTCGGGACCGAGTTTGGGGAGCGGTCCGGTGGCCGTCACCTTCCCGTCGCGGTCGAAGGTGTCGGTCCCTTCTCCGAAGCGAATGACCCCCTCGTAGGTCTTGTCCATCCCCTGGAAGAAGCGGGCCAGCCTCGTGGCGTGGCCCAGGAGCACGATCAGAAGGCCCGTGCAGAAGGGGTCCAGGGTCCCCCCGTGGCCCACCTTGAACTTCCTGGGGCACAGGCGCCTGAGGGCCTGCACGCAGTCGTGGGAGGTCCTTCCCGCCGGCTTGTCCAGAAGAATGAGTCCGTGGGGCTTTCCTTCGGGACGGTTCATGGGGCCTCCCCCTCCCCCTTCGGCTTCAGCGAGCGGAGGAGGTCTTCGATGCGCTGGGCGGAGTCCGCCGTCTCGTCGTACTGGAAGCGTAGCTCGGGGAGCTGCCGGAGTCGCAGGTTCGACGCCAGGTACCCCTTCAGGGCCTTGCGGTTCTCCTCCAGGGCCCTCTCGGCGCCCTGCCGGTCCAGATGAGGGGAGACGACGGTGAAGAAGACCCTGGCCACGCTGAGGTCCTTGTTGACGCTGACCTCGGTGACGGAGATCCAGCGGAGCCGTTCGTCCTCCACCTCCTTGAGGAGGGCGTTGGAGATGCCGTGGCGCAGAAGGTCGCTCACCTTGTCCGATTTCGCGAACCGCCGCATGGCGTAGTCTCCTCGGAGGCCTCGGGACGGTCAGAAGATTTCCTCCACCGCCTCCAGCACCTCCACCTCGTAGGCCTCCTCCAGGAAGGCCACCGCCGCCCGAAGGCTCTGCCGGGCCACCGCACCGCTTCCGGAAACCGCCGCCAGGGTCACGGAGGCCCGGCGGAAGTCTTCCTGGAGGCCCGTCTCCGCCACCGCAAGGCCGAAGCGTTGGCGGGCCCTCTCGCAGAAGGACTTCACCACCGCGCGCTTGTCCTTGAGGCTGGCGGCGGCGGGGATCCGGAGTTCCACCCGGGCCACCGCCACCACGCCCCGAACCCCTGGATGGGCCACGGAAGCCTCCCCCGGGCCGCGCCCGCTAGAGCGTCCTCTCCTGAATGTGGATCTCGAAGGCCTCCAGGACGTCGCCGGGCTTCACGTCGTTGTAGTTCTCCAGGGAGATGCCGCACTCCAGCCCCTCCTTGACCTCCGAGGCGTCGTCCTTGAAGCGCTTGAGGGAGGCGATCTTGCCCGTGTGGACCACCACGTTGTCCCTCAGGACGCGGATCTGGGCGGAGCGGGGAATGCGGCCTTCGGAGACCAGGCACCCGGCCACCGTCCCCACCTTGGAGACGCGGAAGATCTCCTTCACCTCGGCGTGGCCCAGGACCACCTCCTGCTCGATGGGTTTCAGCATGCCGGTGAGGGCCTGCTTCAGCCGGTCGGTGAGGTCGTAGATGACGGTGAAGAGGGCGATCTCCACCCCCTCGGCCTTGGCCATCTCGGCGGCCTTCCGCTCGGGGCGGACGTTGAAACCGATGAGGATGGCGTTGCTGGCGGAGGCCAGCAGGACGTCGCCTTCGGAGATGGCCCCCACGCCCTTGTGGACCACCGAGACCTTCACCTCTTCGGTGGAGAGGTCTTCCACCTGCTGGGCGATGGCCTCCAAAGAACCCTGGACGTCGGCCTTGAGGATGATGGAAAGCTCCTGGATATCTCCCTGCTGGATGGCGCCGAAGACGTTCTCCAGCCGGACCTTGGTGGACCGCAGGGCCTTCTGTTTCTCCTGCTCCTTGCGGAAGGCCGCCACCTGGCGGGCCTTGGCCTCGTCGGCCATGGCCTGGAAGGTGGAGCCGACGGCGGGGACCTCCGAGAAGCCCAAAATTTCCACCGGCGTGCTGGGGCCCGCCTCTTCCAGCCGGTTCCCCTTGTCGTCGAAGAGGCCCCGGACGTGGCCCACGGTGGATCCGCAGAGGAAGAAATCGCCGATCCGCAAGGTGCCGTCCTGGATCAGGACCGTCGCCACGGGGCCGCGGCTCCGGTCCAACTTGGACTCCAGGACCGTGCCAATGGCGGGAGCCGAAGGGGAGGCGGAGAGGTTCAGCATGTCGGCCACCAGGGACACCATTTCCAGGAGCTCCTCGATGCCCTGGCGGGACTTGGCGCTGACGGGGACCGCCACGGCGTCGCCGCCGAAGTCCTCCGTCACGATGCCGTGCTGCATCAGTTCCCGCTTCACCCGGTCGGGGTCCGCCCCCGGTTTGTCCATCTTGTTGATGGCCACCACCATGGGGACGTTGGCGGCCTTGCAGTGGTTGATGGCCTCCACCGTCTGGGGCATGACGCCGTCGTCGGCCGCCACCACCAGGATGACCACGTCGGTCACCTGGGCGCCCCGGGCCCTCATGAGGGTGAAGGCCTCGTGGCCGGGGGTGTCCAGAAAGACGTACTCCCGGTCGCCGTGGCGGACCTTGTAGGCGCCGATGTGTTGGGTGATGCCGCCGAACTCCTTGGAGGTGATGTCCACGTCGTGGATGGCCTCCAGGAGGCTGGACTTCCCGTGGTCCACGTGGCCCATGACGGTCACCACCGGGGCCCGCGGGATCCGCTCCTCCTCGGGGACCTCCTCCTGGGTGAAGGCCATCTCGTCCTCGAAGGAGATGACCTCGGCCTGGAAGCCGAACATGGAGGAGATCTGGATGGCCACCTCGCTGTCCAGGGGTTGGTTGATGGTGGCCAGGATGCCGCGCATCATCAGCTTGGCGATGATGTCCTTCACCTTGACGTTGAGCTTTTCCGCCAGCTCCTTGACGGTGATCCCCTCCCGGATGAAGACCGCCTCGCCCTTCTCGGCGCGGGCCTGGGCCTCCTGGATCTCGTGCTCCAGTCTTTCCTGCCGGTCGGCCCTGGCCTGCATCTTCTCCCTGCGCCGCTCCCGCTTGGTCTTGCGCCGGACCGCGGGGGGCGCGGGGCGGGGAGGCGGGGACGCCGGCGCCGGGCGTCGAGGTTCGG
>JBBILR010000008.1:0-104969 GCA_037444825.1 Acidobacteriota bacterium | reverse complement strand
GTTGGCATGGGAATCGAAGGGCGGGCCACCCGGTGCTCCTTACGGAGGGCACCTTTCCGGGGCCCCTTCGAAGCAAGACCCGGCCGTTCCCCGCAAGGACGCGCTTGCGAAGCATGGATAGACCCCCGGCCCTTGCGAGCCAAGGTTGCCGCGGGGATGGGACGCCCGTGGCCGGGCGCCCGCTCGGTCCCCCGGAGCGCCGGGGGGGATCAGGATGGCCGGCTTTTTTTGCCTTCGGGGTCCTTTTCTGGCATCATCACGCCGGAGGAGTTCCCCATGAAGAAGACTGTTTGGATCGCACTGGCCCTCGCGGCCACGACGCTGGCGTCGCAGGCCCTCGTGGGCATCAAGTACCGCGGTGAGGTGAGGGTCGAAGGCGGGCCCCAGGCAAAGAACACCCATTCCATGTCCCCCGAAGAGAAGGAAATGGCCCGCAAGATGGGGCTTCCCACCGACGACGGGCCGGCCGGCTTTCAGTTCGAGGCCGTGGCCGACGACGGCAAATTCAAGATGACCTACCTCACCGACTTCGTCATGTTCCCCAAGGGCTCCTACATCCTGGGGGACGGGAAGGCCAAGGTGGCCTACTTCGTCTTCCCCGACCGCCGCGAGTACGTGGAGATGAGCGTGGACGAGATGCAGGCCGGGGCTCAGCAGATGATGAAGTCCATGAAGGTCTCCTACGCCAACCAGCAGGTGGACGTCTCTCCGTTGCCCCCCAAGGTCGTGGGCGGGGTCCCCTGCGCCGGCAAGCGGATCAAGATCTCCTACGACTCGCAGGTGTCCGTCATGGGCTTCAAGACCAAGAGCCACACCGAACAGGTGACGGACTACTACTCCACCACCGCCTACGACGTCCTCGCCATCTTCGGGGAGCGCAACTGGCACAACCAGGGGCTTTCCATCGGGGACCCCGCCTTCGACAAGGTCATCGCCGCCAAGGTCGGCTTCCTGGGCTTCCCCATGGAGGTTCGCACCCAGCTGTTCGAGAACGGCCAGGACCAGGGCACCAGGATCCTCACCACCAAGGACGTGCAGATGGTTCCCGTCCCTCCGGGGACCTTCGTCCTGCCCGCCGGCTACACCCGAACGGAGTTCGGTCTCGGACAGATGATGAAAGGTCTGGCCCAGGCCAACGAGGAGGGCAACACGCGGGGCCGGGGACAGGGGCGAATCCAGGAGGGGGAGGACCGGGAGGAGCCTTCGGAGGCCCCCGCCGACGAGAACGCGCCGAAAAAGAAGCCCTCCCTCAAGGACATCCTCAAGGGGCTGGGAAAGTAGGATAGAGAAGGCGGAAGGCGAAAGGGAAAAAGGCCGGGAGCGGATTGGGAATTGCGAATCGGAAAGGATGGGCGGGGATCGGGGCGGGGCTTGCGCTTGAGCCGGAAATTTGCTATACATAGAGGGCTTTCGCCCCGGGCGGAAGCAAATTGGCTCTAGAGGGGAGGCGATCGAGAGTGCCGACCGTGGTCGTGAAAGAGGGCGAGACCGTCGAGGGCGCCATCCGGCGCTTCAAGCGGAAGTGCGAGAAGGCGGGGGTTCTTTCCGAGCTCAAGAAGCGCCAGCACTACGAAAAGCCCAGCGTGAAGCGTAAGAAGAAGGCCCTGGCCGCGCGCAAGAAGCTGCTCAAGCGCCTGGCCCAGGAGCGCAAGCTCAACGCCTAGGAACACCATCCGGAACCGATGGACGCAAGGACGCTGAAGTCCCTGGAATGGGACCGCGTCCTCGCGCTCCTTTCCCTCTGTGCCCAGACCGACGAAGGGAAAGGGCGGGCGGGGGCGCTCGTCCCCGAAACGGAGGAGGACGCCGTGCGCCTCCGCCACGGCCGGGTGGAGGCCTGTGTTCGAGGGGAGGCCCTCTCGGGCCGGCTGAGCTTGGAGGGCTACCGGCGCTTCCCCACCCGCGTCCCCGCGGGGGTGGCCTTCCCCCTGGAGACCCTGCGTGGCCTTCGGCACGCCCTGAGGGCCTCGGCGCGCGCCTTCGCCTGGGTGGAGGATCCGGCCGCCGACAAGACGGCCCTCCGGGGGGACTTTCCGGATCCGGCCCGCTGGCGGCCGGTGCTCGCCCTCCTCGAAAAGACCCTCGACGACCGGGGGGAGGTGGCCGACGGCGCCAGCCCCCACCTGAGGGCCATCCGCCGGGAGCGCGAAGCGGCGCGGGGCCAGGTGCTCTCCCGGATGGAGAGCCTCGTGGAACGGCTGGGGGGCTCCATCCTGAGGGACACGGCCTACACGGTGCGGAACGGGCGGCTGGTCCTGCCGGTGCAGTCCTCCTTCAAGGGGCAGGTCCAGGGGATCCTCCACGACACCTCCTCCACCGGGGCCACCTCCTACATCGAGCCCCTGGAGGTGGTGGACCTCAACAATCGCCTGACCGCCCTGGAGGCGGAGGAACGGGAGGAGATCCACCGGATCCTGGTGGAGGTCTCCTCGGCCGTCTCCGGCGCCTCCCAGGCGCTGGAGGCCCTCTTCGAGGCCGTGGAGGCGCTGGACGTGGACCTGGCGGCGGCGCGGCTGGCCTCCCGGTACGGAGGTCTCCTCCCCGTCCTCTCCCCCGGCGGGCCGCTGGAGCTTCGCCAGGCCCGACACCCCCTTCTGCTGCCCGAACTGAACGCCCTGAGGCAGGAGGCCTGGGGGGAGGCGCCCCGGACGGAGGCCGTGCCTTTGGACCTCTCCCTCTCCCTCGAAGGGGCGAGGACGCTGGTGGTCTCCGGCCCCAACGCCGGCGGCAAGTCCGTGGCCCTCAAGACCGTGGGACTCCTGGCGGCCATGCACCAGGCGGGCATTCCCATCCCCGCCGCGGAGGGGACCGCCCTCCCGGTCTTCCGGCAGATCCACGCCACCGTGGGGGACACCCAGTCCATCCTCGACGACCTCTCCACCTTTTCCGCCCGCATGGCCGCGCTCCGGGAGGCGCTCCTGGGGTTGGCCGAGCCTTTCCTCTTCGTGCTGGACGAGCTGGGCTCCGGAACGGACCCCCAGGAGGGGGCGGCTCTGGGGGAGGCCATCCTCCTCCACCTCCACGAGAGGCGGGGCTTCACCTTGGCCAGCACCCACTTCGAGGCCTTGAAGACCCGCGCCCTGGTCACCCCCGGCATGGCCAACGCCGGGATGGAGTTCGCCGAAGGGGACCGCCGCCCCACCTTCCGGCTTCGCATGGGCCAGGTGGGTTCCAGCCGGGCCCTGGACATCGCCGAACGGTCGGGGATCCCCGCCGCCATCCTGGACCGGGCCCGCTCGCTTCTCCCCGAGGGGAGCCGGCACCTGAGGGAAGTCCTGGAGGCCCTGGAGGCGGAGGCGGAGGCCCACCGCCGGGCCCGGCGGGAGCTCGCGGAGAAGGTTCGGGCCCTGGAGGCGGAGGCCGCGAAACGGGAAAAGGCCCTCCAGGCCCTGGAGAAGGAGCGGAAGCGTTTCGTGGAGACCCTGCCCCAGCGCTTCGCCGAGGCGGAGGCCCGGTTCCTGGCCGAGCTGAAGGCCGAAGTGAACCGCCAGTCGGTCCACCGGGTGGCCCGGAAGGTCACCCCCCGGCTGGTGGAGGCCGCGGCGGAAGAGGCCGGGCTCCCCCGCGCCGCCGCGCCCCCCGCCCTTCCCGAGCCGGGGAGCCTGGTGCGGGTCCGGGCGCTTTCCGTCACCGCCCGGGTCTCGGAGGCGGACGCCGCTTCGGGCCGCCTGCTATTGGACTTCGAGGGGAAAACCTTGCAGGTGGGGGTGGGGGACGTGGAGATCCTCGCAGAGAAGGAGCCCGCCGCCCCCCGCAAGGGCGGCCGGGTGGAGTTCCAGGGGAGGGACGCCGGGTGGGAGATCAACCTCCTGGGCCGGACGGCGGCGGAGGCGGAGGCGGAGCTGGAGCCCTTCGTGGACCGGGCGGCTTCCGCCGGGCTCTCGGAGGTCCGCATCATCCACGGCATCGGGACGGGAAGGCTCCGGGCGGCGGTCCGGGAGTGGCTGCGGCGCTGCCCGCACGCCGCCTCGTGGGAGGAGGCGCCGCCCCAGGCGGGAGGGGCGGGGGTCACCGTGGTCCGCCTCAAGGCGTAAGCGGTCGCTCACACACATTCAACCCGATGATTTATTTCGGGTTGCTAAGGTCCCGGCGAGGCACTAGATTACCCTGTGGCCTGAGAGGTGCCATGACCACCGTCCACCGCGTCGAAGACCTGAAAAACCTCGTAGATCCCCTGCTCGTTTACCAGGACTACGTGAGGCTCACCCGGCGCGGCCGCCGAAGCGTGGGGCTTTGCCCCTTCCACAAGGAAAAGACCCCCTCCTTCAGCGTGGACGGAGACAACGGCCTCTTTTACTGCTTCGGGTGCCACCGGGGCGGCGACGTCCTCAAGTTCCTCATGGAGGTGGAGGGCTGTTCGTTCCTGGAGGCGGCGGAGATCCTGGCCCGAAAGGCCGGGGTCCGCCTGGAGAGCCGGTCCCCCGAGGCCTCCCGCGGCACCCCCGACCGGCGGGAGCGCCTCTTCAAATTGTTGGCGGCGGCCTCCCGGTTCTACCGCCAGGCCTTGGAGGAGGCGCCCCGCGAGAGCCCCGTCCGCGCTTACGCCCGAAGACGGGGGATCCGGCCCGAGACGGCCGAGAAGCTGAGGCTCGGGTTCGCCCCCCCCGAGGGGGGTCTCCTCGCCCACCTGGCCCGTCAGGGTTTCACCCCCGCCGAGGCCATGGAGGCGGGGCTCTTTCTGGAACGGGCCCGGGGGGAGTACGCCGAGCGTTTCCGGAACCGCCTCCTCTTCCCCATCGAGGACGTCCTGGGCCGCACCGTGGGATTCGGCGGAAGGGCCCTCGGGGACGAGGAGCCCAAGTACCTCAACTCCCCCGAAAGCCCCGTCTTCCAGAAGCGGGACCTCTTGTACGGCCTGGCCGTGACGCGCCAGGCGGTCCGCGAGACGGGCCGGATCCTCCTGGTGGAGGGGTACATGGACTTCCTGGCGGCCTTCCAGGCGGGGGTCCCCGGCGTGGCGGCCACCCTGGGGACCGCCCTGGCGGAGGGCCAGGTCCGCCTCCTCAAGCGGTACGCCCGGGAGGTGGTCCTCAACTTCGACCGGGACGCGGCGGGCCTCCAGGCCGCCGAGCGGGCCATCCTTCTCCTGCTGGGGGAAGGTCTCCGGATCCGGGTGGCGCTGGTGCCGTCGGGGAAGGACCCCGACGGCTTCATCGCCGAGAAGGGGCCCGACGCCTACCGCCGGGTCGTGGAAGGCGCCGTTCCCTTCTTCGACTTTCTGGTGGAACGGGCGCTCTCCTCGGGAAGTCTCCAGGAGGTGGAGGGACGAATGGCCTTCGTGGACCGGTTGGCCGTTTACCTTTCCGCCGTGCCCGACCCGCTGGAGCGGCAGGAGTACCTCCGGGAAGTGGCGGCGCGGACGGGCATGGAGCCGGCCCTCCTGAGAAAGCGCCTGAAGGAACCGGAGGAGGGCGCCCCCGCCAGCCCGGCCTCCCGCCCCCCGGCCCCCCCGGCCGTTCCCGTTCGGGAGCAGGTCCTGGTGAAGGGCTTCTTCGCCTTTCCGGAGGCGGCCCGCCGGATCCTCGCGGACCTCCCGGGGGGCGCCCTGGAATCGGCGGCCGCCGGCCCCCTTCTCCAGGAGCTGTTGGCCGGGGCCGTGGCGGACCCCCAAAACCAGGCCCTGCTGGCCCGAATCCTCAACGGCTGCCACGAGGTCCCCTCCGAGGAGGACCTCCGGAGGGCCGCCGCCGAGGTCCAGGTGGAGTTCCTGAGGCGCAGGGAGCGCGAGCTGGCCCGGCAGATCCGGGAGGCCAGCCGGCGGGCGGACCTCGACCTCGTGCAGATCCTCAACCGGGAGAAGATGGCCCTCCTGGAGGAGATCGGCGCCCTGATGGAGTAGGGCCTTTTCGAAGCGCGAAAAAACGGAGAAGGAAGAAGGCATGGACGACCGATTCGACGACATCCGGGATTTGGTGATCGAGTACGCGCGGAGCAAGGAGAAGCTCACCTACGAGGACATCAACGAGTTCCTCCCGGCGGAGTTCCAGTCCCCCGAGGACATGGACTACCTCATGCAGTTCCTGGAGGAGCAGGGGATCGACGTGGAGGACCGGCCCCCCTTGGACGATCTCGCGGCCCTCCTCCCCAAGCCCGCGGCGGAAGGGGCCCTGCTGGGTTACGACCCGGACCTGGAGCGCACCAACGACCCGGTGAAGATGTACCTGAGGGAGATGGGGCAGACCCCCCTCCTCAACCGGGAGGGGGAGGTGCGGATCGCCAAGCGGATCGAGCGGGGCAAGAAGGTGATGATCAAGGCCCTCTCCCGCTCCCGGTACGCCGCCCGGATGATCCTCACCATGGGCGACGAGATTCAGAAGGACCCGGAGCTGGCCCGCCACTACCTTTCCTTCTACGACGACGTGGACGACGAGCAGGAGCTCCAGCGCCGCCTCGAGGAGCAGATCGAGCTCATCGAGCGGATCCGGGCCATCCAGACCCAGGCCGAACGGCTGGCCTCCCGGCTGGCGGCGGAGACCAAGAAGGACCCGAAGTCCAAGAAGGCCCGCAAGCTGAAATGGACCCTGAGTCGGCTCTACGTGGAGCTCACCCAGAAGATCCGCCGTCTGGAACTCAACGCCAAGTTCATCAACGACATGATGGCCTCCTTCAAGAAGGCCCACCAGGAGGTGAGGGCCTTGGAGGCCACGCAGAAGCGGCTCAAGTCGCGACTGGCCAAGTCCGGCAGGACCAAGAGCCCCGAACTGGCCAAGCGGCTGAAGGAGGTGGAGGACCGCCTGGCCCAGATCGAGAAGGAGATGGGCTCCCCCCCGGAGGAGGTGAAACACATCGCCGGCCTCATCGCCCGGGGCGAGATGGAGATGGAGAACGCCAAGAACGACCTCATCCGGGCCAACCTCCGGCTGGTGGTCTCCATCGCCAAGAAGTACACCAACCGGGGCCTCCAGTTCCTGGACCTCATCCAGGAGGGCAACATCGGCCTCATGAAGGCCGTGGAGAAGTTCGAGTACCGGAGGGGGTACAAGTTCTCCACGTACGCCACGTGGTGGATCCGGCAGGCCATCACCCGGGCCATCGCCGACCAGGCCCGTACCATCCGCATCCCGGTGCATATGATCGAGACCATCAACAAGCTCTTCAAGACCATGCGGACCCTCGTCCAGGAGAACGGCCGGGAGCCCACCCCCGAGGAGGTGGCCGAGCGGATGGGCATCACCGTCCCCAAGGTGCGGAAGATCCTCAAGATCGCCCAGGAGCCCATCTCCCTCGAAACCCCCATCGGGGAGGAGGAGGACAGCCATCTGGGGGACTTCATCGAGGACCAGGTGGTCCCCTCCCCCCTCAAGCACGTGGTGCGGGACCAGCTCAGGGCCCAGGTCCACCGGCTGGTGGACGAGCTGCCCGAACGGGAGGCCAAGGTCCTCCGCCTCCGCTTCGGCATCGGGTACGACACCGACCACACGCTGGAGGAGGTGGGCAAGGCCTTCGCCGTCACGAGGGAGCGGATCCGGCAGATCGAGGCCAAGTCATTGCGCAAATTGAGCACCCGAAGCCGCCACCTCCGCATTTTCGTGGATGAGTTCTGAGCCGCGCGCTACAATGGGCCCCCTGAGGAGGCGACGAACATGAAAGCGGTCAGGAGAACGTTGGGAATCGCCGGGGTCCTGCTCCTCTTCGGCATCGCGGCCTCGGCCCAGTTGACCAAGGGGATCCGCGGCAAGGTGCTGGACCGGGACGGCAAGCCCGTGGCCGGCCTCTCGGTACGCATCGTGGACGAAGCCAACGAGAGCAACCACTACGAAGTGACCACCGACAAGGGGGGGAACTACATCCAGGCGGGCCTCCCCTACTCCGACAAGGGCTACCGGGTCACCGTCAAGGTGGGGGACCTCCCGGAGGTGAGCAAGATCGACAAGCCCAAGCTGATGGACGTCATCGAGATCAACTTCGACATGCGGAAGGACATCGTCGTGCAGGAGGTGAAGGCCAGCCCCGCCGCCGAAGCCAAGACCCTGTACGAGATGGGCGACTACGAAGGAGCCCTGGCCAAGGCCAACGAGGCCATCGCCCAGAACGACAACCTGAAAGCCGCCCTCTTCTTCAAGGCGGCCTGCTACGAGAAGATGGGCGACACCGAGGGGGCCCTGAAGGCCTTCGAGGCGTACAACGCCCAGTTTCCAGACGAGGTGCCGGTGCTGGGCATGCTCGCCAAGCTCTACGCCCTGAAGGGGGACGCCCAGAAGGCCGAGGCTTATAAGAAAAAGTTCAAGGAGAAGGGCGGGCAGGTCACCGGCGAGACGTACAACGCCGGAGTCCAGGCCCTCAACTCCGGCGACGCCAAGAAGGCCGCCGCCCTCTTCGCCCAGGCGGCCCTGGAGGACCCCAACGACGCCGACGCCCACCGGGAATGGTCCATCGCCCTGGCCCAGCTCGGCGACTACAAGGGGGCCATCGAACAGCTCAAGATCTACCTGAAGATGAAGCCCGACGCCGCCGACGCCCAGCAGTGGAAGGACGCCATCGTCGCCCTGGAGCCCCTGGCCAAGCAGCAGAAATAGGGGGGCTTGACGGCGGCTTTCGTCTGGGATAGGCTCAATAGGTGGTAGGAGAACCCATGGCGCCGCTCACCGGCCTGTATACCAGCACCCTCTCGACCGCGTGGTGGTCGGGAGGGCCGGGTGTACGCGCGGGGAGGCGCTGGGGATAGGCCTCTATCGTTCGGACGCCCGGCCCACCCTTCGGGGTGGGCCTTTTTGTTTCCCCTGGAAGGGGACCGTTGCTGGAAAGGAACGCCCCATGGCCACCCGAAAGCCTTCGCCCCACCCGGACCCTCTTCCCGGAGGACCCCCGGAGGTCCTCCGCTTCTCCGCCGACCTCACCACCCCCGTCCGGGCCTTCCTCGCCCTGGTGCCCCCCTCCGCCGAAGGCTACCTCCTCGAGTCGGTGGCCGGGGGGGAGCGCCAGGCCCGGTACTCCTTTCTGGGGCTGGATCCCCTGGAGGTCTTCACGGCCGGGCCTCGGGGGGCCTTCCTCCGCCGGGGCTCCCACCGCCTGGCCCTGCCCGGCCCGCCCCTTCAGGCGCTGAACCGTTGGCTTTCCTCCCTGCCTTCTTCGGGAGACGACGGCCTCCCCTTCCTCGGACAGGTGGTGGGATCCGCCGACTTCTCCGCCTTCGCCCTTTCGGAGCCCTGCCTGGCCCCCGTCTTCCGGCGGTGCCGGAAAGACCGGGTCCTCCTCGGCCGCTTCGGCGCGGGGCTCGTCCTGGACCACGCCTTCCAGGAGGGCATCCTCTACGCCTTCCCGCGCCCCGGCGAGAGGAGGAGCGCCCTCCGGAACCGCCTGGAAGCCATGAGACGACGGCTATCGGGACCGGCGGGGGAGCCGGCCCCCGGCGCCCGGTGGGTCCCTTCGGAGCGGCCCTCCAAGGCCCGCTTTCTCGCCAACGTGCGGGCGGCCCTCGAGGCCATCGCCTCCGGCGACGTGTACCAGGTGGTCCTCTCCGAACCCTTTTCCGGGACCTTCGACGGAGACCCCTTCGAACTCTACCGACGGTTGAGACGCCTCAACCCCAGCCCCTACCACTTTTTCCTCTCCCTGAGGGGGAGGTGTTTGCTGGGGGCCTCCCCGGAGATGCTGGTCCGCGCCGACGGAGGGGAGGTGCTGACGGTCCCCATCGCCGGCACCCGGCCGCGGGGGGAGAGCGACGAGGACGACCGGCGCCTGGAGGCGGCCCTCCGCGGCGACCCCAAGGAGAGGGCGGAGCACGCCATGCTCGTGGACCTGAGCCGCAACGACCTGGGGCGGGTCTGCCTTCCGGGGACGGTGGAGGTGCCGGTGCGGGAGGCGGTGGAACGGTACTCCCACGTCCTCCACCTCGTCTCGGAGGTGCGGGGGGTCCCCGACCGCTCCCGCCCCTTCCTGGACGCCCTCTGGAGCACCTTTCCCGCCGGGACGGTGAGCGGCGCCCCCAAGATCCGAGCGGCCGAACTCCTCTGTCGCCTGGAGTCCGGGGACCGGGGGGCCTACGGAGGCGCCGTCCTCCTGCTGGATCCCCCGCGGCGCCTGGAGGCCTGCATCGCCATCCGCTGCCTGGAGACCGAAGGGGGCCGCGTCCGCTTCCGGTCGGGGGCGGGCATCGTGGCCGATTCCGACCCCGAGTCCGAATGGCGGGAGATCCACCACAAGGCGGGGGCCGTCCTGGCCGCCCTGGACGGCGGGGAAGAGGGTCCTTCCGCCAGGAGAAGGAGCGGGAGAAAGGAGGTCCGGCCGTGATCGTCTTCATCGACAACTACGACTCCTTCACCTACAACCTCGTCTCGCTGATGGGGGCGCTCACCCCCGACCTCCGCGTTTTTCGGAACGACGCGGTGACGGTGGAGGAGATCGCCGCCCTCGGCCCTCGGGGAATCGTCATTTCCCCGGGGCCGGGAAGCCCCGCCGAGGGAGGGGTTTCCGCGGCCTGCGTCCGGGCCTTCGCCCCCCGCATCCCCATGCTGGGGGTCTGCCTGGGCCACCAGATCCTGGCGGAGGTCTTCGGGGCCAAGGTGGGGCGGGCCCTGCGCCCCATCCACGGAAAGGCCTCGCCGGTCTTCCACGACGGCACCGGTCTACTCTCGGGGCTTCCCAACCCCTTCGAGGCCGGCCGGTACCACTCCCTGATCGTGGAGCGGGAGAGCGTCCCCCCCTGCCTCCAGGTCCAGGCCGCCACGGCCGAGGGGGAGATCATGGCCCTGCGGCACCGGGAGTTCCCCTGCCACGGGGTGCAGTTCCACCCCGAGTCCATCCTCACGCCGGAAGGAGGCCGCATCCTGGCCAACTTCGTGAGCCTCACCCAGGAGGTGAAGGGTGCTTAGGGAGGCGCTCCAAAGGGTCACCTCCGGTTCGCCCCTCACCCAGACCGAGGCGGCGGCCCTGGGGCGCGCATTGGTCCTCGGCGACCCCGACCCCCTGCTCCTGGGTGCCCTGCTGGCGGCCTGGGCGGCCCGCGGAGAGCGGGGGGAGGAGATCGCCGGGCTGGCCCAGGCTCTGAGGGGGCAGGCCCGGTCCATCCCCGGCCTGCCCGGGGCCGTGGACACCTGCGGGACCGGCGGGGACGGACAGGGGACGCTGAACGTCTCCACCGCGGCGGCCCTGACGGCGGCGGCGCTGGGGCTCAAGGTCGCCAAGCACGGCAACCGGAGCGTCTCCTCCGCCTGCGGCTCCACCGACCTTCTGGAGGCGCTGGGCTACCCGGTGGAGGAGCCTCCGGAGGCGGCCCAGGTCCGCCTGGAGGCCCTCTCCTTCTGCTACCTCCACGCCCCCCTCTACCACCCCGCGGCCGCGCGCCTCGCCCCCGTGCGGAGGGCGCTCGGGATCCGGACGGTTTTCAACCTCCTGGGCCCCCTGCTGAACCCCGCCCGCGTCCAACGCCAGGTGGCGGGGGTCTGCCACCTGCGCTTTCTCCGACCCCTGGCCGAGGCCTTCCGCGCCTTGGGCTCCGAGCGCGTGTTGGTCCTCCATGGGGAGGGAGGTTACGACGAGGCGGTGCTCTGGGGCCGGACGTGGATCGTGGAGGCCACCCCCGAAGGGCTCCGGGAGCGGGAGCTCCTCCCCCGGGACTTCGGCCTCCACCCGGTGGAGCCTTCGGCCGTGGCCGGGGGGCCTCCCTCCGAAAACGCCGCCCGCTTCCTCCGCCTCCTCCACGGGCAGGGCCCCCGGGAGGCCGAGGCGGTGGTGGCCGCCAACACCGCCCTCGCCCTCCGAGCCGGCGGCTTCGAGGAGGACCTCCGGGCGGGGACCCGCCTCGCCCTCCAGTGCCTCCGGGAGGGGGAGGCCGGCCGGTTCCTTCGGAAGGTCCTCGGCTTTTCGGCGGGGGGTGCGCCGTGAGCGCCTTTCTTCAAGAGGCGGCCCAAAGCCGCCGCCTTCGGGTCCTCGAGGACCGAAGGAAGCGGCCCGAGGCCCTCCTCCGGCGGGAGGCCGGCCCGCCCCCGGACCGGCCCCCAGCCCTTCCCCCCGGAGGGTTCGTGGTGGCGGAGATCAAGAGGGCCTCCCCCAGCCGGGGCCCCCTCGCTCCAGAGGTCCAGGCGGGTCCCCGGGCGGCTCTCTACGCCAAGGCCGGGGCGGCGGCCGTCAGCGTCCTCCGGGAGCCGGACTTCTTCCAAGGGGCCGTGGAGGACGTCCGGGAGGCCGCCCGGGCGGCTTCCGTCCCCGTCCTCTACAAGGACTTCGTGGTGGACCCCTACCAGGTGGTGGAGGCCCGGTGGGCGGGAGCCTCCTGGATCCTCCTCATCGCCTCCCTCCTGGGAGGAGAGCTCCCGCACTACATCCGGTATGCCCGCCAGGAAGGGCTACTGCCTCTCGTGGAGGTCCACCGCGAAGTGGAACTGGAGGCGGCCCTGGCGGCCGGAGCCTCCCTGGTGGGGATCAACGCCCGGAACCTCGCCACCCTGGAGGTGGACCTCGGCACGGTCCGGCGCCTCCTTCCCCGGGTCCCCCGCGGCGTGGCGGCGGTGGCCGAGAGCGGACTTTCCTCCCCGGAGGAGGTCGGGGCGCTGCGCCGCCTCGGGGCCCGAGGCTTCCTGGTGGGGGAGGCCCTCATGCGGAGCCCCGACCCCGGCGGCCTCCTCCGGGAGATGGTCCGCGCGGCGGAGGCGGAGCCGTGAGCGCCGGGGGGGGCTTCCCCTTCGCCGTCAAGGTCTGCGGCGTGCAAAGCCCCTCCGAGGTGGAGCTCTGCGCCCGGGCGGGGGCCACCCACGTGGGCATCAACCCCTGGCCCCACAGCCCCCGGCGGGTCACCCCGAACCAGGCGCGGTCCCTGACCCTCCTCTCCCGCCGGCTGGGGCTCGTGCCGGTCCTCCTCCACCTCCCTGGGTCTCCCCTTTCGGAAAGGGACCTCCTCTCCCTGGCCCCGGCGGTGGTCCAGTGGTACGGCCCCCTGCCCGAAGTTCTCTTCCGGAGGCTCCTCGGGGGAGGTCTCGCCCTGTGGGAGGCGCGCAAGTCGGGAGTCGACTGGGCGCCCCCGCGGCGCGGGGCCGTCCTGCTGCTGGACGGCCCGGGGCCCGGGGCCGGGGGCACGGGAAGGCCCTGGGAGTGGCGGGTTCGGCAAGGGACGGCCTTCCCCTTCCTCCTGGCGGGGGGGCTCGGCCCCCAAAACGTGGGCGAGGCCGTGGAAGCCTGCTCCCCCTCGGGGGTGGACGCCGCCTCCGGCCTGGAGTCCGCCCCGGGCCGCAAGGACCCCGGCCGCGTCCGTGCCTTCTGCGCCGCCGCCCGGGAGGCCCTCCGGCGGCGGGGCGGCCCCCCTCTCCCCGCCCCGTGGGGAGGAGCGCCATGAACGCCGTGCGCCGCGCCTTGGCTCCCGGCCAGAAGCTCCTCGCCTACCTCACCGCGGGGGCCCCCGCCGCGGAGGCCTTCCTGGCGGCGGCCGAAGGGGCCGTCCGGGGCGGCGCCGCCCTGTTGGAAATCGGCCTGCCCTCCCCCAACCCCTTCGCCGACGGGCCCCTTCTCCGCCGTACGCACGCCGAGGCCCTCCGCGCGGGGACGACCTTCCCGAAGACGCTGGAACTCGCGGCCCGACTGAGGGGCCGGGTGGCGGTGCCCCTGGTGCTCCTCGCCTACGCCGGGGACCTCCCCGGCGGAAGGGAGGCTCCCCTGGAGGCGGCGGAGGCGGGTTTCCAGGGGATCCTGGTGCCGGACCTCCCTCCCGCAGAGGCTTCCCGCCTCGAGCCCTGGGCCCGCGCCGGCCTCCACCCCGCCGCCCTCCTCCGGCCCCGCGGGGCGGCCGCGCCCCCTCCCTGGGCCTCGGCTTTCCTGTACGTGGCCCGGCACCACGGGAGGACCGGGGAAGGGGCCGCTCCCTCCCCGGATCTCCTCTCGTATCTGGACCGGCTGGCCTCCCGTTCCCCCCTGCCGCGGGTGGCGGGCTTCGGCGTCCGCCGCGCCGGCGAGGCCGCCCTCCTGTGGGGCCGCGCCGAAGGGGTGGCCGTGGGCACCGCCCTGGCGGAAGCGCTGTACGAAGACCGGCACCGGGACCCCGAAGCCGCCGCCTTTCACCGGATTCGCCGCTTTTTTCGCCCCCCCATACTCCAAGAGGAGGAAGTCCCATGATCGTCCGCATCGCCCCAGACGCCCGTCCCTCGGAGGAGGAGGCCATCCGGCAGAGCCTTGAGGAGGCCTTCGCCGAAGCGCGCCTTCTCTCCCTGCCCTTCGGCCGCTTCGCCGTGGGCCTCTCCCCGATACCGGGGGCGCCGCCACCCTCCCTGGACCTGCCGGGCATCCTCTGGGTCCGGACCCCCCGGGAGGGAGAGGGGCTCGTCTCCCGGGAGACGGCCCCGGGGGGGACGCGGGTCCCCTTGGGCCCCGTCGAGGTGGGAGGGCCCACCCTGGCCCTGGTGGCCGGGCCCTGCTCGGTGGAGGGCCCGGACCAGATCTTTCCGCTGGCCCGTTACCTCGCCGCCTGCGGCGCCACGGCCCTGCGGGGGGGCGCCTTCAAGCCCCGCACCTCTCCCTACGCCTTTCAGGGGCTGGGGGGCGAGGGCCTTTCCCTCCTCCGGGAGGCGGGACGGCGGGCGGGCCTGCCGGTGGTGAGCGAGGTCATGGACCCGAGGGAGGTGGAAGCCGCCGAGCCTTTCGTGGACCTCTTCCAGGTGGGGGCCCGTTCCATGCAGAACTTCCCCCTCCTCCGCACCCTCGCCCAGGCGGGGAAGCCGGTGCTGCTCAAGCGGGGGGCCTCCTCCACCGTCCAGGAGTTTCTGGGGGCCGCCGAGTACCTCCTCGCCGGGGGCAACGGGAAGGTCATCCTCTGCGAGCGGGGGATCAAGACCTTCGAGACGGCCACGCGGAACACCCTGGACCTCAACGCCGTGGCCCTTCTCAAGGAGCGGACCCACCTGCCGGTCCTGGTGGACCCCTCCCACGGGACGGGACGGCGGGAGCTGGTCCTCCCCATGGCCCGGGCGGCGGTGGCCGCCGGCGCCGACGGGCTCCTCCTGGAGGTCCACCCCGACCCCCCCCGGGCCCTCTCCGACGGGCGTCAGTCTCTGACGGTGGGGGAGTTCCGGGGCCTCGTGGAGGAGGTGGAGGCGGTGGCCTGGGCCGTGGGGCGGAGCCTGTACCGCCCGAGGGCGGCGAGGCCGAGGGCGGTCCAGCCCGAGCCGCGCGCCGGAGGGTGGGGAGCCTGAAACCGGGAGCTTCGGGGGGCTTGACAGGCCCTTCCCTTTCGGTTTTGCTTTCCAAGGAGTTCCGTGGTAGGATGGGGAGGCACTGCTGGGCCCTTAGCTCAGCGGTGAGAGCCACCGGCTCATAACCGGTCGGTCCCAGGTTCGAATCCTGGAGGGCCCACCAGAGGAGCGTGTCTCTTGAGACGAGTGCCCGTTCCCGCTTATCCGGAAGATCCCCAGGGGTGCCGCGGAGTGCACCCCTTTTTCACGAAATGGGAGCCCGTCGAGTGAACGAGATCCTCGAGAAACTGCTGACCCTGCAGAGGCTGGACACCTCCATCCGAACGCTGGCCCACGACCTCCAGCAGATCCCCAAGAAAACCAAGCTCATCGACGAGAAGGTCTCCGCCACCAAGACGCCCCTGGACCAGGCCCTGGAGGAGAAGGCCACCCTCGAGAAGCGGCGGACGGAGGCCGAGGAGAGCCTCAAGAGCCTCGAGGAGAAGGAGCGCAAGCTCAAGCTGAAGATGCCGGAGATCCGCTCCAACGAGGAGTACAGCGCCCTCCTCAAGGAAATGGACGCCACCAAAAAGGCCAGAGAAGTCCTGGAGGAGCAGTCCCTCAAGGACATGGCCCGGCTGGAGGAGCTGGACAAGGAGCTGCCGCAGCTCCAGTCGCGGTACGCCGAGGGGGAGTCCAAGGTGGCCGCGGAACGGGCCGCGCTGAAGCGGGAGCAGGAGCGGCTCTCCTCCCTCCTCGTCCAACAGAAGAAAGAGCGCCAGGAGCTGGAGAAGTCCCTCCACCCCGGCTGGTTCCGGAAGTACACCCACATCGCCGCCCAGCGGAACGGCCTGGCGGTGGTGGCCGCCAAGGGGGGCATCTGCCAGGGCTGTTTCGTCAGCGTCCGGCCCAAGCTCATCCAGGACCTCCACTACGGCGAGGAGGTGGTCTTCTGTGAGGGCTGCCAGCGGATCCTCTTCCTGGACGACGGCACGGCCAAGGATGGCTCGTCCTCTCCCTAGGCGGGCGGGCGCGGCGCTTTTCCTGCTGATCGCCCTCGGCCTCCAGGCCGGCGAACCCGACGACTTTCGGATGATCGAACGCCTCCTCAAGGAGGGGGCTCGGCGGACGGCCGCGGAGCAGGGCCGGGAGTACCTCCAGAAGTACCCCCAGTCCCCCCGCCGGGCGGAGGTGGCCGCCCTGGTGGGGCGGTACCTGCTGGAACAGGGCGACGCGGAGGGGGCCGTCCCCCTCTTGCGGGAGGCGGCCAGCGGCCTCAAGGGGGCCCCGGGGCTCGAAGCCTCCCTGGACCTGGCGCAGGCCCTGTTGGACCTCCGGCGGGCCGGGGAGGCGGCCGACGTGCTGAAGGGGCTTTCCAAGGCCCGGGAACCGGTCCTTTCCCGCGCCCTCTCCCTGCAGGCCCGCGCCGCCGACGCTTTGGACGACCCCGAGGGGGTGGCCAAGGCCCTTCTCTCCCTCCCCGAACGGAGACGGACCGTCGAAGACCAGTACCTGCTGGCCCTCTCCTTGGCCGCCACGGGGAAAGACCGCGAGGCCGTACCTTTCCTGGAGGGCCTGGCCCAGGCCCCCGACACTCCACCTCCCCTTCGAGGCCGCGTGCTCCGGAGCCTGGCGGAGGTGCGGTACCGCCTCGGCGACCCCGCCGGGGCCTTGGAGGCCCTCTCCGCCTCGCCGGGTGCCGAGGGGGCCGCGGAGGCGGCGCTGCTCCGGGGGTGGATCCTCCTGGCCCAGGGACGGCCCGCCGAGGCCTACGACGAGGTCCGCCGCGCCCTCCCCCTGGAGGGGTGGGAGGAGGCTTCGGCCCTCTTCGCCGTCCGGGCCGCCATGTTGCGGCGCGATTTTCCGGCGGCGCTCCGGGCCGCGCGGGACCTGCTGGACCGCCACGGCCGGGGAGCGGCCGCCGACGAGGCCCGCCTGACGGCGGCGCGGGCGCTGCTCGCCTCGGACCGCCCGGCGGAGGCCCTCGCCTACCTGGAACCGGCCCTCGCCTCCATGGACGGGGAAGAGAGAAAGGTGGAGGGGGCCCTGCTCGCCGCCCGCACCGCCTGGGAGAAGCTCCGCGACGCACGGCGGGCCCGGAAGTGGCTCGACTTCGCCCGGGAGGCCGCCCTCTCGGACCTTCGGAAGCAGGCGGTGGCTCTGGAGACGGCCCGCTTCGACTGGGAGACGGGGCAGGCCGGCTCCGCCCTGGAGGGGCTCTCCACCCTCATCGAGCAGGCGCCCGAAAGTCCTTCCGCCCCCGGCGCCGCCCTCCTCATGGGCCGGATTCTGCTGGCCGAGGGCCACCGGGAGAAGGCCCTTTCGCTGTTGAGGACCGTGGTGGAAGCCTACCCCGACTCCCCGGAGGCGCGGGAGGCTCTTCTGGACGCCGGGGAGCACGCCGCCCGGGCGGGGGACCCGGAGCCCCTCCTCCAGGTGGTGGAGGCGGGGAAGGCCTTCGCCTTCGGCCCCACCGAGGCGCGAAGGTTCGCGCGGCTGGCCTTCGAGGCCGCCCGGCTTCGCGGGGACGTCCAAGAGGCCCGCCTGCTCCTGCTCGCCTCGTCCCACCCGGCGCCCGACCCCGAGGAGGCCGACGAGACGAGCTTCCAGGCCGCCCTCCTCGACCTCGACGCGGGGCGCCTCGCCGAGGCCCGGGAGGCCATGACGGCCCTCCTCTCCCCCCAGCGGCGCCTCGCCCTGGGCCTCCGCTGCGCCGACCGTCTGGCGGCCTCGGGCGACCTGACCCAGGCCCGGGCCCTCCTCGGGGACCTGGACGCCGCCTTTCCAGGGGAACGGGCCACCCTCCTCCTGGAAGAGGCGAACCTCGCCCTGTCGGGGGAAGACTCGGCGGGGGCCAGGGCCTTCCTCCTGCGCCTGGCCGCCCTGGCTCCGGCGGAGCCTCTGGCGGCCCTCGCCCAGCGCCGCCTCGAACTGCTTCTTCTCACGCAGGAAGGCCCCGAGGCGGCGTTGAAGGCCATTCCCGCCTTCGTGGAGGCCGAGCCCACCGCCGTCTCCCGCGGCGAGGCCCTGCTGAGGCAGGCGAGGCTCCTTCGGAGACAGGCCGACGACTCGGCCGCCCAGGCGTACCGCCGGTACCTGGAGTTGAGGCCCTCCGGCCCCGGCGCCGCCGAGGCGCGGCTCTACCTGGCCCGCCTGGCCCTGGCCCGGGGCAGCGCCCAGGAGGCCTGGAACCTGGCCCAGGGGCTTTCCGGGCCGGAGGCGGCGTTTCTCGCCGGGGAGGCCGCCTTCGCCCTCCGAGACATGGAAAAGACCCTCGAGAGCCTGGCCCCGGTCCTCGACGACCGGCAAGCCCTTCCCCCCGGCGAGCGGGTACGGGCGCTGTACCTCGCGGCCACCGCCGCCCGCGTGCTGGGCCGCTCGGCGGAAGCGGAAGCCCGCTTCGCCGCCTTCGTCCGGGAGGCCCCGGCCACCGCCGGGAACGCGGAGGACCTCCTCACCGCCGCCCTCCTTCTCCAGAGGGCCGGGCGCTACGACGAGGCGCTGGAAGGTCTGGGGCGTCTCCGAGAAGCCTTTCGGGACGCCCGCGTCTGGTTTCAGTACGCCTACACGCTGGAACTCCAGGGGAAGAGAGAAGAGGCGCTGAAGGCCTACCTGGAGGTGGCCTTCGGCGCCGGGAACCCCGAGTGGGCCCTCACCGCCCGCTACCGGGCCGCCGAGATCCTGGCCGCCCAAGGGCGGAAGGAGGACGCCGCCGCCCTCTACCGCCGGCTGGTGGAGAGGACCGAGGGCACCGTGCAGGGCGACTACGCCAGGAGAAGGCTCCGCGAACTGGAGGGAACCGAGCCGCCCTCCCCGAAGGAGGCCCCCCATGCGCCTGCCCAAACCCCTCCTTGACATCCTCGCCCGCCGCCTCGTCCAGAGCCTGACGGAGGCCGGGGTTCTCTCCAGCGAACACCCGGAGCGGACGCGGGAGAAGGTGGCCCGCCTCCTCGAAGCGGACCTCGCCGTGGAGGACGCCCTCACCGAGGAGGCCCGTCTGCTCCTGGTCCGGCACCACGCCGCCCTCAAGGACTCGGAGGCGGAGATGCACCGCCTGCTGGCCCGGATGAAAGGGGAGCTGGCCGCCCGGCGCGGCTACGTCCTCTCCACGGGGCCCGAGCGCCTCTCCCGGGAGAAGATCCTGGACCTCGTCCGCCAGACGGTGGCCCTCTTCCTCGCCGACCCGGACGTGGAGTACTTCGTGCCCCAGGAGGACCTTCGAAGCGCCGTCCAGCGGGCCTTCGAGCGCGAGGTGGCGAGGGACGAAGCCCGCCGAGCCAAGGCCCGGGAGAAGGTTCTCAAGATCCGGCGGGGCATCCCCGAAGGCTCCGGCGAGTTCGAGGCCCTCTTCCAGCAGTTCTACCGCGAGCTCCTGGAGAAGGAGGGGTAGCGCCCCCTGCGCCCCGGGCCCAGAGGCGAGCGCCCACGGGGGGCCGCCCACCCAAGGAGGCGGCGCGGCCCGTTGACGCACAAAAACAAAAATGCTAGGCTCCTCCTCGTCGAAAGGAGGATCTTCATTGAAAAAGAAGTTTCTGTCAGGGTTAGTGGGCGTGCTCTTGCTAATCTCGTCGCTCTCGGCGGCGGCCAACATCCTGCCGGGACCCATTCCCAAGCTGCCGCCGGGCGTTGACCAGGACGACCTGGACCCGGCCTGCCTGCAGGCGTGCATGGAACAGTACGCGGAAAACGGGAGGCGGTGCTGCTGGCTGTGCTTGGAGTGCAAGCTCTTGGTCCAGGAAGAATTCGACGCGTGCGTCGGCAACTGCATCACCGATTTTTGAGAGGAGGCGGTCATGAGATCAATGCGTCTGGCAACCTGTGTCCTCGCCGGTCTTCTCGGCTTGGGGGTGTTCGGGGCCGACTCCCCGTGGAGCATCACGTCGGGCCAACGCATGCATGCCCGCGTGCGAGGCCAGGGAGGGGAGGACTTCCGGGTCACCCTTCTCGCGCGCTCCCGGGGGCGCAACCAGGCGGCGGGGCGCTTCGAACGGCGGTCCATTCTCCTGATCGAAGGAGCTTCGACGGGGCGTTGGGTGTATGAAACACAGACCGAGGGCTCCCTGGATTTTCGCCGCGTCACCTCCACCTCCACCCTGAAGCGCGTGGGCGGCGCCACCGACCTGAAGGTGACCTACGCCACGGAGGAGGGGGAAGGAAAGGGAAGGTACCAGATCGAGAGCCCCCAGGGGGTTCGAACGGTCCAGGAGTCCGAATTGGCTTCGGCAAGGGGGAAGGAAGCCACCGAAACGCTCTCCTGGCTCTCCTCCCCCCTCCGGGAGGTCGTCTTTCTGCTTCGTGCGCTGGCCCACGACCAGCGCTCCTGGCACGTGGAGCCGTCCCTCTTGGAGCCCTTTTTCGGGAAAGAGGATCGAGGACCCGCGGCGTCTCTTTCCGTGGAGTCCCTCCCCGTGGACTGCACTTTCGACGCCTCCTTCGGCTTTCCTTGTGATCCCAACGAAAGACCGAAGGCCGGGGGCAAGGTTTTCGTCAAGCCCCTGGAGTGAATCAATCGTTCCTGGAGCGCGCGAAAGGGGAGGCCCCATCGGGCCTCCCCTTTTCGTTTCCCCCGGCGAGAAGCGCCGTGGTATACTGCTTTGTCCTTGGGGGTTCGCCATGACGAAGGAGTGCTTCGAAACGGTGGTGGTGGACGCGAAGAAGTTCCGGGAGTGCACCGTCTGTCCTCTCTTCGAGCCCTGCACCTCCCTCGTGAACGAGCGGGGGTTCCTCAAGGCCCGCACCGCCGGGATGGCCCTGGGGCTCCTCTTGGCCCTCCTCGGCGCGGCCCTGGCGGTGGCGAACTGGGGCGTCCTGCCCCACGGGGCCCCCGGGCTCCTCGTCTTCTCTCTCGTGTACGCCCTCGCCGTGGCCCAGGCCCACCGGGAGACCCAGGTCCTCTTCGAGGAGAAGGCCGCCGCCCTGAAGGCCGAGGCCGAGGCGGGGGGAAAGCCCCCTGCGCCGGCGGGAGGAGGCCACGGCGGGCACCCCGCCCACTAGGGCGGCCTTTCCGGCCGCGACGCACCCGGGGTCCCCGGCGCCTCTCCTTCCGGAGGACCGGCCCCCCTCGAGGGTTCCATGCCCAAGTTCTACATCACCACGCCCATCTACTACGTGAACGACTACCCGCACGTCGGCCACGCCTACTGCACCGTCTGCGCCGACTTCTTCGCCCGCTACCACCGGCTGAAGGGCGACGACACCTACTTTCTCACGGGCACCGACGAGCACGGCCAGAAGGTGCAGAAGTCCGCCTTCGCCGAGGGCATCGCCCCCAAGGAGCTGGCGGACCGCGTGGTGACGCGCTACTTCGAACTCTGGAAGCAGCTCGCCATCACGAACGACGACTTCATCCGCACCACCGAGGAGCGCCACAAGCGGGGCGTGGTGGAGCTCCTGAAACGCCTCATGGAGGCGGGCGACGTCTACAAAGCCTCCTACCGCGGCCCCTACTGCGTCTCCTGCGAGGCCTTCTTCCCCGAGAACCAGGTGGCGGACGGCAAGTGCCCCGACTTCGGCCACCCCGTGACGGTGCTGGAGGAGGAGTCGTACTTCTTCCGCCTCTCCAGGTACCAGGAGCCCCTCCTCAAGCTCTACGCCGAGCGGCCCGATTTCGTCCTGCCCCCGAGCCGCATGAACGAGGTGCGCTCCTTCGTGGAGTCGGGCCTCAAGGACCTCTCCATCTCGCGCACCTCCATCACGTGGGGAATCCCCTTCCCCGGCGACGGGAAGCACGTCCTCTACGTCTGGCTGGACGCCCTCTCCAACTACGTGACGGCCCTGGGCTTCGGGGCCGGCGAGAAGCCCCTCTACGACCGCTTCTGGCCCGCCGACCTCCACCTCATCGGCAAGGACATCCTCCGCTTCCACGCCGTCTACTGGCCGGCCTTCCTCCTGAGCGCGGGGCTCCCCCTGCCCCGGCACGTCTACGGCCACGGCTGGTGGATGAAGGACCAGAACAAAATGAGCAAGTCCCTGGGCAACGTGGTGGACCCGCGGCCCTACGTGGCGGAGTTCGGCGCCGACGCGGTGCGCTACTTCCTCCTGAGGGAAAAGCCCATCGAGACCGACGGCTCCTTCTCCGACGAGGCCTTCCTCGACCGGCTCAACGCCGACCTGGCCAACGACCTGGGCAACCTCGCCTCGCGCCTGACGAACCTTCTGGAACGCCAGGCGGGAGGGGTGGTGGGGCCCGGAGACGGGAGCCTGAAGGCGAGGACCGACCAGGCCCTGGAGGCCTACCACGAGGCCGTGGAGCGCTTCTCGCCGCGCGACGCGCTGAGCGCCCTGTGGTCGCTCATCGCGGACCTGAACAAGTACCTCGTGGAGCGCGAGCCCTGGGCCAGGCCCGGCGCCCCCGAGGCCCTCGCCACCCTCTCCGAGGCGGCCCGCTCGCTGAGGCTCGCGGCCCTCGCCGCCCGGCCGGCCCTCCCCTCCTCGGCCCCCCGCATCGAGGCGGCGCTGGGCTTCGAGCCCGCCGATTTCGTGAAGGCCCGCTGGGAGGACCCCCAGCAGGCCCCCGCGAAAAAGCTCGCGGGGCTCTTCCCGCGGGTGGACAAGAAGGAGTACTTCGCCAGGCTCGGCAAGGAGCGGGCCGGAGGGCTGGAAAGCCGGGAAGCCCCCGTCAAACAAGGAGAGCCACGCCAGATGGACGAAGAGAAGAAGACACCAGAAAGCGCAGGCCGGCCGCCGTCCCCCCAGGCCGCGGCCCCAGCTCCCCCTCCGGCCGTCCAAGGCTCGGGGCGGATTTCCATCGACGACTTCCGCCGGGTCCAATTGCGCGCCGGCAAGATCCTCGAAGCGGAGCGGGTGCCCAAGAGCAACAAGCTCGTCCGCATGATCGTGGACTTCGGGACCGAGCGGCGCCAGATCGTGGCCGGCATCGGGAAGAAGTACGCCCCCGAGGACCTCGTCGGAAGGACCTGCCCCTTCGTCACCAACCTCGAACCCGCCCGCCTGATGGGGGTGGAGTCCAACGGCATGATCCTGGCGGGCCACCAGGGGGCGGACCCGGTCCTCCTGACCTTCCTCGAAGAGGTGGAGCCGGGGTCGGAGATCACCTGAACCGCAGGCGCACCGGGACCCCCCCGGCGGCGGAGGTCCCCGAGGAGGATGGATCATGGTCTTCGCCCGCAGGCTTTCCGCGGCCGCCCTGGCTCTCCTGGCCCTCCTCCCCGCCCGCGCCGCGGGGGGCGGCGAGGGGAAGGTCCTCGCCGAAGTGCGGGGAGGCCGGGCCTACGAAACCGTCGTCCGCCTCGCCTCGCCCGAGTACGCCGGGCGCCTCACCGGCACCGAAGGCTTCGAAAAGGCCGCGAGCTGGATCGTCTCCGAGGTCCGGAAGGCGGGCCTGAAGGCCCCGGGGGAGTTCCCGGACCACCTCCAACCCTTCCCGTGGACGGCGGGCCGGGTGACCGCCTCGTCGCTGGAGCTTCTCCCCGCCCCCGACGGGAAGGAGGGCCGAACGCTGGAGCGGTTCAAGGACTACATGCCCATCTTGACCTCCGCCGCGGGCCGGGCGGAGGGGGAGGCGGTCTTCGCCGGCTTCGGCATCTCCGCGCCGGAGCTGGGCCGGGACGACTACGCCGGCCTCGACGTGAAGGGCAAGGTCGTCGTGGTGCTCCGGGGGGAGCCCCAGGACGGGCGGGACTGGTCCGCCCACAACGACTCCCACGCCCGCTTCGCCGACGCCCGCGCCCACGGGGCCGCCGCCTGCCTCCTGGCCGACCGGGCGGTGGCCAGCCCCAACGGCCCGCCCCTGGAAGGGACTCCCGTCGGGGAGATCTCCCTGGACCTCCTCGACGAGCTGTTGGCCGGAAAGGGGCTCAAGGCCGAAGGCCTCCGCAAGGTCCTGGAGGCGGGGGGGACGGCCTCCTTTCCCACGGGGCGGTCGCTCCGCTTCGAGGTGGAGGCCCAAGGGCCCTTTCCCATCACGGGGCACAACGTTCTGGCCGTCCTGCCGGGCCGGGACCAGTCGCTTCGAAAGGAGTGCGTGGTGCTCTCGGCCCACCTCGACCACTGCGGCGACTGGCCCTCCCTCCTTCCCGGCGCCGACGACAACGCCTCCGGTTCCGCCGCCCTCCTGGAGGCGGCCCGGGCCGCGGCGCTTCTCCGGAAAAACCCTCCCGCCCGCACGCTGGTTTTCGTCTGGTTCGGCGGGGAGGAGATGGGGCTCCTGGGCTCCAAGCACCTCGCGCAGAACTTCCCCCCGAGCCTCGGAAAGCCCGTGGCCGTCCTCAACCTGGACATGGTGGGGGCCGGCAACGGGGTTTACGTCGCCGGCGGAAAGAACTTCCCCGAGATCTTCTCCGCCCTGGAGGCGGCGCGGGACCGGTGGGAAGGGGCCTTCGCCCTGAAGGCCGGCCTTTCCCAGGGCGAGGCCCGGGCCGACCACGGCCCCTTCCAGAAGGCCGGGATCCCCGCCGTATCGCTCTTCGGCATGGGGGGCAAGCACGTGGGCTACCACACCCCCGAGGACACCCCCTTCTTCGTCACCCCCCGCACCGTCGAGGCCTCCGCCCGCATCGCCCTGGGCGCCGCCCTCCTTCTGGCGGAGGGGCCTCCGGCCGGGGCGGGGGCCGGACGGACCCGCTGAACCCGTAAGAAGAAGGCCGGGGAGCAAGAAAAGCGCGGGGCCGAAGCCCCGCGCCGTCCCTCCGTGGAAGGCCCAATCTAGCGCTGCCGCGCGGTCTCCACGACGAGGCTCCCGCAGGGCGGATCGTTGGTGGTGTTCCGGTCCGAGAGGGAGTTGTAGCTTCCGTCCTCGCTGTTCGTGAAGTAGGCCCGCGCGCGCTTACGCCGCACGTCGTAGGTGGCGAGGATGTACGTCGGGTCCTCGGGGTTCGTCCAGAAGGCCGTCCCCCCGTTGGCCACCACCCCCGTGCCCGTGTACACGCTGCCGTCCCGGTTCGTCCACTGGTACTTCCCGTTGGAGCGCTGGATGCACAGCTCCGAGCGGCCCAGGTCGTCGAGGAAGGTCAGGTCGGGCGCGAAGGGGGTGCAGGTGGGGGAGGAGTAGAGGAACGAGACCGCGTTGTGGAAGACGAGGGGGACGTCGCCGCTGTACGCGTAGTAAGTCCCCGGGTAGGAGTTGATCCCCACCACGCACCCCTTGGTGGCCACGAAGGGCTGTCCGTCGCTCCAGCTGGCCACCCACGCCGCCCCCGGGTCCAACGAGGTGTAGGTGAAGTAAAAGTCGCTCGCCACCGTGACGCCGGCCATGATGGGGTGCAAGGCGTCGAAGGTCCCCAGGGTGTGGGTGGAGTAGCCGGTGTCCCCCGGCAGGAAGGGGGAGTAGCCGTCGGCCATGAGCCGTCCGGAGATTCCCCAGTAGGAGTCGCAGGAGAAGACGGCGAGGATCACCCTCCCCCCGGCGTCCACGTAGTCGGCGAGGACGTTCCCGAGGCCGGCCGCGTCGGCGGGAAGGTAGTTGGTCCACACGATCACCACGTGGTAGGGCGTGAGGTCCGCGAGGAGGGGCGTGCCGGTCCGCGTGTCGAAGACGTCCACCACGCCCACGTCCGGGTAGGAGAGGAGCTGGTTGCGGAGCGGCTCGCCGCCGCCGTCGTCGGCCATGGCCAGGAGGACATGGATGGGGCCGCCGGCCAGGAGGCCCACCGCGCCGTTCGCCTGGCGGGGGGCGGAGTCGGGGGGTTTGGGCCCCGCGAAGGTGGCCGCCTCTGAAGGCGCGGCGGGGAAGGCGCCCCCGAAATTCCCGGCCCAGACCAGGGTGGAAAGCGCCAGGGAGAAGAGCCCGATAGGTAAAGCCATCCGTCGAAACGTGGACATGGTTCCCTCCTTGGGGGAAGCGCTCTACACCAACTGCAGAGAGCTGTGGGGGAAGCTTAATCCTAATTGAAGAAAAAGCAAGCCCCCCCGCCCCGGAAAGGGACGGGTGTGATCCAGCGCACATTTCAGGAGGCCGGGGCCCATCGGCGGGCCCCCCAGGCGCGGAGGAGGGAGGGCCCGGACAACCCAGGGGGAGCCGCCGGGCGACGGCTCCCCCTGGGAATCCCCGGAGGACCAAGCTCAGCCGGCCGCCTTGAGCTCCCGGACGGCCTGGGTGAGGAGGGGCACCACCTCGAAGAGGTCGCCCACGATGCCGTAGGTGGCCACCTTGAAGATGGGGGCTTCGGGGTCCTTGTTGATGGCCACGATGACCTTGGAGGAGGACATCCCCGCCAGGTGCTGGATGGCCCCGGAGATGCCGCAGGCGATGTACAGGGTGGGGCTCACCACCTTGCCCGTCTGGCCCACCTGGTGGGAGTGGTCGATCCAGCCGGAGTCCACCGCCGCGCGGGAGGCTCCCACGGCGCCTCCCAGCGCCTGGGCCAGCTCCTCGAGGATCTTGAAGTTCTCCGGCCCCTTCATGCCGCGGCCGCCGGAGACGATGATGTTGGCCTCCGCCACGTCCAGGAGCCCTCCCTGGGCGGTGAGGATCTCCTGGACCACGGCCTTGAGGTCGCCGGGGGTGACGCCGTGGTCCAGGGAGACCACCTGGCCCGCCCCCGCCTTCTCCTCCACCGGGAAGACGTTGGGGCGCAGCGTGACGCCGAAGGGTTTGCCCGCCTTGGGAACCAGGGTGGCGAAGGCCTTGCCGGCGTAGATGGGCCGGGTGAAGACCGGAGTCCCCCCGTCGAGGGTGAAGGCCGTCACGTCGGAGAGGAGGCCGACGCCGAGCCGGGCGGTGACCCGGGGGGCCAGGTCCTTCCCCATGGCCGTCCCCGCGAAGAGCAGGGCGTCGGCCCCGAAGACCTGGGCGGCCTTTCCCGCCGCCAGACCGTAGGCGTCGGCGCTGTAGGCGGCGAAGAGGGCGTCGTCGCCCACGTACACCGCGTCGGCGCCGTAGCGGGCCGCCTCCGAGGCCAGGGCGCCGACGCCCTGACCCAAGAGGACCGCCGCCAAGGATCCCGACGTGCCGTCGGCGATCCTTCGGCCGGCGGAGAGGGCTTCCAGGGAGGCCTTCTTGACCTTGCCGCCGCGCTGCTCCACAAACACCAGTACCTTCATGGCTAACCTCCCCTCGTCAGATGGCCTTGGCCTCTTCCCGAAGGAGCTTGACGAGCTCCCTCACCTGGTCCGGCAGTTCGCCCGCGAGGATCTTCCCCGCGGGACGGGGTGGAGGAAGCTCGAACTTTTTCAGTTCGAAGGCGGCGCCGGCGGCCCCCACGGTGGAGGGGTCCAGCCCCAGGTCGGCGGCCTTCCAGGCGGCCACCTCCTTCTTTTTCGCGGCCATGATTCCCTTGAGGGAGGGGTACCTCGGCTCGTTGAGGCCCTTCTGGCAGGTCACCACGGCGGGGGTCTTCACGGCCACCACCTCGGTCCCGCCCTCGATCTCCCGCTTGAGGGTGAGTTCGGCGCCGTTGACCTCGAGCCCCGTCACCACCGTCACCGCGGGGATCCCCAGCAGTTCGGCCACCAGGGAGCCCACCTGCTGGTTGTCGTCGCCCACCCCGTGTTTTCCGGCCAAGATCAGGTCGAAGGGGACCTTCCGGGCGGCGGCGGCCAGCACCCGGGCGGTGGTCAGGGCGTCCCCTCCCTCGAAGGCGGGGTCGTCGCAGAGGATCGCCTTGTCGGCGCCCATGGCGAGGGCCGTCCTCAGCGTCTTCTCCGACTCCTTGCTCCCGGCGGTGAGGACCGTCACTTCGCCGCCGAGCTTCTCCTTGAGCTGGAGCGCCTCCTCCACCGCGAACTCGTCGTAGGGGTTCATGACCCAGTTCGCGTCGGCGAGGTCCAGGCCGAGGCCGTCGGGCTTCACCTTCACCCGGGTCTCGGTGTCGGGAACGTGTTTCACCAGGACCAGTAGGTTCATCGGCACCTCCTCAGGAGCGGGTTGGGGAAAGGTTAGTGATTACTCGCTTGCACCCCCATGCAACGAACAAGATATACCTTCCCTTCCTCCGTTTCAAGTGACGGTCCCCTTATCCGAAACCCGGTTCGCCCCCTGCCCCCTTCACTCCTCGAAGCGGCTGAAGACCAGGCTGGCGTTGGTCCCGCCGAAGCCGAAGGAGTTGGAGAGGGCGTGGCGGATGGCCATGGGCCGGGCGACGTTGGGCACGGTGTCCAGGGCGCACTCGGGGTCGGGCTCTTCCTGGTTGATGGTGGGGGGCGCCACCTGGTCCCGGATGGCCAGGATGGTCAGGGCCGATTCCAGGGCCCCGGCGGCCCCCAGCAGGTGGCCCGTCATGCTCTTGGTGCTGGAGACGGCCAGGCGCTGGGCGTGGTCCTTGAAGACCCGTCGGATGGCCAGGACCTCCACGCGGTCCCCCAGGGGGGTGGAGGTTCCGTGGGCGTTGATGTAATCGATCTGCTCCGGCATGAGTCCCGCGTCCTTGAGCGCGTTGGCCATGACGCGGGCCGGGCCGTCGCCGTCCTCCGAGGGGGCGCTGATGTGGTAGGCGTCGCCGCTGAGGCCGTAGCCGGTGAGCTCGCACAGGATGGGGGCGCCCCGGCGGCGGGCGTGGTCCAGCTCCTCGAGGATGAGGATGGCGCCGCCCTCCCCCATGACGAAGCCGTCCCGCCGGGCGTCGAAGGGGCGGGAGGCCTTTTGCGGCTCGTCGTTCCGGGTGGAGAGGGCCCGCATGGAGGCGAAGCCCGCCACCGAGAGGGCCGTCACCGCCGCCTCCGACCCCCCGGCGATCATGACGTCCGCCTCCCCCGACTGGACGTACCGCATGGCCTCCCCCAGGGCGTGGGAGGAGGTGGAGCAGGCCGTCACCGTGGAGAGGTTGGGGCCCTTGGCGCCGTACTCGATGGAGATCTGGCCGCTGAGCATGTTGATGATGATCCCGGGGATGAAGAAGGGGCTGATTCGGGAGTGGCCCCTCTCCAGCAGGATCTTGTGCTGTTCCTCGATGGTGGCGATGCCGCCGATGCCGCTGCCCACGGAGACGCCCACCCGTTCGGCGTTCTCGGGGGTGATGCGAAGGCCGCTGGAGGCCACGGCCTCCCGCGCCGCCGCCAGCGCCAACTGGATGAAGCGGTCGGTCCGCCGGGCCTCCTTCTTGTCCATGTAGTTGAGGGGGTCGAAGCCCTTCACCTCGCAGGCGATGCGGACGGGCCAGCCTTCGGTGTCGAAGTGGGTGATGGGGCCGGCGCCGCTCTCCCCCCTCAGGATGCGGCCCCAGGTCTCTTCGGCGGTGAGGGCCAGGGGAGAGACCACCCCCATGCCGGTCACCACGACGCGACGCTTCACGGGGATCCCCACCTACTTTTTCTCGGTGTGGGCCTTGATGTAGTCGATGGCGGCCTGGACGGTCTGGATCTTCTCGGCGTCCTCGTCGGAGATCTCGATGCCGAATTCCTCTTCGAAGGCCATGATCAATTCGACGGTATCCAGCGAATCGGCTCCGAGGTCGTTGATGAAGTGGGCCTCGGGCTTCACTTCCGACTCTTCCACGCTGAGCTGGTCGGCGATGATGCTGATCACCTTCTGTTCGATGTTCATGGGCCGTCTCCTCCGTCGACAAGAGGGGATTGTACACCGGTCCCCTCCGTAAATGCAAGGGCTCCTTCCACTTGCGCCGCGTTTCGACGACAATGGGCCGCGGGACGAAGACGCAGGCGGAGGCGGCCATGGCCTTTCGGGTGGCGGTGGTGGAGGACGACGGGGACATCCGGGAGACGCTCCGGTACGCCCTGGAGCGGGAGGGGTACGCGGCGTCGGCCTTCGCCGACGGGGCCGAGGCGCTCCTGGCCTTCCGGGACCAGGTGCCGGACCTCTGCATCGTCGACTGGATGCTTCCGGGGATGAGCGGCCTGGACCTCTGCCGGATCCTCCGGGGCGACCGGCGCTTCGCCCGGACGGCCCTCCTCATGCTCACGGCCCGGGGGACGGAGATGGACGCCGTCACGGGCCTCAACGCCGGGGCCGACGACTACGTGGTGAAGCCCTTCCGCACCCGGGAACTGCTGGCCCGCATCCAGGCCCTGCTCCGCAGGGTCCGTGCGGACGAGCCCCCGGAGGGGCTCCGGAGGGTGGGCCCCCTGTGGCTCGACCCCCTCACCTACCGGGCCGGAACGGGGGACCGGGCCTTTGACCTCACCCCCACCGAGTTCAAGATCCTGGAACTCCTCTGCCGCCACCCCGACCGGGTCTACACCCGGGGGCAGATCCTCGCCACCCTCTGGCCGGGCGACAAGGCGGTGGAGGACCGCGCCGTGGACGTCCACATCGCCCGCCTCCGGGAAAAGATGGGCGAGGCCTCCCGGTGGGTGGAGACCGTCCGGGGGGTGGGCTACCGGCTCAAGGCGGGAGAATGAGCTTCTTCCCCCGCTTCCTGTGCCTCTCCCTCCTTGCGGGGGCGCTGGCCCTCTGGGGAGGGGGCCTTACCGGCCCGCCCGCCGCGCTGTTCCGGCTCCTCGTCCTCCTGCTGGCCGCCGCCCTGGCCGCCCGCTGGGCCAAGAGCCCCCTCCAGGAAGTGGAGGCCGCCGCCCGCCGGCTCTCCCGGGGGGACTTCGCCGCCCGGCTGGACGACGTGACGGAGGGGGACGACCGCGCCGCGAACGCGGCCTTCAACCGCATGGCCCACTCCTTCGTCCGCACCCTTGAGGAAGCCGAGGAGCGGGGCCAGCGGTTGGAGGCGGTGCTGGACGCCAGCGACCGGGCCATCCTCCTCCTCGGCTCCGACGGCGCCGTCCTCAAGGCCAACCCCGCCTGCCGCCTCCTTTTCCCCCGCTTCCGTCCGGAGTCGGGCCTTTCCGGGCTGGGCCTTCCGGGCCTCGCCGCCAAGGTCCAGGAGGCCCTCGACCAGCGGGCCGTCCTCACCTGCGAGCTCCGCGAACGGGAGGGGGGGGCGGAGCGGGTCTTCGAGGCCCGCGTCAGCCCGCTGGAGCGCGGGGAGGCCGTGGTCCACCTCCGGGACCTCACCCCCGAGCGGACCCTGGAGCGGGTGAAGGCCGACCTGGTGGCCAACGTCTCCCACGAACTGCGGACCCCCCTCACCGCCCTCCTGTCCCTGGCCGATGCCCTGGAGGACCCCGCCCTCCCCGGGGAGCGGCGGAGCCATTTCCTCGGCCGGCTGAAGGCCCAAGCTTCCCGGATGCAGGCCCTCCTGGAAGACCTCCTGACCCTCTCCCGCCTCGAGGGGGACGGCACGCCGGTTCGGCCGGAGCCGGTGGACCTCGCCGCCCTGGCCGCCGACCTCACCGCCGCCCTGGAGAAACCCGCGGAGGCGGCGAACGTCCGCCTCCGGGCGGAGGTTCCCCCCGGCCTCACCCTGCGCGCCGACCCCCTGCTCCTGGAATCGGTCCTCAAGAACCTCATGGACAACGCCGTGCGCTACAACCGGCCGGGGGGGGAGGTCCTTCTCCGCGCCAAGACCCAGGGGGACCGGGTGGAAATCGCCGTTTCCGACACCGGGGAGGGGATCCCCGCGCGCCACCTCCCCCGGATCTTCGAGCGCTTCTACCGGGTGGACGCCCACCGCTCCCGGGAAAAAGGGGGGACGGGCCTGGGCCTGGCCATCGTCAAGCACGCCGTCCAGCGGCTGGGCGGCGAGGTCTCGGTGGAGAGCACGGTGGGCGAAGGCACCACCTTCACCGTCCGGCTCCCCGGGGCGGGGTCCTCGGCGCCTTGAGGCGCGGCGGGCCGGTGAGGCCGGCCGGCGGATCGATTCAGAAAGCCGGGGGAGTGGCCTTTCGGCGGGCCCCCGCCCCGCTCCTTTGCCCTTGCCCGTCGTCCCGCGTCGTTTATAATGGCAAGGAACAGGAGGCCCGAATGGACGAACGGATCGTTTCCCTCCTCCGGGAGGCGAAGGAGATCGCGGTGGTGGGAATCTCCGACAAGGAGGACCGTCCGAGCCACGACGTGGCCGCGCACCTGCAGCGGTGGGGGTACCGGATCATCCCCATCAACCCCGTGCTCCAGGAGGTCCTCGGCGAGCGGTGCTACCCCAGCCTGGCGGCCTACGGGAAGCCCGTGGACATCGTGGACGTCTTCCGCCGGCCCGAGGCGGTGCCCCCCGTGGCCGAGGAGGCCGTCGCCGTCGGCGCCCGGGCCCTCTGGCTCCAGGAGGGGATCCGCAACGACGAGGCGGCGGCCCGGGCGGAGGCGGCGGGCCTCCTCGTGGTGCAGGACCTCTGCATCAAGAAGGTCCTCCTGGCCCTGGGAGGGCGGCCGTGAGGCGCCGTCTGGCGGTGGGCCTGTCCCTCCTCCTCGCCCTCCTGGCCGTGGCGGCCGGCGCCCCCCACCGGCTGGAGGCGCGGGGAGACCACGGCTGGATGAAGTTCTGGGGGGAGGGCAAGGTCCACCTGGAGGGCAAGGGGACCCTTCTGGTGAAGAACGCCTCCAACCTCCAGATGGACATCCGGGGCACCTGGGGGGAGAAGTTCGACCTCATGGACGGCGCCGAGTACCGCCACTTCGAGGGATCGGTGGACTGCATCGGCCCCGGGGCCCACCTGGAGATGCGGGGCTGGAACCTCCGCATGACGGTAGTGGGCAAGGGCAAAGCCCACTTCCGGGGCGAGGGGACCGTGCGGCTGGACGGGGGGCCCGAACGGCCGTGGGCCTCCGACCCCGACCGGTGGACGAAAGTGAAGTTCCGCCACTGACGCCTCAGGAGGGCCGCGTGGGCACGGGGGAAGCGGGGGACCGCCCGGTCATCGGAGAACTGCTCCTTCGGGAGGGGCTGGTCACGCCGGAGCAGCTCGCCCGGGCGCTTCAGGACCAGCGGAAGCAGGGGGGGCGGCTGGGGTACCACCTCATCCGGCTGGGCTACGTGGACGTCCAGCGGCTCAGCCAGTTCCTGCGCGAATCCATGGGGCTCATCCCCTACGACCTCGTCCAGTGGATCACCGACCCGTCGGTCACCGACCTCATCCCCCCCAACATCGCCCAGTTCTACCAGGTGGTTCCCGTGGAGCGGAAGGGCAAGGTCCTCACGGTGGCCATCGCCGACCTGGACAACCCCAGCCTCATCCCCGCGCTGGAGGAGCTGACGGCCCTCTCCATCGACCCGCTGGTCTGCCCCCGGGAGACGGTGGTCCGGGCCCTGGAGCACTTCTACGGGCTGGCCAAGGACCCGGGGGTCGTCCGAAACCCCTCGGGAGACCACCTCTTCGTCCTCTCGGACCCGCGGAACCACATCCGCCCCCTCCACTGGTCCACCCTGAAGCGGGACTCCTCCGCCACGGACTGGCTACGCACCATCCTCACCGAAGCCATCCGCACGGGGTGCCGGACGGTGGTCGTCAAACCGGGGGAGACGGGCATCAAGGTTGCACTGGGGCGGCGGGGGCGGACGGAGGACCGATTCTCCCTCGACCCCCGAAAACGGGAGGAGATGGAGGCCCTCATCCGCGAGCTTTCGGGGATCCGCGGGGGGCCGGGGGCCTCCCGGCTGGAAGGCCGGGTCCGCCTGCAGGTGGAGGGGCGGTTCCTCACGCTGGCCGTCAAGGGGATGTCCACCCTCCAGGGGACGCGCTTCACCCTCACCCTGTACGACGAGCGCCTCTTTCCGCGGGACTGGGAGCGCGTGGGCGCCCAGCTGGAACCCACGGAGAACCGCTCCCTCATGGGAGCCTTCGAAGGGCCGAGCGGCCTGGTCCTCCTCTGCGGCGCCGCCGGGCCGGGGATGAGCCACCTCTACTACGCCCTCCTCAGCGCCCTCAAGGACCGGTTCGCCCCCGTCGTGTCCCTGGAGGAGTACGCCCTTCTGGGCCTCGAGGGGGTGGCCCAGATGGAGGTCTCCCGCCAGGAGGGGGCCACCTGGCCGGAGCTGGTCACCGTGGCCCTCCGCCAGGAGCCCGGCCTCTTCGCCTGCTTCCCCGTCAAGGAGCGGACCACCATGGAGATGATCCTGCTGGCGGCGGCCCACACCCGCGTGGTGGCGGTCCTCCACCAGCCCGACGCCGCCTCGGCCCTCCGATGGCTCCTGAGGAACCAGTTCCGCTCGCCCCTCAAGGCCGGCGTCCTCAAAGGCATCCTCACGGTGGTCTCCCTTCCGGCCCTCTGCCCCCGCTGCCGCCTCCCCATCGAGGTGGCCGGCCGGTCGGGGAGAACCTACCCGCTGGAGACGCGGCAGGGCTGCGAAGAGTGCCTGGGGTGGGAGTCCCTCCCGACGGAGGAGGTCCTGGAGTGGCTCCCCATGGGGCCTCCGGCCCTGGCCCGGCTCTCCGACGAGCGGGAGCTCTCCGACCTTCACCGCGCCGTCCTGGAGCAGGGCGGCGTGCCCCTCGGACACCGCGTCCTGCAGAAGGCCAGGGAAGGTCTCCTCGACGGGCAGGAGGCGCAGGATTTCCTCCCCTGAAAGGGCCTTTCTCCCCCTTGACTTCCCGGAAAGGGGGGCCGTATAGTTCCTCGAAAACCAGGGAGGCGTGAGGATGACCAAGACCGAATTGATCAAGCGGCTGGCGGAGAGGACCGGCCTTCCCCAGAAGGACGTCCGCGCCGTTCTGGAGGCGCTGACGGACGCCCGCCCCGGAAAGGGCATCATCAGCGAGGTCCTCAAGGGAGGAGGAAAGGTCATCGTGTCGGGATTCGGCACCTTCCACATCCGCGAGCGGAAGGCCCGCCAGGCCCGCAACCCCAAGACGGGCGGAAAGGTCAAGGTCCCCCGGCGCACCTACCCGGCCTTCAAACCCGCCAAGAGCTTCAAGGACGCCCTCAAGGGCTGAGACGCCCACACCCCGGGAGGCGGAGCGCCGCTCCGCCTCCCTTCTCTTTTTCGCCCCCCCGCGGAGGCGAGCGCCCGTTGCGGCGCCGGGCGGCGCCGTCCGGCTCCCTCCCCTCCGGGAGAGGCGGCAGGGCCGCCTTTTCTGGGTGATTTCCCTCTGTTATGATGCCACGCTGGAGAAGCGGCGATGACGACGCTGGCCACGGCGGTGGACGAGAAGGTCCGTTCGAGTCTGGAGTTCAAACGCAACCGGGACAGCTTCAAGAGCCTGGTACGCAAGGTGCGGGAGCTGGAGGCGATCCTGCGCCAGGGGGGCGGACCGGAGGCGGTACAGAAACAACACGAGAAGGGGCGCCTCACGGCGAGGGAGCGCATCGAGGCCCTCCTGGATCCGGGGGTGCCCTTCCACGAGCTGCACCTCTTCGCCGCCCACGGCCTCTACGAGGAGTGGGGGGGGTCTCCGGCGGCGGGGGTCGTCACGGGGACGGGCTTCCTCTCGGGCCGCCTCTTCATGATCATCGCCAACGACGCCACGGTGAAGGCCGGCGCCTTCTTCCCCATGACGGCCAAGAAGGTGATCCGGGCCCAGACCATCGCCCTGGAGAACCGCCTGCCGGTGCTCTACCTGGTGGACTCGGCGGGGGTCTTCCTGCCCCTCCAGGACGAGGTCTTCCCCGACCAGGACGACTTCGGCCGGGTCTTCTACCTCAACGCCCGCCTCACCGCCCTCGGCGTGCCGCAGATCGCCGCCATCATGGGCTCCTGCGTGGCCGGGGGCGCCTACCTGCCGGTGATGTGCGACACCCTGCTCATGACCGACGGGTCGGGGCTCTACCTGGCGGGGCCCGCCCTGGTGAAGGCGGCCATCGGCCAGCAGGTCTCCTCGGAGGACCTGGGGGGGGCCGCCATGCACGCCTCCGTGTCGGGGACGGTGGACTTCCACGAGAAGGACGACGCCTCCTGCATCCGAAGGATCCGGGAGATCGCCGCCCACCTGGGGAAGCCCGACCCGCCGCCCTTCTCCCGGGTGGAGCCCCGGGAGCCTTTGTACGACCCCGAGGACCTCTACGGCATCTTCCCCGACAACCCCCTGGGCCAGTACGACGTCAAGGAGGTCATCGGGAGGATCGTGGACGGGAGCGACTTCACGGAGTACCGGGAGGAGTACGGGCGAACCCTGGTCTGCGGCTACGCCCGCATCGGCGGGTGGTCGGTGGGCATCGTGGCCAACCAGAAGGTCCACGTCCGCCCCAAGGGAAAGCCCGTGGAGATCGGGGGGGTGATCTACGTGGAGAGCGCCAACAAGGCCGCGAGGTTCATCCTCGACTGCCACCAGCAGCGGATCCCCCTCCTCTTCCTGCACGACGTGAACGGCTTCATGGTGGGCCGAGACTCGGAGCACGCCGGCATCATCCGCGCCGGGGCCAAGATGGTGAACGCCGTCTCCAACGTAGGCGTCCCCAAGATCTCGCTGATCCTCGGCGGCTCCTTCGGAGCCGGCCACTACGCCATGTGCGGCAAGGCCTACGGCCCGCGCTTCCTCTTCGCGTGGCCCACGGCCCGCTACGCCGTCATGGGCGGCGACCAGGCCGCCAACACCCTCCTGGACATCCGGCTGAACCAGCTCCGGAAGGCGGGGAAGACCATCACGGCGGAAGAGCGGGAGCGGGCCCTCGAGGAGATCCGCGAGCGCTACGCCGCCGCCACGGAACCGGTCTACGGCGCGGCGCGCCTCTGGCTGGACGCCATCATCGATCCCCTGGAGACGCGGGCGCACCTGATCCGCGCCCTGGAGGTGGCCGCCCACAACCCCGAGGTGCCGCCGTTGGGCGTCGGGGTCCTGCAGACGTGACCCTCCGGGGGTCCGGGAGGAACGGAGAGCCCATGACCCAGGCGGTGCTCCTTTCCCGCGAGGGGCCGGTGGCGGTGGTGACGCTGAACCGGCCCGAGGTCCGAAACGCCCTGGGGCCGGAGATGGTGGAGGCCCTGAGGGAGGCGCTGGGCCGTGTCGCGGAAGACCCTTTCGCAAGGGCCGCGGTGCTCACCGGTTCCGGCCCCGCCTTTTCCGCCGGCGCCGACCTCGGGGCCCTGCGGGCCCTGCGTCAGGCCACCCCCCGGGAAAACGACGCCGACTCCCGGAGGCTCCTGGCCCTCTACCGGGAGGCCGCCACCTTCCCCAAACCCCTCGTCGGCGCGGTCCACGGCCCCGCCCTGGCGGGGGGGTGCGGGCTCGCCACCACCTGCGACGTGATCCTCGCCGGCCCCCGCGCCCGCTTCGGCTACCCGGAGGTGCGCATCGGCTTCGTGGCGGCCATGGTCCTCGTCTTTCTCGCCCGCCAGGTGGGGGAGCGGACGGCGCGGGAGCTTCTCCTCGCCGGCCGGGCCCTCTCCGCCGAGGAGGCCCTCGCCGCGGGGTTGGTCCACCGCGTCGTGGAGGAGGAAAACCTCCTGTCGGAGGCGGTGCGGCTCGCCGCCTCCCTCGCCGAGGGGGCCCCCTCCTCCCTGGCGCTCACCAAGGAGCTCCTCTGGCACACCTCGGGGCTCCCCATGGAGCGGGCCCTCCACCTGGCCAAGGTCCTCAACGTCTTCGCGCGCACGGGCCCCGACATGCGCGAGGGGCTCGAGGCTTTCTTCGAAAAGAGGAGGCCCTCGTGGCCCGCGCCCTGACGGGAAGCCGCCCGGCGGCCCAGCACCAGGAGTTCATGCGGTGGCTCGACGCCGTGGCCGCCACCCTGCTGGAGGAGTGGGTGGAAGCCATCCGGCGGGAGATCCCCGCTTACGCCAACATGGACCCCCGGGAAGTGCGGCTTCCCGTGGAACGGCACTTCGAGGCCTTGCGGTACTACTGGAACCTGGGTCTCCAGAGCCGCCTCTACGCCTTCTACCAGGACCTCAGCCGGAAGCGCATCCAGGAGAAGGTCCGCCTGGCGGACGTGGCCCGGGCGGTGGACGTGGGCAAGCGGATCCTCCTCCGCCTTCTCGGGGAGTCGGACCTCAAGGCCAAGAACGACCTGAGGGAACTGTTCCTGGAGACCTTCCGGGAGAACTCCTACATCCTTCTGGAGTGCTACCAGTCGGCCACGGAGGAGGCCGCCGCCGAGGCCCGGGCCCGCATCGAGGCCACGGAAGCCGACGCCGTCCGGATCCACGAGCAGTGGGGCCTCCTCAACCAGATCCTCACGGGCCTGGACGTGGGCATCGTGCTCATGGACCGGGACCAGAAGATCGTCTGGCTCAACCAGAACGTCCCCCGAGACCTTCTCCGAGTGCGGCCCGAGCTGGCGGTGGGGATGGCCTGCCGGGAGGCGCTCTGCCACAGCGGCGACGAGTGCGGCCGGTGCTCCGCCGCGACGGCCCTCGGCGGCGCCGTCCCCATGCGCCAGATCCTGCGCCTCGGCACCGACAAGAACCCCAAGGACTACCTGAAGATCACCCGCCCCATCCAGGGGGAGAGCCTCAAGGGGCCCCACGTCATCGAGATCTACCTGGACATCACCGCCCAGCAGGAGGCGGTCCGCTCCCTCGCCCGGACCCAGGAGCTGGTCCGGAACATCCTCAACTCCTCCGTGAGCGCCATCATCTCCACCGACCTCCACGGCCGCATCACCCTCTTCAACCGGGCCGCCGAGAAGATCTTCGGCTTCACCGAGGAGGAGATGCTGGGGGAGCGGGTGGCCGACTACTACGAGAAGGGGCTCGCGGAGGCCCGGTCGGTGATGAAGCGCCTCCTTGTGGAGGAGGTCATCACCGACCACGTCACCTCCTTCCGGGCCAAGAGCGGGGAGTACGTCCCCCTGAAGGTCACCTTCTCCCTCCTGCGGGACGAGGCGGGTACCCTCCTCGGCACCATGAGCTTCTGCCAGGACGTCCGGGTGGAGGAGGCCCTCAAGGAGGAGGTGGCCAGCAAGGACCAGTACCTCCTCTCCATCCTTCAGGCCTCCATGGACGGGCTGGTGACCCTGGACGCGGAGAACCGCATCGCTTCGTGGAACCGGGGCGCCGAGGCCCTTTTCGGGGTGGAGGCCCCCTTCGCCCTCGGACGGCCGGTGGAGGAGTTCCTCCCCCCCGACCGGATCCGCGAAATGCCCTCCTCCGGCAGCCTCCCGGGCATCCGCCACTTCGAAGCGATCCTGCCCCGGGGGTGCGACAGCCACCTCGACATCCTCGTCACCCGCACCGAAATCCGAAGCCCCTCGGGGAAGACCAAGGGGGCCTCCCTGGTCCTCAAGGACGTCACGGAACTCAAACGCCTCCAGGCCGAGCTCGCTCAGGCCGAGCACCTGGCGGAGCTGGGCCAGCTGGCCGCCAGCGTGGCCCACGAGATCAAGAACCCCATCGCGGGGCTCCGGGGGGCCATGGAGGTGATGCGGAGCCAGCACCAGCTCGATGACCCCCGCTTCGCCATGTTCCACGAGGGCCTCGCCCAGATCCGGAGGCTCGACGGCCTGGTGAAGGACCTCCTGGCCTACGCCCGCCCCCTCAGCCTCCAGCTGGAGGCCCTCCCCCTCCATCTCGTGGTGGAGTCCACCCTCCCCTTCGTCCAGGACCAGGCCCGGGAGGCGCAGGTGAAGATCGTGGCCGAGGTGACCCCGGACCTCCCGCCGGTCCACGCCGACCCCCAACGCCTCCAGCAGGTGCTGGTGAACCTCATCCAGAACGGCGTTCAGGCCGCCCCGCCGGGGGGGGAGGTCCACATCTCCGCCTTTCTCTGCGAGGGGGAGGTGGCCCTCACCGTTCGGGACACGGGGGACGGCATCCCCCCGGAGGTCCAGCGTAAGATCTTCCAGCCCTTCTTCACCACCAAGCACATCGGGACGGGGCTGGGGCTTTCCATCGTCCACCGCATCGTCGGCGCCCACGGGGGGCGCATCGAGGTCTCCAGCCGTCCCGGAGAAGGGGCGGCCTTCACCGTCTACCTGCCCATCGATTCCGGGGGTTCGTGATGGCCAAAGAATCCATTCTCCTCGTGGAAGACGAGAAGCTCATCCGCTGGTCCCTCGCCAACCGGCTCTCCAAGGAGGGCTACGTGGTCACCGAGGTGGACCGGGGGGGAGACGCCCTCAAAGCGCTGGAGGAGCGGGAGGTGGACCTCATCCTCCTGGACTACCGCCTGCCCGACATGGACGGCCTCCAGGTCCTCAAGGCCATCGGCCCCAAGGCCCGGGAGCTCCCCGTCATCATGATGACCGCCTACTCCACCGTGGAGAGCGCCATCGAGGCCATGAAGCTCGGCGCCTTCGACTACCTCAACAAACCCTTCGAGATCGAGGAGCTCCTGGTCTGCATCCAGAAGGCCCTGGAGAACACCTCCCTGAAGCGGGAGCTGAGCCGGTACCGGAAGGCCCAGGAGGAGCGCTTCGGGGTGAGCAACCTGGTGGGCCGGAACCCCCGCATCGTGGAGGTCTTCGAGCTGGTGAAGAAGATCGCCGCCTCCTCGGCCACCACCATCCTCCTCCAGGGGGAGAGCGGTACCGGAAAGGACCTGCTGGCCAACACCATCCACTACGCCAGCGACCGGGCCAAAAAGCCCTTCATGACCCTCACCTGCTCGGCCCTTCCCGAACCGGTGCTGGAACAGGAGCTCTTCGGGTACGAGAAGGGGGCCTTCCCCGACGCCAAGAACACCAAGAAGGGCCTCCTCGAACTGGCCGACGGCGGGACGGTCTTCCTGGACGAGGTGGCGGAGATCGGCCCCAACTTCCAGTCCAAGCTCCTGCGGTTCCTCGAGGAGCGGAGCTTCAAGCGGGCGGGCGGGACCCAGGACATCCACGTGGACGTTCGGATCATCGCCTCCACCAGCGCCAACCTGGAGCAGGCGGTGACCGAGGGGCGGTACCGCAAGGACCTCTACTACCGCCTGAAAGTGATCCCCATCCACCTGCCGCCGCTCCGGGAGCGGCCCGAGGACATCCCTCTTCTCGTCAAGTACTTCATCGACCACTTCAACCGGGAGTTCAAGAAAAACACCCGGGGGGTGACCCACGCGGCCATGCAGGCCCTCATGGAATACCCCTGGCCCGGCAACATTCGGGAGCTCAAGAACCTCATCGAGCGGGTGATGATCCTCGAGAACAAGGAGATGATCGACCTCTCGGACCTCCCGCGGGAGATCCACGCGGAGGAGGCCCACCAGCCGGTGGAGCAGGCCTTCATCCTCCCCCCCGGCGGGGTGGTCCTGGAGGACGTGGAGCGGAGCCTGTTGGAGCAGGCCCTCCAGCGCACCGGAGGCAACCAGACCCGCGCCGCCCGGCTGCTGGGGCTCTCCCGGGACACCTTGCGCTACCGGCTGAAGAAGTTCGAGCTGGAGTGAAAGGGCCCAGGACGTGAAGCCGGAAGGACGGGAGTCCGGGAAGGGGCCGTTTCCCGGGCCGCACGCCATCCTCTTCGACCTGGACGGGACCCTCCTCGACAGCCAAGAGGACGTCCTTGCCGCCTTCGCCGCGGGCTTCTCCGCCCTGGGCCTTCCCCTTCCGCCGAGGGAGCGCCTCCTGAGGGTCATCGGCCTCCGCCTCGAGGCCTGCTTCCTTCCCTTCGTCGGCGGCGACGAGGCGCTGGCCGCCGAAGGGGCCCGGCGCTTCCGGGAACGCTACGCCGCCCACCACCTGGACCGGACCCGCCCCTACCCCGGCGCCGCGGAGGCGCTCGAGAGCCTTTCCCGGCGCCTCCCCCTCGGCCTCTGCACCATGAAGCGGTACGACTTCCTGGCGAAGATCCTCCGGGCCTTCTCGTGGGAGGGGCACTTCCGTTCGGTCCTGGGCTCGGAGGAGGGCTTCCCGCCCAAGCCCCACCCGGCCATGCTGCGGGAGGTCCTGAGACGCCTGGGGGTGGCGCCGGAAGACGCGCTGTACGTGGGCGACACCTGGATGGACGCCGCCATGGCCGAAGCGGCGGGGGTGCCCTTCGCCTTCGCCGCCTACGGGTACGGCGACGAAGCCGAACTGGACGGCCACCAGGTCCACCTCCGGCTCCAAAGTCCGCGGGAGCTGCTCTCCCTCGCCGGCTGAGGGAGGGGGGCGGGGAAATCCCCCTCCGGCGAACCCGCTAGGGCTTCGCGTTCGGTTCCCCGACCTCCAGCGGCAAGCCGAGGCCGCGGAGCGGCTCCTCCAGAAGCCGCCGGTCCCCCACCACCACCCAGGAGAGGAGGCGGGGATCGAGGACCTCCCGGCCCGCCCGCCGCACCGCTTCGAGATCCAGCCCCTTCAGCGCCGCGAGAAGGCGCTCGTGGTACTCGAGGGGAAGGCCGTAGCTCCAGAGGGCCCACAGTCCGGCGGCGAGCTGGGCCTGCGTCTCGAAGTTCTGTACGTAGCGGAGCACCAGGTTCTCCCGCGCCTTCCGGAACTCCTCCTCCAGAGGCGGCTCTTCCCCCACGGCCCGCTCGATCTCCCGGAGGGCCTCGGCGAGGGCCTCTGCGGTCCTCTCCGCCTCCACCGAGGCGGCGAAGACCCACGGGCGGATGCCCGGCTTGGGCTCCAGATAGGCGTGGGCGCCGTAGGTGAGGCCCCGGCGCTCCCGAAGGTTCAGGTTGATCCGGCTGGTGAACTGCCCGCCGAGGATGGCGTTGAAGACCAGGAAGGCCGGGTCCCGCGGGTCGGTGCGGGAGAGGGCGGGCATCCCCCCCGTGACGTAGGTCTGGGGGGCGCCGGGCTTGTCCACGAGGAGCACCCCCCCCGCGGGCCGAAAGGCGTCGGGGTCGGGAAGGGGGGGCGGGGCCTGGAGGGACCACTCCCCGAAGAGGGCTTCCGCCGCTTCGAGGAGAGGCCCCTCCTCCACGTCCCCCACGGCCACCAGCAAGGACGGGGCCGGGCGAAGGCGGCTTCGGTAGAAGTTCCAGACCGCCTCCCTCGTGAGGGTGTCGAGCACCCCGGGAAAGCCGTCGGGTGGGTGGCCGTAGGGGGTCCCCTTTCCGAAGAGGCGCTCCTTGAGGGCCCGGTCTCCCACTTCGGGGGCCTCGTCGAGGCGCCTCAACAGCGAGGCCCGGTGCTCCTGCCGCACCCGCTCCACGTCCTCCTCCCGGAACTCGGGGCGGAGGAGGACGTCGGAGAGGAGGGCGAGGCCCTCCCGGTAACGGGGGCTCTGGAGGGTGAGGGAGAGGACGGTCTTCTCCGGGTCCACCCGGGTGGAAAGGCTCGTGGCCAAGGCCTTCTGCCGCCTCGCCAGGGCCAGGGCGTCCTGGCCGGCGGCGGCCTCGTCCAGAAGGCCCGCGGTGAAGAAGGCCAGTCCCGGTTCCTCGGGGGGGTCGGCGGCGCTCCCGGCCAGCAGGACCACCCCGAGGGTGAGGAGGGGCACGGTGCCGTCCCGGAGGACCCAGACCTCCCGGCCTCCGGCGAGACGGTGCCTGCGGACCTCCGGGAAGGCGAAGCGTCCCTCCTTGCCCTTCCCGGGGAGGACCGACCGGTCCAGCGGGCTCCGGCGGGGCCTCTTGGGAAGGACCGCCACCGCGGCATGACGGTCCCGGAGGAGGAACCGTCGGGCGGCCTCCGCCACCGCCTCGGCGGTGACGGCTTCGTAGCGGGCGAGTTCCGTCTCCAGTCCCGCCGGATCGCCGGTGAAGACCTCGTAGTAATTCAGCATGTCGCTGACGCTTCCGAAGCCCCCCAGCGTCTGGAGGCGCTTGAGGACCCCCACCGTGAGGGCCTCCACCGCCTCCCGCACCTCTCCTTCCGAGACCCCTCCCTCCTGGACTCCTCTCAACTCCTCCCAGAACGCCTCCTCCAGGCGGGACAACTCCACCCCCGGGTGCGCGGTGAGCACCGCCTGCAGGGCTCCGGCCACCTCCCCGGCGGCGTGGGCGCACCAGACCGACTGGGCCAGCGGCTCCTCGAGGATCAGGCGGCGCTGGAGGCGGGAGTCCTTTCCGGCGGCGAGGAGGAAGGCCAGCACCGAGAGCGTGGCGTCCTCCGAGGTCAGGTGACATGCCGTCGGCCAGGCCAGGGTCAGCCGGGGAAGCTGGACCCGGTCCTCCACCTCCGCCCGGACGGGCCGCGTGAGGACGGGGATCCAGGGGTCCACGGGGGGGACCGGCGGCCCCGGGGGGATCTCCCCGAAGTACCTTTCGGCCTTCTCCAGCGCCTCGTCGGGGGAAACGTCCCCCGCCACGCAGAGGACGGCGTTGTTCGGCGTGTAGAAGCGGCGGAAGAAGGCCTTCACGTCCTCGAGGGTGGCGCGGTCCAGGTCCTCCATGGAGCCGATGACGGGGTGGTGGTAGGGGTGGCCCTCGGGGTAGAGGCAGGCGAGGAGGACCTCCTCGGCCACGCCGTAGGGCTCGTTCTCCACCGTCTGGCGCCGTTCGTTTTTCACCACCTCCCGCTGGTTCTGGAACTTCTCCTCGGTGAGGGCCGGCAGGAGCCAGCCCATCCGGTCGGCCTCCAGGAAGAGGGCCCGGTCCAGGTACTCGGAGGGAACCACCTCCCAGTAGTTGGTGCGGTCCTCGGAGGTGGAGCCGTTGAGGCGGGCCCCCACCTCCTCCAGGGGGTGGAAGTAATCGCCGGGGCCGTGGAGGGTCCCCTGGAACATCATGTGCTCGAAGAGGTGGGCCAGGCCCGTCCGTCCCGGGCGCTCGTCCTTGCTCCCCACGTGGTACCAGAGGTCCACCGCCGCCTGGGGAAGGCGGCGGTTCTCGTGGACGAGGACGGTGAGCCCGTTTCCGAGGCGGTACTTTTGGAAGGGGATTCGAAAGGGGCTGGACGGGGCCATGGCGGTACTCCTCCGGGGGGACAGGACCCGGGCGGGGAGTATACCAGAGCGCCGTTTCTCCGGCCCCTCTTGTGTTGCCCTTTTCCCCGTGGTAGCGTAGCCTCAGTTCTGGAAGGGAGTGGATCCATGAAGAAAACCGCCGTCCTGATCCTCGGTGCCGTCCTCGTCCTCCTTCTCGCCTCCTGCGACCTCTCGAACCTCTTCAAGCCCAAGCCTCAGGGAGAGACCGAGCAGACCTCCAACGACGTCGTTCCGCCGCCCGCCGGCGAGGAGAGCCGCCCCCCCGCCGGGACCCAGCCGCCCACCACGACCACCCGTCTGCCCTCCACCTCCACCACCCCTCCACCCTCCGGAACCTCCACCCAGGGGACCACCCAGCCTCCGGCCACCGTCCAGCCCACGACCCCGGTGACGCCGCCCAAGGAGGAGCACGCCTTCCTGGGGGTGATCTTCGTCACCGACATGGAGGCGGGGTCCTTCAAGGTGAAGACCGACAAGGACACGCTCATGGACCACTCCTTCTCGGGCAAGGACGTCCGCGTCACGCGGGAGCTGAAGGTCCCGGCGGGCAGCCAGACCTTGAAGTTCATCGTCTTCAACGACAAGGGGGTAAGGGGCATCCGCACCCTGGACGTGAACTACAAGCCCAAGAGCCACCACACCATCCGGGTGGTCAACAAGGAGTCCCCCGGCAACATCGTCCTGGAAGTCCTCGAGTAGCGTTCCGAGCGGTTCCCTCGGGGGCCGGCCCTTCGCGGGCCGGCCCTCTCCGTTTTCCCCCCGCCGGGGGCCCCTTGCGTCCCCCCCCGCCGGCGGACTACCTTCCCATCAGAGAACGAGGGGAGGTTCCCATGCCCATCTTCATCCTCATGACCCGACTCGCCCCGGAAACGATGCACGACGCCGAGGGCCGCCGCGCCCGCGGCCGGGAATGGCTCAAGAAGGTCAAAGACGCCTGCCCGGAGGTGAAGTGGCTCGCCCACTACGCCATCCTCGGCCCCTACGACTTCCTGGACGTCTACGAAGCCCCGGACGCCGAATCGGCCCACAAGGTCTCCCTCATCACCCGCGCCCAGGGGGCCCTCCACGTGGAGAGCTGGCAGGCCCTTCCCTACGAGGACTACCTCAAGGTCCTGGCCCAGGTGAAACCGTAGGGGCGAAAGGAAAAGGGGCCGGACGGCGCCGGCCCCTCCGGAACCCCTCGAAGGCGAGGCTCACGACTCGGCGTTCTGTTTCAGGCTTTTCAGGGCGTCCCCCAGCTTCTCCTGCAGGAGGTCGCCGAGGTTGAGGCCGGCGCTGGGCGGCGGGGAGGCCGGCTTCGCCTCCGGTTTCTCCCTCTCCCGGCGCGGCCGCCGGGCGGGGGCCTCCGCGGGCTCGGGCCGCGGAAGGGGGGGCGGCGCCTCCTTGCCCATCTTGGCCCGCACGGCGCGGATCTTCTCCGCCAGCTCGGCGTGGGTGGCCTCCACCCCGGCGAGGCGCTTGCGCTTCTCCTCCAGCCACCCCTTGAAGCGCTCGGCCGCGCTCGGCTCCCGGGCCCCCTGAATCCGCCGTTCCAGGTCCTCCACCTCCGCCCGGATCCTGGCGAGGAGGTCCTCGTTCTTGTAGAGGGCCGCCTCCCACCGGGTGAGGTGCTCGGTCATCCGGGACAACCACTCGGCGTGCTTCTGGCGGCGCTCCTCCTTCAAGGCCTCGATGCGCTCCGAGGCCCGCTTCCAGGCGGCCCGCAGGATGGTGCGGATTCGCTCCTTGTCGGAGGGCGGCAGGGGGGCCTCCTTCACCTCCCCCTGGAAGGCGCGGATGGAGGCCTGGACGCCGTGGGGGTCGTCCCCGCCGGCGCTTTCCAGGAACCCTTCGGCCCGGGCCTTGAGGGCCCCCAGCACCAGGTTCCGGATCTCCCGGCGCCGGGTCTTCACCGCTTCCCGGACCTCCACCCACCGGGACCAGCAGGCCTCCCGGTCCTCCCGGATGAGCCGGGCGTCCATCTCCGGCTTCTGGACGGTCTCCGCCTCCGGCCCCTCTTCGGCGGCGGTCCCGGCGGCGGCCCCGGCGGCGGGGTGGGTCTTCATGAGGTTCAGCGCCTCGGAGAGGAGGGACTGGGCGCGGGCCAGGGCCTCCTCCCCCGCGTCGGGGGAGAGGCAGGCCCCGGCGGCGGCGATCTTCTCCTCGATGAGGGTCCGTTTGGCGCGGGACTCCTCCCGGACCTTCTGGCGCTCCCCCTCTTGGAACGTTCTCGTCGCCTCGCAGAAGGCGTGGAACTCCGCCCAGAGGGCCTCCCGCTCCTTGGCCTCCATGGGGCGGAAGGTCTTGAACATGGAGGTGACCTCCCGGGCGTGGGCCCAGAACTCCGCGAAGGAGGGACGGGGCTCCCGGGAGAGGTGCTCCTTCAACTTGACGATCTCCGCCCGGATGACCTCGGCGTTGGCACGGGCCAGCTGGAGCCACCGCTCCCGGTCCAGCTCGGGCCCTTTCTTCACCGCCTTTTCCTCCGCCTCCGCCTCCGGCTCCAGGGCGGGGGCCTGGGCGGGGACCTCCGCCGCCTCGGCCTCCACGGAGGATTCTGGGGCCCCGGGGGGCTCCTCGGGCGGAGCCGGCGGGGCGGAGGCCGTGGCGGCCGGTGCCGGCGCGGCGGCCGAATCGGCCGGGGCGGCTTCCATCGCCGTCAGGGCGGACGCGGCTTCGGGGGCGGCCGCTTCGGTCTCAGCGGCGTCGGGGCGCGGGGTCTCTTCGCTCATGGGGTGCCTCCTGGGGGGATCCGCCGGTCCCGCCGGCGGGTGGGGGAAAGGTTTGGGGCCCGGCGGTTCCTCCCTCCCTGGCCCGCCCGGGCCGCGCCCCCCGGGCCCCTTCGGCGCGGGGGGCGGGGCGAACGGTTCCCGTCGGGTCCCGCGGGCCCCGACGCCGGACAACGCCTCGAACCGGGGCCGCTGAAACCCCGGCCGAGGGGGCCTCTCGGCCCCCCCGAATCTATCAACGGCCCCCCTCCCTGTCAAGAAAGGCGGGCGGCGCCGGGATCACTTCTTGTGCCGGGCGAGGATGGCCTCCATCTCGTCCATGATCCGGTTCATCTCCCGCATGGCGGCGTCGAAGGGGGCGCTGGTGGTCATGTCCACGCCGGCGTCCCGGAGCAGCTCGATGGGGTACTTGGAGGAACCGGAGGAGAGCATCTTCAGGTAGGCGTCCCGGGTCCGGGTGGAGGGCTTCTTCCCCTGGGCCTCCTGCCGGATGGCGTCGGCGATGTAGGTGGAGGCCGTGAGGCTGGTGGCGTACTGGTAGACGTAGAAGTTGTAGTAGAAGTGGGGAATGTACGCCCACTCGACGCCGTAGAGGTCGTCCACGGCGCAGATCCCCTGGTCGTGGCCGTAGTACTCCCTCAGGAGCTTGAGGTACAGGGCGCTCAGGTTGTCGCCCGACAGCGTCTCCCCCCGCTCGGCCATGTCGTGGATGGTCTTCTCGAACTCGGCGAAGAGGGTCTGGCGGAAGAGGGTCTGCCGCATGTTGTCGAGGGCCGACCCCAGGAGGTAGAGCCGGACGGCGTCGTCCTTCGTGTTCCTCAGCATGTGGTGAAGCAGGAGGTTTTCGTTGAGGGTGGAGGCCACCTCGGCGACGAAGATGGAGTAGTCGGCGGTGACGTACGGCTGGTTCTTGTTGGAGAGGTAGGAGTGCATGGAGTGGCCCGACTCGTGGGCCAGCGTGGAGACGTCCTCGTAGGTCCCCATGAAGTTGAGGAGCTGGAAGGGGTGCACGTCGTAGCAGGAGCCGTTGCTGTAGGCGCCGGAGCGCTTGCCCGTGGAGGGCATGAAGTCCACCCACCCGCTCTCGTAGCCCTTCCGCAAGGCGACGACGTACTCGGGGCCCAGGGGGGCGCAGGCGTCCAGGGTGAGCTTCATGGCCTCCTCGGGGGTGTAGGCGAGGTCCACCTTGGAGACGATGGGGGCGTAAAGGTCCTCGTAGCGGAGCTGGTCCAGTCCCATCATCTTCTGGCGGAGGCGGAGGTACCGGTGGAGGACCGGAAGGTTCCTGTGGACGTCGGCGATGAGCTGGTCGTAGACCGCCACGGGGATGTTGTTCCGGTCCAGGGAAGCCTGGAGGCAGGAGTCGTACTTCCTCACCTCCTTGGTGAAGATGTGGCCCTTCACCGCGGAGTAGAGGGTGGTGCCCAGGGTCCTCTTGAACTCGGCGTACTTGCCCCAGAAGGCCCGGAAGACCCGCATCCGGTCTTCCCGGTTGGCCGCCGCGCGGTACTTGGTGTAGGCGGCGGCGTCCATGCGGACCTTCTCGCCGCTTACAAGCTCCACCTCGGGGTAGGGCAGGTCGGCGTTGGTGAAGATGCCGTAGACGGCGTCGGCGGTTCCCCCCATCTGGCCCAGGGCCCGGGCCACCACCTGCTCTTCGGCGGGCGAGAGGGTGTGGTCCTTCATCCTCAGGATGTTGTCGAGGTAGGGCTTGTAGTCCTTCAGGCGGGGCTCTTCCTGCACGAAGGCCTCCACCCGGGCCGGATCCAGAGAGAGGATCTCCGGCCGGATGTAGGAGACGGCGGCGCCGAATCGCGCGGCCACCTGCTCGCCGGCCTGCAGGCGCTCCAGGCTGGCGGCCACGCGGGTGTCCTGGTCGTAGCGCATGGAGGCGTAGGAGAGGAGGCGGGAGAGTTCCTTGTCCAGGTCGGCCATGGTGGAGAGGGCGGCGTACAGGGTCCCCGCCGATTCGCCCAGGCGGCCCTGAAAGGCGGCCATCTGAGGGATCCGATTCTCGATGTTCTTTTTGGCCTGGTCCCAGGCGGCCTCCGTGGGGTAGATGTCGGTGAGCTTCCACTGGTACTTCTCGGGGATCTCCGTCCGTTCGGCGGAGAGGGCGTTCACGGCGGCGCCGAGGAGGAGCAGGCCCGCCAGGGTGGGGAGCAGAAGCATCTTCGTCATGGTCCTTCCTTTCTTGCGGGGAAAGGGGTTCCCTCGAAACGTCAGAGGGGAGTATACGCCGGAAGCGTGAGGAAGTTGCGAGAGGCGTCGAGAGGGGCCGTCTCACCGGGGCGAAGGCGCCAGCGCCGCCTCCCGCGCCAGGAGCGCCGCCCCCAGCGCCCCCGTGAAGGCCGGCTCCTCGGGGATGCGGAAGCGAATCCCCAAGGCACCTTCCACGGAGCGGACCAGGTCGGCGTTCAAGGCCCCTCCCCCCGTGAAGACCGCCGGTTCCTGGAGGCCCGCCTGGCGGACCAGCCCCACGAGCCTTCTCGCCATGGCCGCGTGGACGGCGTGGGCCACGTCGGGGACCGACTCCCCGCGGGAGAGGAGGGAGATGACCTCGCTCTCCGCGAAGACGGTGCAGGTGCTGGAGAGGTGCAGCTCCTTGGAGGCCCTCAGCCCCGCCGGCCCCAGGCCCTCGATTCCCGTCCCCAGGCTCTGGGCCAGCACCGAGAGGAACTTCCCCGTCCCCGCGGCGCACTTGTCGTTCATGGCGAAGCCCTCCACCTTCCCGCCGGGTCCCAGGCGGACGGCCTTGCTGTCCTGCCCGCCGACGTCCAGGAGGAGCCGGGCCTCGGGGAAGAGCCACGCCACCCCCCTGGCGTGGCAGGTGATCTCGGTGATGGCCCGGTGGGCCCCGGGCACCGAGGCCCGGCCGTAGCCCGTTCCCACCAGCACCCGCACCGACTCCCTCGGCGCGCCGGCCTGAGAAAGGGCCTCCTCCAGCGCCCGCCGGGCGCTCCTCCCGAAATCGGGGCCGGTGTCCAACAGGGCCCGCCCCAAGAGGCGGCCCTCCCCGTCCAGGACCACCGCCTTGGCCGCCTGGCTCCCCACGTCCACGCCGGCGAAGCAGTCCATCCTCACCTCTCCAGGGATTCGAAGAAGGCCTGGAGCCGGGTCTCGGCCTGGGCCTCCGACCAGACGCGGCCGTCGGCCATGTCCGCCTCCAGGACCACCGTCCTCAGGGGGAGCTGAGCCTCCAGGGCGCCCCGCATGTCGTACTGGCCGATGGAGTAAGGCTTGCAGGACCTGGCCGAGTGAAAGACCACGCCGTGCACGCCGTACTCCCGGGCCAGGGTGAGGAGAAGGTCCCGGCGGTGGGCCAGGTCGCGGTTGAGGAAGATGCGGCCGTAGGCCTTCGCCAGGCCGTCGAAGGGGTCCGTCTCCTCGAGATCCTGGACCGTTTCCGCCCAGGCGTGGGTGTAGGTCGCCGCCACGGGGACGGCCCCAGCCCGGGCGAAGAGGCGGGCGAGGGAACCCAGGGCGAACCAGATGGCGATGTTGTCCCACAGGAGACGGAAGCGCTCCCCCGGCACCGCGGCCACGCCCCGCCGAACCCGCTCCTCCGCCTCGGCGAGGAGCCCCTCGTAGTACCGCTCGCACACCGGCAGGCCCCTCAGGGAGACCACCGGCATGAGGTGCACGAAGGCGTCGAAGATGGTGAGGGGCGCCGGCCGGGCCTTCAGGGTCTCCAGGACCTTTCCCCAGAGCAGGGAGGCGCGCCGGGAGGACTCCAGGGCGGCGAGAAACCGGCCCTCCTCGAAGTCCCGGCAGGCGACGCGCTCCAGCCGGGGAACCGCCTCCACCATCTGGTCCCGGAAGTAGCGGAGGGCCGGGCCCTCCTCCCGGCCGCCGTGGAGGTACGGGGTGTCCAGGACCACCAGCGGAACCCGGTGGTGGTGGGCCAGGGCCTTGAACCAGTACATCACCGTCTGGCAGATGTTGGTGGTGCAGAAGAGGAGGTCCGGAGGCGGCAACTCCCCCGCCGGCGACTCGCCGGAGAAGGCGTGGCCCAGGTCGATCCGGGCGTAGGAGCACAGGTCCGGCGAAAAGCCCCGGGCCTCGGCGTGGAGCGCCATTCGGTCCCCCACCTTCCGCGCCCCGCAGAGGGCCGAGTGGTTTTCGGGGTAGAGGGTGTAGAAGCCCAGCGGCCTCAGCAGTTCCACCGGGGCGCCGCTGGTGACGTAGGCCACGGGGCGCGCCCCCTTGGCGTACCTCGCCAGGGCGTAGTGGCGGGCCATGATCCGCTTGAGCTCGGCCCCGCTTTTCAGGGGCGGGCCGAAGAGCGGGTCCGCCTTCCGGGCCCTCCGCCTGCCTTCCCGCGCCCTCAGCGCCGCGGGGAGGACCAGGTCCTTCATCAGGCGGTACCGCGCTTCCCGGACGAGCGTCACGGCAGGGACTCCACGAAAGCCTCCAGGCGGGTGAGCAGGGCGGCGGGCGTTTCGCCCCCCGGCTCGGTTTCCAGGACCAGGGCGGGCAGGCCCCGTTCCCTGAGGCCCTCCGCCAGGAAGGGGATGTCGAAGAGCTCGGGTTCGCAGAACTTGAGGGCGAGAAAGACCACCGCCCGAGCGGAGGACCGCCGCGCCAGCTCCTCCAGGAAGGCCAGACGGGAGGAATGGGGCGCTCCCTGGGTGGGACAGGGGGGGAGGGCGAGGAGCCGCCCCGCCGCCGCCTCCAGGGGATCGTCCGGGAGGTCGGGGGCCCTGCGGGGGAAGCGCCGGCCCAGCCCCAGAAAATCGTCCTCCACCACCGCGAGCCCCCGCTCGTCCAGGCGGCGCAGGAAATCCATCGGCGCCGGCAGGACCCCCGACAGGACCAGGGGAACCCCCGCCGGGCGGCGCCCCGCCCGCTCCCGCCGGAAGGCGAGGAGTTCCTCCGACGCCTCCTCCGGCCAGAGGTACTCCGTCCGCCGGACCGCCCGGTAGAACTCCTCGGCGGGGGCGTCCAGCTGTCCCCGAGCCCGGGCGTCGTAGAGGCCGCGCAGCGCCTCGTCCCGCTCCCGCGCCCACCGCACCGCTTCCCGAAGGCGGTGGGGGGGAGGCTCCCCCGCCACGGCGTCGAGGTTTCGGAAGAGGGACCGGACCTCCTCGAGGAGAAAGGCGCGTCCGCAATCCCCCGCCGGCCCCCGCGGCGGGTAGAAGAAGAGGCAGGGGCGCCTCTCCCCCAGAAGGTCCGGCAGGAGGGTGGAGAGGTTCTGGAGGGAGTCGCAGGTGTGGGGAAAGAGCAGGAGGTCCACCGGCGGAGAGGCCGAGAGGAGCGCGAGGCCTCGGCGGACCACGGAGCAAACCATGGGCGGCAGGTGGGCGCCGGCCACCTCCGCGGGGGCCGGGGGGTCCCACACCTCCACGGGAACCACGTCGTGGGCCCAGAGGACCTCCGGGGGGTAGCGGGCCGGAAGGACGGCGGCCACGAGCCGTCCGGCGGCGCGCTGGGCTTCGGCGTAGGCGCGGCGGCTCACGGCCGGTCCTCGCCGGCGCAGGGCCCGGGGTTCTCCTCTCCGGCCAGGGCCTCCGCGATCCTTCGGCGGAGTTCTTGCGCGATGGCCTTCCGGCAGGAGGGACCGAACTTCGCCGCCATCTCCTCTCCCGTCACCCTGGGGAGCCTCCGGATCTCCACCACGAAGGGTACCGGAAAGACCCCCCCCTTGGGGAGGGTGCGCTCCACCCCCCGCAGGGCCACCGGGTACACGGGGATCCGGGGGAACTCCTCCATGAGGGACCCGATGCCCGACTTGAAGGGCAGCAGGACCCCCGGTTCCCCCCGGGTGCCCTCGGGAAAGACCACGAGGGACTCCCCCCGGCGGAGGGCCTGCCGCACCGGCTCCAGCGCCTTCAGCGGGTCCCCGCTCCCCCGGGGGATGAGCAGGGTGCGGAAGAGGAGCCGGGCCAGAAGCCCCCGAAGGCCTTTGCCGAAGTAGTCCTCGGCGGCCACCGCGCGGACCTTTCCGACGCGCCGGAGGGGGAAGAGGGAAAAGAGCAGGAAGACGTCCAGGTGGGTGTCGTGGTTCCCCACCACGACGGCCTGTTCGTCCTCCACGGGGTCCCCGGCCCGGGCCCCGAAAAGCAGGAGCAGCAAGAGACGGATCAACCCGTGGACGGCCGCCCGCACGGCGCCTCCTTAGAAGTACCGCCAGTAGAAGAGGTGAAAGGTGGCGGGGACGGTGAAGACGAGACCGTTGACCCGGTCGATGATCCCCCCGTGGCCCTGAAGGAGCGTTCCCGTGTCCTTGACGTGGAGGTCCCGCTTCACCATCCCGAAGACCAGGTCGCCGAAGAAGCCCAGCACCCCGATGGCCAGCCCCGCCGCCGCCCCGAAGAGCGGGTCCACCGGGGTTCCGTTCAGCGGAGGAAGGAGGGGAACCAGGGCCAGGGCCAGCAGGGAGGTCAGTACGGCGGTGGTCAGGCCTCCGGCCCACGTCTTGCGGGGGTTGATGGTGGGGGCCACGGGCCGGGAGAGGACCCTTCGCAGCGTCCCCTCCCCCAGGCGCGAGACGACGGCCCTCAAGCCGCCCCCCACCCAGAAGGCCGCCACGTCCCGAAGTTCCGTCAGGAAGAAGCAGAAGAAGAGGACCATGGCCCCCAGGTTCACGAGGAAAAGGGCATGGCCCAGACAGAAGGCGAAGAAGAGGGTTCCCAGGGAGACCATGCCCAGGGAGCGGAGGGCCCCCTCCGTCCGGTCCTGGACCACGAAGAGGATGGGGGTGAGCAGGAAGAAGTAGACCGGCACGAGGATGATGAACAGCTCGTACCAGCGGACGTAGGCCGCCCAGAGGGAGGCGGGGACCGTCAGGTAGGCCAGCAGGATGGAGGGGCGGTCGCGAAAGGAGAGGGTCTTGTCCCCCGCCTTTTCGCCCATGGGAAGCAGGGAGAAGTACTCCCGGAGCGCCGAGAAGCAGAGGAACCCCAGGAAGAGGAAGGAGACCAGCCGGTGCGTCGCGAAGGCGGTCAGGAAGACGGCCGCCATGAACCACCACGTTTCGGTCCGGGCGGAGACCTCCTCCGCCAGGGAAGCCTTCTTCCACCGAAGGAGGGCCGAAACGGCGGTGAAGAAGAGGAGGAGCGCCGTCACGCCCAGGAGGAGGGCGAGCGTGGCGCCCTCCCCCCGCCGGCCCATTTCCCAGCCCGCGAAGGCGAGGAGTGCGGCGGGCAGGAGGAGCTTTTTCAAGCGCTTCATCGGCCGAGGGAGGTCCGGGCGTCGTAGGCCCGCCCCCGGGCCTCCCGGACCGCCGCCCAGGCGCGCCAGACGGCCGTTGCCGCCGCCAAGGCCGCCACGGCGCCGAGGTAGACCCCCGCCCACCGCCACCATGCCGGGCGGAAGAAGAGGAGGAGGGCGAGAAGGGCCACCCAGAAGGCGCGGTCCGGCTTGCCGCCGAAGAGCGCCTCGTAGCGGCGGACTCCCCCGGGCAGGCCCTTGCCGAGGACGCCGAAGAACTCCGCCGCCCACGTGGCCAGGAGGAGAAGGACCACCGCCAGGCGGGGCGATTCGGGAACGAAGTACAGGACGCCGTAGGCCGCCGTGTCCCCCACCACGTCCAGGGCCTCGTTGAGCACTTCGCCCCGGGCCGAGGCCCGGCCCCGCTCCCGGGCCAGCATGCCGTCCAGGGCGTTGAGGGCCATGCGGAGGAGGAGCAGGGGCGGGACGGCCAGCAACAGGGGCCTCCATCCCGGAAGGGACAGGCCGGCGTAGAGGGCCGCCCCGCACAGGAGGGTCACCGCCCCCCCGCCGAAGAGGGCCATGTCGGGGCTCATCCAGTTCCCCGCGAGGCCCCGGACCCCGAGCTGGAAGCGGGCCTTGAGGCGGTAGATCATGGAACCTCCCGCCGGGAGTGTAGCGCACCCCCGGAGATTCCCGCCATCTTCGGGGGCGCTGCCGTCACTTCCGCCTTTCGCCTTCCCCCTTCCGACTTCCGCCTTCCGCCCGTCTTCCCCCGCCCCTTGACAAGCCTCCGGCGGCGCCCTATTCTTCCCATGTGGACCAAAGTGGACCAAAGTGGACCGGACCTCCGGACCCTTGGAGCCACGAGGATTCCCAGCGAGGGGTGCCATGTTCCGGGGAAGCGCCGCGGCCAAGATCGACGAAAAGGGGCGGCTGAAGATCCCCAGCAAGTTCCGGGAGCCCCTCCGCGAACGCTACGGCGCCCAGGTCTTCATCACCTCCTTCGGTTCCCCCGCCCTGAAAGTCTACCCCCTGGCCGAGTGGCTGCGCATCGAGAAGGCCCTTCGGGACGGCCAGTACGCCGAGGACCCCCTGGTGAACCGCTTCCTCACCACCGTGGGCCGCTGGGGGGACGAGCAGGAGGTGGACGCCCAGGGGCGCCTCTTCATCCCCCAGCACATCCGGAAGCACACCCGCATGGACGGCGACGTCATGGTCATCGGCCTGGGGACGGGGCTGTTGGAGGTCTGGAACGAAGAGGTCCTGAACGAGTTCGAGGCGAAGGACCCCCTCACCGAGGAGGCCGTTCGCTACGTGTCGCGGATCATTCGGGAGGCCAAGGATGGAAGCGGAACCCCTCCACGTTCCGGTGATGGTGCGGGAGGTGGTTGAAGCCCTTCGGCCTTCCGAGGGTGGTTGGTTCGTGGACTGCACCCTGGGGTTGGGCGGCCACGGCGAGGCCCTTCTGGAGGCGTCGCCCTCCGTGCGCCTCCTGGGGGTGGACCGGGACGGCGGCGCCCTGGCGCTGGCCAGGAAACGGCTCCTCCCCTTCGGGGACCGCCTCCGGACCTTCCAGGGCGATTTTCGGGACGTGGAGGGCTGGAGCGCCCTGCTCCCGGAGGCGCCCACGGGGATCCTGGCGGACCTGGGGGTGAGCTCGTACCAGCTCAAATCCCATAGGGGCTTCAGCTTTCGAGACGAAGGGGCGCTGGACATGCGGATGGACCCCTCCCAAGGCGAACCGGCTTCGGAGCTTCTGGCCCGGCTTTCCGAGGAGGAGCTCTCCAGACTCCTCAGAGAGTTCGGCGAGGAGCCCTTCGCCCGGCCCATCGCCCGGGCCATCTCCGCCGCCCGGCGGGAGGCCCCCATCGAAAGCGCCGCGAGGCTGGCGCAGATCGTGGAGTCGGCGGTCCCCGTCCGGGCCAGGGGGCGGCTCCACCCCGCCACCCGCACCTTCCAGGCCCTCCGCATCGCCGTCAACGACGAGCTGAGAGGGCTGGCCGCCTTCGTGGAGAAGGCCGTGGAGGCCCTCCGGCCGGGGGGAAGGCTGGCCATCCTCGCCTACCATTCCCTGGAGGACCGTCCCGTCAAGGAAACCCTGAGGAGCCTGGCCCGGGGCTGCGTCTGCCCGCCCCGCCTGCCCGCCTGCACCTGCGGCCGCCTGCCGCGGGTGGACCTTCCCCACCGGAAGGCCCTGCGCCCCTCCCCGGCGGAAGTGGCGGCCAACCCCGCCTCTCGGAGCGCACGCCTGCGCGTGGCGGTGAAGCGATGAACGCCGCCCCCATCCGAAACGAACCCATCCGCCTCCCCGACCGCCGGGGAACGGCCGACCTCTTCCGCATCTTCGCCCTGGCCGCCGCGGCCTTCGCCCCCGTCGCCCTCTACGTGCACCTGGCCTCCCGCCACATCGAGGCCGAATACCGCCTCTCCCGGCTGGTGGAGGAGCGCACCCTCCTCTCCCGGGAGCGGGACCGGCTGGCCCTCGTGAAGGCTTCCCTGCTGGCTCCCCAGGAGGTCCGGCGGGTGGCCCGCGAAAAACTGGGCATGGTGGAGGAAGACCCCCAGGAATGGACGGTGGGCGTTCCCCCGCCGGAGCCGGAGGCCGGCGCACAGGCCGAAGCCTCCCACCGCCCCCCGCAGGGCCGTTCCACTCCAGCCAACCCGAGGAGGCGGCCGTGAAGGGGGTCTTTCTGCCCGACCGCACGCGGTACCTCCTGGGGGGGGTGGCCCTCCTGGTCCTCGGGGTCTTCCTGCGCCTCCTCCAGCTCCAAGTCCTCGAGGGGGGCCGCTACGCCGAGGTGGCCCGGAACCAGGCCCAGGAGATCATCGAGGTGGATATGCCCCGGGCGAACCTCGTGGACCGGAACGGCTTCGTCCTGGCCGCCAGCACCCTCTGCCCCTCCCTCTACACCTTCGACCCCCAGAAGATCGCCGACAAGGAAGGCCTGGCCCGGGCGGTGGCCCTCCTCTCGGAGCGGCAGGCCTCGGCGGTGCTCCGCGACCTGCAGACCCGCCGGAAGTTCACCTGGCTGGCGCGGAAGGTTCCCTTCCAGAAGTACCCGGAGGCCAAGGCCCTCTGCGAACGTTTTCCCGGTGTCAGGATCATGGACGAGGCGGGCCGGTTTTACCCCAACGGCCGGGCCGCCGCCAACCTCCTCGGGTGCATGGGCACCGACGCGGGGCTGGCGGGCCTCGAACACCACTGGAACAAGGAACTCATGGGGGGCGTGCGGCGCTACGTGGTCTTCCGCGACGCCAAGCCCACGAGGCTCATCCCCGTGGAGGTGGCCCCCCAGGTGGACCCGCCCCCGCGCACCGTCCGCCTCACCATCGACCTGCCCCTCCAGAGCGTCTGCGAGGAGGTCCTTTCCTCCACGGTGGAGGAGCTTCACGCCCTGGACGGGGTGGCCCTGGTCCTGGACCCCCGGGACGGGTCCATCCTGGCCATGGCCGTCGCCCCCTCCTTCGACCCCAACCGGCCGGCGGACTCCCCCCGCAGCGCCTGGCGGAACCGCGCGGTCACCGACTCCTACGAGCCGGGTAGCACCTTCAAGCTCGTCACCCTGGCGGCGGCCCTGGACACGGGACGCCTCTCCCTTTACGACCCGGTGGTGGTGGGGAACGGAACCCTCACGGTGGGCCCCAAGACCATCCACGACGACGAGCCTCCCGTGAAGTCCGTCTACACGGTGGAGGAGGTCCTCCAGCACTCCTCCAACGTCGGGGCGGCCCGCATCGGCATGGCCGTGGGGCCCGAGGCTCTCTACGCCTACATGCGGCGGCTGGGCTTCGGCGAGGTGACCCCCCTCCACCTTAGCGGCGAGGTGGCCGGGAGGCTGAGGCCCCCGAAGGAGTGGTCGGCCCTCTCCCTGCCGTCCCTCTCCTTCGGCCAGGAACTGAGGGTCACGCCCCTCCAGCTGGCGCTGGCCTACGCCGCGGTGGCTTCCGGGGGGCTCAAGGTGGCCCCCCGCCTCTGGGCCGACGCCCCGGTGCCGCCCTTCGAGAGGGTCCTGAAGGCCTCCACCGCCGCGGACCTCACCCGGGCCCTGTGCCGGGTGGTGGAGGACGGGACGGGGAAGAAGGCGGCCCTCCCCGGCGTCGCCGTGGCGGGCAAGACGGGAACCGCTCAGAAGCTGGGGATGAAGAGCTCCGACGGGCGGAAACTGTTCATCGCGTACTTCGTGGGCTTCGCGCCGGCGGAAAACCCGAAGGCGGTGGTCCTGGTCATGGTGGACGAGCCGCTGGGGCGCATCTACGGGGGTTCCGTGTCGGCCCCCGCCTTCGCGCGGATCATGGCCTTCGCCTTGAAGCGCCTCTCCTACCCCGAGGCGCCTGTGCCCACCGAGATGGCCTTCCAGGGGGGGAGACCATGACGAGGAAGGGGATCCGGCTCAAGGACCTCCTGGCCGTGGTGCCCCACTCCCTGGTGCTGGGGGACCCGGAGGTCTCCCTCACGGGGGTCACCTGCGACTCCCGGGAGGTCCGGCCGGGGGAGGCCTTCTTCGCCCTCCGGGGCTTTCGGAAGGACGGGCGGGTCTTCGCCCGCGAGGCGGCGGAGCGGGGGGCGGCGGCCATCTTCGCCCACGCCGGTCCCGAGGAACCGTGGTCGGGAATCCCCTGGGTGGTCTGCCCCCGGGACCGGGAGGCCTTCAGCGCCGCTTCCGCCGCCGTGTACCGGACCCGCGGGCTGAAGGTGAAGCTCGTCGGGGTGACGGGGACCAACGGCAAGACCACCACCGCCTACCTCCTCCGGAGCATCCTCGGCACCGCCGGCGGCGCCGGCATGCTGGGCACCATCGAGTACGACGACGGGAAAGGGCTCCGCCCCGCCGAGCGGACCACCCCCGAGGCCCACCACATCCACCGGTGGCTGAAGACCCTCCACGAAGGGGGGGTCCCCTTCGGCGTCATGGAGGTCTCCTCCCACTCCCTCGCCCTCCACCGGGTCTCGGACCTTTCCTTCACCGTGGCGGCCTTCACCAACCTCACGCGGGACCACCTGGATTTCCACCTGAGCATGGAGGAGTACTTCCAGGCCAAGCGCCGCCTCTTCTCCCTCCTCGCCCCGGAGGGAACGGCGGTCCTGAACCTGGAGGACCCCTACGGGCTGCGCCTCGCCTCGGAGGTGGAGGGGCGGCGCCTGCTCACCGTGGGGTTCTCCCGGCCGGCGGACGTCCGCCCCCAGAAAATCTCCATGGACCTCTCCGGAATCTCCGGCCGCTTCGCCACCCCCTTCGGACCCGTGGAGGTGCGCTCCCCCCTCCTGGGCGCCTTCAACCTCCAGAACCTTCTCGTGGCGGTGGCCTCGGCCCTGGCCGCCGGAGCCACCCCGGAGCAGGCCACCGCGGGGATCGAGGCCCTGGCGGGGGTGCCCGGACGGGTGGAGCGGGTCTGTGCCGGCCAGCCCTTCACGGCGGTGGTGGACTACGCCCACACCGACGACGCCCTGAAGAACCTCCTCACCACCCTCCGGGACCTGAAGCCCAAGCGGCTGATCACCGTCTTCGGCTGCGGGGGCGACCGCGACCGGACCAAGCGCCCCCTCATGGGGACGGTGGCGGCCCGCCTCTCCGACGTGGCGGTCCTCACCTCCGACAACCCCCGCTCCGAGGACCCCGCGGCCATCGCCGAAGAGGTGGAGGCGGGGATCCGCCCCGAATTGGGGCCGGGAAAGCGGTACCTGCGGATCCTGGACCGCCGGGAGGCCATCCGGGAGGCCCTCTCCATGGCCCTTCCCGGAGACGTGGTGGTGGTGGCCGGAAAGGGCCACGAGCGGACCCAGACGGCGGGGGGGGAGGTCCGTCCCTTCCACGACCCCACCGTCGTTCGCGAGCTCCTGGGAGAGATGGGATGGCGCGGCTGACCTTCACCCTGGAAGAGGCCGCCCAGGAGGCGGCGGGACGGGTCCTCGCCGGCCCGCCCGGCCTGGCCCTCTCCGGCCTCCGCCTCGATTCCCGGAGCTGCTTCGAGGGGTGCCTCTTCGCCGCCCTCAGAGGTTCGCGGACCGACGGCCACGACCACCTGGAGGACGCCCGGCGCCACGGCGCCGCCGCCGCCCTGGTGGAGCGGGAAGTCTCCCTCCCGCAGGGCATGGCCGCCCTCCTCGTTCCCTCGGTGGAGGAGGCGGTCCGGAGGCTCGGCCGAATGGCCAGAGGGGCCTTCGGGGGGGAGGTGGCCGCCGTGGTGGGGTCCTGCGGCAAGACCACCACCAAGGAGATGGCCGCGGCGCTCCTGAGGCGCCTGGGGCCCGTCCACGCCACCTCCGGAAACCGCAACAACCTCCTGGGCCTCCCCGAGACCCTACTGGACGGGGACCTCTCCGCCCGCTTCTGGGTGCTGGAGCTGGGCATCAGCCACCCGGGGGAAATGGAGAGCCTGGCCCCCCTGGCGGCCCCCACGGCGGTTCTCTTCACCACCATCCAGAAGGTCCACCTGGAGTTCTTTCCCTCCCTCGAGGCCATCCGGGACGAGAAGGCCCGCGTCCTTTGCCACGCCGCCCCCGGGAGCCTCGCCGTCCTCAACGCCGACGACCCGCTCCTCGCCGACCTCCCGCTGCCCCCGGGCTTCCGCCGGGCTTCCTACGGTTTCTCCGCGGCGGCGGACCTCCGGGTCCTTCCGCGGGAAAAGCCCTCCCCGGCGGGGGTCCCCTTCGTGCTGGAGGGAAAGGGCCGGCGGGCCGAAGGTCTCCTTCCCCTTCTGGGGAGCCACAACCTGCTGAACTTCGCCGGGGCCGCCTGCCTGGCGGCGGAGATGGGGCTGCCGCTGGGCGAGGCGGCGGCCGCCGCCGCCGAAGCGCGCCCCGCCGCCCACCGGGGCGAGCGGTTCCTCCTGCCGGGAGACGTCCTGGTCCTGGACGACTCCTACAACTCCAACCCCGCCGCCCTCGCCCTGGCCCTCATGTCCCTCCGCGCCCTGGAGCGGCGTCCCGTGGCGGTCCTGGGGGAAATGCTGGAGCTGGGGCCCGAGGGCCCGGAACTCCACCGGGAGGCGGGGCGGAAGGCGGCGGAGGCGGGAGTGCGGGTTCTTCTCTGCGTGGGAGGGGAGAACGCCGGGGAGATGGCCCGGGGCTTCGCCCCGTGCGGCGGGGAATGGCTTCACGTGGAAGCCTGGGCCGAGGGAGTTCCCTGGATCACGGAACGCCTCGCCCCCGGGGACGTCCTGCTGGTGAAGGGATCTCGCGGGGTGGGCCTGGACGGTCTCGTGCGGGCCCTCCGGGAAGGAAAGGGGAGCTGATGCTCTACTACCTGCTGTACCCCCTGCAGGAACACTGGGGCGCGCTTCGGCTCTTCCGGTACATCACCTTCCGGGGGGCTCTGGCCATCGCCATCGCCCTCCTCCTGAGCCTCCTCCTGGGGCCGAACGTCATCGAGGCCCTCAAGCGGCTGAACCTCCGCCAGTACATCCGGGAGGAGGGGCCCAAGGCCCACCAGGCCAAGGCCGGGACCCCCACCATGGGCGGGGTGCTCATCCTCCTGGCCCTCTTCGCGGCGGTGCTCCTGTGCAGTCGGTGGGAGTCGCCCCTCTTCTGGGTCCTCGTCCTCACCACCCTGACCTTCGGCGCCATCGGGTTCGCCGACGACTACCTCAAGATGCGCCGCCGGAGGAACCTGGGGCTCACGGCGAGGCAGAAGCTCTCCCTCCAGATCCTCTGCGCGCTGGCCTCCGCCACCGCCCTCTACCTCCTGGCCCGGAGCGGAGGGTGGGAGACCACCCTCACGGTGCCTTTCTTCAAGAACTTCCGGCCGGACCTGGGCCTCTTCTTCATCCCCTTCGCCGTCCTCGTGATCGTGGGCTCCTCCAACGCGGTGAACCTCACCGACGGCCTGGACGGGCTGGCCATCGGGTGCACCCTCATCGCCGCCTCCACCTACGCCATCCTGGCCTACGCCGCCGGCAACACCATCATCGCCGGCTACCTGGGCATCCCGTACGTCAAGGACACGGGGGAACTGGCGGTCTTCGCCGCGGCCTTGGTGGGGGCCAGCCTGGGCTTCCTCTGGTTCAACGCCCACCCGGCGCAGGTCTTCATGGGGGACGTGGGGTCCCTGGCCCTGGGGGCCGCCATCGGGACCCTGGCCCTCATCATCAAGCAGGAGATCCTGCTGGTGGTGGTGGGGGGGCTCTTCGTGGCGGAGGCCTTGTCGGTCCTGCTCCAGGTGGCGTCGTACCGTTTTCGAAACCAGAAGCGGATCTTCCGGTGCGCCCCCCTGCACCACCACTTCGAGCTCGGAGGGTGGCAGGAGACGCAGGTGGTGGTCCGCTTCTGGATCCTGGCCATCCTCTGCGCCCTCCTGGGGCTGGCCACCTTGAAGATCCGGTAGGAGGAGAGCGGTGAAGGTGCTGGTGGCGGGCATGGGGAAGTCGGGATTCGCGGCGGCGAAACTGGCCCTGGAGCAAGGCCACGCCGTCACCGCCTGCGACATCGCCACCAGCGACGGGCTCTCGGTGGACCTCTCCCCCCTTCTGGCCCGGGGCCTGCTCTTCTACGGCGGGAGCATGTCCCCCAACCTCCTCCAGGGGGTGGAGGCGGTGATCCTCTCCCCCGGCGTGCCCCGCCGCTCGGACCTGGTGCGGACGGCCCTCCGGGCGGGGATCCCGGTCCTCGGCGAGATCGAGTGGGCCTTCCGCCACGCCCGGGGCCGGGTCCTGGCCGTCACCGGCAGCAACGGCAAGAGCACCACCACCACCCTGGCGGGGGAGCTGCTGGCCTCCCGCCTGCCCGACGTGCGGGTGGGAGGGAACCTGGGGCGCCCCTTCTCCGACATGGTCGCCGAGGACTCGGAGGAGACCTGGCACGTGCTGGAGCTCTCCTCCTTCCAGCTGGAGAGCCTGGACACCTTCCGGGCCTCCATCGCCGTGCTCCTCAACGTGACCCCCGACCACCAGGACCGGTACGACTCCTTCGCGGACTACGCCGCCGCCAAGGGGCAGGTCTTCCGGAACCAGGAGGCCTCCGACTGGGCGGTCTTCTCGGCCGACGACGCCGAGGCGGCCCGACTGGCCGGCGCCTCCGCCGCCCGAAAGGCCCCCTTCTCCACGGGGACGGAGCTTCTGGAGGGGGCCTTCGTCCGGAGGGAGGCGGCCCTCTGGCGCCGAGGTGGTTCCGAGGAGGTTCTCTTCTCCCGGTCGGACCTTCCCCTTCCGGGCCTCCACAACCTGGAGAACGCCCTGGCGGCCTGCCTGGCGGCGCGCCTGGCCGGCGTCCCGGAGGGGGCGCTGGCCGAGCCCCTGCGCCGCTTCCGGGGCCTGCCCCACCGGCTGGAGCGCGTGGCCACCGTGAAGGGCGCCCACGTCTACAACGACTCCAAGGCCACCAACACCGACGCCGTCCTCAAGGCCCTCACCGCCTTCGAGCGAGGGGTGATCCTCCTCCTCGGCGGCAAGGACAAGGGCGCCGATTTCGCGGTCCTCCTCCCCGAAATCCGGCGCTGCGCCAAGGCGGTTCTCTGCTTCGGGGCGGCGGCGGCCAAGGCCGAGGCGGCCCTGAAGGGCGCGGGACCGAGGGTGGAGCGCTTCGACAGCCTGGCCGCCGCCACCCGCCGGGCCCTGGAACTGGCGGAGCCGGGGGACAGCGTGGTCCTCTCCCCCGCCTGCGCCTCCTTCGACGAGTTCGAGAACTTCGAGGACCGGGGCCGGAAATTCACCGCCTGGGTGCGGGGGGAGGAAGCCCCGTGAGCCGGACCCTCCGCCACGACCGCCAGCTCTCCGCCGTCGTCCTCCTGCTCATGCTGGCGGGGCTGGTGATGATCTACAACGCCTCGTCGGTGGTGGCCCTCAAGTCCAAGGGCGACCCCATGTACTTCTTCGTCCACCAGGCCCTGTGGATGGGCGTGGGGATGGGAGCCCTCCTCGTCACCCTGCGGATTCCCTACACCTTCTGGAAGGACCGCCGGGTGGTCCTCGGTCTCCTGGCGGTGGAGACCCTCCTCCTCGTGGTGGTGCTCTTCATGCCGGCCATCAACGGCTCCCACCGCTGGATCCGGGTCTGGAAGATGACCCTCCAGCCCTCCGAGTCGGCCAAGCTGGTGCTCATCCTCTTCTGCGCCTTCGTTCTGGACCGAGGGCTCAAGGCCGGCGGGGATTTCCGTGCCACATTCCTGCCCGTGGCCGCGACCACGGCCCTCTTCGGCCTGCTCATCTCCCTCCAGCCCGACCTCGGTACCGTGGTGGTGCTGGGCCTAGTGGCGGGAACCCTGCTCTTTCTCACGGGGCTTCCTTGGAAGCTGATTCTGCCGGCGGCGGCGGCGGCGCTGGTGATGGTGGGCATCCTGATCCTGGCCTTCCCCTACCGGATCCAGCGGATCGCCGTCTTCCTCCACCCCGACGCCGATCCCCGGGGGGCCGGCTTCCAGGCCAGCCAGTCCCTCATCGCCGTGGGGAGCGGGGGCCTATTCGGCAAGTGGTTCGACGGGGGCAGCCAGAAGCTCCTCTTTCTCCCCCACCCCCACACCGACTTCATCTACTCCATGGTGGGGGAGACCTTCGGGCTCGTGGGGTGCCTTCTCCTTCTGGGGCTCTTCGTGTGGTTTTTCTGGAGGGGCGTGCGGGCGGTGGAAGGGGCCCCCGACGCCTTCGGGACCCTGGCGGCGGCGGGCATCGTGGCGTGGATCTTCGGGCAGGCCCTCATCCACATCCTGGTGACCCTCTGCCTCATCCCCACCAAGGGGATGCCCCTGCCCCTGTTCTCGTACGGGGGCTCCAGCCTGGTGGTGACGTTGTCGGGGCTGGGGATCCTCCTCAACATCAGCCAGCACGAATGAGGACCGTGGAAGAACGGGGCGGCGGGCGCCCCTGGAGAGACGAAATGGACCGAGGGTTCCGGCTGATCGTGGCGGGAGGCGGCACGGGGGGGCACTTCTTCCCCGGCCTCGCCGTGGCCCAGGCCGCCTCCGCCCTGCGTCCGGGCACCCGGATCCTTTTCGTCGGAAGCCGGAGGGGCATCGAGGCCCGTCTGGCCCCCCGGTTGGGCTACCCCTTCGAGGCCCTCCCCGTGAGCGGCTTCGCCGCCACCTCGCCCCTGTCCCGGCTGCGGGCCCTGGCGGCGGTCCCCGGCGCCGTGGCGAGGTGCGCCTCCATCCTGGCCCGCTTCCGCCCCCACGCGGTCCTGGGTGTGGGCGGGTACGCCTCCGTGCCCATGGGACTGGCCGCCGGCCTCGCCGGAATCCCCCTGGTGCTCCTCGAGCAGAACGCCGAGCCGGGGATGGCCAACCGCCTCCTCTCCCGCTTCGCCGCCCTGGTGGCGGTGGCCTTCCCCGAGACCAAGCGGGTCTTCCGCGGCAAGGCGCGCTTCCTGGGCAACCCCGTGCGGGAAAGCCTTCTCTCCGTGCCGCCTCCCGAAGCACCCGACCGGCCCCTGAGGCTCCTCGTGCTGGGCGGGAGCCGGGGCGCAAGGCCCCTCAACGACGCCTTCATCGCGGCGGCCCCGTCCCTCCGGTCCTTCGAGGGGGGGATTTCCCTCCTGCACCAGACGGGGGGCGAGGACCGGGACCGGGTCTTCCGGGCCTACGCCGAGCACGGGCTGGACGCCCGGGTGGAGCCCTTCCTGGACGACATGGGGGCGGCCTACGGCTGGTGCCACGCCGTGGCGGCCCGGGCGGGCGCCACCACCCTGGCCGAGCTCTGCGTGGTGCGGAGGCCGGCCCTCCTGGTCCCCTTCCCCTTCTCCGCCGGGGGCCACCAGTCGGCCAACGCCCGGGGGCTGGAGTCCGCCGGGGCGGCCCTCCGCATCGAGCAAGCGGACCTCACCACCGAAACGCTCCTCCAGGCGCTTTCCCGGCTGGCCGACGGCGACCGGCGCCGGCGGATGGAACGGGCCCTTTCCGGCCTGGCCCGCCCCCGGGCCGCCCGGGACATCGCGGAGTTCCTCTTCCTCGCGGAGGGCCGCCCATGAGGCTCTCCCGCATGAACCGTTTCCACTTCGTGGGCATCGGCGGGTCGGGCATGAACGGCCTCGCGGAGGTCCTGCTCAACCTGGGCTTCACCGTGACGGGGTCGGACCTCAAGGAGAACGACGCCACCCGGAGGCTCGCCTCCCTGGGGGCCCGCATCGCCCTCCGCCACAGCCCCGAGAACGTCGGCGACGCCCAGGTGGTGGTCTTCTCCTCCGCCGTCACCGCCGAGAACCCCGAAGTCCAGGAAGCGCGGCGCCGGGGAATCCCCGTCATCCCCCGGGGGGAGATGCTGGCGGAGCTCATGCGCCTCAAGACGTCGGTGGTGGTGGCGGGCTCCCACGGAAAGACCACCGTCACCGCCATGATCGCCCACCTCGCGCACCTGGCGGGCCTGGACCCCACGGTGGTCATCGGCGGGCGGCTCTCCACGTTGGGCTCCTCGGCCCGCCTGGGCCGCAGCGACCTGCTGGTGGCCGAGTCGGACGAGTCGGACCGCTCCTTCCTGCTCCTCCACCCCAGCCTGGCGGTGGTGACCAACGTGGACTGGGAGCACGTGGACCGCTATCCCACCCCGGAGGATCTGCACGGCGCCTTCCTGGAATTCATGAACCGCGTCCCCTTCTACGGCGCCCTGGTGGCCTGCGGCGACGACGGAGGCGTCCGCGCCCTCCTGCCCTCGGTCCGCCGCCGGGTGGTGCGCTACGGCGTGGCCTCCCCCACCGACGTCTCCGCCGAACCCCGGGAGGCCCCCGCCGGATTCGGCGAGGCCTTCGTCCTGTCGGTGCGGGGCGAGCGCCGGGGGCTTCTCCGGCTCCGCCAGGTGGGCCGCCACATCGTCCTCAACGCGCTGGCGGCGGCCGCCGCCGCCGAGGAGATGGAGATCCCCTTCGAGGCCGTGGCCGAAGGGCTCGCCACCTTCCCCGGCGTGGACCGCCGCTTCGAGTTCAAGGGGGAGGCGGCCTCCGTCCGGGTGGTGGACGACTACGGCCACCACCCCACGGAGATCGGCGCCGTCCTGGAAGCCGCGCGCAAGACCGCCGCCGGCGGGCGGGTGGTCATTCTCTTCCAGCCCCACCGCTACACGCGCCTGAGGGCCTTTTCCGGCGCCTTCGCCGACGTCCTCTCCTCCGCCGACCTCCTCTGGATCACCGACGTCTACGCCGCCTCCGAGCCCCCCATCCCCGGGGTCACCGGCGAGGCCCTGGCCCAGCGGGTCCGCCAGGCGGGGCACCGCGAGGTCCGGTACTGCCCCCGCGTGGAGGACCTGCCCGAGGCGGTCCTCCCCCACCTGCGCCCCGGCGACCTGGTGGTCACCCTGGGGGCGGGAACCATCACCACCGTGGGCGAGCGGCTGCTCCGCCTGCTGGAGGGGCGCCATGGGCCTTGAGCGCCTCTCCGCCCTCGCCCGGGACCTGGGCGCCTTCTTCGAGGAGCCCTTCCCCCTCGCCCCCGCCCTCTCCCTGGGGATCGGCGGCGAAGCCCTTTTCCGAATCCGGCCTTCCCGGTGGGAAACGGTCCCCTCTCTCCTCGGCCTTCTTCGCGAGGAAGGGGTCCCCTTCCGAGTCCTGGCGGGGGGAAGCAACATCCTGGCGGCCGATGGTCCCCTCCCCTTCGGAGTCCTCCACCTTCGGGGACTCCAGGGGACCATCCGGTGGTCGGGGCGGGAGGCGGAGGCCGACGCCGACGTTCCCCTGCCCCGCCTGGCCGCAGAATCGGTGCGCCGCGGCCTCGCCGGCCTGGAGGGGCTCGGCGGCGTCCCCGGAACCGTGGGGGGGGCGGCGGTGATGAACGCCGGGGCCTTCGGGTGCGAGGTGGGGAAGGTCCTCTCCGCCGTCTGCCTCGCCGAGGGGAGGGAGGGGATGGTCTGGCACCCCGCCTCCCGCTTCACCTTCGGCTACCGCTCCTCGGACCTGAAGGGGCGCGGGGTGGTCTGCGCCTGCCGGTTCCTCCTCGCCGAGGACGACCGGGAAGCGGTGGAGCGGCGCTTCGCCGAGGCCCAGGAGAGGCGGAAGGCCAGCCAGCCCTGGCGGGAGCCGACGCTGGGCTCGGTCTTCAAGAACCCCCCCGGCGACCACGCCGGGAGGATCCTGGAGAGCCTGGGTTTCAAGGGCCGCCGGAGGGGCCGGGCCGGCTTCTCCGAGCGCCACGCCAACTTCCTCGTGAACTACGGCGGCGCCTCCTTCGAGGAAGCCTTCGGGCTGGCGGAGGAAGCCCGCCGGGCCGCGGAAGCCGCCGGGATTTCCCTGGATTACGAGATGGAGGTCTGGCGATGACCCGCCCGGAGGACGTGGTGCGGGCCCTGCTGCGGGCGCGGGGGACCTCCCGCCCCGCCGTCACCCGCCTCCAGAAGGAACGGAGGCGGCGAAGCCTCCGCCGAGCCTTTTTCTTTGTCCTCGTGGTGGCCGGCCTTTCGGGGCTCACGGCGGCCGGGGGCCGCGGCTGGATCCTGCTTCGGGAGGACAGCGCCTTCGCCATCCGGGACATCCAGCTGGTGGGACTCAACCGCCACGCCCCCGCGGAGGTGCTCTCGGCCCTGAGGGATCTCAAGGGCCGCAACCTCGTGGTCCTGCCCCCGGAGGAGGTGGCCCGCCGCCTCTCCGCCTTCCCCTGGCTCAAGGGGTTCCTCTGCCGGAAACACCTGCCCGGCACCCTGCTGGTGGAGGTGGAGGAGCGGGAGACCCTCTGCGCCGTGCGCACGCCGGAAGGCACCTTCGAGATCGACGGAACGGGCTTCGCGTGGAAGGCCCCGCCGGGAACGGGGGCCCACTTCGCGCTGGGGCCGGGCCTCGACCCGTCCCAGCCCCAGGTCCAGCGCGTCCTCGTGGACCTGCTGCGACTGGGCCTCCACGGGCAGGTCCTCTCCCTGGAGGCGGAGAAGCGGGGCTCCGCCTTCGCCCTGAAGTGCGCCGACGGGTGGACCCTCGTGGCCTCCCCCGAGGACCTTCCTGCGGAGTGGGAGCGCTTCCAGAGGGCCAGGGGCTGGGCCGAGAAGTACGCCCCCGACCGCCGGACCGCCGACCTGCGCTGGCCCGGCAAGATCGTCCTCAGGCCCCCCGAACCCGAATCGGCCCATACCGCTCCGGCCCCCGCCGGAGAGGGAGGAACGGACCATGGCTAAGGAATCCCGTCACGTCGCGGGCATCGACGTGGGCACCTCCAAGGTGGCCACCGTCATCGGCAGGCTGGAGGAGAACGGAACCCTGGCCATCACCGGCATCGGAAAGACCGAGGCGCGGGGGATGCGCCGGGGGGTGGTGGCCAACCTGAACGAGGTGGTGGAGTGCCTCAAGGCCTCGGTGGACGAGGCCGAACTCATGGCCGGGGTGTCGGTGGACCGGGCCTACGTGGGCGTTGGCGGCTGCAACGTCCGGGGCCTCAACAGCCGGGGCGTGGTGGCCGTCACCAATCGGGAGCGCCTCATCGGAAAGGAGGAGATCCAGCGGGTGCTGGAGGGGGCCCGCACCGTGAGCTTCCCCCAGGACCAGCAGATCTTCCACACCTTCCCCCAGGAGTTCATCGTGGACAACCAGGACGGAATCTCCGAGCCTCTGGGGATGACGGGAAGCCGTCTGGAGGCCAACGTCCACATCATCACCGGTCCCGTCACCGTCCTGCAGAACCTCACCACGGTGGTGAACCGCTGCGGCCTCGCCGTGGCGGAGCCGGTCCTCAACCTCATGGCCGACGCCCACGCCGTCCTCACCGACGACGAGAAGGAGATCGGCGTCTGCCTCGTCAACATCGGCCACGGCACCACCGGCATCGCCGTCTTCGAGAAGGGCGCCCTCTGGCACACCCGGGTGGTCCCCCTGGGCGGGGAGCACTTCATCAACGACCTCGCCGTGGGCCTGAGGACGGGGATCCTGGACGCCGAGATCCTCATGCAGAAGTACGGCTGCGCCCTGGTGAGCCTCCTCGAGGAAGACGACATGGTGGAGGTCCCCTCTCCGGCGGGAAAGAAGAGCGCCATGGTTCCCCGGTCCCGCATCGCCGAGATCCTCCAGGGGCGGGCCGAAGAACTCTTCCAGCTGCTCTACGAGGAGATCCGCAGCGTGGGGCTGGACCGCACCATCAACGCCGGCCTCGTTCTCACCGGCGGGACGGCGTCGCTCCAGGGCCTGGCCGAGGTGGCGGAGGGCATCTTCGACCACCAGGTGCGGGTGGGGGAGCCCCTGAAGATCGCGGGGCTCACCAACCTCGTCTCCGCCCCCCTCTTCGCCACCGCCGTGGGCCTCGCCGTCTACGGCGCCAAGCGGGAGGCGGAACGGGAGCCCGCCCGCCGGAGGGCCGGCCTCTTGGGGCGGGTCTTTTCCATCTTTCGGGACGCGGACTGAAGGCGAGGGCGCCTTCGGGCAGGGATGTTCGAAAGGGGGTCGCACATGGAACGGGAAGAAGGGCTGGTGTTCACGATGGAGGAGCCCCAAAAGGCAGAAGGCGTGCGGAAGGTGCGCATCAAGGTCGTCGGCGTGGGGGGCGCCGGCGGGAACGCGCTCAACCGCATGATCTCGGCGGGGGTCAAGGGGGTGGAGTTCATCGCCGTCAACACCGACTACCAGGACCTGGAAAAGTCCCTGGCCCCCGTCAAGGTGGCCATCGGACAGAAGATCACCCAGGGCCTGGGGACGGGGGGGCACCCCGAGCGCGGGGAGAACGCCGCCATCGAAGACACCGAACTCCTCACCCGCCACCTGGAGGGGGCGGACCTCGTCTTCGTCACCGCCGGCATGGGGGGCGGGACCGGCACCGGCGCCGCACCCTACATCGCCCGGCTGGCCCACGACGCGGGGGCCCTGACGGTGGCGGTGGTGACCAAGCCCTTCTCCTACGAGGGGGCCGCGCGGGAGAGGAACGCCGCCTGGGGCCTGTCCCAGTTCCGGGAGGGAGACACCACCCTCATCGTCATTCCCAACGAGAATCTCTTTTCCTGCCTGCCGGAGGACGTGACGCTGGACGAGGCCTTTCTGGCCGCCGACGACGTCCTCCGCCAGGGGGTGCAGGGGATCTCCGACCTCATCACCCAACCTGGCCAGGTGAACCTTGACTTCGAGGACGCCCGGACGGTTCTCTCCGCCGGGGGCCGGGCCGTCATGGGGATGGGGCAGGCCTCCGGTCCCGACCGCGCCGTGGTGGCGGCGGGCAAGGCCGCCAACAACCCCCTCCTGGAGGACGCCTCCATTCAGGGGGCCCGGTCCATCCTGGTGAACATCGCCTCCGCCAAGAGCCCCGGCCTCAAGGAGGTGAAGACCATCTGCGACCTCGTGCGGGAGAAGGCCCACCCCGAGGTCCACCTCCTCTTCGGGACCAGCCTGGACAACCGCCTGGGAGACGACCTTCGGGTCACCGTGGTGGCCGCCGCCTTCGACGACGGCGTTCGCGGTCTGGAGGCGGGCCGTTCGGTCCTCCGGGCCGTCACCCCCAACCTTCCCTTGGCGGAGTCGGGTCCCGCGGCGCCCTTCGGCAACGTCCCCGGCGTGGATTCGGCCCTTCCGGAGGCGGCCGCCGGGCCCTACCGGGCCATGGGCCTCCCCCGCGGCGGCATGGTCATGAACCCCAACGAGACGCCCCCCACCCCCGGCGGCATCCCCGACCGGGACTGGGAACAGTACCAGACCCCCATCACCGAGCGGGAAAAGAAGGGCGGCCTGCTCTTCTCCCGCAAGAAGCGGGTCTAGACCTCGTTTCGCGTTTCATCCGGACATCCCTCCCTGCCTCGGGGCGGCTCGTCGCCGCCCCTTTCTTTTGGCCCTTCACGCTCGCCGGGGAGGGTTCATCTTGCCCTCCCGCACGTAGGCCTCCGTCATGGTCCGGACCTGGCCGGTGAGGAGGAGGATGGCCAGCAGGTTGGGGAGGCTCATGAGGCCCAGGGCGGTGTCTCCGAAGGTCCAGACCAGTTCCAGGGAGTAGACGGCGCCGAGGAAGTGGACGAGGCAGAAGACGGCCCGGTAGGGGAGGATCCACCGTTCGCCGAAGAGGTAGGTGACGGCCCGGTCCCCGTAGTAGGACCAGGAGATGGCCGTGGAAACGGCAAAGAGGAACACGCCGAGGGTGACGAGGAAGCGGCCCCCGGGAAAGAGGGGGGAGAGCCCCTGCTCGAAGGCCCAGGAGGTGAGGGGGGACCCGTTCTGGAGGGCCCGCCCGCGGAGCCACAGGCGCGCGGCCTCCTCCCGGCGCCCGTCCTTCCACGTGAAGGCGGCCGAGACCAGGTCCCCCGGGGCCTCTCCGGAAAAGACGATGGTTCCGGTGAAGGGCCGGGGGGAGGGACCGAGGAAGTCCCGTCCGCCGGCGAGGAGAAGGGCCCCCTCCACCGTCCCCTGGTTGCGGATCACCGCGAAGCCCTGGAACCGGCCCTCCTCCACGGCGAAGACTCCCGCCGCCGCCTCGCCGGAGGCGAGGACGCCGTTGGGACCCAGCCGCACCTCCCCGGCCACCGCCCGGAGGTTGGACTGGCGGTTGAGCGGCAGGGTCTGTTCCTGCTTCTCGTGCCAGAGGCCCGACATGACGACGACGAGCCCCGTCATGGAGCAGACCACCAGGGTGTCGATGAAGGGCTCCAACAACGCCACCATCCCCTCCCGAACCGGCTCGTCGGTCCTCGCCGCCGAATGGGCGATGGGCGCCGAGCCCTGGCCGGACTCGTTGGAGAAGAGGCCCCGCTTCACCCCCCACGTCAAGAGAAAGACGAAGCCCGCCCCCGAAAAGCCTCCCACCGCCGCCGCCGGGCGGAAGGCCGAGGTCAGGATCTCGCCGAAGGTGGGCAGGATGAGGTTCCAGTGGAGGAGGAGGACCAGCAGGCCGCCCACGACGTACAGGCCGCACATCAGCGGGGAGAGGACCTGCGTGACCGCGCCGATGCGCCGGATGCCGCCCAGGATCACCGCCGCCACCAGGCCGGCGCAGAGGAGCCCGGTGGCCCAGGTGGGAACGTGGAGGTCCTGCCGGAACTGGTCGGCCACGGTGAAGGCCTGGACGGCGTTTCCGGAGCCGAAGGAGGAGACGACCGTGAAGGCGGCGAAGGCCACGGCCAGGGGCTTCCACTTCGGGCCGAGGCCCCGCTCGATGGAGTACATGGGCCCGCCGGCCACGTCCCCCGACGGCGTCACCACGCGGTACCGCTGCGCGAGGGTGACTTCGGTGTACTTCAGCGCCATGCCGAGGACGGCGGTGACCCACATCCAGAACATGGCGCCGGGACCGCCGTAGTGGATGGCCGTGGCCACGCCGGCGATGTTGCCGATGCCCACGGTGGCCGAGAGCGCCGTGGAGAGCGCCTGGAAGTGGGTGAGCTCCCCGCGGTTCCGGGGGTCGTCGAAGTCCCCCCTCAGCACCCGGACGCCGTGGCCGAAGCGGCGGATCTGCACGAACTTGAGCCTCACCGTCGTGACGACGCCCGTCCCCAGGAGGAGGGCCACCAGCGTGGGAAAGGCCTGGGGCCAGTTCCAGATGAGGTCGTTCAGGGCGAGGAGGAGGGCTTTGAGACCGCCGACCAGCGCTTCCAACAAAGCCATGGCTCAACTCCCGTTCTTGCGGCCGCGGAGCCGGGTCCAGACCGGCGCTTCCAGGAAACTGCCGGCGACGTTCCGCTCCATCCGGCGGAAGAGGACGTAGGGCACGGCGAAGGTGAGGACGCCCGGGTCCAGGTGCACCCGGGCGCTGAGGTCCATGCCTCCGAGGACCGCCCGGGGCTTTTCCCGCTCCCCCTCCAGAAGGGGGAGGAGGAAGACGGCCTGGCAGGCCGAGGCGAAGGGAACGGCCACCGCCTCCTCCCCCGGCCGGTCGTAGTGGGCCAGGGTCACCAGGGCCGCCACCTCGTCGGCGGTGGCGAGAAAGACCACCACCTCCGGCCTCTCCCTCCGCCCGTCCACGCGGGAGAGGGCCTTGAAGACCACGAAGGGCCGGGAAGGGCGCCGGACAGGCAGGTGTTCGAGGAACCGCCGGGCCAGGGCCGGGGTCTTGAGGAACCGAAGGCCGCCCTCCGCCCCCCGGCCGCCCCCCGTGGAGAGGAACCGGGCCAGGGAGGCCGGGTCCTCGTAGCCCTCCCCGAGGCAGAGCCCCCGGATGCCCCCCCGGCACCCGACGGTCTTCTCGTCGAAGACCGCCGAATACCCGCGGGCGGCGAAGGCCAGCATCTCCACCACGCACCCCCAGCGGCCCTCCTTGAAGCGGGCCGCGCCGGGGGGGCGGCGGGAGGCGAAGAAGACGGCCACCGGCTCGCAGGATGAACCGAGGGCGCGGGCGATTCGGCTCTCCATGGTCTCCTCCGGGTGCGAAGGGAAAGTGTACACCGGAAAGGGTGGGCGCCGGGGCGGCCGCAATTTCATACCCCTGAAAAACGTTGTACAGTACCCCACAGGAAGCGGCCGGGGCGGGAGGGTCCCGGCGGCGAATGGGGCGGTTCCTCTCGGGAAGGGTGGAGGTGGCGGCCATGGCGCCTGCCGAGGCACCCCGGTGGAGGGAGAAGCGTCCGGCGTTCCTGTGGGCCGCCTTCTGCCTGGCCGTCTTCGCCCTCTTTCCCGCCCTGAAGTTCTCCGGCTCCGGCCCCGGGGCCTGGGAGACCCAGGCGGGCCTGTTGGAGACGGTCCTCTCCCTGGCCCTCTCGGCCGCCGTTCTCTGGACCGCCTTCCGCCAGCCGGACCCCCGCTGGCGAAACCCCTGGGTTCTGTTGGCGTTGGCCTTTCTGGCCTACGGGCTGGGGGACCTCATGGCCTCCCTCTTCCGCGTGCCGTTGGTGGCGGGAGGGGGGGCTTCCGTCCTCCTGAACGGCCTGTACCTGGCCTTCTACCCCCTCTTCCTGGCGGGGGTCCTCCGCCTGCCCCAACGCCCTTTGGGGCGGGGGGAGCGCCTTCGGCTCTTTCTGGACCTCGGGGTGGTGGCTCTGGCCGGGGCGCTGGCCCTCTGGACCTTCGTGGTGGAGCCCCGGGCCTTCTTGCCGGGAACTTCCGCCGCGGCCGCCTTCCTGGCCGTCGCCTACCCCGCGGGGGACCTCATCCTCCTCTGGGCGGTCCTGCGCCTGCTGTTCCGGCGGGGGGGCGATTCCCAACGGACCTCCTTCCGCCTCCTGGCCCTCTCGGCGGGAACCCTCATCGTGACGGACTTCTTCTACTCCATCTTCCTCTTGGCCGGCGTCAAGACCTACGCGGACTTCGTGAGTTTCGGCTACATGGCCAGCCACGCCCTCGCCGGTTTTTCCGCCGTCCTCTTTTCCGCTCCCCCGCCGCAGGCCCTCGAGGAGGGGGCCGAAGCCCCCGAGGATCCGGCCCTTCTCCGGACCTCGGTGATCCTGGCCCACGGCGCCCTCTTCCTCGCCCTTTTGGCCCTCTTCGCCGCCTCCGGCGGCGCCTTCCCCCTGCCGGCCTTCGGCGCCCTGCTGTTGATGGTGGCCCTGGGCTTCGTGCGGCAGATGGCCGGCCTCTGGGAGATCCGGCGGCTCACGGAGGCCCTGGAAGAGGAACGGGCGGCGCTGGAGGAGCGGGTCCAGTCCCGGACGGCGGACCTCCGGCGCACGGTGGACGACCTCGCCTGGGAGGTGGCCCAGCGGCGCAAGGCCGAGGAGGCCCTCCAGGCCAGCGAGCAGCGCTTCCGGGACCTGGTCCAGCAGAGCCACGACCTGATCACCGTCCACGGCCCGGACTGGACGGTGCTCTACGAGAGCCCCTCCGTCGGCCGGATTCTGGGCTACGGCCCCGGCGGCCTCCTGGGGGGCAGCCACTTCGACAAAGTCCACCCCCATGACGAGGCCCAGGCCCGCAAGATGGTGGCTCAGATGCTGGAGGGCCGCGTCCCGGAAAAGCCCTTCGTCTTCCGCATGCGCCACGCCGACGGCCACTACGTCTACCTGGAGGCCGTGGCCAACAACCAGCTGCACAACCCCGCCATCGGTGGCATCGTCTTCACCACCCGGGAGGTGACCGAACGGGTTCGGGCGGAGAAGGCCCTCCAGCGACAGGTGCGGGAACTCAAGGCCCTCAGCCGCGTCGCCTCCCTGGCGGTGGAGGCCTCCGACGAACGCGCTCTCCTCGAGGGCTTCACGGCGGTGGTCCAGGAGGAGCTCTACCCCGACAACTGCGGGGTCCTCCTCCTCGACGCCGCCCGCGGCGTGCTGGTCCTCTCCGACTCCTACTCCCGCAAGGACCGAAGCCCCGGCTTCGACGCGGTTCCCCTGGGGAAGGGCATCACCGGGCGTGTGGCGGTCAGCGGCAAGCCCCTGTTGGTTCCCGACGTGAGGAAGGAGCCCGACTACATCGCCCTGGACCCCGCCGTCCGTTCGGAGCTCTGCGTGCCGCTCAAGGCCGGCGGGCGGATCCTCGGCGTGGTGAACGTGGAGAGCGCCAGGGAGAACCGCTTCTCGGAACACGACTTGGAGACCCTTTCCACGCTGGCGGGCTTTCTCGCCACGGCCCTGGAGCGGCTCCGCTCCCAGGAGGCCGTCCGGGAGAGCGAGGAGCGCTTCCGGCGCCTCGCCGAGGCGGCCTTCGAAGGGGTGTGCATCAGCGACCGGGGGAGGGTCCTGGACGCCAACCCCCGCCTGGCCCAAATGACCGGCTACACCTTGCCGGAAATCCTGGGAAGGCCGGTGCTGGACTTCGTGGCCCCCGCCCACCGGGAACGGGCGGCGGCGTACCTGGAGACCTTTTCCGAGGAGCCCGTCGAGTTCCTCTTCCTGAGGAGGGACGGTTCGGAGTTCCCCGTGGAGGTGCGGGCCCGGCCCCTGCCCTTCGCCGGCCGTTCGGTGCGGGTAACGGCCGTGAGGGACATCACCGAGCGGAAGCGGACGGAGCTGAGGGTCCGGCGCCAGGTGGAGCGCCTCTCGGCCCTGCGGACCATCGACGCCGCCATCTCGGCGAGCCTGGACCTGAAGACCGTCCTCGCGACCTTCCTGGAGCAGGCCGTTTCCCGGCTGGAAGTGGACGCCGCCGCCATCCTCCTCCTGGACCCCGTGGACCAGACGCTGGAATTCGCCGCCTCCCGGGGCTTTCGGACCGACGCCCTGCGGCACACCCGCCTGCACCTGGGGCAGTGCTTCGCGGGAAAGGCCGCACTGAGCCGGCGCCGGGTTCGGGTGGAGGACCTCAAGCACTCCCCCGAGGAGTTCGCCCGCTCGCCCCTCTTCCTCTCGGAGGACTTCCGGGCGTACTTCGCCGTTCCCCTCCTCTCCCGAGGTCAGGTCAAGGGGGTCCTGGAGGTCTTCCACCGTTCTTACCTGAACCCCGACGCCGAATGGCTGGACTTTCTGGACACGCTGGCCGGGCAGGCGGCCATCGCCGTGGACAACGTGGGGCTCTTCGAAAACCTCCAGAAGACCAACCTGGAACTGGCCTCCGCCTACGAGACCACGCTGGAGGGGTGGTCCAGGGCTCTGGAACTGAGGGACCGGGAGACCCAGGGCCACACGTTGCGGGTGGCGGAACTCACCGTCCGGCTGGCCCGGGCCTTCTCCCTTCCCGAAACGGAGCTGGCCCACATCCGGCGGGGGGCGCTCCTCCACGACATCGGCAAGATGGGGATCCCCGACGCCATCCTGCTCAAGCCGGGCCCCCTCACCGAGGAGGAGTGGGCCGTCATGAAGCGCCACACGGGGTACGCCGCCGACCTCCTCTCCCCCATCGAGTTCCTGAGGCCGGCGCTGGACATCCCCACCTGCCACCACGAGCGGTGGGACGGGAAGGGCTACCCCCGGGGCCTCCAGGGAGACGCCATTCCGCTGGCGGCTCGGATCTTTTCGGTGGTGGACTCCTACGACGCCCTCTCCTCCGACCGGCCCTACCGGGCGGCCTGGCCGCCGGAGAAGGTCCGGGACTACCTGAAGGAGGAGGCGGGACGCCGCTTCGACCCCGCGGTGGTGGCGGCCTTTCTGGACCTTCTGGATCGCGAGGGGTGAGGCAGGGCCTCAGCGGGGGCGCTCCCGGTAGCGGTCGCCCTGCTTGAGGACCTTCTTGCGGAGCCGGAGGGACTGGGGGGTCACCTCCAGGAGTTCGTCGTCGGCCAGGAACTCCAGGCACTGCTCCAGGTTGAGGATTCGGGGAGGAACCAGGCGGGCCGCGTCGTCGGCGGTGGAGGCCCGCATGTTGGTCAGGTGCTTCTCCTTGACCACGTTGACGTCCAGGTCCTTCTCCCGGTTGTTCTCCCCCACGATCATCCCCTCGTAGACGGGGGTTCCCGGCGCGATGAAGAAGGTGCCCCGGCTCTCCAGGTGCTCGATGGCGTAGGCGGTGGCCCTTCCCGGCCGGTCGGCCACCAGGGCTCCGGTCATCCGGCCGGGGATGGGCCCCTGCCAGGCGTCGTAGCCGTCGAAGAGGTGGTTGAGGATCCCCAGCCCCCGCGTCTCGGTGAGAAACTGGGTCCTCAGCCCGATGAGGCCCCGGCTGGGCATGCGCCAGTCCATGCGGGCCCGCCCCGAGCCGTGGTTCACCATCTTGAGCATCCGGCCCCGGCGGCTTCCCAGGAGCTGGGTCACCGCGCCGAGGAAGGCCTCGGGGCAGTCCACCTGGACGATCTCCATGGGCTCCAGAATCCGCCCGTCCGGTTCCCGCCGGGTGAGGATCCGGGGGCGGCCCACCGCCAGCTCGAAGCCCTCCCGCCGCATGGTCTCGATGAGGATGGCCAGCTGGAGCTCCCCCCGCCCCATCACCTCGAACTGGTCGCCGGTCTCGGGAAAGACCACCCGCAGGCTCACGTTCCGAAGGGCCTCCTTCTCCAGGCGGTTGCGGATCTGGCGGGCGGTGACGAACCGGCCCTCCTTGCCCGCGAAGGGGGACTGGTTGGCGGAGAAGACCATGGAGAGGGTGGGTTCGTCCACCCGGATGCGGGGGAGGACCGCCGGCGCCTCCGGCTCGCAGAGGGTGTCGCCGATGCCCGCCTCGGGAAAGCCCGCCACGGCGCAGAGGTCCCCCGACCGCACCTCCTCCGTCTCCACCCGCTCGAGGCCCGAGAAGGTGTAGAGGGCGGTGATGCGGCCCTTCCGCACCTTGCCTTCCTGATGGAGGCAGAGGTCCCTCCCCGTCCGAAGGATGCCCTTCACCACGCGGCAGAGCCCCAGCCGGCCCACGTAGTCGTTGTAGTCCACGTTGGTGATCCAGGCCTGGAGCGCTTCCGAGGATTGGTCCTCGGGGGCGGGGACGGTGTCGAGAATCGCCTCGAAGAGGGGCAGGAGGTCCCGGCCCGGCTTCTTCAGGTCCCGGGTGGCGGTGCCCTTCCGGGCGTCGGTGTAGACCACCGGGAAGCCGATCTGGTCCTCGGTGGCGTCGAGGTCGATGAAGAGGTCGTAGATCTCGTTCAGGACCTCCTCGGGACGGGCGTCGCTCCGGTCGATCTTGTTGATCACCACCACGGCGGGCAGGCTTCGCTCCAGCGCCTTCCGGAGGACGAAGCGGCTCTGGGGGAGGGGCCCCTCCGCCGCGTCCACCAGAAGGAGCACGCCGTCCACCATGGTGAGGGCCCGCTCCACCTCCCCGCCGAAGTCGGCGTGGCCGGGGGTGTCCACGATGTTGATCTTGACGCCCCGGAAGGTCACGGAGGTGTTCTTGGCCAGGATGGTGATGCCCTTCTCCCGCTCCAGGTCGTTGCTGTCCAGGACCCGCTCCATGACCTCCTGGCCCTTCCGGAAGATGCCGGACTGCCAGAGCATGGCGTCCACCAGCGTGGTCTTGCCGTGGTCCACGTGGGCGATGATGGCGACGTTGCGGATGTCTTCCCGGAGCACGCGAACCTCCCGGACCCGAAAGGGCGGGGCCTGTCCTCGTCGGTTGGGGGGGCCGGGCCGAAGGCCCGGAGGGTGTGGCCCACCTCCGGTGGAGGAGGGGAGATTCTAGCGCACGCCGCCCGCGAGTTCAAGGCGGAAGGCTCGGATCCCGGCGGGTCTTCTTCGCCCGGGGCGGGGGCTCAGGAATCCCGGCGCGTGAGGAGGGCCCGGATCTCCGCCAGGGAGGCCTCGATCCGGTCCAGCCGGTCCCGGATCTCCTGAAACTGCCGCCCGAAGACCTCCATCTCCTCGATCTCGCGGATGAGCTCGGGAAAGAGCACCGGCTCCGTCCCCGGAAGGGCCGCCCCCCCCTGGGCGGGCTCGGGGTAGAAGCGGTGAAGGGCCTCCTCCAGGCTCGACTGGGGAGCCACCATGGGCACCACCGACATGCCGGAGACCTTCTCCAGCGCCTCCAGCGTGTCCAGGTCCATGGGGTCCGCCAGGGCGACGAAGAGGCGGTTCCCGTCGGCCTTCACCGGGAGGGCGTGGTGGCGGAAGGCGAGGCCGCGGGGGATTTTGGCCAGGACGGACGGCGGGATCTCCAGGTTGGCGAAGGAGACGCAGGGCATGTTGAGCTGGCGGGAGAGGAAGGCCGTCAGCACGTTTTCGTCGATGAAGTGCAGGGCGATGAGGGTGGAGCCGAAGCGGGTGCCCCGCTGCTTCTGCTCCTCGAGGGCGATCTGGAGCTGCACCTCGTCGATGAGGTTGGCCTCCAAGAGAAGGTCTCCCAGTTTGGGCCTGGCCATCTTCCGCCTCCCTGCTTCCCAAGGTACACCCGGAGGGAGACCCGCGGCAAGCACAGGTTTCCCCGCGAAGGTGACGCGCCGCCCTCCCCTTCGCGTATACTCTTTCCCCAGGAAGAAAACGAAAGGGCGGCGCGTTGGGGAAGGCCATGAAGGTGAAGCGGGCGTTAAAGTACGGCTTCTGTTCGGGGGTCCGGGTGGCGGACCTCAAGGTCCGCCGCTTCGCCGCCCAGGGAGGGCGCGGGGCCATCCTCGGCCAGGTGGTCCACAACGAACGCGTGGTGGAGGAGATGGAGCGGCTGGGGATCGGCACCGTCCACGCCCTGGAGGAGGTCCGGGAGCCGGTGGTGATCTTCTCCGCCCACGGCGTCCCCCCCTCCACCCACGCCCGCGCCCGGGAGCTGGGCCTCACCGTCCTGGACACCACCTGCAAGTTCGTCTACGACATCCACCGGGAGGCGCAGAGGGCGCTGGAGGCCGGGGAGCACCTCGTCTTCATCGGCGACCCCAACCACCGCGAAGTGGTGGGGTACACCCGCGACCTGGACCCCTCCGCCTACCACGTCCTCCAGACCCGGGAGCAGGCCGAGGCGGTGGACTGGTCCCGGTACGGGGCCATCCGGGTCCTCTACCAGACCACCCTCAACGCCGAGGAGTACGAGGAGGTGGTCCGGGCCATCGAGGCCCGGAACCCCAACACCCGCCGGGCCGACACCGTCTGCTACGCCACCAAGCAGAACCAGGAGGCCGCCCGGGCGCTGGCCCAGGACCCGGAGGTGGAGGCGGTGGTGGTCATCGGCGGCAAGCAGTCGGCCAACACCCGCCACCTCTTCGAGATCTGCAACCGGTACAAGCCCAGCCTGCTCGTGCAGGGCGCCGAAGACCTCGATCCCCGGTGGTTCGAGGGCCTTTCCTGCGTGGGGCTCACCGCGGGGGCCTCCACGCCGGACACCGTCATCCAGGAAGTGGAGGAGGCCCTCCGGGCCCTCTGAGGGCGCCCCCCTTCACTTCGCTTCGTACCGCAGGAGCACCGTGTACCCCGGCCGCCCCGGGAAGAGCCCCGCCACCCTCACCTCCCCCCGCCGCACCTTCACCGCCCCCGAAAAGCCTCCGGGGGCGGGTCCCAGCCTCTCCCACCGCCCTTCGGAGACCACCACCACCTCCACCGCCCCGGGGGCGGAGAGCCGGAAGGCGACCCGCCTCCCCGCCGGGAGGGGGTCGTAGCGGGGTTCCTCCAAGGCACAGCCGAGGTCCACCCAATCCCCGTAGAGGAAGGGGTAGCGCCGCGTCGCGCCCTCCGTCCCCTCGGAGACCACCAGCAGGTCCGCCGCCCAGTCGAAAGGGTCGGCTCCGGTTCCTTTCCTCGCCAGAAGCCGGAGCACGTACCGGCCCTCCCCCGGGCAGAGGGCGCGCACCTCCACTTTCCCGGCTCTCCGCGAAAGGAGGACGCGCTCGCCGAGGTCGCCCCCTTGCCGGTCCAGGAGCCGGGCCATGAGGCCCACGCCTCGGGGGACCCTCACGGAGACCAACGCCTCTCCCGAGGTCCGGAGGGGCCCGGTCCGCTCCCCGTCCCAGGAGAGGCCCAGCGCGTAAAAGGTGGACTGGACGTGGGGGAGGGCCTCGAAGGCTTCGCGGGAGAGGGGCGGATCGAGGAGCTGCCACCGCGGATCCACCGGGAAGTGGTCCTGGGCGAAAAGCTCCGGCGGGGTGAAAAAGTAGAAGGGGTCGAAGCGGCGCACGAAGCGCCCCCCCTCCTCGGTCCGCCCGGCCCCCCAGGTGCAGTCCACCAGGTTCCAGCGATTCTCCGCCCAGACGGCGTTCCAGGCATGGTTGGGGGGACCCGCCGTCGGATCCCCCACGGTGTAGGTCCGTCCCTTTCCGAAGCCCTCCACCACGACGCACTTCAGGCCCGCGGCGGCGCAGAGGGCTTCGAAGAGGCCGGCGTAGCCGAAGCAGACGGCCTCCCGGCGCGAAAGGACCTCCGCGGGGGACCCTCCCCCGACGGTGGCGGGGCCGTAGGCCACCCGGTCGGTGACCCACCGGAAGAGGGCCCGGGCCTTCTCCCGTTCCGTCCGGGCGGGACTTCCCTCCCCCGCCAGGTAGCGCGCCAGGAACTCCACCGACCGCTCGGCCTCGGGAGGCGCCGCCAGGGCGTGGAGGTCGGCCTCCCGGTCCCCCGCCCGGGACGAGAGGGCCGCCACGGTCAGGAGGAGAACCGCCAGAGGGCGCCTACCCATGGTTCCATCCCGACCCGGCGCCGGCGCTTAGGGCGCCCCGGCTCACTTCATCACGACGGGGAAGGTGACCTTGGTCCGGACGGGGACGCCGTCCTTGAGGGCCGGGCTGAACTTCAGCTTGAGGGCCGCCCGCCGGCAGGCGTCGTTCATGCCGAAGTCGGGGCTGGGCCCCCGCACCACGCGGGCGTCGGTGACGTCCCCCCGCTCGTTGACCTCCACCTCCACGAAGAAGGTTCCCTTGAGGCGGTTCTGGCGGGCGGGGCTGGTGACGTCCAGCTGCAGGGAGTTGGTCTGTTTGGGCTTGATGTCCACCGCCCACAGCTCCACGAAGTCCCCCGCCCGGACCTTGGCGGGGGCCGGGGCCGCGGGCGGCGGCTCCGGGACCTTGGGGGAAGCCGCCTCCGTGGCGGGGGATTCCACCGCCGGCGACACCGCGGGCGGTGCGGCGGGGGCGGGTTCCGGCGCCGGGGCGGCGGCCGAGGAGGGGGCCGTCTTGGGCGCCTCGGTCTTCCGGGCGGCCTCTTCCAGGCGCCGCCGCTCCTCCTCCTGGGCCTTCAGCCGCTGCTGGGCCTCCTCCAGGGCCTTCTGGGCCCGGGCCTTCTCCTCGGCGGTCTTGGCCTTGGAGACCTGGTCGGCCAGGGCCGCCTTCTCTTCCTCCAAGGCCTTCATGCGCCGGGCCATCTCCTCCTGCTGGGCCTGGAAGAGGGCCCGTTCCTTCTCCAGCGCCTCCAGCTTCTGGCGGGCGGCGAGCTCCTCCGGGGAGGGCCCCCGGGACCGCAGGGCCAGGAAGATCCCCCCTCCCACCACCACCACCGCCGCGGCGGCGGCCACTCCCATCCAGAGGGTCTTGCGGCCGGCCGGGGAGGCTTTCTCTTCCCGGGCCTCCTCCGCGGCGGAGAAGGAGGGCTCCGGAACGGCCCGGGGGGCTCCCTCTCCTTCCACCCCGGCCGGCGCGGGGGCGGGGGCCGGGGCCGCCTGCGCCTCATAGGGTCTTCGGTCCAGGGCCAGGAAGGCCTTGTCGGCCGCGTCCTCCGCCTCGTCCTCCCCCCGGTACAGGGAGTGCATGAGGAAGGCGATGTTGAAGGTGGTGGGGCTGTACTCCCCGGAGGTGATGAGGAGGTCCACCTGCTCCTTGAAGGCCCCCAGGGAGAGGAAGGCCTCCGGAGAACCGAGGAGGAGGCTCTTCCGAAGGAGGGAGAAGAGGTTCTCGGGGATGGGCTCCGCGCCGTCCAACCCCTTCCGGCCCTGCTCCAGACGGGCCGCGGGATCGAACTCGGCGGCGGGGGCGTTTCGGAAGGGCTGGCGGCAGAGGAATTCGAAGAGGAGGGCCCCCAGGCTGTAGACGTCCGCCGCGCTCTTGAAGGCCTGAGCCGCCTCCGGCGCCGGGAGGTACCGCAGGTAGGGCTCCAGGGCCGGTTCGGCGGCGAGGGGGGTGGCGGAGATGCCCTTGAAGAGGCACGGCAGGACCTTCACCTCCCCCTCGAAGGTGACGAAGAGCCGGTCGGGGGAGAGGCCCCCCGCCGTGAGCCCCTGCTCCGCCAGGGAGAGGGCGGCCCCGGCGGCCCGCTCCGTGAGGTACACCGCCTGGTCCGCCGCCAAAGGCATTCCCTCCCGCCGCAGGCGCTCCAGCACGTCGGAGAGGCACCGCCCGGGGTGGTACTCCAGGACGGCGAAGAGGGTCTGCCCCTCCTTGCCGGCCTCCAGAAGGTTCAGGGCCCTCAGGTCCCGGACCTTCTTCCAGTCCTTGGCGTTCTTGAGGACCACCCGCTCCGCCTCGAAGTGGGCGGAAACCAGGTCCGGAAGGCGGTTCAGGAAGCGCAGGACCGGTTCCCCCGTGAGGGGCAGAGCCTTGGACAGGGTGCCCGAGACGGAAGTGGAGGTGGTTTCCCCGACGACGTGCCTGGCGAAGACCGAACGGTTCATGGCGTCATCCCCTCGTATTCCCGAATTATGGAAGGGACGCGCCCCGCTGTCAAAGCCCCGGCCCTAGCGGACCTTCGCCAGAACCTCCCTGGCGAAATCCTTGTGGACCATGTACGAGAGCATCTTCAGGCGGACGTAGTCCCCCCGGTAGAAGAGCCAGCCCTCGGGGGGGGCCTTCCGCGCCGCCCGGGCGGAGTCCTTGATGAGGAACCAGTCGGCGCCGGCCGCCTTCGTGTACCCCACCAGGTGGACGCCGTGGTCGTCGGTGGTGGAGCCCTCCACCACCCGCATCTCCCGGGCGTCCTGGTCGATGAAGGCGGCGGGGATGTCGAAGGAGGGCACCACCGCCGCCTTCTGGAAGCCGTCGTACCCCGGTTCGCTCACGTCCCCGCCGATGCAGACGGTGGAGCCGGCCTTCACGGCGGCCAGGAGCAGGCCGTACCACTCCTCCAGGGGAAGGTTGACGTAGGCGTCACAGTGCCACCAGTTGTCCTCCACGCGGAGCTCCCCCCGGGTGTAGAAGGGGAAGGACTCGGTGGAGACGAAGGAGACGTAGTCGTCGGGGTTCAGGCGCAGGACCTCTCCCAGGAACTCCTTCGGGGAATAGGTCCTTCCTTCGAATTCCACCGAGGCCGGCGGGGGCCCCAACGTCCGGTCCAGGATGGCCCGGACGGACGAAAGAACCGCGGCCTCGTCCCAGTAGTTGTTCTCCTTGCAGTAGGCGAGGTAGGCCTTGAGCTCTTGGAGGAGCGGCTCGTGGTCGTGGCGGCCGTCCTCCCTCCGGACGCCGGGGTAGGCGGCGGCGGGAACCACCCCGTAGGCCTTCCAGATGCGGGGGATGGCCTCGGCCTCCGAGCCCTCCTCGAAGACGGAGTTCCCCCGCGTCTCCACGTACCTCCGGGCCTTCTCGACGTACTCCCAGTAGACGGTCCAGATCTCCGACAGCTTCACCTCGCGCCCCGACAGGCGCTTCGCCTCCGACTCCATGAAGGAGGTGGTGGAGAAGGACCAGCAGGTTCCGGTGAGGTACTGGGCCACGGGGGGAAAGGCCCAGTGGCGGACGGCGAAGTCTTCGGGGCCCTTGGGCCGCGGAATGGCCGAGAGGTCCGCCACGAAGTCCGGCTGCTCCTCCCTCCGGGCCTTGGCCGCGGCCTCCTCCCGCTGGACGATGGCCTCGGTGGCCTCCCGGGCGGCCTTCTCCGCGGCGGCGTTTTCGTCCTCCAGGGCCGTGAGGACCGGGTCCTTCTGGTGGGGCCGGTAGATCCCCTTCTCGCGCTGGGGCGGCGGGCCGGCGAAGGCGAGGAGGGAAGAGGACAGGAGGAGGGCGGCGGCGGCTCGGCTAAGGTCCATGGGCAAGGCTCCTTTCGCTCGGTGCGGGGCCGGGGGTCCGTCGTGCTTCGGCCCTGTCTATTAGAGTACCACGGCGCGCCCGCCGGCGCGCTCTTCAGGCGGAGGCCTCGGTGCGGATCTCGAGGGCCGGAGGGTCGAAGAGGACCATCTTCACGGCGCACTGGTCGGCCGCCCGCACCAGGGCCTCGCGGTACTTCTCCGGAAAGGACGGCGGAACGTGGATGGTGAGGGTGACCCGCGTCAGGCGCGCGCCGGCGGGGTCGAAGTCCATCCGCTGGCGGAGGAAGATCCCCTCGGAGGAAATCCCCCGCCGCCGGCAGAAGGAGAGGACGTAGATCCCGGCGCAGGTCCCCAGAGAGGCCAGGAAGAGGAGGTGGGGCTCCGGCGCCGAGCCTTCCCCGCCCGCCTCCGGGGCCTGGTCGGTCTCGATGGTGTGGCCGAGGACCTGGGCTTGGACGCGCTTGCCTCCGGGAAAGGTCACGGTCGGTTCCATGGGAACTCCTTTCCCCCCGTCGGGGGCTCCAAGAGGAGGAAGATGCCTCCGGACGCCGAAGGTGACCAGGGGGCTTGATTTATCGTGAGTATTTACTTACTCTCTAAGGGCAGGGTCGGTCCCCCCTTGCCTTTTCGAAAAAGGGGGGGGAGAATGAGGGCTCAATAACCAGGGGAGACGGATTCTCGGCGAAACGGGTGAACGGTAGGCCGGCAAGGGTCGGCGGCGAGTCCGCAAGGAGGCGTGAGCGATGGATTACAAGGACGACCTCAGAGACGTGAAGTTCAACCTCTTCGAGTGGCTGCCCCTGAACCAGGTCCTGAAGGCGGACCTCTTCAGCGGCTTCGAACGCAACGACCTGGAGATGATCCTGGAGGAGGCCCTCAAGGTCGTGCAGGGGGAGCTGGCCCCCACCAACGAGGAGGGGGACCGCGTGGGCGCCCGCTTCGAGAACGGGAAGGTGATCCTCCCCCCCTCGTTCCACAAGGCCTACAAGACCATCGCCGAGGCGGGCTGGATCGGCGCCTCCGCCAACCAGGAGTACGGCGGCATGGGCCTGCCGGAGTGCGTGGGCACCGGCATCTTCGAGTTCATGGTGGGCGCCAACACCGCCCTCGCCCTCACCATGCTTCTGGGCCGCGGCACCGGCCACCTCATCGAGAACTTCGGCACCGACGAGATGAAGGGCCTCTTCTGCGAGAAGCTCTACACCGGCAAGTGGGGCGGCACCATGTGCCTCACCGAGCCCGGCGCCGGGTCCGACGTGGGGGCCTCCCGCACCAAGGCCGTGAAAATCGCCGAGGGCAAGTACAAGCTCTCCGGGGAGAAGATTTTCATCACCTCCGGCGACCAGAACATCACCCCCAACATCGTCCACGCCGTCCTGGCCCGCACCCCCGACGCCCCCCCCGGAACCAAGGGCCTCTCCCTCTTCATCGTCCCCAAGTACCGCGTGAACCCCGACGGGTCCCTGGGCGAGTTCAACGACGTCACCGTCAGCAACATCGAGCACAAGCTGGGGATCCACGGCTCCCCCACCTGCGCCATGGTCTTCGGGGCCAACGACCAGTGCGAAGGCTACCTCCTGGGCAGGGAGCAGGAGGGCATGGCCCTCATGTTCCACATGATGAACGCCGCCCGGTACGAGGTGGGCGTCCAGGGCCTCGCCACCGCCTCCACCGCCTTCCAGCACGCCCTGGCCTACGCCCGCGAGCGCCTCCAGGGCAAGCACTTCAAGGACCGCTCCGCGGACGGCCCCCAGGTCCCCATCGTGGAGCACCCCGACGTCCGCCGCATGCTCCTCACCCAGATGGCGTACGTCCAGGCCATGCGGGCCCTCGTCTCCTTCACCGCGTACCAGCTCGACATGGCCCACGTCTCCGAGGGGGAGGCCAAGAAGCAGCACCAGGGCTGGGTGGAGCTCCTCACCCCCATCTGCAAGGCGTGGTGCACCGACTGGGGCGTCCGGATGACCGACATGGCGCTCCAGTGCTACGGCGGCTACGGCTACACCATGGAGTACCCCGCCGAGCAGTACCTGCGGGACGCCCGCATCGCCCCCATCTACGAGGGGACCAACGGCATCCAGGCGTTGGACCTCTGCTTCCGCAAGATGAAGATGGAGAACGGCGCCCTGGTGAAGATGTTCATGGCCAAGGTGCGGGAGGTGGTCCAGGAGTACGTCACCGACTCCGAGCTGGGGGCCATGGCCATCCAGCTGGCCAACGCCGCCAAGGAGCTGGGGGCCATCCTCGACAACCTCTCCAAGCGGATGGACGCCCCCCTGGTGCTCCTCCCCAACGCCTGCGGCGTCCTCGACATGATGGGCCACGTCTTCGGCGGGGCGCTGCTCCTCGAGCACGCCGCCATCGCGGTGAAGCGCCTGAAGGCCATCTGCCGCGAGAAGGACGTGGACACCACCGACAAGAAGGCCTACCATGCCTTCCTGAAGGAGAACGGTGAGGCCCAGTTCTACCACAACAAGATCCAGGCGGCGGCCTGCTTCATGCACCGGGCCGTCCCCCAGGTCTACGCCCAGGCGGTGGCCATCAAGACCAACGACCAGTCGGTCTGGGAAGTCTCCTTCTGAGGCGGGCGGCCCCGGAGCCGCCGGCGGACAAGCACCATCCCGATCCCCCGGGAGCAGGGTTCTTCCCCTTCTCCCGGGGGTTTTTCTCTGCCTGCTTCTCCTCCTCTTCCCCGGGGCGGCCCCCCGGGCGGGGGAAGCGGCTTCCCCCCTGGACCGCGCCGCCGCCCTGCGGCGGGACGGGAGGTGGGACGAGGCCCTCGCCGCCTTCCGCCGGATCTGGGCGGAGACCCCCGCGGGGCCCGACAAGACCGCCGCCTTGGCCTACGGCCACATGGCCCTCCTGGCCGGGGACCCCGCCGCCGCCCTGGACCCCCTCCGGGAGACGGCCGACTCCCGGGGCCCCCTGGCCCCCTACGGGCGGCTCCTGCTGGCCGAGGCGCTTCTCGGCCTCGGGTGGGCCGCCGAGGCGGAGGAGATGGCGCAAAGGCTCTCCGCATCTCCCTCCCGAGGGCTCCGGCGCCGGGCCCTGGGCCTCCTCGCCCGGGCCCAGGAACGACGCGGCGAGTTGACTCCGCGCCTTCGCACCCTGGCCCGGCTGGCGGAGCTCTCCTCCGGCGCCGAGCGGGACGGGGTCCTCTGGGAGCGTTGCCGGGGGCTCCTCCAGCTTCAGCGGTGGGGGGAGGCGGGCCGATCCTGCCTCGACCTGTATCTCAAGCCCTCCTGCCCCTACGGGCGTGAGGCGGGCCAGGCCCTGAAGGACCTGGCCGAACGGAACCGCTTCCGCCCCCCCGCCCGGAAGGTGCCGGACACCCTGGAGCTGGCGCGCCGCTTCCTCCGCGCCGGCCGGCGGGAGGACGCCCTGGACCTCCTCAACGCCCTTCCCCCCGAAGCCTTCGAGGGCCCCCAAGGCGAGGGGGCGGCCCTGCTCCGTGTGGAGGTCCTCCACGCGCTCCGCCGGAACGCCGACACGGTGCGCGCCGCCGACGCCCTGGCCGCCGCCCGGGGGAACTCCGAGGCCGCCCTGCGGGCCCGGCTGAAGGCCGTCTGGGCCCTCGTGCGCGAGGGGGACCACGAGGGGGTGGCCCGGCGGTGCGGCGCTCTGCTGGACCTCCCCCCCGGGGGCCACCAGGGGCTCCGGGCCGAAGCGCGCAACGCCTGGGCCCTGTCGGCCTACGCTTGGGGCCGCTTCGCCGAGGCGGAGGAGCACTGGCGCGCCCTGGAGGAGGAAGGCGCCCCGCCGGCGCTCCTGGAGGCCGCCCGCTACAGAAGGGCCTGGGCCCTCCTCCGGCTGGAGCGGCCGGCGGAGGCTTCGGCCCTCTTCCAGACCCTCCTGGCAAGCCCCGGGGCGGACCCCTTTAGGGAGGGCGCCCTCTGGGGGGCCGCCGCGGCGGCGCACGCGGCCGGGGACGGCGAGAGCGAGCGGCGGTTCCTCCTGTCCCTTGCCGCCACGGAAACCTCGTACTGGCGGACGGCGGCCGTCCGGCGCCTTCGGGAGCGGGGTGTGGCCCTGGCGCCCCCCCCGCCGGTGGTTCTTCCCGCGCCCTGGACCGGACCCGCCGGCGGGGAAGAGGCCTCCCTGGCCCGATCTTTGGACCAGGCGGGCCTCTCGGAAGAGGCCGCCGAGGCCTTCGCGCCGGTCTTCCGCCGCCACGGGGCCTCGTCGCCGGAGGCGGCCTTCACTTACGCCCTCCTCTGCGGGCGCGCTCGGCGACGGCCGGCGGCCGCGGCGGCCCTCCGGCGGGTGGTCCCCGGCCTCAGATCCCCGTTGGAGCTGCCGGCGGAAGCCCTGGAGGCCCTCTACCCCGCGCCCTTTTTGGGAAGGATCCGCCCCCTGGCCGAGGCCGAGAAGGTCCCCGCCGCCCTCGTCCTGGCCGTCATCCTCCAGGAGAGCGGCTTCGACGAACGGGCCCTCTCCCCCGCCGGGGCCCGCGGCTGGATGCAGGTCATGCCGGAGACCGCCTCCCGCCTCCTGAGGGAGGGGGAACCCTCCCCGGACCTCTTCGACCCCCAAAATTCCGCCGCCCTCGGCATCCGCTACCTGGGAAGCCTCCTCAGGGCCTTTCCCACCGCCGGCGCCGTGGCCGCCTACAACGCCGGCGAAGAGGTGGTGGGCCGCTGGTTGGCGGCGTGGAAGCCCTCCTCGGAGGAGGAGTTCGTGGCCATGATCCCCTACGCGGAGACCCGGACCTACACCGCCCGGGTCCTCGCCTACTCCCGGGACTACGCGAGGCTCCTGCGGTCCGGCACCGACGGGCGCCCGGCGGCCCCTCCTTCCGGGCCGGAATCCCCGTAGCGCCCCCGCGCTTATCCTTATGTGCGAACTTGTTGCTGAAGCATATGCTTTATTTCGCAAAGTACTTGACAACGAAAGAATCTCCTGGCAGGATAACGCCCATGGCGGAGACGGTGGACGTTCGAAAGGACGGGGCGCCGCCCAGCCTCGAGGGGCGGGCGGAGGAGAACCTCCGGTTCATCCGGGAGACCATGGAGAAGGCGGGGACCTTCACCGACGTCTCGGGCTGGGGCACCGCGGCGGTGGGAGGGACGGCGCTGGCGGCGGCCTGGCTGGCCTCCCGGGCCCAGACCTTCCAGGGCTGGTTGGGGGTGTGGCTGGCGGAGGCCCTGCTGGCCTCCCTGCTCGGCTTTTCGGCCATGGCGTGGAAATCGCGGCGGGCGGGCTCCTCGCTCCTTTCCCACCCGGGACGTCGGTTCGCCCTGTCGCTGGCCCCGCCCCTGGCGGCCGGCGCGGTGCTGACGGCGGCGCTGGCCCGGGCGGGGATTCCCGGGCCCATCCCCGGGGTGTGGCTGATCCTGTACGGGGCCGGCGTGACGACGGCGGGGGCCTTCTCGGTGCGCGTGGTGCCGGCCATGGGGATCTGCTTCATGGCCCTGGGCGCCGCGGCGCTCTTCACTCCCCCCGGCTGGGGGAACGCTCTCCTGGCGGCGGGATTCGGGGGGCTGCACGTGGTCTTCGGATTCTGGATCGCGAGGCGCTACGGTGGCTGAGCCCGCGGACGACCGCCGCCCCACCGGCCCGAGGCGCCCCCGAAAGACTCCGGGGCTCTCCCCCCGCGAGGTGGACCGGCTGATCCACGAGCGGACCCGCCTGGGGATCGTGAGCGCCCTCGCCGTGGCTCCCTCCCTGTCCTTCGTGGAGCTGCGGAAGCTTCTGGGCACCAGCGACGGGAACCTCTCGGTCCACGCCCGGAAGCTGGAGGAGGCGGGCTACATCGCCTGCGCCAAGGGATTCGAGGGCCGGGTCCCCCGCACGGACTACCGGCTGACCGCCCTGGGCCGAAGGGCCCTGGAGCGCTACCTCGACCACATGGAGCACCTGATCCGGGCCGTCCGGAAGGGGTGAGTTTTTTTCGGAGAAGACTTTGTGATGAAAAGCACTTTTTTGGAACATACCCGACGGCCACCTTCTGCAACCCGGGTCTCCGGCGTCCCCCGCCCCCGCCGAAGAAGACATCGGGATCCCGGCTTCCGGCGGCGCCCCGCTTCCGCGTCCGGCGCCGCCCAGCCGCGGCCGGCGTCTCCTTCCACGCCTCCGGCCCGCAGGCCGCCCGCCCGCCGCCCATTTCCCCCCAGAGGAGGTCCAGCATGCTGAAGCGAATCGCCGGCATCGCCTTCGTCTTTCTCTGCACCGCCCTGGCCTGGCTGTTCCTCGCCGGCACCGTGGAGTTCCGAACGGAGCGGCAAGACCGGAAGCTCCGGGAGGCCGTGGGCCGCGTCTGGGGGGAGCCGCTGAAGCAGACGGCCCCCGCCTTCTGGTACGAGACCTCCCCCTCCGCGCCGGACGCCGAACCCGCCGCCCACGGGTCCCCCGCCGGGAAAGAGGTCCCCAAACACCGCCACGACGTGGCGCTGGAGGGCAGCGCGGTGCGGGCCGAGATCTCCTATGAGCCGCGAAAGAAGGGACTTCTGTGGTACAGCACCTACCGCGTTCGATTCGAGGCCGACTACCGCGCGACAAACCCCACCGCCGAGCCCCGGACCCTCTTCTTCGACTTTCCCCTGCCGAGCCCTGAGGCCGTCTACGACGACTTCGTGCTTCAGGTGAACGGGCGGCCCGTCCCTTCGCCCGAGCGAAGGGGGGAATTCCTGGGGGCCTCCGCCCTCGTCCCCCCGGGGGGCCGCATGGAGGTGCACGTCTCCTACCTCACCCAGGGGCTCGACGAGTGGGGATACCGGTTCGGCCAGGGGCCGGTGGCCCAGGTGCGCGACTTCACGCTGGAGGTCCGGACCGATTTCGACGGCTTCGACGTTCCCCTCGGGGCCGTCTCTCCCACGCGGAAGGTCCGGGAGGGGGACGGGTGGGTGCTCACGTGGAGCTACGCCAACCTCCTCTCGGGCGTGCAGGCGGGGCTCCTCCTGCCCCGGAAGCTCAATCCGGGGCCCTGGGTGAGCCAGGTCACCTTCGCCGCGCCGGTGTCGCTCTTCCTGTTCTTTTTCCTGCTCTTCATCGTCACGACGCGGCGGGAGATCCCCCTCCACCCCATGCACTACTTCTTCCTGGCGGCGGCCTTCTTCAGCTTTCACCTGCTCATGGCCTACCTCGTGGACCACGTCGCCCTCTGGGCGGCCTTCCTGACGGCCGCCTCCACCTCCCTCTTCCTCACGGTGAGCTACATCCGGACCGCCGTCTCTCCACGTTTCGCCTTCCTGGAGGTGGGGCTGGGGCAGCTCGTCTACCAGGTTCTCTTCTCCGCCACGTTTTTCCTGGAGGCCTACACCGGACTCTCCATCACCGTGCTGTGCGTGCTGACGCTCTTCGCGGTGATGCAGTACACGGCCCGGATGGACTGGGAGGCGGTCTTTTCCCGAAAGACCGCGGGCCGGCCGGCGGGGGACGGGGAGAGGTGAGACTTGCCGGCGGCGGGGAGGCCGGACGGGACGGGGCGGGCCCGCCGGGGATGGAGCCCCTGAAGGGCGGACCCTCGCCTGTTCCTACGGCGCCTGGGCCAGGACCGCCTCCACCGCCTTCACGAGGTCCTCGTCCAGGGGGGCGGTGCGGGAGCCGAAGCGGGCCACCACCCGCCCCTTCCGGTCCACGAGGAACTTGTTGAAGTTCCAGGTGACGGCCCCCTCGAAGCCCGACGCCTCCGTGAGGAACCGGAAGAGGGGGTTCATCTCCTTGCCCTTGACGCGGCTCTTTTGAAAGACGGGGAAGGTGACGCCGTACTTCAGGCGGCAGAACGCGGCGATCTCGGCGTCGCTCCCCGGCTCCTGGCCCAGGAAGTCGTTGGAGGGGAAGGCCAGGACTACCAGCCCCCGATCCTTGTACGTCTCGTAGAGCCTCTGGAGCCCCTCGTACTGGGGGGTGAAGCCGCACTTGGAGGCCGTGTTCACGATCAGGAGGACCATCCCCTCGAAGTCCTTCAGGGGCTTCAGGGTCCCGTCGTTCAGCGGGAGGGTGAAGCCGTAGACGGTGGCTTCGGTGCGGGGCGCCGGGGCCTTTCCGGAGGCGGCCCTTGCGCCGGTGGCGAAGTAGAGGAGGGCGGCGGCGGCGAGGAGGAGGGCCAGGGAGGAAAAGAGGACCTTCAGCATGAACGGCTCCTAATGTTCCCCCTCCCTAACGCCCTCCGCCCCCCTTTCTTCCCGTGGTACCCTGGCCTCTTTCGAGGGAGGGAACCGTGGAAACCCCCGCCGACCAGAAGCCGTCGCCGCTGAAGGAGATCACCCAGCCCTTCGTGGACCTCATCCACGCCCCCCGGGCGCTCTGGGGCGTGAACCTCCCCTACTTCCTGGAGGGGATGGTCTACTTCGGGATCCTGGGGTACCTGGCCATCTACTTTTCGGACTTCGTCTTCGCGGGGATCCCCCACGCCGACGTGTGGTCCCACCGGATGGTCATGGTCCAGACGGCGGGCATCACCATCGCCATGTTCTTCCTGGGCTTCGTCGCCGACAAGTTCGGGGTGCGCCGGGCCCTTCTCCTGGCCTTCGCCGTCATGCTGGCGGGGCGCCTCGTCATCGCCTCCGGGCCCACCCTCCACCTTTCCCCCGGCCTCTGGGGCCCGCTGCACCTGGCCACCCTGGGGGGGATTCTCCTGGTGGTGGTGGGGTACGGCATGTACCAGCCGGCGGCCTACGCGGCGGTCCGGCAGTTCACCAACGAGAAGACCGCCTCCATGGGCTACGCCATGCTCTACGCCCTGATGAACCTCGGCGGCTACCTCCCCACCTTCGCCTTCCTCATCCGGGACGAGAAGTACCTGGGGTGGGGGATCCCGGGGGCCTTCTGGGTCTACGCGGTCTTCACCTTCGTCTCCCTCCTGGCCACCTTCTGGATCCTGTCGCCCCGAACCGTCCGGGAGGCCGCGGAAAAGGCCCGCAAGGAGCGGGGCGAGGCGTCGGAGGGCCCCAAGGCCCGCCCCCCCTTCTCGCTGGGGACCTGGCTCAAGACCCACCCCCTCACCGACCTGAAGTTCACCTTCTTCATCTTCGCCCTCATCCCCGTGCAGACGCTCTTCACCTACAACTGGCTCATCCTTCCCCAGTACGTCTCCCGCTGCTACACGGGGTGGATCGGCGAGAAGTTCGAGATCGCCTCCAACTTCAACCCCCTGCTCATCTTCATCGCGGTCCCCGTCATCACCGCCCTCACGTACAAACGGAAGGTGTACGACATGATGATCGCGGGGACCTTCGTCATGGCCGTCCCCGCCTTCTTCCTGGCGCTGGGGACCAACTTCTGGACGCTCCTTTCCTACCTCGTGGTCATGACCGTCGGCGAGGCCATGTGGCAGCCGCGGTTCCTCCAGTACGCCGCGGAGATCGCGCCGGAAGGGCGCACCGGCGAGTACATGGGCGTGGCCCAGCTCCCCTGGTTCCTCACCAAGGTCCTGGTGCCGGCCCTGTACTCCGGCTGGATGCTGGAGCGGTACTGCCCCCAGGGCTTCGACCCCTCCCAGGGAACGGCGGGTCCCCAGAAGATGTGGTTCATCTTCGGGTGCATCGCCCTCTGCTCCTCCATCCTGCTGCTCCTGGCCCGGGGGTGGGTGGGGAAGGACTTCAAGACCCGGGCCTCCTGAGGAGCGCGGCGGAAAACCCCCGGGGGCGGAGCCCCGTATACCTCCCCCAGAGGAGGTGCACCATGAAACGCAAACCCATCGCCGCCGCCCTGGCGCTGGCCTTCCTGGCCGCGGGGCTTTTCGGGAACCGGCCGCTCTTCGCCGCGGACGACGGCCTCGTCCGGATCCGCGTGGAGGACGGAGAAAAGAAGGCTCTGGTGGAAATCCCCACCGCCGTCGTGACCTTCCTCGACCGCCACGAGGTCACCCGGGAGTTCAAGGCGTGCCGGATGGAGGGCCGGGGGGTCACCCTCTCCTTCGGGGAGATGCTGAAGGCCCTGCAGAACGCCTCCCCCGGCAAGGAGGCCCTCCTCTTGAGCGTCGAGGAGAACGGCCGCAAAAAGACCGTCACCCTGGGCGTGGTTCCCGGCGCCGGGAGCCGCCCCGCCAAGGCGCCCACCGAGATCCTTCTCTCCGTCCAGAAGAAGAAGGGCGGCGAGCCCACCGACCTCAAGGTGCGGCTCCCCCTCGCCACCGTGGAGGCGGTTCTCCAGGGGGTCAAGGTGGAGAGCGAAGGGAGCGACCCCGCCGGCGCCCTCCTGAGGGACCTCGTGCCCTTCGCCCGGGACCTGGGCACGGGCCTTCTGCTCCACGTCGTCTCCGACGAGGGGGAGGTCCTGCTCTCGCTGGAGTGAAGCGGGGCACCTTGCCCGGAATCCAGGGGCGGGCCTGAGGCCCGCCCTTCGGTTTCCGCCATCTCCTGCTTCCCCCTTCTTGCCGGAAGGACGTCGAGGGGCTACGCTGAGCCATGCGCGTCGAGGAACTCCCCACCCCCGCCGCCCTCGTGGACCTGGACCGCCTCGCGGCCAACGCCCGCTGGGCGCTGGACCGGGCGGAACGCCTCTCCGTCCGCCTCCGCCCCCACGTGAAGACCCACAAGTGCCCGGAGATCGGCCTTCTCCAGTGCGGGGGCCGCCCCGGCCCCGTCACCGTGTCCACCTTCGCCGAGGCCTGGGCCTTCGCCCGCAGGGGCTTCGAGGACCTCCTGCTGGCCGTCCCCCTTCCGCCGCGCCGGACGGGCGAGGCCCTGGCCCTCCTCCGCGAGGCCCCGGGGGCGGCCTTTCTGGTGGACCAGGAGGAGACCGCCGCGCGGCTCCACGCGGCGGCCGGGCGGGAAGGCCTCTCCCCCGCCGTCCACCTCAAGGTGGACGCGGGCTTTCACCGGGCCGGGGTGGACCCCCGCCGTCCCGAGAGCCTCGCCTTGGGCCTTCGCCTTTCGGGCAGCCGGAACCTTCGTCTGCGCGGTATCCTCACCCACGCCGGGCAGGCCTACGGGGCGAAGAATCCCCACGAGGCGAGGGAGGTGGCCCGCTTCGAGCGGGACACCGCCGTCTCCTTCGCCCGGGACCTCGAGGCGCGGGGAGCGGGCCCCGTGGAGGTGAGCGTGGGGAGCACCCCCGCCTTCGCCGCCGCCGACCACTACCGCGGCGTCACGGAGGTCCGCCCCGGCAACTACGTCTTCTTCGACGCCTTCCAGGCGGCGGTGGGGGCGGCTCAGATCGGGCGGGCGGCCTTCACCGTCCTCGCCGAGGTGACGGGGGTCTACCCCGGGCGAGCAACGGCCGTGGTCAACGCCGGCTCCCTGGCCCTCTCCCGGGACCCCGGCCCCGTCCACGTGGACCCCCGCTGCGGCTTCGGGGTGGTCCTGGACCTGGAGGGGACCCCCGTCGAAGGGGTGAAGGTGCAATCCCTCACCCAGGAGCACGGCGTCCTCGGCGGGGAGGCCGCCGCCCGCCTGGCGCCCGGGGACCTGGTCCGCATCGTCCCCAACCACGCCTGCCTCGCCGCCGCCTGTTTCGCGCGCTACTACGCGGTGCGGGGCGGCGAGGTGGAGGCGGAGTGGTTCCCCGCCCGGGGCTGGTGACGGGCGCTACTTTCCTTCGGCCTTTTCCTGCAGCTTCTCCCCGCCGTGCTCCAGGGCCTCGCCGGTCTTCTCCAGGCCCTTTCCCACGGCCTTCACGGTTTTGCTCCCGGCCTTGTCCAGGGCCCGGCCGGCGCGCTCCATGGGGCCGTTCTTCTCGGCGCAGGCCAGGAGGGCGGCCAAAGCGAGGAGGGGAAGGAAGAAGGCGAAGGTCCTCTTGCGGGTCATGGGCACTCCTTCAGGGAGACTGGGGCAACAGGTAGAAGACCACGGCCAGGATGGCGTAGACCGACAGGAGCTGGACCCCCTCCAGCCAGTTGGATTCGCCGTCGGAGGTGACCTGCTCCCCCACCAGCACGGTGAGGACCACCGCCAGCACCTCCGGCAGGGTGAAGACGAGGTCCATGGGGCGGGGCCCCAGGAGGAAGCTGGCCAGCACCAGCACCGGCGCCACGAAGAGGGCCACCTGGATGCTGGAGCCCACGGCGATGCCCACGGCGAGGTCCATCCGGTCCCTGAGGGCGGCCAGGACGGCGGTGCTGTGCTCGGCGGCGTTGCCGATGACCGCCACCACGATCACCCCCACGAAGACCTCCGTCATGCCCAGCGCCCGCGCCGCCCCCTCCACCGACGCCACCAGGACTTCGCTGAGCAGGGCCACGAAGGCCGTGGAGACGGCCAGCACCGCCAGGGACTTCCCCGTTCCCCAGGCGGCCTCCCCCGCGTGCCCTTTGGCCTTCGGCGAGGCGGAGCCGGAGAAGTAGTGGCGGTGCGTCTTCAGGGAAAAGACCAGGCCCGCCCCGTAGGTGGCCAGCAGGATAAGGGCGATCTCCAGGCTGAGCCCCACCTCGTGGAGGAGCGCCTCGCGGCCCCCCAGGTGGTGGTAGGCCGCCGGCACCACCAGCGCCACGGCGGCCAGGAGAAGCATGGTGGACTGGCTCCGGGCGGCGGAGGCGTGGAAGCGCTGGCATTCCCGGCGCCAGCCCCCGGCGGCGAAGGCCGCCCCCAGGACCAGAAGGATGTTTCCGAGGATGGAGCCCGTGAGGGAGGCCTTCACCATCCCGTGCAGGCCCTTTCCCAGCGCCACCAGGGCGATGATCATCTCGGCGGCGTTTCCGAAGGTGGCGTTCAAGAGGCCCCCCACCCCCTCGCCCGCCCGGTCGGCGAGGTATTCCGTGGCCTTTCCCATGAGCCCCGCCAAGGGGACGATGGCCAGGCCGGCGGCGGCGAAGGCCAGCGTGGGCCGGTCCGGGACGAGACGGTGGAGGAGAAGGGCCGCCGGAACGAACACGAGAAGCCAAGAGAGCGAAGGGGTCCACTTCCGGGCCATGGCGCCTCCCCCTCCCCCATACCAGGAATGGAAACCTCCCGCAAGGGGAGGTCCCTCGGGAAGAGCCCCCTCGGCGACGTTGTTAGTCCAGGACACGGCGCCGCTTCCCGGCGCGGAATGGAGTCGATGATGAACCCGAAACTGCCCGCGTTTCTCCTGGCCCTGACCCTCGCCGCCGCCCCCGCCGCGGCGGCCGAGCCCTCCCCCGTGCGCACCCTGGTGGTGGACGGCGCCCACTCCTCCGTCTCCTTCCGGATCCGGCACCTCCTCAGCCGGGTGGAGGGGCGCTTCACGGCCTTCGAGGGAACCCTCACCGGGGACCCCGCCAAGCCCGAAGCCGCCCAAGTCTCCTTCACCATCCGGGCCGCCTCCGTGGACACGGCCATCCCGGACCGCGACAAGCACCTGAGGTCCCCCGACTTCTTCGACGCGGAGAAGTACCCCGAGATCACCTTCCGCAGCACGGCCATACGGCCCAAGGGCGGCAACCTCTACGACGTGGAAGGGGACTTCACCCTCCACGGCGTCACCCGGCGGATCGTCCTCCCCGTCCACTTCCTCGGCTCCATGAAGGACGCGTGGGGCAACGAGAAGTTCGCCTTCTCCCTGGAAACGCGCCTGGACCGGAAGGACTACGGCATCGTCTGGAACAAGGCCCTGGACCAGGGCGGGACGGTCCTCGGGGACACGGTGGAGGTCTCCATCGACCTGGAGATGGCCCCCCAAAAAAGCCCCTGAGGGACCCGCCTCTTCCCCCCTTCCCGGAAGCTCTCTCGGCCCCCCGCGGGGGCGGTTGTCTTCCGCGCGCCCTTTCGGTATCCTGAAACGAAGGGACGCGGCGCCAAGGAAGCCGAAACCCCGGGACGGAAGAGGGCCGCCGCAGACCCCCGTGCCCCTGTCCCCGGCGGGAAGGCCCGCCGGAGCGGAGACCACCGATGGCGGAAACGACGTTGGAATCCCGTCTGCGCGAAGGGGGAACCTTCCCGGTCCTCCCCCTCCGGAACACCCTCCTCTTCCCGGACATGATCATCCCCCTGGCCGTGGGGCGGGAGAAGTCCCTCAAGGCGGTGGAGCAGGCCACCCGGGGCGACGGCTACCTCCTGATCTTGAGCCAGAAGGACGGCGAGGTGGAGGAGCCCACGGCGGAGGACCTCTACCGCGTGGGGGTGGTGGCCAAGATTCTGAGGCTCCAGCGGATCGCCCCCAACAACCTTTCGGTCATCGTCAGCGGCCAGGGCAAGGTCCGGGTGGAGGAGTTCACCTCCCAGGACCCCTTCTTCGAGGCCCGGGTGACCTTTCTCGAGGAGCAAAAGGGGGACCCCCTGGAGACGGAGGCCCTCCAGAAGACCATCCTGGCCCAGTACGAGAAGCTGGCCGGCCTCGTGCCCAACATCCCCCAGGAGATGGTGGCCGCCCTCCAGCGGTACGACAACCCCAGCCGCCTGGTGGACACCATCACCTTCAACCTGAACGTCAACCTGGCGGAGAAGCAGGCCATCCTGGAGGAGACCTCCGTGGTCCAGCGCCTGCGGATGCTCACGGCGGTGCTGGCCCGGGAGCTGCAGGTGGTGGAGCTGGGCAGCAAGATCCAGTCGGAAGTCATCGACAAGATGAACAAGGCCCAGCGGGACTACTTCCTCAAGGAGCAGATGAAGGCCATCCAGAAGGAGCTGGGCGAGGGGGACGACCGGGCCCGGGAGGCGGAGGAGCTGAAGGCCCGCATCGCCAAGGCCCGGATGCCCAAGGAGGTGGAGCAGGTGGCCCTGAAGGAGGTGGACCGCCTGGCCATGATGCACCCCTCCGCCGCCGAGTACACCGTTTCCCGCACCTACCTGGACTGGCTCATCGAGCTCCCCTGGAGCCGGCGCACCCGGGACCGCCTGGACGTGAAGCGGGCCCAGCGGTGCCTCGACGAGGACCACTACGGCCTCCAGAAGGTGAAGGACCGCATCGTGGAGTACCTGGCCGTCCAGCAGCTCAAGAAGGACCTCAAGGGCCCCATCCTCTGCCTGGTGGGCCCCCCCGGCGTCGGCAAGACCAGCCTGGGGAAGTCGGTGGCCCGCTCCCTGGGCCGGAAGTTCGTCCGCATGAGCCTGGGGGGCATCCGGGACGAGGCGGAGATCCGGGGCCACCGGAGGACCTACGTGGGGGCCCTGCCGGGCCGGATCATCCAGGGCATCCGGAAAGCGGGGACCCAGAACCCGGTCTTCATGCTCGACGAGCTGGACAAGGTCGGCATGGACTTCCGGGGCGACCCCACCTCCGCCCTCCTGGAGGTCCTGGATCCCGAACAGAACTTCTCCTTCTCCGACCACTACCTGGAGGTCCCCTTCGACCTCTCCAAGGTGATGTTCATCGCCACCGCCAACATCCTGGACACCATCTCCCAGCCCCTTCTGGACCGGATGGAGGTGATCCACCTCCCCGGCTACACCGAGGAGGAGAAGCTCCACATCGCCAAGGACCACCTCCTGCCCCGCGTCCTCCAGAACCACGGCCTCAAGAAGAACCAGCTCCGCTTCACCGACGCCGCCATCCGGAAGATCATCACCGAGTACACCCGGGAGGCGGGGGTTCGGAACCTGGAGCGGCAGATGGCCACCGTCTGCCGGAAGGTGGCCAAGGAGCGGGTGAGCGGCCGGAAGCGGGCGGTGGTGGTGAAGCCAGAGAATCTCCAGGCCTTTCTGGGGCCCCGGCAGGTCTTCCTGGAGACCCGGGAACGGATCGACCGGCCGGGGGTGGCCACCGGCCTGGCCTGGACCCCGGTGGGCGGGGACATCCTCTTCATCGAGTCCACCGCCATGAAGGGCCGCGGGGGGCTCACCCTCACCGGCCACCTGGGGGAGGTCATGAAGGAGTCGGCCATGGCCGCCCTCTCCTGGATTCGAAGCCACGCGGCCGCGCTGGGGATTCCGGAGGAGCGCTTCTCCAAGCAGGACCTCCACGTCCACGTGCCCCAGGGGGCCATCCCCAAGGACGGCCCCTCGGCGGGGGTGGCCCTCACCACCTCCCTCGTCTCCCTCCTCTCGGGGCGGATCGTGCGGGACGACCTGGCCATGACCGGTGAGATCACCCTCTCCGGCAAGGTCCTCCCCGTGGGCGGCATCAAGGAGAAGGTCCTGGCCGCCAAGCGGGCGGGCCTTTCGGAGGTCATCCTCCCGGAGCGGAACCAGGGGGACCTGGAGGAACTCACCTCCGAGGCCAAGGCGGGGATGACCTTCCACCTGGTGAAGGAGATCCCGGAGGCCCTCTCTCTTGCGCTGAAAGAGGCCCCCAAGGCGCCCCGCCGCGCCGGCGGGAAAAAGACCCCTTAGCGGGCCCTCGCCCGTTCCGCGTCCGCGCAGCCGCCGAAGGCGCGGTTGTGGGTGCCCCACCCCAGGGACGCCCGCAGGTAGTGCACCTGCCCCTTGAAGGGAACCCGACGGACGCGTCCCCCCTCCACCAGCCGCTCCACCACCTCCCAGGAAATCCCCGTGGGAACGAGAAGCTGGCGGAGCGCTTTCTCCGAAAAGGGCCGGAAGGCCAGCAGGCCGAGAAGCCGCTCCTGGCCCGCCCCCACGGGGGGCTCGGGACCGGGCAGGTCGGGAAGGAGGAGCCGCACCCCCGGCAGGCGGGAATGGAGGAACTCGAAGCACTCCAGGATGCGCACGGGATCGGGGGGCTGGAGCTCCGGGTGGCCGGTCTCGGGCGGGAACGAGAGATAGGACCGAAAGGGCCGGAGGTGGGAGAGGAGCCGCGCCAGGTCGGCCAGGTGGTCGGTGTCGTCGTTGAAGCCTTTCACGAGCGTCGTCTCGGTGACGAGGGTCCCCGGAAAGGCCTTGGAAAAGGCCAAAAGGCCCCGAACCACCTCGGGGAGGGCCACGCCGGGGTGGGGCCGGTTGAGGGCCAGCCACGCGTCGTGACGGGTGGTCTCCACCCGAAGGCTCACCCAGTCCGCCGCCAGCACCGCCTGGGAAACCTCCGGCAGGTGCAGGAGGGTTCCGTTGGTGAAGAGGGCCACCTTGGGGCCGAGGCGCCGGAGGGCCTTCAGGAGGTCCCCCAGCCGGGCGTCCAGCGTGATTTCACCCCGGGGCTTGAGGACCAGGGCGTCCACGGTGCTCCCCCGGGATTCCAGCTCCTCGAGACGGCGGCCCACCGCCTCCGCCGCCGCCTCGGGGTCGGTCCCGAAATCCCGCGGCAACGGCGGTTGGACCGACGAAGACACCGTAAGGCAGTGGAGACAGGAAAGGGTACATTGGCCGGCGGGAAGGGTCTCGATGCCGAGGACCCGCCCCAGCCTCCGAGAAACGTAGGGTCCGACGATCTGCATGGCGGGCCTTCTCCCCTCGCCCCCTGGAAGGGGAACTTGGCATGGTAAGCAAGAACCTTGCCCGCATTCCCGAGAACAGAGGTCACAGAGGCACCGAAACTCTAATTATTTGATTTCCGAGGTATTCTGAGAAAAGATGGGGCGCGGATTCGTCAAGGTCGTGTACCTGGAGCGCGAATTGCTGGCACGCTCAGGTTACACTCCCTTCACGGCCCGGAAACACTCTTCACTCGAACTCCTCGTCCCCGGTGGTGGAGGAGATCTCGCAGTCCCGGCAGAGGGGAATGCGGTCCATGTACCCCTCGGCGTAGAGCCGCCGGATGGAGCGGGCCTTGGGGGAGTTCCAGACGGCCTCGATGGACGACTCCGCCACGTTCCCCAGGACCACCTTGCGGGTGTAGTCGGTGCAGCAGAGGACCATGTCCCCGTTGAAAAGGATGTAGGCCTGCTTGAAGAGGCGCGTGCAGTCGGCGAAGCGCTTGAGGGGCCGGCCCTCGGGGGCGAGGTCCGCCGCCACCGCCACGTTGCCGCCCCGGTTCTCCAGGGGCGTCCACTTGCTCTCCACCCCCTTCTCCCGCCAGAAGGCCACCGCCTTCTCGGCGTCGATGAGGTTGGTCTTCACCATCGTCACCACGATCTTGAAGAGGTCCCGCCCCCCCGCCGCCTTCCACCGGTCGATGAGGTACAGGACGTTCTCCATCGTCTTCTCGAAGACCAGGCTGCCCCGCATGGTGGCCTCGTAGCCCTCCTTCTCCACCCCTTGAAAGGAGATGTAGAGGGCGTGCAGGGCCCTTCCCTCGATGAGCCCCTCCACCTTGTCCGGTGTGAGGCGGGAGCCGTTGGTGGTGACCACCAGCCTGGCGTCGGGGAGCCTCTTTTTCAGGTAGGCCAGCCGCTCCAGGATCTTTCCGTCGAGGAAGGGCTCGTTCATGAGGTACGGCGAAACCCGCCGCACCCCGTGGGCGGCGATCTCGTCCACGATGGCCTCGAAGAGCTCCGGGCTCATGGCCCCCTTGGGCTGGCCGTCCACGGTGAGGGGGTACGGGCAGAAGACGCAGGCCCCGTTGCACCCCGTCTGCGTCTGGATCTGGACCGTCCGCGGGAAGGAGGGGACCTTCCGCCGCGTCGCCGACTTCCAGAGGCGCACGGGGAGGGGGTCCTCGGGGGCGGGCACGTAGTAGCGGGTCTTGAGTCGGCGCAGCAAGGTCATGGCGTCTCCCGGTTCGCTCGGTCTCTCCAAACGGCCCGATGGGGCGGAACATGCCCCCCCCACCGGAAAATGGGGCCCTCTTCCAACCTTCCCAGGCGGCATGCCGCCTGGGAAGACGGTCCTCAGCCGCCTCAGGGTAACACGGAAGGCCCTCTCCCCCATTCCCGGTTCGGACCGGGCCACGCCGGCTCCACGCTCCCCTGGTCGTCTTTGGAAGAGAGTTTCCCACAGCCGGGGGGAATGGCCTGCCAAAATCGGACCGCCAGACGGGAAGAAACCTCCTCCCTCCGCGGGCCCCTCCGGGGAACCGGGCGCCGGCTTGGCCGGGACGGGATCGTAAAGACAGAAACCACGGCGGAAAGGCGGACGCATTCCCTCTTCGAAGATACTTGCCAGGCCCCTTCGCCCCTCTCCAACACAATGGAGGGACCAGGGCGCGGGACGCTGTAGGGAAGCGAGGCAATGCCGTAGCCCAGGCGCGGAACCGGCGGAGCGCCTCCCACGCC
>JBBILR010000007.1:0-118993 GCA_037444825.1 Acidobacteriota bacterium | reverse complement strand
TCGTTTTCTACGGTTTTTCGCCAAGCAGTTGGCGAAAAACCTTGAAAACCACGGGCGTCCCCGCCCTTCGAATCCCTTCTCTGCGCCTTCGAGGGGAATAAGAAAAAGGGGGATCGGCCTCCCCCTCGGTGCGTTTGGAGCGGGCGACGGGTTTCGAACCTACGGGCCGTAGCGTGCTCGCGGGCGTCGGAGTCCGCCCGCTTGCGCGCGCAACGGCCCCTACGGTTCCCGGGGCGGGTCTCTCCTCCGCGGCGGCGTAACTGCGGCCGCTCCCTCTTCGGTCGCGGCCTCGTAACCGCCGCCGGGAGGTTTCCCGCCCTTCGAAACCCTTACTTCGAGCTTTCGATGGAGAGGTAGGAGTTGGGGATCGTTTTCCCCTCAGAGCGTTTGGAGCGGGCGACGGGTTTCGAACCCGCGACCTCAAGCTTGGGAAGCTCGCGCTCTACCGGCTGAGCTACGCCCGCGTCCGAGGGGGGAGGATAGCAAAAGCCCGGGGGGCCGTCAATAGGACGGCGCCTTTCCCGACCGTCTCTTCGGGTGACCGAGGGAAGGTTCAGCGGAGAGAACGGCTCGGCCGGCAGGATTTCCCCGCCGTTGCGGGAACGGCCTGTCCTCTGTAGAATGGGCGGGCGCCGCGGCGGGCCGGCGCCAGGAGAACCATCATGCCGAAACGGCCTGGGGTTTGGTTTGCAGGGCTTCTGGTCTTGTCCGTTTCCCTGTGGGGGCTCGAGGTGAAAGGGCCCGCGGGCTCCTTCCACCTTCGGGACCGGACCTCCCAGGGGGTCCGCTGGGTCTGCGCCGACGAACTGGCCCGCGCCCTTCGGGGAAGCACCTCCAAGGACCCCGTATCCGCCTACCCCGTGATCACGGTGGAGGGGAAAAGGATCCTCGTCTCCACCGCCTCTCCCATGGTGTCGGTGGAGGGGAGGATCGTGAGGCTCGGCCGGACGGCGCAGGAGTCGGAAGGTTGCCTCTGGCTCCCCGAGGAATTCCTGACGGCGGTGCTCCCCCTGGTGCTGGGGGGAGCCGTTTCGGTGACCGGGACACCGGAGGCCGCCGCCGCCCCACCCCCGGCCCAGGAACCGGCGTCCGGCCGGGTTGCCGTGGAGGTCGCCGTGGGGGCGGACCTGGTGAAGGTGATCCTCTCCGGCCCGCGGGCTTTGGAGGCCCAGGTGGTTGAAAAGGGGCGGGAGGTGGAGATCCGCCTCCCGTCGGGGACCTTTTCGGCGCCCGCACGGGACCTGGGCAAGGGGATCGTGGAGCGGATCGTGCCGGACCAGGCAGCGAGGCTCCTCCGCGTCCGACTCGGCGAACGCTTCGGCCGTCTGGAGCAGAAAAAGAACGGCGCCTCCTCCTCCCTGGTCCTTCTCTTTCACGGGCAGGCCCAGGAGCTTCCCCTCCCCGAGCCCCCGCGGGTCCCGGCGGGCCCCCCTCCGGAAGGCCCGGCCCCAACCCCGGCGGAACCGGCCCTGGATTCGCCCGCCTTTCCGGTGAAGACCCCGGAAGTGGACGTGGTGGTCCTCGACCCGGGCCACGGCGGATCCGACACCGGCGCCCTCGGCCCGCAGGGGCTGGCGGAGAAGGATCTGACCCTGGCGCTGGCCGAGAAGCTGGAGGGCCTTCTGGAGAAGAGGGGCTTCCGGGCGATCCTCACCCGGAGCGGGGACGCCTCCGTTCCCCTGAAGCAGCGGGCGGCCCTGGCCAATTTCAACCAGGCGGACCTCTTCCTGTCCATCCACCTGAACGCCTCCCCCGCCGCCTCCGCCCGGGGTCCTGAGGTGTACTTCATGAGCCAGCAAGCCACGGACCTCTGGTCCAAGGAACTGGCGGAAAAGGAGAACGCTGCGGGGGCCGGCGCCCCCCAGGTGGGCAACGGGCTCGATCTGGTCCTCTGGGAAATGGCCCAGACGGCCCACCTGCAGGAGAGTGCCTTTCTGGCCGAGTCCATCCAGAACGCCCTCAACGGCCTCATGGGAACCGACCGAAGGGCCGTTCGGCAGGCCCCCTTCGTCGTGCTGGAAGGGGCCACCATGCCGGCGGTTCTGGTGGAGGTGGCCTTCGTGAGCAATCCCGAGGAGGCCCGGAAGATCGCAGATCCGGCCTTCCAGGAGCGGGTGGCGGAGCGGCTCGCCGAAGCCGTGGCCGCCTTCAAGGAGCGCTATGAGAGCCCATCGGCTCCCCCGTCCGGCGGCCCGTAGTCTGGCCCTGGTCCTCCTCGGCCTGCTGCTCTTCGCCTGCCGTCGCGGGGAACCCCCGCGTTCCCCTTCGGCCGAAGGGACCCCAGGGGGGGTGGCGACGGTGGACCGCACCCTCCTCTACCCGGCGGAGACGGACCTCCTCCTCCACGCCGTGCCCGTCCGGATGGGGGCGGCGGGAACGCCGGAGGAGGCCATGGCCCAGGTGGCGCGGCGCTACGTGGAGGAGCGGCCGGGGGAGGGCTTCTTCTCGCCCTTTCCCGACGGATGCACCGTCCGGGCCCTCTTCTTCCTTCCCGGCGGCCGATTGGTGGTGGACCTGTCGGGACCGGTGACCGCCGGGAGCGGGACCTCCACCGAAGCCCTGAGGGTCTACGGCCTGGTGGACACCCTCGCCGTCAACTTCCCGGAGGTCCGCTCGGTGCGGATCCTCGTGGAAGGCCGCCAGGTGGAGACCCTCCTGGGACATCTGGACGTGAGCGGGCCGCTCCCGCCGCAGGCGGAGTATCTGGGGCCCGAGCTCAGGGCTTCGGGCCTCCTTTCGGAGCATCGAGGTGGCTGAAGGTCCCATCGGCGTCTTCGACTCGGGGGTGGGCGGCCTCACCGTCGTGGCGGAGATCCTGCGGCGCTCCCCCGGCGAGGAGATCCTCTACTTCGGCGACACGGCCAGGGTCCCCTACGGCAACAAGTCCCCGGCGACGGTGGTGCGCTATTCCCGGGAAATCGGGAGATTCTTGGAGAAGAAGGGGATCCGCCACCTCGTGGTGGCCTGCAACACCTCCAGTTCGGTGGCCCTGGAGGACCTTTCGCGCCATCTTTCGGTGCCGGTCCTCGGCATGATCGAGCCGGGGGCCCGGGCGGCGGTGGCGGCCACCCGCAACGGCAAGGTGGGGCTCATCGGAACCCGGGCCACCGTGGCCAGCGGCGCCTACCCCGACGCCGTGGCCCGGCTGGACCCGGGGGTGAAGGTCTTCTCCGCCGCCTGCCCCCTTTTCGTCCCGCTGGTGGAGGAAGGGTGGGGAAGCGATCCGGTGGCCTTCGAGGTCGCCTCCCGGTACCTGGAACCGCTCCTGCGCGAAGGGATCGACACCCTGATCCTCGGCTGCACCCACTACCCGGTCCTGGTCCCCGTCCTGAGCCGGGTGGCCGGCGAGGGGGTGCGCCTCATCTCCTCCGCCGCCGCCGCCGCGGAAGCCTTGAAACCCGCTCTGGGCGGAGGGGGGAACGGCGGCTTCACCTGCTTCGTCACCGACCCGGGCACCCACTTCCGGGAGGTGGGGGAGCGCATCCTGGGGAGGGCCATCCCCGAGCTGGTGGCCGTTCCGGAAGAAAGGCTGAGAGACCCATGAGAAACGACGGAAGGAGCCCCTCCGAACTGCGTCCGGTGGTGATCCGCCCAAACTACGTGGACTTTCCCGCCGGCTCCTGCCTGGTGGAGTTCGGCAGGACCCGGGTGGTCTGCACCGCCACCGTGGAAGACCGGGTCCCCCCCTTCCTCAAGGGGACGGGACAGGGGTGGATCACCGCCGAATACGGAATGCTTCCCGGCTCCACCCAGCAGCGGACGCCCCGGGAGGCCTCCAAGGGGCGGCAGTCGGGGCGGACCCAGGAGATCCAGCGCCTCATCGGGCGCTCCCTCCGCGCCGTCACCGACCTCGGCGCCCTTCCGGACCAGACCGTCTGGATCGACTGCGACGTCATCCAAGCCGACGGCGGGACCCGGACGGCGGCCATCACCGGCTCCGTCGTGGCCCTTTTGCTGGCCTTTCACCACATGACGGAGACGCGGCTCATCAAGGCCTTCCCGGTGCGGCGCCTGGTGGCGGCCATCAGCGTGGGGATCCTCCGGGGCGAGAAGATCCTGGACCTCAACTACGAGGAGGACAGCCTGGCGGAGGTGGACATGAACGTCGTCATGACCGACGACGGGAGGTTCATCGAAGTCCAGGGGACCGCCGAGCACAACCCCTTTTCCAAGGGAGACCTCGACGCCCTCCTGGCCCTCGCCGCCCAAGGCATTGACCGCCTGCTGGCCTTCCAGCGGCAGGCCCTGCCCTTCGACCTCCAGAAGTACGGCCTCTGAAGCCTTTCCCGCTCAAGGGGCGGGGCGGGGGGCGGGGACTTCCGGGGGGGCGGGACGGACCTCGCCCACCCGCGGGGGCGGGGAGGAGCGGCGTTTCTTCTGGGCGCGGGGCCCATCGTCCCTGGTGTTCCGGTCGTAGAAGTTGGAGGTCACCTTGCGGACCTTCTCGCCGGCGGGAAAGGCCGCCAGAAAGCCGGTGGCGGAGGTCCCGTAGATCTTCAAGGTCGCCGTGACCCAGTCGAAGCCCTCCAGCGGGCCCGAAAAGACAAAGACGATGGGGCCCAGGCTGGGGAACTCCAACCGCCCACGGCCCCGGAGGTCCAGCCGGTTGGCCGCGTCGAGCCAGCGAAAGTCCCCCGTGGAAGTGTCGATCCAGATCTGGGCGCTGCCGTAGTCGCTCTTCAGGAAGAGGTCGTAGGCCCGCTCGGCCTGGGGGGCGGCGGGTCTCGCCAGGGCCGCGAAGACAAGCAGGCAGAGGGCCCGAACGCTAGGGCTCTTCATCGGAAAGGCGGCCGCCTTCGTAGAGGGACACTTTCCGGATCCGATTGGCCCCGTCCACCAGGACCACCCGGGGCCTGAAGGCCTTGGCCTCCTCGGGGTCCATGAGGGCGTAGGCGCAAAGGATGACCACGTCCCCCTTCTTCACGAGGTGGGCCGCCGCCCCGTTGATCTGCACCACCCCCGATCCCGGAGGCGCCCAGAGGGTGTAGGTGCGAAGGCGCGCCCCGTTGGTGACGTCGTAGATCTCCACGGCTTCGTGGGGGAGGATCCCCGCGGCCTCCATGAGCGACCCGTCGAGGGTGACGGAGCCCTCGTAGGCCAGGTCGGCGTCGGTGACGGTGGCGCGGTGGATCTTGCCTTTCAGGACGTTCAGCAGCATGGCTCACGCTCCGGGAGAGGGAGTCAGGAGGGTGTTGTCGATGAGACGGGTGGAACCGAAGTAGACGGCCAGGGCCAGCAAGGCGGGGGACTCCACCCGCTCCAGGGGGACCAGGCTCTCGGCGTCCACCACTTCCGTGTAGTCGATGCGCGCCAGGGGCGCCTCGGCGATTTTCCGGCGGACGGCGGCGAGGAGGACCTCCGCGCGGCGCTCCCCGCTTTCGAAGAGGGCTTCGGCGGCCTTCAGGGAGCGAAAGAGGACCGGGGCCTGGCTCCGCTCCTCGGGGGAGAGGTAAACGTTCCGGCTGGACATGGCCAGTCCGTCGCCCTCCCGCACGATGGGGCAGACCACGATCTGAACCGGAAGGTCCAGGTCCCGGGTGAAGCGCCGGATGACGGCGGCCTGCTGGGCGTCCTTCTGGCCGAAGAGCGCCACGTCGGGCTCGCAGGCCGCGAAAAGCTTGGTGACCACCGTGGCGACGCCGGAAAAGTGGCCGGGCCTTCGGGCCCCGCAGAGGCCCTCCGTGAGGGGGCCCTCCACGCTCACCCGGGTGGCGAAACCCGGGGGGTACATCTCCCCGACCTCCGGCGCGAAGAGGGCGTCCACCCCCTCCGCCTCCAGGAGGGCCGAGTCCCGGGGGAGGTCCCGCGGGTACCGGTCCAGGTCCTCCTTCGGGCCGAACTGGAGGGGGTTCACGAAGATGGAGGCCAGGACGCACGAGGCCCGGCGCTTTCCCTCCCGGACCAGGGAGAGGTGGCCCTCGTGGAGGTACCCCATGGTGGGGACCAGGGCCACGCGGTGGCCCTCGGCCTTCCGCTCCCGGCTGAAGCGGCGGATCTCCTCAACGGTCTTCAGGGTGCGCACGGCGGACCTCGTAGCCGAAGTGCTCCAGGAGCTCCTCGGGAAGGTGGAAGGCCTCGGCCTCCGTGGGGAAAGCCCCCGTCCGAACGTCCTCGGCGAAGCGGCGGAGCGACTCCCGGATCTCCCGTCCGAAGTCACCGTACTTCCTCACGAAGCGCGGCAACTTTCCCTCGTACAGCCCCAGAAGGTCGTGGAAGACCAGGACCTGTCCGTCGCAGAGGGGGCCCGCGCCGATGCCGATGGTGGGGATGGAGAGGCTGGCGGTGACCTCCGCCGCCACCTCCGAAGGGATGCACTCGAGGACCACGGCGAAGGCGCCGGCCTCCTCCACCGCCCGGGCGTCCTCCAGGAGGGCCTGGGCGGCTTCCAGGCTCCTTCCCTGCACCTTGAATCCTCCCAGGAGATGAAGGGACTGGGGGGTCAGACCGATGTGGGCCAGGACGGGGATGTCCGCCGCCACGAGGCGCCGGATGAGCGAAGCCCGGCGGCGCCCGCCCTCGATCTTGACGGCCTGCACCCCGCCCTCCTGCACGCACCGGCCGCAGTTGCGCACGGCGTCGGCCCACCCGGTGTGGTAGGAGAGAAAGGGCATGTCGGCCACCACCAGCGCCCGCCGGGCGGCTCGGGCCACCATGGAGCAGTGGTAGACCATTTGGTCCAGGGTCACGGAAAGGGTGTCCCCGCGGCCCTGGACCACCATGCCGAGGGAGTCGCCCACCAGCAGGACGTCGGCACCGGCCTCCTCCGCCAGCCGGGCGGTGGGGTAGTCGTAGGCGGTGAGCATGACGATGCGGTTCCCCGGGCCCTTGCGGGCGCGCAGGGAGGGCACCGTCACGGCCTGGGGCACGGCCTCGCGGATCTTGGACATGGGTCTCTCTCCTTTCTCCCCATCCCGGGACGCGGGTCCCTGGGCTTGAGGGAAAGCCACCGGCGGTACCTTCGGCCCCGTACCGCTCCCTCAGCGGGATGCGGGCGGGGCGTAGAAGAGAACCTCCCGTTCGAGCCGGTTCACCTGGGCGATGAGGTGGTCCAGCTCCTGAGGCTCCCGTTCGAAGTCTACCTCATTCGTGTTCACGATCAAGAGGGGGGTCTCCCGGTAGTGGAAGAAAAAGTGGTTGTACGCCTTGTTGAGGGCTTCCACGTACTCGTCGGAGATCCTCTTCTCGTAGTTTCGGGCCCGCGAGCGGATGCGCTTCTTGAGGACCGGCGTGGCGGCCTGGAGGTAGATCACCGCGTCGGGCTTGGGCAGGTTCTCCATGAGGAGCGCGTACAGTTTCTCGTAAAGGACCAGCTCCGAGTCGGTGAGGTTCAGGTAGGCGAAGATCTTGTCCTTCCTGGGAAGGTAGTCGGCCACCAGCCGAGAGTCGAAGAGGGAGCGCTGGACCAGGGACTGTTGCTGCTGGTACCGGGTCAGGAGAAAGAAGAGCTGGCATTGAAAGGCCGCCCCTTTCCTTCCGGCGTAGAAGTCCGCCAGGAAGGGGTTTTCCACCTCCTCCAACAAGAGGGTGGCCCCCAGCTTGCGGGCGAGGAGCCTGGCCAGGGTGGTCTTTCCGGCCCCGATGGGGCCCTCCACCGCCAGGTACGGGTACTTGAGCTCCGGACCCGCCATTCCCTCTCCCTGGGTTCCAGTATGAACCAAGCCCCGCCCCGCTTCAAGGGAGGCGGGGACGGCCGAAACCTGGCGAGAGGTTTATCGTAGAAGGCTCGGGGAGGGTCCATGAACGCGCTCGAATACCGCGGCGTCTCGAAAAGATTCGGGGAGGTGGAGGCGGTCCGGCCCCTGGACCTGGAGGTTCCCGAAGGGGGCATCTTCGGCCTCCTGGGTCCCAATGGGGCAGGAAAGACCACGCTCATGCGGATGACCCTGGGCATCCTCCTGCCCGACGCGGGGGAGGTCTCGGTCCTGGGACGGCCGCGGAACGAGGTCTCCTCCGCCTCCCTGGGCTACCTTCCCGAGGAGCGGGGCCTCTATCCCAAGATGAAGGTGGGGGAACTCCTCCGCTTCTTCGGGAGGCTCCGGGGCCTTTCCGCCTCCGAGGCCTCCCGGAGGGCCGCCGAGGGGCTCCGGCGGATGGGGCTGGAGCAGTGGGAAGGCCACCGCGTGGACGAACTGTCCAAGGGCATGCAGCAGAAGATCCAGCTCCTCGTGGCTCTTCAGCACCGCCCGAGGGTGGCCATCCTGGACGAGCCCTTTTCGGGACTGGACCCGGTGAACGCGGAAGCCTTCATGGAGGTCCTCCGCGAGGCCCTCCGCCAGGGAACCACGGTGGTCCTCTCCACCCACCAGATGGACCAGGTGGAGAGGCTCTGCCATTCCATCGCCCTCATCGACCGGGGCCGGGTGGTCCTGGAGGGCCAGGTGGCCGAGATCCGGCGACGGTACGGCAGCCGGGCGGTGCGGGTGGAGTTCGACGGGGGGGAGGGCCTTTCGGCCGAGGCCTTCGCCGACCTTTCCGAATCCACGGCCTTCCTTCCCAACGAGGCGCGCTTCTTTCTGCGGGAAAAGGCCGATTCGGCGGACCTGCTCCGCCGGTTCCTGGACAGGGGCGCGCGGGTCTCCCGCTTCGAGGAGGCCCAGGCCTCCATGCACGACATCTTCGTGAGGGCGGTCAAGGGGGAGGGGCGCCATGCGAACTGACTGGCGGAACGTCCTGGCGATCGTACGGCGGGAGTTCCTGGAGCGGGTTCGGAAGAAGTCCTTCCTGGTCAGCACGATCCTCACCCCCCTGATCTTCGGGGCCCTCATGGTCCTTCCCGCCGCCCTCGCGCTCCTGCGCCACGAGGAGGTGACCGTGGCGGTGGTGGATCGGACGGGGTGGGCGGGACCGCTGGTCATGGAGGCCCGTCCGGAGAGGCCGAAGACGCCGAACCCCGAAGGGGGGCTGGAGGCGGAGGCCGACCGGCGGCAGGAGGCGGCCCTGACCTTCCGCGCCGAGCCCGCCGGGGCGGACCTGGAGACCCTGAAGCGGGACCTCGAGGCCCGAATACTGGACGGTATTCTCGTTCTGGATCCCGATCCCCAGGAGGAGCTCAAGGCCACCTACTTCGCCAAGAGCCTCACCAACACGCCGCTCATGGGCCTCCTCACCCTGAAACTGAACCAGGCGCGCCTTCAGCAAAAGCTGCAGAGGCTGGGGCTGGATCCGAAGGTGGCCGCCGAGCTCAAGGGGCGCGTGGAGATGAACCTCGTCAAGGTGGAAAAGGGGGGGAAGACCCGGAAGGGCAACCTGTTCACCGACCTCTTCCGCCCCATCCTTTTGGCCTTCGTGATCTACTTCATGGTCATCATGTACGGCGTGGCCCTCTCCAACGGCGTGCTCGAGGAGAAGAACGGAAAAATCGTGGAGGTTCTCCTCTCCGCCGTGAGGCCCTTCGAGCTGATGGCGGGCAAGATCGCGGGCATCGCCGCGGTGGGCCTGCTCCAGTACCTGATCTGGTTCCTCGTCGGCGCGGGGTTGTACCTGGCCAACCCCCTAAACGTCGCGTCCGCCGAAGGCGGCTGGATGCGCCCCTTGGAAATGGCGGTGCTGGTGCTGTACTTCCTGGTGGGCTTCGTCTTCTACGCGAGCATTTACGCCGCCGTGGGGGCCGTCTGCACGACCCAGCAGGAGGCCCAGCAGTGGCAGACGCCCGTGACCTTCGGCCTCGTCGTTCCCTTCGTCCTGATGATGCCGACCCTGCAAAACCCCCATGCCGGGTGGGTGGTGTTCTTGAGCCTCTTTCCCCTGACCTCCCCCATCACCATGCTCCTGCGCGTGGGCGCCGTGGAGGTGCCCCCGTGGGAGATCGGGGCCAGCCTGGCCCTGCTCCTGCTGGGGACGCTGGGGGTCACCTGGGTGGCGGCCAAAATCTACCGGGCGGGGATCCTCATGACCGGCAAGCGCCCCTCCATTCCCGAAATCCTCCGTTGGATGCGGGCCGGGTGATGGAAAGGCGGAAGAGGGGAAAGTGATGCAGGGAAAAAAAGGGGGGCGGATCCTGCCTCTTCTGTCCCGGCGGCGGAAACTCCTGGCGCTCTTTGTGGCCGGTCTGGCCGATCTCATCGAGATCGCCCTCTTTCCCCTGTTTCTCGAGGGGGCCGCCTCGCCCTTCGACCTGGTTCTGGACCTCCTCACGGCCGCGGTCCTGTGGGCGGTGGCGGGCTTTCGGTGGCGCTACCTCCTCGCCTTCGCCGCCGAGGCCCTCCCCCTCGTCTCCCTTTTCCCCACGTGGACCGCGCTGGTCCTCACCCTTCCTTCGGAGGGGGGGCAGGGGCCTCGGAGGGTGGGGCCGGAGAGGGGGGAAGGGGAGGGGAAGGAGCCTCCGCCGTTCCTTCCGCGGGGTAGGGCCTGAAGACCACCGTTCTCCGGGGGTGGCGGCCCAGGAGGCGCAGCAGCCGGCGGCTCCAGCCCCGCCGGAGGGCCGAACGGATGGCCGGGAGGGCCGCCTCCGCCGCGGCCTCCCCCAGGGGAACCGCCTGGGGAACCGAGCGAAAGTCCGCCCAGTGCACCTTTCGGATGTCCGGCCGGATCACCACGTCGGCGAAGCGGACCTGGGCCTGCGTGAGGGCTTCGGAGAGGATGGCGCTGGCCCGGGTGGTGAGGGTGGTCCCCCTTCGGTCGAGGTTCCCGTCGAAGGCCAAGTCCAGGGAGACGTCCACGGCGAGGACCACGTCGGCGCCCAGGCGCAAGGCCGCCTCCACCGGGACCTTGTCCACGAAGCCCCCGTCCACCAGGTCCCGCCCCTGCCACCGCACGGGCGGAAAGACGCCGGCGATGGCGGAGGAGGCTTGAACGGCCAGGCGAAGGGGCCCCTTTCGGAGGACCACCTCGTCGCCGGACTGAAGGTCCGCCGCCACGATGCAAAGGGGAATGGGGGACTCCTCGATGTGCCGGTCGGGGAGGATCCCCGCCACGTTGGCCTCGAACTCCTCGGGCTTGACGTAGGACTCCCTCAGGAGGGTGGAGGCGAAGAAGGCCGCCGTCTTGTAGGCTCGTTTCAGTCGGCGAAAGAAGCCTTCCTTCTGGGGTTTCTCCAAGGGGGCGATGGTCTGGATGTCCCTGTAACGCCCGTCCTGGAACTCCGGGGAAGCGGCGTAGGCGAGAAGGGCCTTCTCCGCTGCCTCGGCGGAGCCCGAGAAGGCGTACAGGGACCCCACGAGGGCCCCGGCGCTGCACCCCACCAGGAGGTCCACCGGAATCCCCTCCCGCTCCAGGACCTTGAGGACCCCCAGGTGGGCGAAGCCCCGGGCGCCCCCGCCCCCGAGCACCACGGCCACCTTGGGCCGGAGGGCCTTCAGGATTCTCGGGCCGGTTGTTCCAGCCATGCCTCCTCCGTGAGGGTGAGAAAGACCTGCTCCAGCGTGGTCCCGGGCTGCGACGCCCGCTCCTGGAGCTCGGCGAAGGTGCCCTCGGCGATGAGGCGCCCCCGGTTCAGGATGCCGATCCGGTGGGCCACCTCCGCCGCCAGATCCAGGGAATGGGTGGAAAGGAGCAGGCCGGTTCCCTCGGCGGCCAGTTCCCCGAAGAGGGCCTTCACGTCCCGGCTGGAGCGGGGGTCCAGCCCCACCATGGGCTCGTCCACCATGAGCAGGATCGGCCGGTGCAGGAGAGCCCCCGCTAGAACCACCTTTTGCCGCATGCCGTGGGAAAAGCCCTCCAGGAGCTGGTGGGCCCACGCGGAGAGCCGGAAGCGCTCCAAGAAGCCCCGGGCCCGGTCCTCCCAACCCCGAAGGCCGTGGACGCGGGCGAGAAACTCGAAGTACTCCCAGGCGGTGAGCCTTTCGTAGAGGTAGGGCCGGTCGGGGACGTAGGCCATGACCCGCCGGAAGGGAAGGCTCTGAGGCGAAACCGGGCGGCCCGCCACGGCGACGGAACCCTGGTCGGCCTGGAGGAGGCCGGCGGCGGTTCGGAGGGTCGTGGTCTTTCCGGCGCCGTTGGGCCCCAAAAAGGCGTAGATCTCTCCCCGCCGGACCGTGAGGGAAAGATCCTTGACCGCCTCCACCGAGCCGAAGCGCTTGGTGAGCGAGCGGATCTCGAGGGCCGGCTCTTCACCCATGGGAGCGCACCGGAACGGGGGGGTGGCCCCGAAGGGGCATGGGGGGCCGGCCCTGGAGGTGAAGGCTCTTGGGGTCGGTGGGACAGGCGGCCACGCAAAAGCCGCAGGCGGTGCACCCCTCGGGGTCCACCGCGATCCCGGAGCCCGGGACGGCGCGGATGGCCGAGGGGCCCACGGGACAGGCCTCCACGCACTTCACGCAGGCCAGAAAGGCGGCGGAAAGACAGGTCTCGGGGTGCCAGACCGCCCGCCCCATCCGGCGGTCCTCCCCGGGGAGGAGGGCCCCGTCGGGGCAGGCCTCCACGCACTTCATGCAGTGGGTGCAGGAGCCGAGGGAAGGGTCCACGATGGGGGTGCCGGTCCCCATGAGAGGGTCCTCCGCCGGGACGATGATCCTTTCGGGACAGGCCTGGCGGCAGAGGTCGCAGCGGGTGCACCGGGAAAGGAACTGGGGCTCCAGCGGCGCGCCGGGGGGGCGCAAGAAGGTGAAGGGGATGCGTCCGGGGCCTCCGGATGGAGGCTCTCCCCCTTTGCCGGTCCGCAAGGTGCGGACCGTCTCGGCGCCCGGCTCTACGAAGAAGAGGCGGCGGAGAAACCCCGCCCGGTCGATCTTCTCGCCCACGGGGGGCATGATAGTGCGGCGAAGGCGCCTTCGCAAGCCGGAAACGCCTTGCAGGGCCAGGCCTTCCTTGGATAGACTGAAAAAGAGGAGGCCAGACATGGGCCGCTCCCTCCGGGAACTGGACGAAGGACAGCGCTTCGAAGCCGTTCTGTGGCTGGTCTCGGCCTCGGTGCGGCAGACCAAGGCCGGCGAACCTTACTGGGAGGGCACCTTTCAGGACGCGGAGGGGCCCCTCCCCGCCAAGCTCTGGGACAGCGCCGAGGGAAGGAAGGGACGGGTGAAGGAGCTGGCGCCGGTCCTGAAGCCTGGGGGCCCCTACCGCCTCAAGGGGCGGGTGGACCGCTTCCAGGGAACGCTGCAGCTCACGCTGTCGGGCGCCGAGCCCCTCCCGGCCGAGGAGGCGGACCCGTCCCTCTTCTCTCCGCGAAGCCGCCGGGGGGACGGCGAGATGGTGGAGGAACTGGAGGCCCTCATCGCCGCCGTCCGGGACCCGGACTTCCGGCGGCTCCTCTCGGCCTTCCGGAACTCCCCCCACTTCGCGGCCTTCCGGCAGGCCCCGGCGGCCAAGTCGGTGCACCACGCCTGGGTGGGGGGGCTCCTGGAGCACTCCCTGAGCCTGGCCAGGGCCGTGAAGGCGCTCATGCCCCTGTACCCGCCGCTGGACGAGGACCTCCTGCTCTGCGCCTGCTTCTTCCACGACGCCGGCAAGGCCGTGGAGATCAGCAGCCAGCCCGGCTTCGAGTACACCACCGAAGGCAAGCTCCTCGGCCATATTTTCATCGGCGCCCGCCTGGTGCAGGAACTGGCCGCCGCCCTTCCCGACTTTCCGGAGCCCAAGCTCCGCCACCTCGTCCACATCGTCCTGAGCCACCAGGGAGACCGGGCCGAGGGCTTCGGAAGCGCCGTGGACCCCCAGACGCCGGAGGCGGTCTTCTTTCACCACCTCGACAACCTCGACGCCAAGCTCCAGAACTGTTTGACCAGCCTCGAGAAAAGCGCGGAGGCCGAGGGGGACTTCACCTCCGCCCGGGACAACGTCCTGAGGAAGAGCTACTACCGGAGGAGGCCCCAGGAAGGACCGGAGCCCGCGGCGAAGGAACCCGAGAGGGAGGAAAAGCCCCGTGGGAGAAGAGACGACGACCCCCAGCCCCGGCTCTGGTGACCGCCTTCTGGATGCCCGGGGTCTCTTGTGCCCCCTCCCGGTGGTGAAGACCGCGGAGGCCCTGGAAGCCCTCCCCGTGGGAGCCCTCCTGGAAATCCTGGCCGACGACCAGGGGGTGAAGGCCGACCTCCCCGCCTTCTGCCGGTCCACCGGCCACCGCTTTCGGGGCTACCGCCAGGAGGGGCGAACGGTTCGCGCCTTCATCCAGAAGGTGAGAAAGTGAAAAATAACACCTTGGAGTATCTGGAATTTTCTGTCAGAGAGCTTGACGAAAGGGACCTACCCGCCGTCCACGCCCTGTGGGCCGAGGCGGGGCTACCCTTCCACCCGGAGGGGCGGGACGCCCTGCCCCGGATGGCCGAGGAGCTTCGAGGGGGTTCCGCCGTCCTGTTGGGCGCCTTTTTCCACGAGACCACCCTGGCGGGGGTCGTGCTTCTGACCGACGACGGCCGGAAGGGGTGGATCAACCGCCTGGCCGTGAAGCCTTCTTTCCGGCGGCGGGGGGTGGGGAAGCTCCTGATCGCCCAGGCCGAGGCCCTTTTCCGCGGCCGGGGCAGGGGGATCGTCGCCTGCCTCATCGAGGACTGGAACGAGGCCAGCCTGGCCCTTTTCCAGGGCGAGGGCTACGAGCTCCGGAAAGACATTTTCTACCTTCGGAAGGTCCCGGGAGGGGCGGACTGGTGAGAGGGAAGGGGGGTCCATGAAGCGCGGCGCCCCGGAGGAGGCCCCGGGGGGCTTTCTCTGGAACCCCGCCGCCTTCCCGGGCTTCGAGAAGGTGGTGAAGGCCACCTTCGACCTTCCCCCGGCGGAGGCCCGGCTGGAACCGCTGCCGGAGGGCCTCGAACCCGGCGTGAAGGCCGCTCTCGAAGCGGCGGGGCCCGGCCGCCTCTTCAGCCACCAAGGGGAGGCCCTTCGCCGCCTTCTGCAGGGGGGGGACGTCATCGTTTCCACCCCCACCGCCAGCGGGAAGAGCCTCGTCTACCAGATCTACGCCCTCGAGAGCTGGCGGAGGGACCCCCGCGCCCGGTTCCTCTTTCTGTTTCCGTACAAGGCCCTGGCCCAGGACCAGTGCGCCAAGGTGAACGCCTTCGCCGAGCGCCTGGGCTTTCCCGGTTTTCGGGCGGAGGTCTACGACGGCGACACCCCCGCCTCCCGCCGGAAGGCCCTCCAAAAGGAGCCCCCGCCGGTCCTCGTCACCAACCCCGACATGCTCCACCTGGCCTTCCTGGCCTTCCGGGAGAACTGGAGGGACTACTTCCCGCTTCTCCGCCTCGTCGTCCTGGACGAGGCCCACGTCTACCGCGGGGTCTTCGGGGCCAACGTCCACCACCTCCTGTGGCGCTTTCAGCGGGTGCTGGAAGCCTCCGGCGCCCGGCCCCGGTGGGTGGCCACCTCCGCCACCCTCGCCTCGCCGGGGGAGTTCTTCCGAACCCTTACCGGACGGACGGCCCTGGCGGTCACCGAAGGCGGGGGGCCTCGGCCGCCCCGGCGCCTCCACCTCCTCTCGGCGGAAGGGAGCCCCTACACGCTGGCGGTGGAGGTGATGGACCGCCTCCTGAAGGAAGGCCGCCGCACGCTGGCCTTCACCAAGGCCCGCCGCGTCACCGAGCTCATCTATTCCTGGCTCTGCGAGAAGGACCGCCGGTACCGGAAGAGCGTTTCGTCCTACCGGGCGGGCTTCCTGCCCTCCGAGCGAAGGCGCATCGAATCGGCCTTCTTCGAGGGGAGGCTACTCGGCGTCGTGAGCACCTCCGCCATGGAGGTGGGAATCGACGTGGGCGGACTCGACGCCTGCATCCTGGTGGGCTACCCCGGCTCCCTGGTGTCCCTTCTCCAGAGAATGGGGCGGGCGGGAAGGGGGGAGAGCCCCGCCGCGGTCTTCTTCATCGCCCTCCCGGACGCCCTGGACCAGTACTTTGTGCAGCACCCGGACCGACTTCTGGACCGCCCGCTGGAGGAGGCGGTCCTGGACCCGGAGAACCCCTTTCTCATCCCCGGCCACCTTCTTTGCGCCGCCCGGGAGCTACCCTTGGAGGACGGAGAAATCCCCCCCGAAGGGCCCCGGCGGGAGGCCCTGGAGGCCCTCGGCCGCGAGGGGGGGCTCCTCCTCGACGAAAGCGGAAGCCGATGGCACACCCTCCACCGAAACCCCCACCGGGAGCTGAGCCTGAGGGGCATCGGGGAGAGCTACCGCATCGTGGACGGGGCGGGCCGGACCATCGGCACCGTGGACGGGGTTCGGGTCTTTCGGGAGTGTCACGAGGGGGCCGTCTACCTCCAGCAGGGAGTCACCTACGAAGTGGAGGAGGTCTCCCACCGGGACCTCGTGGTGAAGGCCCGGGCGCGTTCGGTGGACCACTACACCGAGGTCCGGGGGGAAAAGGAGACGGAAGTTCTCTCCGTGCTGGAACGGCGGCGGACCGCCGCCGGGGCCCGCCTGGCCCTGGGGCGCCTCAAGGTCACGGAGCGGATCCACGGCTTCGTGAAGAAGAGCCTTCGAGGCGGCCAGGTCCTCTCCGAACACCCGCTTCAGGCCCCGCCGCTGGTCTTCGAGACCGAGGGCTTTTGGGTGGCCCTTCCCCCGGGGCTGGAGGGGGCCTGCGCCCGGAAGGGACTGCACTTCATGGGGGGGATCCACGCCTTCGAACACGCCCTCATCGGGATCTTCCCCTTGCGGGCCCTTTCGGACCGTTGGGATCTGGGGGGCATCTCCTACCCCCACCACCCCCAGGTGGAGGGGCCGGCGGTTTTCGTCTACGACGGATACCCCGGCGGAGTGGGCCTCGCCCGGAAGGGGTTCGCCCTTTTCGAAGAACTCCTCGAGGCGACGGAGGCCCTCCTGCGGGACTGCCCCTGCGAGGCCGGGTGTCCCGCCTGCGTCCAGTCCCCCAAGTGCGGCTCGGGGAACAAGCCGCTGGACAAGGCCGGCGCCCTTCTCACGGCCAACGTCCTCTCCGGCCTGGAGGAAGCGGACCGGGTGCCTTCGGGTCCCCCGGAGGCCCGGCTACCCCGAACGCGCGCCCAGGCCGAGAAGGGGAGGCGCAAAGCCCCCGCGGGGCGGCTGGTTTTCGACCTGGAGACGCAACGCCTGGCGGCGGAGGTGGGGGGGTGGGGGAAGATCCGCTCCATGGGCCTCGCCCTGGCCGTCACCTGGGACCTGGACCGCGACCGCTTCCGGACGTACTTCGAGGAGGAAGCGGGGGACCTGGTGCGGGACCTCCTGGAGGCCCCCCTCGTGGTGGGCTTCAATCTGCGGCGTTTCGACCTGGAGGTTCTTTCCGCCTACACCCGGGAGGACCTCCGCCGCGTAAAGACCCTGGACTTGCTGGAGTTTCTGAAAAAGCGCCTGGGCGTTCGCCTCTCCCTCGCCTCCCTGGCGGAGGCCAACTTCGGGGAAGGGAAGGAGGCCGACGGCGTGCAGTCGGTGGCCTGGTTTCGCGAGGGCCGCTTCGACCTCATCGAGTCCTACTGCCGAAAGGACGTGATCCTGACGGGCCGCCTTTTTCTCAAGGGGCTTCAGGAGGGGTTCATCCTCGTCAAGGACCGCTCGGGGGCTCTCCTCCGCGTCCCGGTGAACCGCTGGGGCCTGCCGGAGGCGCCGTAGGAAGCCCCCCGGAAGCGCTGGGCCCATCGTAGGGAAGACGAAGCAAGAGGGTGGCCCCCTGTGGGCCGCTGGCGGCCACCTCCAGCGTCCCCCCGTGGACGGCGGCGTAGTGGCGGGCCAGGGCGAGACCCAGGCCGGGCCTTCCGGATCGCGTCGTCACGAAGGGTTCGAAGAGGCTCTCGCGAACCTCGGCGGCGATGCCGGGCCCCCGGTCGGCCAGGGCCAGAAGGAGATGGCCTCCCTCCCTCTTTCCGGAGAGAAGGACCTCCGCCCCCTCGGGGGAAGCCTGGAAGGCGTTGGCGAGGAGGTGGCCCAGGGCCAGGGCGACCTTGCGGGGGGCCACGGGGACGGGGGGCAGGCCGGGGGCCAGGTCCACACGGACGGGGTGGTGGCGGAAGCCCTGGGGGTCCAGGGTTTCGGCGGCGGTGAGGGCCGACTGGACCAAGTCCCGCACCGGGGTGGGGGCCACCTCCTCGGGCCCAAGGCTCTGGCCCAGCTCCAGGAGGAGACGCATCAGCCCGTCCAGGCGCTGGACGTGCTCCTGGATGAAGGCCAGGGCCTGGGCCGTCTCCGGGGAGGAAGGCCCCGCGAAGCGCGAGAGGGCCGTGGCGTTGACCTGGATGGCGAAGAGGGGGTTTCGGACCTCGTGGGCCAGGCCCTGGACGAGGCGGGCCAGCGTCTCCATCCAGCGGGTCCGGGCCTCCAGGGACGCCAGCTCCTTCTGGAGCGTCACGTCCACCACCGTCCCCAAGACCTCCGCCTGCCCCGCCTCCTCGGGAAGGAGGACGGCGTTCTCCAGGATCCAGAAGGTCGAACCGTCCTTCCGGCGTCCCCGGCTCTCCACGTTGGCCGCCACGCCCACCGTCACCAGCGACTCCCGTAACCTCTCGAAGTCCTCGCGCGCCAAGGTGAAGGAGTGGGCGGCCGCCACCGCCTCCTCCGGGGAAGCAAAGCCGTACATCCGGGCGAAGGCCTCGTTGCACTCGAGGAGCTTGCCGTCGAGGTCCATGCGGTACACGCCCACGAGGCTTCGCTCGAAGAGGAGGCGGTAGCGGCGCTCCGACCTCCGGAGGGCCTTCTCGGCCCGCCTGAGTTCGGTGACGTCCCGTCCCACGGCGCGGACCAGGGGGGGCTTCCCCGGCTCCTCCTTCAGCGTGTTGTGGAACTCTACGGTCCTTGTCTCGCCCCGGAGGTTCACGAGCTTCATGAGCCCCTGGGCCCGACCCTCGCGGCGGACCTCCTCGAGGTAGGCGGGGAAGAGGCCGCGGTTTTCGGGGGGGAGGTGGTCCTGGAGGAACCGCCCCACCAGCTCCTCGGGGGAGGCCAGCCCCATGAGTTCCGCGGCCGCCCGGTTCGCGGAGAGGACCCTACCCTCCAGGTCGTGGACCACCAGGCTGTCGGCGATGTTCTCCACGAGGTCCCGGTACCGCTCCTCGCTCTCCCGCAGGGCCTCCAGGGCTCTGTGTCTTTCGGTCACGTCGATGGAGAGGCCGGCCACCCAGAGGGGGTTTTCCGGAGACCCGCCCACGGGGAACTTGGCGCAGGAGAACCACCGCTTCTCGCCGCCGAATTGCTGGGCCTCCTCTTCCCACAGGAGGACGTGGCCTTCCAGCGTCCTTCGGTCTTCCTCTTCGAGAGGACCCGCGATATCCGGAGGGAACAGCTCCGAAGGAACCTTGCCGATGACCTCCCTCCGGGATAGGCCGATGAGCTGCTCCCAGGCCCGGTTGACGAAGACGTACCGGCCCTCCCGGTCCCGCACGAAGGCCGGCCCGGGGAGGTGGTCGAGGAAGGCCTCCAGGGCCAGCCGGTTTTGGCGCCTTTCGGTGACGTCGACGGAGATGCCCGCCACCAGTGGCTTCTCCCCCTCCCGCCCCGGCAGGGGGAACTTGGAGCAGGCGAAGAAGCGCGTGCCTCCTTCCAGGTCCTGCGGCTCCTCTTCCCAGAGGAGAACGTGCCCCTCCAGCGTCTTCCGGTCCTCCTCCCTCAGGGCCGCCGCCTCCTCGGGCGGGAAGAGCTCCTCCAGGCTCCGCCCCACCACCTCCGAGGCCTTCTTTCCGGTAAGCCGCTCCCAGGCCCCGTTGACGTAGAGGTACCGCCCGTCGGCGTCCCGGATGAAAACCACGCCGGGAACCTGGTCCATGAAGGCCTGGAGGCGGGCCTCCGAGCGTTTCAGGGCCGCCTCGGCCACCTTGGCGGCGGTGACGTCCACCAAGGTCCCGGTGAGGAGCTCCCGGCCCAGAAGGTCCCGGGAGAGGCTGGCGCTGACGAGGAGGGTGAGGGGCTTGCCGTCGGGGCGCTTCAGGGCCATCTCCAGCCCAGTGACCGAACCCTCCCGCCGGGCGCGTTCCCACAAGGCCTCCCGCATCGCCGGGTCGGGGTAGACCTCCTGAGCGGAGTGGGTGAGGGCCTCGCGGGCCGAGGCGAAGCCGAAGATCCGGGCGCAGGCGTCGTTGAGCGCCACGAGGCTTCCGTCGGGCCGGGTGGAGAAGACCCCGGCGAGGTTTTTCTCGAAGAGGTCGCGGTACCGGGCCTCCGAGTCCGCCAGTTCCCGTTCGGCCCTCTTCCGAAGGGTGATGTCCACGGAGATCCCCCCCACCAGGGCCGTTCGGCCGTCGGGCCCGGGAACGGGGAAGTAGGTTTCCAGCCACGTGCGGAAGCCCTCCCGCCCCGGCAGACCGATCTCCTCCTGCACCGCCTGGCCTGCCGCAAGAACCCGGGCGTCCAGCGCCAACAAGTCCTCGGCGGCGGGGGAGGGGAAGATGTCGCGGGGCGTGCGCCCCAAAACCGCGTCCCGAGGGATCCCGATTTCCCGGACCCAGGCGTCGCTGACCCAGACGTACCTGCCCTCGAGGTCTCTCAAGAAGGCGATGCCGGGGAGGTTCTCGGCGAAGGCCGTGAAGCGCGACTCGCTCTCCCGCCGGGCGCGTAGTTCGTCCTCCAGGCGCGAGATGAGCCGTTGGGCCTCCGCCGTTGCCCGCTGTACGTGGAGCTCCAGGCGCGCCGCCCGGTCCACCAGCAGGTAGACGGTGAGGCCCCCCAGGAAGGAGAGGATCAGCGCGAAGAGGTGGAGGAGGAGGGCCGCATTTTCCTCGGGGATGCCCAGGGACTGGAAAAAGGGCTTGGCGGAACCGGCCTCCAGCCCTTTATGGAGGAGGAGGTAATAGAAGGCGAGCCAGAAGCCCTCGAGGAGAAGCCCGGCAATGGTGCCTCGCACGGTGGCCCGAAGTCTCGGCGGGCGGAAGTAACTCCAAGGACCGGACGGCGGCCCGGAAGGTTCCCTCATGGGCTCCTCGCCGCCCTATTGTATTCGGTGTTTCCTCTCGGGCCAAGGGCGGAGCCGGTGCACCTATGGTCAGACCTCCAGCAGCTGGAGGGAGACGAAGCCCGGCCTGCCGTCCAGGGCGCCGTAGGCCATGGTGCATCGCGGCAGGGGTCCTCCGTCTCGAAGCCTAGCGGCCAGGAACGTCCCCAGGGGAACGACCTTCCGGCCTTCCTCCCCCAGGGAGCGGAGGAGGGCCTCGAAGACCTCCAGCAAGTCCCCGCCCTCCAGCTCGGCGCTGGCCCCGTACACCGGCCACGCCCCACCGCAGGCCTCCGCCGCGATGCGAAGGAAGGCGTTCTGGGCCTCGAGCCCTTCGGCCAGCATCAGCTCCCGCGCGGTGGGCAGGGTTACCGGAACCTGGGGGGTCCTGAGGACCCGCCCGTCCAGGACGGGCAGGAAGGGGTCGCTTCCCCGGCAGTCGGTGCCGAAGAGGGGAGAAAGGCGGGCCTCCTGGCGGAGGCTCTCCTCGGAGCAGAGCCATCCGGGCGAGGCGAAGATCCGCACCTCTTCCCCGGCGGCCTCGGACAGGGCCTCGGCCCCGCGGAGGAGTTCGGCGGCCAGCCGGTCGGGGTCCAGGCGGGGAAGGGCCCTTCGCCAGCGCCAGTGGTCCCAGGGGAAGGCCGCCAGTTCGTGGCCCCCTTCCTTCACGGCCCTGACCCCTTCCCGGGCCCGGGCGGCCAAGGGTCTCCCCGGTCCCAGGAGGCCCGTGAGGAGACAGCCCCACCCGTAGGACCGGTGCAGGCCCCGCCGGTGGGCCCGGAGGGCGAGCCGCGGCTCCGAAAGAAAGGGCAATAGGCCCAAAATGGGCCGCTCCGGACCCAGACCGAAGACGAAGGTGGCCCGGGCGCCGTGCCTGGCCAGAACCCCCAGCAGGGCGGGGAGGTTTCGGAGCCCCCGGGAGGTGCGCACGTCCACCCGGAGCCCCAACAGGGGCCCCTCCGGAGCGGGCCCCAGCTTCCGTCGAAGGTCCTCCCCGTCCAAGGGGGCGGCCTCCTCGAGGCGCTTGCGGACCTTCTCCAGCCGGGCCTCGTCGGGGATCTCGTAACGCCCCCTGCGCTTCCCCAGGTGGCTCTTGGAGCCGAGGATGCTGTCGTACCAGGCCACGGTCCCTCCTCCGCCCCCATTGTACCCAAATCGGAGCGGAAGAAGAGGCGTTCATCGGGTACAATTCCCCGGGGAGGAGAACGGTGCGCCTCTTCGTGCGGGGGGACGTGGACGGCTTCTTCGGCCTGGCCCTGGACAACCTCGTCCAGGTCCTCCTCATCGACGCCCTCTGCCGAACCGTCCTGGGCTTCTCCGACGGGCTCCTCTACGGAAGGGTCCTGCCGGGGGTGGCCGTATCGCTCCTGGTGGGAAACCTTTACTACGCCCGGCAGGCCCTGCGGCTGGGAAAGAAGGAGGGGCGAAGCGACGTCTGCGCCCTCCCCTACGGCATCAACACCGTCTCGCTCTTCGCGTACGTGTTTTTGGTCATGCTCCCCGCCCGCCTCTCGGCGGAGGCGGCCCACGACCCCGACCCGGCGTCCGCCGCCTGGCGGGCCGGTTTGGTGGCCTGCGCCGGCTCGGGCCTCATCGAGTTCGGCGGGGCCTTCCTGGCCGACCGCCTCCGGCGAAGCACGCCGAGGGCCGCCCTCCTCTCCACCCTCTCCGGCATCGCCCTGGGCTTTATCTCCCTGGGATTCCTCTTCCGGACCTTCGCCCGCCCCGTGGTGGGCCTCACCACCCTGGGGATCCTCCTTTTGACCTACTTCGGGGGCGTCCGCTTCCGGGGCGGAATCCCCGGGGGGCTTCTGGCGGTTTCGGCGGGGACATGCCTCTCCTGGCTCACGGGCATCGCCCCCCAGGGCGCGGTCCCCGCTCCGGCGGGCCTTCACCTTCCCGTGCCGGTTCTTGGGGACCTCTGGGCGGGGGCCGTTTCCGGCTACGGAGTGGCCTTCTTCTCCATCATCCTGCCCATGGGGCTCTTCAACGTGGTGGGGTCCTTGCAGAACCTCGATTCGGCGGAGGCGGCGGGGGACCGTTACCCCACCCGCCCTTCCCTGGCCGTCAACGGCCTGGGGAGCCTGGCGGCGGCGGCCTTCGGCTCCTGCTTTCCCACGACGATCTACATCGGCCACCCCGGCTGGAAGTCCCTGGGGGCGAGGGCCGGTTACTCGATCCTCAACGCCCTCTTCTTCACGGCGGTCTGCCTCACCGGAACGGCGGGCCTCGTGGCGTGGGCGGTCCCCGTGGACGCGGGAATGGCCATCGTCCTCTGGATCGGCATCGTCATCTCCGCCCAGGCCTTTCGGGCCACCCCCCGGGAACACGCCCCGGCGGTGGTGCTGGGCATCCTGCCCGGGCTGGCGGCCTGGGGGGCGCTCATGGCCAAGGCGGGACTCCGGGCGGCGGGGATGGGAGGGCCCGGAGGACCACCCTTCACCGAGGGGCTCCTGGACGCTTTCGCCCGGAGCGACACCTGGATCCATGGGGCCTTCTCCCTGGAACAGGGCTTCATCTTCACCTCCATGGTCCTCTCCGCGGCCACGGTCCACCTCATCGAGGGGCGTTTTCCGCGGGCGGCCCTCTGGTGCCTGGCGGGGTCGGCCCTCTCGGCGGCGGGGCTCGTCCACGCTTACGCCATTTTGCCTTCGGACACCGTGGGGGTCTTGAGGCCCGCGTGGTCCCACGCGGCCGCGTACGCCATCCTGGCGGTCCTTCTTTTCACGGCCCCGTGGGTCACCGAGCCCGCGCCGAAGGGGGAGGACCGGTAAGGGTCAGGCGGCCCCACGGGCGCTGAGGACGGCCGGCACGGTCTTGAGAAGGATCACGAAATCCAGGGTGAGCGACCAGTGGTCGATGTACTGGAGGTCGAGGCGCATCCACGTCTCGAAGTCCAGTTCGCTCCGTCCGGAGATCTGCCAAAGGCAAGTGATTCCGGGGCGCATGGAGAGCCTCCGCCTCTGCCAGCGCTCGTACTTCTCCACCTCCGAGGGGATGGGGGGACGGGGACCCACCAGGGACATGTCGCCCACGAGGACGTTCCACAGCTGGGGCAGCTCGTCCAGGGAGAACTTCCTCAGGAACCGGCCCACGGGGGTCACCCGGGGATCGTTGCGGATCTTGAAGACGGGCCCGTCGGCCTCGTTGAGGTGGGCGAGGTCCCGCTGCATGCCTTCCGCCCCCACCACCATGGTTCGGAACTTGTGGCAGCGGAAGCGCCTCCCGTGGAGCCCCACACGCTCCTGGCTGAAAAGGACGGGTCCCGGGGAGGTCGCCTTGATGAGGAGGGCGATGAGGGCCAGCAGAGGGGAGAGAAGCAGGAGCCCCGCCGCGGAGACGACGATGTCCAGGACCCGCTTGAGGAAGAGGGCGACGTAGTTCTGGGGGAGGGTGGTGAAGCGGAGGAGGGGGAGTTCCTCCAGACGTTCCAGGTGGACCTGGGCCACCAGGTGCGGGAAGAGGTTGGCGGCCATGAGGGTGTCCACCCCCTGGTCCTCGCAAAGAAGGAAGAGGTCCTCGAAGGCCCCCAGATTGGCCGCCGGGATGCAGAAGAGAACCCCGTCCACCACCTCCCGCACCAGGAGGGCCGGAAGGGCGGAGACGGGGCCGGCGTGGCGCAGGCCCAGCGCCTCCATGGCCCGGATCTGGTCCGGCTCCTGCTCCGAAGGGTCGGTGAGAAAGCCTTGGACCCGGACCCCCAGTTCGGGGCGTTCGAGTAGCCTGCGCGCCAGGACCTGCGCCTGGACGCCGCACCCCACCAAAAAGACGCGCCGGCTGAACCGGCCGCGCTGGGCGGACCGCCGGAACCACAGGGCGAGAAGGTACCTCCCCGCGGTGGAGAGGGCCAGAAAGAGCAGTAGGTAGGAAACGAGGAAGATCCGGCTGAGGAAGGTCAATTTCAGGAGGTAGGCCAGGGCCAGCGTCACCAGGAAGGCGGCGGCGTTGGCCCGGAAGTTCAGCAGAAAAGAGGAGGTGAGGGGCAGGCTGGGGCTCTGGGAGTAGCCCCGAAGGGCATACAGGGAAACCAGGACGACGAAGGAGGAGAGGAGAAAAACCGGGAAATAGGCCCCCAGCGGGAAGACCGGCCGGCTCGCCAGGGAAGGGAAGAGAGGCGGAAAGAGGTCCCGCCGCAGCCCGTACGCGAGGAAGAAGGCCGCGACCAGGGCCGAGAGGTCCGCAAGGCCGCAGGCGAGGTTGAACTGGTAGCGGTAGGCCTTGAGCATCCCCACTTCCTTGGCGAGGGGATTGTAGCACAAGGGCCGCCGGGCGGCGGGAGGGCCGGCGCGGGAAAAAAGTGGGCCCGCCCCGGGGGGCGGGCCCTGCCTGAAGGAGGGAAGGAGGGTTGAAGCCTCGGGGAGGGGGGCGGCTCGTTGAGTGGCCCCTCATCCGATGAGACGGATGAGCGGCCTCCTTGTCTAGGAAAAAAGGCAAGGGGGAGGCCGGCCGCCTCCCCCCTTGGAAAACCTCCTCGCTCGGCCCCGGTCAGGGCTTCAGGTGCTCCTGCATCCAGAGAAAGGCGTGGCCGAACATGAGGACGCGGTTGGCCCGTTTGCTGGCGCCGTGGCCCTCGTCGGGGAAGATCATCAGCCGGGAAGGCACCTTCCTCTTCTGGGCGGCTTCGTACATCTGGATGGCCTCCCCGACGGGAACCCTGGGGTCGGTGGCCCCTTGGATGAGGAGCAGGGGGGCCGAGAGGCGGTCGGCGTAGGTGGTGGGGGAGAGGGCGAGGAGGGCTTCCCGGTCCTTCTCCGGGTCCCCGTACTCCGAGATCCTGAGGATGCGGCGGTAGGGGGCGGTGTTCTCCAGGAAGGTCAGCAGGTTGGAGATCCCCACGATGGAACATCCCGCGTCGTAGGCGCCGGCGAACCTCGTCATGGCCATCAGCACCGAGTAGCCGCCGTAACTCCCCCCCATCACGCCGATGCGGGGGGCCTTCCCGTCCACGGCCCAGGCCTTTCGGATGAAGAGGGCGCAGTCTTCGATGTCGGTGATCACCTGAAGGCGTTTGGGGCCGTCGTCGGCGGCGAGCCAGGACTTGCCGTAGCCCTCGCTCCCTCGGACGTTGGGCTCCACGTAGACGAACCCGGCGTCCACGAAGAGCTGGGCCATGGGGTTGAACCCGGGTTGGGCCTGCCCTTCGGGGCCGCCGTGGAAGCTCACCACCACCGGGCAGGGCCCGCCGGTGCAGGAGGGGGGGCGGCGGACGAACATGGGGATTTTCGTCCCGTCCCGGGCCGGGTAGTACTCGAGGGAGGCGGCGGCGAAGCGCCGGGTGTCCGCCTCCGGGGCGCTGGGGACCGCCCAGCGGGTGAGGGTTCCGGTCTTCCAGTCCAAGACCCAGCTCACCGGCGGGGAGGTGGCGGTCTCGAGGCCGAGGGTGGTGTACCGGCCGTCGGGGGTGGTGTTCCCCGCGTAGACGTGGTCCGCCGGGGGAAGCGGGGGAAGCGCCAGGGGGGCGAAGGTGGAGGCGTCCAGACCGAAGAGCCGCGTGTAGCCCCCCTCGTTCACCGTATAGAGGATCCGGTTCCGCGCCTCGTCGATGGAGAAGTCGGAGACGTCCGCGGAGAGGTCGGGGGTGAGGGGAACGAAGCGGCCGCCTTCGTAGCGGTACAGCCTCCGAAACTCCCCGAAGCGGGGGGTCAGGACGAGGAACTGGCCCGGGCGTGCGCCGTAGCGCACCGTGTAATCTTCCTTCTCCCCCTGCCCGAGCAGCGGAGAGAGCTTGCGCTCCAGGGGATCCCATTCCCAGTACTCCGCCCAGAGCGATCCGGTGGCCTTCACCAGGAGGAGGCGTCCGTCGGGCCGGTGGTCGGCCACGTGCCAGAGGCCGGGTTCGTCGAGGAGGGTTTCCCGCCGACCGGTGGCCAGCTCTTGCCGGTAGAGGGCGTACGCGTCGGGCCTCCGGTCGTTGGAAGTGAAGTAGAGATACCGCCCATCCTCGCTCACGAACTGGAAGAAGGTCTGGACCCCCTTGAGGTGCTGGATGGGGACGAGGGGGCCTCCCTCGGCGGAAAGGGTGTAGAGGCCGGGGTTCTCCTCGCCGCTGTAGTCCCGCTGCACGAAGAGGGTCTTTCCGTCGGGGGTGATTCCCGCCAGGGTGGTGCGGTCCTCGCCTCCGGTGAGCTGGACGGGGAAGCGGTCGGGGCCGTCCAGGCGCCAAATCTGGGAGGAGCCGGTGACCGACCACGTGAAAAAGAGGCGGTTGCCGTCGGGGGAGACCCTTCCCAGGCCGGGGGAGCGGATGTCCATGAGCCCTTGGATCTTTCGGGAAAGTTCTTGGGGCAGGGGCGGGGGGGCGTACCGGGCCAGGACCTCCGGCGGGACCGACTCGGCGCCGTGGCCCGAGTAGGAACCGGATTGGGCTTCCGCCAGCAGGGGCAGGGCCGTGAGCGAGACGGCGAGCAGGAGCGTTCGGCTTCGGGGGTTCATGGCTTCTCCCTTCGGGTCCAGGGGCCCATTCTACGGTCCTTTCGGGGGGGTGGCCGGTCCTTCGGGCGGCGGGCCCCGCCTCCGGACAACCGACTACGAAACGAAGTTCTTCCCGGTTTCGGGCTTGCAGGAGACCCGGGAGGAAACTATACTACTTTCGTCTCCGATCCGCCGGGCCTACGGCCCCGGCCAAGGCGCGGCGGACGGCGGGCGGGGCAAGGGCTCCGCCCCGAGGGTCGGGCTGGAAACGGTCCGGCCTCCCGTGTTCGGAAAGGAGATGACCATGCAACGCCGTTCGGAACCCCTCTCCATCCTTCGCCTCCAGGCCCAAAAGAACCGCCCGCCCCTTCGCTCTGCCCGGCGCTGACATGGCCCTCTATCGGACGCTCCGGCTTTCGGTCACCGACCGGTGCAACCTTCGGTGCCGGTACTGCATGCCCCCCGAGGGGGTGCCCTCCGTGCCCCACGCTTTCCTGCCGTCGCTGGAGGAGCTCGGGGAGTTGGCGGCTTTCCTGGCCGGCCGCCTGGGCCTCCGGAAGATCCGCCTGACGGGGGGCGAGCCGCTGGTGCGGAGCGGCCTTCCCCGCCTGGTGAGTATCCTCGCCGCCCTGCCCGGCGTGGAAGAGGTGAACCTCACCACCAATGGAATCCTCCTTCCCGATCTCGCGGAGGAACTTCGGGAGGCGGGGCTCAACCGGGTGAACCTCCACCTCGACACCCTCGACCCCGACCGCTACTTCCTCCTCACCCGGGGCGGCGACGTCCGGAGCGCCCTCCGCGGCCTCGAGGCCGCCCGGCAGGCCGGCCTCGTCCCCCTGAAGCTCAACGCCGTTCTGCGAAGGAGCACCTTTCGGGAGGACGTTCCCGACCTCCTGGACTTCGCGGCGGGGGAGGGGCTGGAGGTCCGCTTCATCGAACTCATGGAGACGGGGTCCCAGGCGGAATGGACCGCCTCGGAGTACGTCGCCGCGGGAGAGGTCCGGCGCCGCCTCGGCCTGGAGGGGTGGGAGGCCGGGGATCCGGGCCCGTCCCCCTCCCGAACGGGTCTTCTTTCCTGGCGGGGCCGCCGTGTCCGGGTGGGGTGGATCACCCCCGTCTCGGAGGGCTTCTGCGGCGCCTGTGACCGGCTCCGCCTGGACGCGAGGGGGCGTCTCTTCCGCTGCCTCATGGACGGGGCGGGCTTCGACCTCGCCGGCCTGTGGAAGAGGGAAGGCCCGGATGGGGCGGAGGCCCGGCTGTTCCCCTACTTGCGGGCCAAACGTCCTCCAGCGGACATGGTTCGGGCGGAGGCCATGGGGGCCGTGGGGGGCTAGCCCGAAACGGAAGCGGTTCCCGCCTCGGGCCCGAGATGTGGACCGGCGGTTTTTTGCTCCCGCGGAATTCCCGTGCCCCGTCCCTCCCTCCGTTTGCCGTTCCCTCGCCCGCCCCGTTCCGCGCGGGGATTCGGGCCTTCAGGGAAAAGGAACGGGCACGAAACAGAGGAGGAAGACCCCCAGGGACAGAAGACCCCTTAGGACCGCGCCCTGGCCCAGGGGGAGGTCGTCGTCGAGGGTCGCCGGGTGGCGCAGGCCCAGGACGAAGATGAGGAGGCCCACCCAGAGGAGCCACTGGGGGCAGAGGACACCCAGGAGCGCGAAGAGAAGGGCCGTGCCGGCGCTCACCAGGCGGTGGCGCCTCCCGAAAAAGGCGTAGACCACGTGGCCCCCGTCCAGCTGCCCCATGGGGAGCAGGTTCAGCCCCTGGACGAGAAAGCCCAGCCAGGCGGAAAGCAGGAGGGGGTTGTCGAAGAAGGTGAGGGTCCACTCCCAGCGGTGCGTCAGAAGCCCCCGGAGGAGCCACAGGGCGGCGGGGAGCCCCACGTTGAAGCCCAGGTCCTGGGGCGACCGGTAGCCGAGGGTGCCCGCCCACAGCCCCAGAAGGGCCACCACCAGTGTCGCCAAGAAGCCCCAGAGGGGACCGTTGGCTCCCGTTTCCATCAGGGCCCTCCGGTGGGGGAGGGGGCCCTTCAGCCGGATGAAGGCTCCGAAGGTGCCCAGGGAGAGAAAGGGCGGGCCGGGAAGGAAGTAGGGCCAGGTGGCCGGGACCCCGTGCCTCCTCGCCGTCAGAAAGTGCCCCATTTCGTGGACGCCCAGGATGAAGAGGAGGGAAAGGCTGAAGGGGAGGCCCAGAGTCAGGAGGCCCGGTTCCCGGATCAACTCCCCGAAGAACCCCCCCACACCGAAATCCGAGAGGCGGGGGGAGAGGGAGGCTCCCGCCAGGAGGGTGGTCAGGACGGTGAGAAACAGAAGAAGGCCCTGGCTTCTCCGCCAGGGCTCTCCTCCGCGCTCCGTCGTCGGAAGGGGACGGGTCAACGGCCTCAGTCGAAAAAGTGGCTGGACGGCTTGAACTTGATGGTCTTCCCCGGGGGGATCTGAACCGACTCGCCGGTCTTGAGGTTCCTGCCGACCCCCCGCTTGCGCTCCTTCACGTTGAAGACGCCGAAACCGCGAAACTCCACGCGCTCCCCCTGAGCGAGGGCGTCCCGGATGGCGTCGAAGACGAGGTCCACCGACTCTTGGGCCTTCAGCCGGGGAAGGTTGGCCACCTTGGCCACTTCCGCCACGATATCGGCCTTGATCATGGCTCTCTCCTCTCCTTCCAGGGGGCGGTACTATAGGCCCCCCTCGCTGTCCTGTCAAGAAGCCCGCTTGCCGTCACTTTCGAAACGACGCGAGGGCCTCGTCCAAGGTGTCGTAGTACTCGAAGACCGTGGCCAGCTGGGTGATGGACAGCAGGTCGTGGATCTTCTTCGTGAGGTTCACCAGCTTGAGGTCGGCGCTCTGGTGGCGGGCGGTGGTGAAAGCGGCCACCAGTTCGCCCAGGCCGGTGGAGTCCATGAAGGAGACGCCACCCAGGTCGATGAGGATCCGTTTCTTGCCCTTCTGCAGGAGGTCCTTGATGAGGTCCCGCATGGTCACGTCGCCGGAACCCATGGTGATGGAGCCGTTGAGCTCGAGGACGGCCACGCCGTCTTTCTCGTACGTGCGATGGTTCATCATAGCGATTCCTCCTTGGTTTCACCCTTTTTCAGGTCGATGGTCATGGAAAGGCCGAAGCGGCCGTCCGGCCCCTTCAGAAACTCGGCGCCGTCGGTGAACTGCCGGATCAGGAAGATGCCCCTCCCGTTGGGCTTGAAGAGGTTTTCGGGACGGCGGGGGTCGGAGAGGATCTCCGGAGGGAAGCCCTGCCCCTCGTCCCAGACGCGGATGGCGAGGAAGCCTCCCGACGACTCCATCTCCACCTCCACCCACTTGGTGAAGTCGTTGCGGTTTCCGTGGAGAACGGCGTTGTTGACGGCCTCCCGGAGGGCGAGGGCCACCCAGTCCAGGCGCTCGGGCGGAAGGCCCACCAGGCGCGCCACTTGCCCGAGCACGGTATGGAGAAGGTCGGTGTAACGCAGGTGGGAGCGTACCTTGATGGTGACCTTGAGGTCGTTCCCGGGCGCGTCGGCCACGTTCTCTCCCGCCGGGGTTTCAAGGCCCCCGTGCCCCTCGGGGAAGCCTTTCCCGGGTTCCTTTCTTCCCGGCTTCTCCGGAAGCCCGGGTTCAAAGTATACGGGACCCCCCCCGTTCGGTCAAAAAGGCGTGAGCGGCCCCCTCAATCCGACCACTGGATGCGGTTCTTCCCCCCCTGCTTGGCCCGGTAGAGGGCCTCGTCCAGCCGCCTCAGGAGGGTGGTCAGGTCCTGCTCCCCCCGGAGCGAGTCGGAGTGGAGCAGCCCCGCCGAGCACCCGATGGAGAGGCCCATGGCCTCCTCCTTCGGGAGGGCACGGCTTCCGATGAGGGAGGCGATGCGCTCCGCCTTCTGGAGGGCCGAGGCCTTCTGGCAGCCGAGGAGCAACAGGATGAACTCGTCTCCGCCGAAGCGGGCGGGGACGTCCTCCCGGCGGGTTTCCCTCCGGAGGATGTCGCCGATCCGCTGGAGGACCTTGTCCCCCATGGCGTGGCCCAGGAGGTCGTTGACGGCCTTGAAATCGTCCAGGTCCAGCATGAGGAGGGCGAAGGGGGCCCGGTGGCGGGCGGAGAAGGAGAGCTCCTCCTGGAGGCGGTAGAGGAAGTAGGAGCGGTTGTAGAGCCCCGTCAGGGGGTCCTGGATGGCCTGGAGGTGCAGGAAGCAGTTCTCCAGCCCCACCACCAGGGACTGCGCACAGAGTTCCAGCAGTTCCCGCTTCTGCTCCAGGGGGATCCCTTCCTTGTAGGAGTAGGCGACGATGCCGCCGAAGGGCTCCCCCCCGTGAAGGAGGGGAAGGCCGAAGACCGACGCGGGGATCATGAAGGGCGCCGTCTCCAGGGGCTGCAGGAACTCGAAGAGCCGTTCCCCCAGACGGCGGCTGGGCTCGGAGAGGGGGAGCTGGTCGTACTGGAAGCGGCGCTCCTCCGGAAGATAGGTGGAGCGGGCCTTTTCCCCTTCGATCTGGACGAGGTGAAGGGTGCGGGCGTAGCGGGAGTAGAAGATCACCCCCACCCCGTCCACCGGCAGGCTCCTCGCCAGAGCCCGGGTGAAGGACTCCACCATGGGCTGGAGGTCCAGGTCGGAGCTGGCGGCCTGGGAGACGCGGCTCAGGATGGTGAGGTCCTCCACCCGTTCGGCCAGGTCCTTTCTCGTCTCGGACATCCTCCAGAGGCCCCACGTCCCCGCCACCACCAGGACCTCCATCATCACCATCCCCCAAAGCTCCATCTTCACCGCGGTGAGGGCCATGAGGAGGCCGAGGATGCAGATGACGATGGAGTAGGGAAGGTCCTGCCGGATAATTTCCCGCAGGTACACCTTGGGGCGGGTCCCGGAGGCCATGTCCATGGGGAGGAAGCCCAGGTTGTTGGCGAGGAAGAAGGCGGCGAAGGCGGCCGCGGCGGCCGCGTAATCCCTGGGGGTTCCCTCCAAAAGGGCTTCACCCGTGATGCCATAGAAAACGGCGAAGCCCGCCCCCAGCCGAAGGAGGCGGTTCCCGGTGACGCTGGCCAGCCTCAGGAAGAGTTCGGGGGGCTTCAGGCGCCCCCGCAGGTACCTCTGGGCGTAGTCGGCCACGCTGGTGCCCACGGCCATCGCCGCCCCGGCGAGAGGGGAGATGAGGAAGCAGGCGGTGATGGCGAAGGAGACGTCGAAGGAGGCCAGGTAAGGGCCGTAGTTGAGGGAAAACTTGTACCGGTCCGCCGCCAGGGCGCCGACGAACAGAAGGAAAAACAGGATCCAGAGGCCGGTGTCGCCCAGCCCGGCCACGGGTTCCACGGGCGGGGAGGTGGAACCCAGGGCGGCGGCCCGCGACCAGGGGGAGAGGAGGAAGAACCCCCACAGCAGGATCCCCACGGGAAGCTGAAGGAAGTCCAGGAGGCGGAGAACCCTCTCTCGACGGCTCATGTTTCTCCGGTCCTCTTGACGAAGACCACCGTCCGGTCGTCGAGGTAGGCCCCCTCACGGGAGAAGGCGGCCACCTCCGCGAGCAGGCCTTCCACCATCTCCCGGGCCGTGAGGCGGTCCACGTTCTCCCGAACGAAGGCCTGGATGCGCTTCTCCCCGAACTGCTCCCCCTTCCCGTCCATGGCCTCGGTGATCCCGTCGGTGTAAAGGATCAGCGCGTCCCCCGGCTCGAGCTTGAAGAAGCCCCGCCGGTAGGTGGCGTCGTAGGTGGGGCCCAGGACGCGGCCCCCTTCGTCCATGGGGTAGAAACGGTCCTTCTTGCGGCGGTAGTAAAAGGGGGGATTGTGGCCGCCGTTGACGTAGATGAAGTGGCCGCCGACCTCCATCTCCCCGTAAAAAAGGGAGACGTACCGGGAGGTGAGCCGGGAGGAGTGGATGACGCGGTTCAGCTTTTCGAAGACCTTGACCATCTTCTGGTCTTCGGAGATGCCCATGCGAAGGCCCATGACGGCGTCGCGGGCTTGAAGGGCCGCCGGAAGGCCGTGGCCGGTGGCGTCCCCGATGGCGATGCCGAGGATCTTGGGGGAAATGCGGAGGAAGTCGAAGACGTCGCCCCCCACCAGTTCGGCAGGGTCGGACCTCCCGGCGATGTCGAAGCCGGGGAAGGAGACGTCCCCCTCGGGCAGGAGGGAGAGCTGGATTTCGCGGCTCTGGAGGATGATCCCCTCCAGGCGTTCCTGGGCCAGCTTGAGGTTGATGGCGTGGCGGATGCTGGAAAGGGCGAAGAGGACGTCGTCCACTTCATCCCGGCGGTGGGGTTCCAGGGTGAAGGCGATCAGGTGTTTCTTTTCGGGCCCCACCGTGATGGCGGCGAAGCGTTCCACGCCCAGATCGCCCTCGATCTTGGGGTCCACGCCGGTGGAGTCCAGGTCCATGTAGGCGATGCCCTTCCGCCGGACCACCTGGATGGGGCCGTAGGAGAGAGGGATCTCGTAGCCGATGGGGGCCCGGGTCTCGGCCCCGAACTTGGCCTCCAGGCGGTAGACCTTGCGTTCCTCGTCGAAGACGTAGAGCCGGGCCCCCTCGAGGCCCAGGTCTTCCGAAAAGTCTTGAAGGAGGTTCTCGATGAGGAGGCCGATGGTGCGGTTGAGGCTCGGCTGGCTTTCGATGCGGGAGAGCTGGAACTCCAGCTTCCGAAAGAGGACGTGGTAATCCATCGACCTTCCTCGCCGCCGCCTTCAACGCAAAACCCAGGCTGGCGCCTGGGTCTCGCGGGGAAATCAGGGAAGTTGGTCGGGACGACTGGATTTGAACCAGCGACCCCTTGCACCCCAAGCAAGTGCGCTACCAGGCTGCGCCACGTCCCGACCTTAGGTGCACCGGAGTGCCCCTGGCACCGGGCTTTATACCATACCGCCGCCCCGCTGTCAAAAGGGGAGGGGGCGCTGGAGGAGGGACCGGAGGCGTAGGAGCCCTTCCTTGATGCGGCCCAGACGGGCTCCGGACTCCGAAGGGGCCGGGGAAGGACCCTCGGAGGCCGAGGCCAGGTACTCCCTGGCGCCGGCGATGGTGAACTTCCGGTCGTAGAGAAGCGAGCGGATCTCCAAGACCGTTTGGACGTCCCGCTTCCGGTAGAGCCGGTGCCCCGACTGGGTCTTGTTGGGCTGGAGCTGGGGGAACTGCTTCTCCCAAAACCTCAGGACGTGGGAGGGCACACCCGTGAAGGCGCAGACTTCCCCGATCTTGTAGTAGATCTTCTCCGGCATGTCCGTCGGGAGGGGAGGCAGGGACCGGGGACGGTCCGAATCGTGGGCGTGCTTCACGGGGCAGCCTCCTTCACCCACTTACGGGAGGGGACGAAGACCACCGTCTTCCGGGTGGGAATCCGCACGGGGCTTCCCTTGCCGAGGTCGCGGCCCGTTCGGGCCTTCCTCTCCACGACCTTGAAGGTTCCGAAGCCCGAGACCAGAAGGCGGCCGTCCCGGCAGAGGCCCTCCGCCAGGAGCGCGAGGACGGTCTCCACCGTCCGGCGAGCTTCCTCGAAGGTCATGCCGCCGTGGGCTTCGTGGACCTTCTTCGCCAGCTCCGCGCGGGTCATGGTCCGGTCTCACTTTCCGTTCTAGATATTAGGCCCTAATTGGCTAGAAAGCAAGCCAATTTTCTGAAGCAACCCTACATGGGCACGGTGTGGTTGAGCGGCCCCAGGCCCTTGCCCAGGACGAAGGGGTGCTGGACCGCCTTGGCCACGTACTTCTTGGCCCGATCCACCGCCTCGCCGACGGGGCTTCCTTTGACCAGAAGGGCCGCGAGGATGGCGCTGAAGGTGGAGCCGATCCCCAAGCGGTTCCGGGTGGGGAGCCTCGGGGCGTCGAAGAGGTGGAAGGTGGTGCCGTCGTACCAGAGGTCCAGGGCCCTGCCCCCCTCCGGGGCGATGGAGGTAAGGACCACCTGGCGGGCCCCCTGGGACTCGAGGATCCGGGCCGCCTCCCGGGCCGAGGCCGCGTCGGTGACGGGGATTCCCGTGAGGGCTTCCGCGTCCTTGGCGCTGGGGGTGACCACGGTGGATAGGGGGAGGATCTCCTTCTTGAAGGCCTCGAGCCCCGGCCCATCCAGAAGCGGCTCTCCGGTGGAGGCCGTGAGGACCGGGTCGGCCACCACGAGCCCGGTGAGGGACAGCGCGGGAAGCAAGCCGGACACGATCCGGACGGTGGGGGCGTTCACGAGGGTCCCGATCTTGACGGCGTGGACCGGCATGTCGGAGGCCACGGCCTCGATCTGCTGGCCGACGATCTCCATGGGGACGGGGTGGAGCCCCTGCAGGGAGGTCGTATTGCCCGGCGCCACGGCGGTGACGGCCGCCGTGCCGTAGCAGCGAAAGGTCTGGAAACACTTGAGGTCCGCGGCGAGGCCGCCGGCTCCGGAAGGGTCGAAGTGGGAGATGGACAGGACCGTTCGGTTCATGGCGAACCCTCCCTAGCCATTCTACCAGGGATTGCCCGCCCGTCCTCTTTCCGGATTCGGCGCGCGGTACAATGGAAAAGACCGCGGAAGGCGGCGACTGGAGGCATTGGATGCGGTACTTGACGGCGGGAGAATCCCACGGACCGGGGCTTACGGTGATCCTGGAAGGCTGCCCCGCGGGGTTGAGGCTCACCCCCGACGATTTCCGCTGGGACCTCCGGCGGAGGCAGCGGGGCGCCGGGCGGGGGGGGCGCCAAAAGATCGAGCGGGACGACGTCCGGGTTTTGGGGGGGCTCCGGGGCGGGGAGACCCTGGGCAGCCCCCTGGCCCTCCACATTCCCAACCTCGATTTCGCGAACTGGGCCCCCTTTCTGGACCCCTGGGATCCGCCGGCCCCCGGAAAGGAAGTGACCCTCCCCCGTCCGGGCCACGCCGACCTGGCGGGCTGCCTGAAGTACGGCTTCAACGACGCCCGGCCGATCCTGGAACGGGCCTCCGCCCGGGAGACCGCCGCCCGGGTGGCCGCCGGGGCGGTGGCCCGGCGGCTGCTGTGGGAGTGCGGGGTGACGGTGGTTTCCTGTGTTACCGCCCTGGGAGGGGTGGAGAGCCCGCCGCCCCGGGATCTGAGGGGGTACGCGCTTCTGGACCCCGACCTCCCCATGGCCGACCCGGGGGCGGCGGAACGGGCGAGGCTGGCCCTTCGGGAGGCGGCCAGGACCGGCGATTCCTTGGGCGGCAGGGCCCGGGTGGAGGCCCACGGGGTCCCCCCGGGGCTCGGCTCCCACGTTCATTGGGACCGGCGCCTGGACGCCCGGCTGGCCTTTCACCTCATGTCCATCCCCTCGGTGAAGGCGGTGGAGGTGGGGGAGGGGGTGGAGGGCAGCCGGAAGAGGGGGTCGGAGGTCCACGACCCCATTCTGCCCCGGGAGGGGGGAGGGTTTGTCCGGCCCACCAACCGGGCGGGCGGGGTGGAAGGAGGCATCAGCAACGGAGAGCCGGTGGTGGCCTCCGTGTACTTCAAACCCCTGGCCACCCTCATGCGTCCCCTGGATTCGGTGGACCTCCGCACCGGCTTGCCGGGGAAGGCCTCCAAGGAGCGCTCGGACGTCGCGGCCGTCGTCCCCGGCGCCGTGGTGGCGGAGGCCTCCGTGGCCCTCTGCCTGGCGGAGGCGTTGCTGGAGAAGTTCGGTGGGGACACCATGGCCGAATTGACCCACGCGGTGGCGGCGTGGCGGAAGAGCCTTCCAGGAGCCCGGTGACATGGCGGACCTGCCAGACGCCAAGCCCCTTTCGCCGCGGGAGTCGGCGCTCAAGCGGGAGGTCCTCGTCGCCTCCCTTCTCTTCGCCGCCATGTTCTTCGCGGTGGCCGGCCTCGGCACCTCCCTCATCATCCGGGACCTCGGGAAGAAGGAGACCACCCGGCTTCTCCAGACCTACACCGGGGAGCTGAGGGAGCTCATCGCCAAGATCCCCACCACCGAGACCAAGAAGGGCTTCCTTCAGCAGACGGTGGTGACCACCCGGCTCAACGAGTTCGCCGCCGAGAAGAAGTTCTTCGACTCCATGGAGATCTACGACGACCAGGGGAACCTCGTCTACCGCGACGACAAGCTGCGGGGCGGCCAGATCCTGGCGGGGGACCTCCACGTCCTCGGCCTGGCCCCGGGCCAGCAGCGGGTGGAGACGAAGAACCGGATCCCCATCGAGGTCCCCGTCCCCATCGAACCCGGCAAGATGGGCAAGGCCGTCCTCTCCGTGAGCGAGGCGGTGCTGGAAAAGCAGGCCCAGGATTTCCGAAGGGAACTGGTGACCAAACTGGTGGGGATGGTGGGGCTCATCTGCCTCATGGTGGCCCTGGCCTACCTCTACGTCCTGCGCGTGATCCGTCTGAGCCGGCGCATCGAGAAGGAGGCCCAGAACCAGCTCCGCCTCTCCTACCTGGGGCTTCTGAGCTCGGGGATCGCCCACGAGATCAAGAACCCCATCAACTCCATCCACATGAACCTCCAGATGCTGGAGGAGGAGGTGTCCCAGGGGGCGGGGCCGGAGGAGATCAAGAGCTGGCTCGACCCCATCCGGAGGGAGATCCGCCGCCTGGAGCGGCTGGTGAACGACTTCCTCCTCTACGCCAAGCCCTTGACCCCCCGGATGGAGGAGGTGAGCCTGCCCCGCCTCCTGGAGGACCTCAGGAGGCTCGTGGCGGAAGAGGCCAGGGCCCAGGGGATCACCCTGGCCGTGGAGACCTCCCCGGACCTCCCCGCTTTCGACACCGACGAGGGCCTTCTCCGAACCGCCCTCCTCAACCTGGTGCTCAACGCCGTCCAGGCCTCGCCGCCCGGAAGCCGCGTGCTTCTTCGGGCCGACCTCCGGGAGGAGGGGGTGGTGGTGGAGGTGGAGGACGAGGGGGAGGGGATCGCCCCGGAAAACCGGGAGAAGGTCTTCGACATCTTTTTCACGACCCGGAAGGGAGGGACGGGGCTGGGCCTCCCCATCGCCCGCCGGCTCGCCGAAACGCTCGGGGGGCAACTTTCCCTCGCCCCGTGTGGCGGACAGGGCGCCTGTTTCCGTCTGACCCTGCCCCTCAAGGAGACGAAGCGTGGATCCCCGTGAGGCCCGAGAACGGATTCAACTCCTTCGGCGGGAGGTGGAGCGCCACCGGCGCCTCTACTACGAAGAGAACGCGCCCGAAATCTCCGACGCCGAGTACGACCGCCTGGAGCGGGAACTGCGCTCTCTCGAAGCCGCCTTCCCCGACGCCGTCCCGGGGGAGAGCCCGGCGGAGAAGGTCGGGGGAGCGGTGGGCCGCGGCTTTCGACCCCTGCCCCACCCCGCTCCCCTCCTGAGCTTGGAGAACACCTACGACGAGGGGGACCTTCGGGAGTGGTACGACCGGGCCTGCCGTCTATTGGGGCAGGAGTCCCTGGAGTGCGTGGCGGAGATCAAGCTCGACGGCCTTTCCGTGGCCCTCTACTATGAGGGGGGCCGCTTCGCGCGGGGGGCCACCCGGGGCGACGGTTTCGTGGGGGAGGAGGTGACGGCGAACCTCCGCACCCTGAAGACGCTCCCCCGGACCCTCGCCGGCGGCCCCCCGTATCTGGTGGTGCGGGGCGAGGTGGTGATCCCCGTCCAGGCCTTCGTGGAGATGAACGCCCGCCGCGAGGAGCAGGGGGAGAGCCCCTTCGCCAACCCCCGCAACGCCGCCGCCGGCAGCCTGAGACAGATCGACCCCTCCGTCACCGCGGGCCGCCCCCTGGCTCTCTTTTGTTACGAAATCCTGCAGATGGAGGGGCCTCCTCCGGGATCCCAGTGGGAGACCCTGGAAGCCCTCCGCTCGTGGGGCCTTCCGGTGGAACCGCACGCGCGGCTCTGCCGGGGACTCCCGGAGATCCTGGACGCCTGCCGGCACTGGACGGAGCGGCGCCGCGACCTCCCCTACGACGCCGACGGCCTGGTGGTGAAGGTCAACGGGCGGGAGTTCCAGGAGCGAGCGGGCAGCACCGCCAAGTCCCCCCGGTGGGCGGTGGCCTTCAAGTTCCCCCCCGAGCAGGCGGAGACGGTGGTGGAGGAGATCGCCGTCCAGGTGGGGCGCACCGGGGCCCTCACCCCGGTGGCGCGCCTGCGCCCCGTCCGGGTGGGCGGGGTCACCGTCTCCAGCGCCTCCCTCCACAACGAGGAGGACCTCCGGAGGAAGGACGTGCGGGTGGGGGACGCCGTCCTCGTGGAGCGCGCGGGAGGGGTCATTCCGTACGTGGTGGGGGTTCGCTTCGAGAAGCGCCCGGTCTTCGCCCTTCCCTTCGAGTTCCCCTCCGCCTGTCCCGTTTGCGGAGGCCCCGTCCACCGGGCGGAGGGCGAGGCCATCCTCCGGTGCGCCAACCGCTCCTGCAAGGCCCAGCTCAAGGAGGGGCTCCGGCACTTCGCCAGCCGGGACGCCATGGACATCGCCGGGTTGGGGAAGGTGTTGGTGGACCAGCTGGTGGAGCGGGGCCTGGTCTCGTCCCTGGCGGACCTCTACGACCTCACCCTCCCGGCTCTCTCGGCCCTTCCCCGGATGGCGGAGAAATCCGCGTCGAATCTGCTTGCCGAAATCGAGAAGAGCAAGGGCAGGCCCTTCCGGAACGTCCTCTACGCGCTGGGGATCCGCCAGGTGGGTCTGGAGACCGCCCGGGACCTGGCGGCGGCCTTTCCTTCCCTGGAAGCCCTGGCGGGGGCCTCTGAGGAGGAACTCCAGGCGGTGGAGGGCGTGGGGCCCAAGGTGGCGAGGGAGATTCGGGCCTTCTTCGAGGTTCCCGAAAACCGGGAGATGGTGGAGCGGCTCCGGAGGGCGGGCCTCCGCCTGGCGGCGGAAGGGGGCCCCTCCGCCCCCGGCCCCCTCTCGGGACTCACCTTCGTTCTCACCGGGACCTTGGCCTCCAGGAGCCGCTCGGAGGCCAAGGCGGCCCTGGAGGCCCTGGGGGCCCGGGTGGCGGGGTCGGTCAGCGCGAAGACCACCGCCGTCATCGAAGGGCCCGGGGCCGGCTCCAAGCGCGAGGAGGCCCTCCGGCTGGGGGTGCCTCTTCTCGACGAGGCGGCCTTGGAGCGCCTGCTGGCCGGTGACCTCACCGTTCTCCCCGAGTCCCGGCGCCGCCCTTGACGGCCGCCCCCCTTCCTTCTGGTATACTCGCTCCGTGCGGAAGGGGATGCGATGAACCCAAAGACGGAAAACAAGGGAAATGCTGTGAAGATTCAAGATATTCAAAAACTGGTCGACATGCTGGACCGGAGCAACCTGAGCGAGATGGAGCTGGAGACGGAAGGAATGCGCCTCCGCCTCTCCAAGGCCGCCCCCTCCAACGGCTCTGCCCCCTCCCCGCAGGTCCTTTACCTTCCCTCCCCGTCGGCTTCGGTCCCCGCCGTCCCGCCCCCCACCCAGGCACCGGCGCCCGCGGCTTCCGCCGCCCCGGCCATGGTTCCGCCGACCCCCGCCGAGGCCCCCGCCGAGCCCCCCAAGGGGGCCCCTCAGGCCTCCTCGCGGGCCGTGGAGGTCAAGAGCCCCATGGTGGGGACCTTCTACCGCGCCCCGGCCCCCGGGGCCGACCCCTTCGTCAAGGTGGGGGACACGGTCCGCAAAGGCCAGACCCTGTGCATCATCGAGGCCATGAAGCTCATGAACGAGATCGAGAGCGAGGTGGACGGGGTGATCCTGGACATCTTCCCCGAAAACGCCCAGCCCGTCGAGTACGGCGAGCGGCTCTTCCTCGTCGAGCCGGCCTGAGCCCCCGCATGTTTCGGAAGATCCTCATCGCCAACCGGGGGGAAATCGCGCTCCGCATCATCTGGGCGTGCAAGGAGCTGGGCATCAAGACCGTGGCCGTCCACTCCGACGTGGACATCGACTCCCTCCACGTCCGCTTCGCCGACGAGAACATCTGCATCGGCCCCGCCCCCAGCCGAGACTCCTACCTCAACATCACCAACCTCATCGCCGCCGCCGAGGTCTCCAACGTGGACGCCATCCACCCTGGCTATGGCTTCCTCTCCGAGTCGGCGGAGTTCGCCCAGGTCTGCGAGGCGTGCAACATCACCTTCATCGGGCCCAGCCCCCAGACCATCGCGCTCATGGGCAACAAGGCCGAGGCCAAGAAGACCATGAAGGCGGCGGGGGTGCCCATCCTCCCCGGTTCCGACGGGCCGGTGGCCAGCGCCGACGAGGCCAGAAGGATCGCCGCCGAAATCGGCTACCCGGTGATCCTCAAGGCCTCCGCCGGCGGGGGCGGGAAGGGGATGCGGGTGGTGGCGGAGGAGAAGGACCTGGAGCTCGCCTTCCAGACGGCCGGCGCCGAGGCCATGGCCGCCTTCGGGAACGCCGACCTCTACGTCGAGAAGTACCTGGAGGCCCCCCGCCACATCGAGATCCAGGTCCTGGGGGACAAGTTCGGCAACGTCATCCACCTCTTCGAGCGCGAGTGCTCCATCCAGCGGCGCCACCAGAAACTCATCGAGGAGGCCCCCTCGGCGGTTCTCAATGACCTCCTCCGGAAGGAGATGGGCGAGACGGCGGTGCGGGGGGCCCAGGCGGTGAACTACGCCACCGTGGGCACCATGGAGTTCCTGTACCAGGACCGGAAGTTTTACTTCATGGAGATGAACACCCGGATTCAGGTGGAGCACCCCGTCACCGAAAACGTCACCGGCATCGACCTCATCAAGGCCCAGATCATGGCCGCCGCCGGGGAGAAGATGATCTGGCGCCAGAAGGACATCAAGATCCACGGCCACTCCATGGAGTGCCGGATCAACGCGGAGGACCCGGTCCGCTTCACCCCCAGCCCCGGCAGGATCACCACCTTCCACGCCCCCGGCGGGCCCGGGGTGCGGGTGGACACCGCCGCCTACGCCGGCTACTTCGTCTCCCCCCACTACGACTCCCTCCTCGCCAAGCTCATCGTCCGGGGAAACACCCGGCAGGAGGTGATCCTCCGCATGAAGCGGGCGCTGGAGTCCTTCGTGGTGGAGGGCATCAAGACCAACATCCCCATGCACCTCAAGATCATGGAAGACGAGGATTTTCTCGCCGGCCGCCTCTCCACCAAGTTCATGGAGCGGTTCGCCCCCTAGGGGGCGGAGGCGGGGGACGACTCCACCCATGGCCTCCCGGACCCTCCCTGCGGTTTACCCCATCACCCCGGAGCACCTCCGTGGGGAAGCCTTGACGGCCTGGGCCCGGGCCCTCTTCGAAGCCGGGGCCTCCCTCCTCCAGTTTCGAAGGAAGACCGGCCCCGACGCCGAAAAGCTCGAAGACCTCCGCCGCCTGGTGGAGGAGGCCCGCCCCTACCAGGCCCGGGTGGTGGTGGACGACCGGGTGGACCTTTGCCTCCTGGCGGGGGCCGCCGGCGTCCACCTGGGCCAGAGGGACCTGCCGGCGCCCGAGGCGCGGATCCTCCTCGGCAAGGAGGCCTGGATCGGCCTCTCCACCCACACCCTGGAGCAGTTCGAAGAGGCCGTGGACCTTCCCGTGGACTACCTGGCCCTGGGGCCCGTCTTCCCCACGGCCACCAAGGAGGGGGCCGACCCGGTGGTGCCGCCGCTGGTCCAGCGGGAGGTCCTGAGGCGGTCGCCTTTCCCGGTGGTGGCCATCGGCGGCGTCACCGCCCGCAAGGCCCCCGAGCTCTGGAGGCGCGGCTTCGCCAGCGTGGCCGCCATTTCGGCCTTTGGCGCCGACCCCGCGGCAGCCTACGCCGACTTCGAGGAGGCGGCGCGGGAAGCGGGCCTTTCTTTCCCCTCGCGCTGAAGACGGAAGAAAGCCGCCTGGAAGGTCCGTTATACTTCCCGAGGGCCCCCTTGGGCCCCCTTTCCGGAGGAACGATGTACGAAGTGAAGATCACGCGGGACTTCTCGGCGGCCCACCGCGTCGAGGACTACCCCGGCAACTGCGAGCGGATGCACGGCCACAACTGGAAGGTGGAGGTGACCGCCCGGGCTTCCGAGCTGGACGGGCTGGGCATGGTCATGGATTTTCGGCGCCTCAAGGAACTCACGGACCGGGCCCTCTCGCCCCTGGACCACGCCTACCTGAACGAGGTTCCGGAGCTGAAGGGCGTCAACCCCACGGCGGAGAACCTGGCCCGGTACCTTTTCGACGTCCTTTCCCGGGAGGCGCCGGTGTGCCGCGTGGACGTCTACGAGACCGAAACGAGCGTCGCCTCCTACTACCGGTAAGGAGTCCGTCGTGGACGCGTCGCAGCCGCCGCGGGGTGCCGCCCGCTACCTGGGGGAGAAGCCTCCGCCCCGCACCCTGCTGGTGAACGAGGTCTACGCCTCCATCCAGGGGGAGGGGCCGGAGCAGGGCTACCCCTGCGTCCTCGTGCGCCTCACGGGCTGTCCCCTCCGCTGTTCCTACTGCGACAGCACCTTCGCCTTCTTCGAGGGCCGCCGGATGGCGGTGGAGGAGGCGGCGGAAGCGGCCGGCCGTTTCGGCATTTCGAGGGTGCTGGTGACCGGCGGCGAGCCGTTGGCCCAGGCCGCCGCCCCGGCCCTCTGCCAGGTCCTGCTCGAACGGGGACACCGCGTTTCGGTGGAGACCAACGGGGCCCACGACCTGTCCGTCCTCCCCGAAGGGGTGGTGAAGGTGGTGGACGTGAAGACCCCCGGCAGCGGGGAGGAGGGGACCTTTCGGATGGACAACCTCCGCCTGCTGGGGCCGCAGGACGCCCTCAAGTTCGTTCTCACCGGGAGGGAAGACTTCGACTTCGCCGTGGGCTTCCTGGAACGACACGGCGCCACCCTGACCTGCCCGGTCTTCTTTTCTCCGGCGGCGGGGAGGCTGGAGGCGCGCCTGCTGGCGGAGTGGATGGTGGAACGGGCCGTGGAGGCCCGGCTGATGGTGCAGCTCCACAAAGTCCTCTGGGGAGAGGCCCGGGGCCGTTGATGGGCCGCCCGCCTCGGGGGCGGGGAGGAGGGACCATGGAAGGCGGCGTCGAGGGGAAGGGGGGCCGGGAAGGGGGAGGGCTGGCCGTCGTCCTCTTGAGCGGGGGCATGGACAGCCTCACCGCGGCCGGCATGGCCCGGCGCGACGGCTTTCGCCTGGCGTTGATCCACTTCAACTACGGCCAGCGGACGGAGGAGGCGGAGCTCCGGGCCTTCCAAAAGATCGCCGACTGGTTCGAGGTCCCGGAGGCGCACCGCCTGGTGGTCCACACCAACTTCTTCCGGCTCGTGGGAGGTTCGGCCCTCACCGACCGCTCGGTGCCGGTGCCGGAGGCGGACCTCCAGTCCCGGGCCATCCCCCCCACCTACGTCCCCTTCCGCAACGCCGTCCTCCTCTCCATGGCCGTGGGATGGGCGGAGACGCTGGGTGCGGAGGCGGTGTACTACGGGGCCGTCTCCCAGGACTCCTCCGGGTACCCCGACTGCCGGCCGGAGTTCGTCGCCGCCATGAACGCCCTGGTCCGTTCGGGGACCCGGCCGGAGACGCGCCTGGAGGTCCGGGCGCCCCTGGTCCACCTCTCCAAGGCGGACATCGTGAAGGCCGCCCTCGAAATGGGCCTGCCGCTGGAGCGGAGCTGGTCCTGCTACCGGCGGAACGACAGGGCCTGCGGCACCTGCGACTCCTGCGCGTTGAGGCTCCGCGGCTTCGCCCTGGCGGGGGTCCCCGACCCCATTCCCTACGCCCCTCCGGGCGGACCCGACCGGGAGGCCCTGAGGGAGCGGGCCCGCAGGCTCCTGCGGCTCCTCAACGCCTTGAAGAGGAAAGATTGAGGGCCTGCGGAAGGGGGGCGGCCGTCCTGGCCGTCACGGCCATGTCGGTCCTCTTCGGGGCCTCCTTCGTGGCCACCAAGATCGCCCTGGCGGCCTTCACCCCGTCGGTTCTCATCTTCCTCCGCTTCGCGCTGGCCTCCCTGCTCTTCCTCCTCCTCTCCCCCTGGACGGGCCTTGGGGGGCTCGACCGGAAAGGGGCCGCCCGGGTCTTCCTCCTGGCCCTCTTCGAGCCGGGGGCCTATTTCTTCCTGGAGGCGGCCGGGATCCAGCGGACCCTGGCCTCCACCGCCGCGGTGATCATCGCCACCATCCCGGTTTTCGTCCTTCTCTTGGAAGCCTTCTGGCTGAAGGTCCGGGTGCGGCTCCGGGAGGCGGCCCTGGTCCTGTTCTCCCTTCTGGGAATCGTATTGCTGGTTTTGGCCCGGGGCTGGGAGGAGGCGGTGGGAGGGAGCCTGGCCGGAAACCTCCTGGTCCTGGGCGCCGCCTTCACCGCTTCCGTCTACACGGCCATGGCCCGCAAGCTCCTCCAGCGCTACAGCCCTCTGGCGGTCACCCGGCTACAGTCCTTCTACGCCGCGGCCCTGTACCTGCCCTTCGCCCTCGGCTCGCTCCGGAAGGAGGGCCTACCGACCCCGGCCCCCCGATCCTTCTGGGCGCTCCTCTACCTGGCGGGGGGCTGCTCTTTCCTCGCCTACCTTCTCCTCAACTTCTCCCTGAGCCGGCTCCGGGCCTCCACGGTGGCCGCCTTCACCAACGTGATCCCGGTGGTGGCGGCCCTCCTGGCGGTTCTCCTCCTCGGCGAGCGGCTCGTCTTCCTCCAGGTGTTGGGGGCGGTGGTGGTGGTGGCGAGCGTCACCCTGCTGACGCTATGGAGCGCTGGGGAGCGAGAAGAGGGGGGCGGAGGCTCTCTCTGACCGGAAGCCCGTCAGCCCACCCGGCGCAGTTTGTACCTCCCCGGGGGCAGGTGGAGGTATCGCACGGCGCCGTCCACCTCCTGCACGGCGTCCGGAACGGGTTTGCCTCGGCCGTCGGTGACTTCCGTCACCCCCCGCTCGCCCAGGACGACGTACCAGTGGCTACCCCGGGGGGGGCAAAAGTCCGGAGGGAGCTGGAGGGAGGCGTATCGGCTCCGGTCGAGGGTCTCCAGGGCGCAGAGAACCGCAGAGGGGGCCGACTCTCCCTCGGCGGCGGGGGGGGCGGGGGCCAGGCCGGCGGCAGCCGACGGTTCCTCTTTCAGAAGGCCTTTGGGGGAAGGCATGGGCTGGGCGTCGGCCGGGGCGGGCGGAACCGCCGCCTCGCCCGCCGGCGCGGGGGCGCTGGGGCGGACCTCGCTCAGGTCCTGCGACAGGGTGAGGGGGGGCTCCCGGTGCAGCTCCAGGGGGCGGGGGGGAGGAGGAGGCAGCGATTCCGCCGCTTCGGAGCTGGGCAGGGGGCCTTCGGGGGGCGCCTGTCTCCGCGACTCGGTGGAGGCGCTCTCCTCCTTCTCGATGGCGGGGTGGGGGGCGGCCACGGAGGGCCGGGGGAGGGAAAGGGCCTCCGGCGTCTCCCGGCGGAGGAAGGAGAGAAGCGAAAAGCCCCCGAGGAGGGCCGCCACCAACAGCGCCGCCAGGGGGAGGGCCCAGGGGTTCCTGCGGTGGAGGAGGCGGGGCGCTTCCGCCGGCAAGGCGGCCATGAGGCGCCGGTGAAGATCCGGGGGAGCCTCGTCCTCCTTGAGGGCGTCTAGGCCCCGGGCCGCCTCCGAGGCCACTAGGTGGGCCCGGGCGCACTTCGGACAACTCTCGAGGTGAGCCAGAGCCTCCGGGGGCAGGGGTTCGCCCTGGTCCAGAAGGTCGAGGAACTCTTCGCAGGTCATGGCCAGATGCCCTCCAGCGCCTCCCGGACGGCCCTTCGGGCCCGGGCCAGGCGGGATTTCACGGTTCCCTCGGGGATGCCGAGGAGCGCCCCCACCTCCCCGTAGTCGAGCCCCTCCACTTCCCGGAGGAGGAGGATTTCCCGGTGTTCCGGAGAGATCCTGGAGAGGGCCGTGAGCAGGGCCTCCTTGAGCTCTCCGCCCAGGGTCCGGCTCTCGGGGGAGGGGGCCGGGTCGGCGGCCCACAGGAGGGGGGACGGCGGGTCGTCGCCGCTCGCCTCGAGGCTCTCCGTTCGGGAGAGGCTTCGGAGGAGGCCCGCCTGCCGGGTTCGGGCGGCGTTCAGCGCGATGCCGAACAGCCACGTCCGGAAGGACGCATCGCCCCGGAAGGAAGGGAGGCCTCTGTACGCGCGGAGGAAGGCCTCCTGGGTCACCTCCAGCGCGTCGTCGGGATTCCGAAGAAGCCGGAGGACCAGCCGGTAGACCCCCCGTTCGTGGCGCCGCACCAGGTCCTCGAAGGCCGCCGCATTCCCGGCCTGGAAGCGGGCCACGTCCCTTTCGTCGGCCTCTGCCCCCCGCTCCTCATCGGGGAGGTTCGCCAGAACGTCCATGAAGACAGGATAAACCCAAACGGCCTCCAACTCACCGCCTCCCATAGCCTGAGACCGTTCCCGGGGGCCGGGGGTTCCCCCTCAGGATAGAGGCACGGGGAGGCCGGCCTTGAGGATCGTCACCGGTCCCAGGCCCCACTGGGCGAGGTAGGCCTTCAGCGCCGCCTGGGCCGAGGGCTCCCCGTGGACCAGAAAGATGCCCTTGAGGCGGGACCGGTCCTGCCGCAGGAGCCACCGCCCGATCTCCCGGTAGTCGGCGTGGGCGGAGAAGGCGTTGAGGATCTTCACCCGGGCCCTCACGGCGTGCCGTTCCCCGAAGATGCGGACCTCGGGGCGCTTGTCCGCCAGGGCGCGGCCCAGCGTGTTCTCCGCCATGAAGCCGACGATGAGGACGGTGTTTTTCTCGTCGCCGATGCCGTGGAGGAGATGGTGAAGAATGCGTCCCGCCTCGCACATCCCCGAGGAGGAGATGACGATGCAGGGTTCCTGCCGGCTGTTGAGGGCCTTGGAGGCCTCGGGGTCGGTGAGGTAGCGGAGGGACGAGAAGGAAAAGGGGCTCTCGTCCCGGGAGAGGAAGTCCTCCACGGTTTCTTGGTCGTAACACTCGGGGTGGGCCCGGAAGATGGCGGTGGCGGAGACGGCCATGGGGCTGTCCACGTACACGGGGATGGGGGGGATCCGTCCCCGGTCGAAGAGGCGGTGGAGGGTGTAGACGAGCTCCTGGGTCCGCTCCACGGCGAAGGCGGGGATGATGACCCGGCCGCCCTTGGCGGCGGTCTCCCGGACCACCTGGCCCAGCTCCTCCTCGGCGGCGGGGAGGTCGTCGTGGAGGCGGTCTCCGTAGGTGCTCTCCAGCACCAGGTAGTCCAAAGGGGGAAGGTCTTCGGGGTCCCGCAGGATGGGCAGTCCCTCCCGGCCGAGGTCGCCGGTGAAGCCCACCGAGAGGGCGTGGCCGTCCTGTTGAACCTCCAGGTGAACCATGGCGGAACCCAGGATGTGCCCCGCGTTGTACAGCGTAGCCGTCACCCCCGGCGCCAGGCGATAGGGCCGGTGGGCGGCGACGGTGACGTACTGCGCCAAGGCCGCCTCCACGTCCGCCTCGTCGTAGAGGGGAGGGAAGACCTTCCTCCACGGCTGCGGGTTCTTGGTCTGCTGGCGGTCCAGGTATCTCGCGTCGTAGGCCTGGATGCGGGCGGAGTCCCTCAGGACCAAGGAGGCGATGTCGCGGGTGGCCGGCGTGGAGAGGATGTCCCCCATGAACCCCCGCTTGACGAGGAGGGGATAGGCGCCGCAGTGGTCCAGGTGGCCGTGGGTGTTCACCGAGGCCGCCACCGAGGACGGGGGAAAGGGGAAGGAGGCGCTCTTGGTTCGGGCCTCCTCCCGGTGGCCCTGGAAGAGTCCGCAGTCCACGAGGATCCGGACGAGGCCGGTGTCCAGGAGGTGCCGGCTCCCGGTGACCTCCTCCGCGGCTCCGTACGAGGTGAGGGTGACCATGGTTCCTCCCGAAACCAGTGTACTCCCCGTGGACCGCCCTCCCAACGTCGGCTAGACTGGGTGCAAAGGAGGCCAGCATGGAGCGGGTGAGGAAGATCGTGCCCATCGTGTTCGTCGCCGCCCTGACGGCGGCGCTGGCGTTTCTGCCGCCGCCCAGGCCGGCGGTGGTCGCCGTGTACCACTTCAACGACTTCCACGGCCAGGTGGAGCCGGTGGCGAGGAAGGGCCGGGAGGAAGGGGGGCTGGCCCGCCTGGTGGGCCTCCTGGGGGAGCGGAAGGCCGAAGCCGCCGCGCAGGGAAAGGTCCCCTTCGCCCTCTTCGCCGGGGATCTCTTCACCGGCACCGCCTTTTCCACCCTCTTTCAGGGGGGGCCGGAGGTGGAGGTCCTTTCCCGGGCGGGCCTTAGCGGGGCCACCACGGGAAACCACGAGTGGGACTTCGGCTCTGCCGTGCTGAAAGCCCGCGCGGAGGAAGCCTCCTTCCCCTTCCTCCTCTGCAACGTCACCGCGGAGGAGGGGAGCCCGGTCTTCTGGAAGCCCTACCAGGTCGCCCGGGCGGGAGCCCTCCGGGTGGCCCTCACCGGCGTCACCACCCCCGACACGCCCCTCACCACCGCCCCCGGGAACACGCGGGGGTACCGCTTCGAGGACCCCGTGGCATCCTTGCGCGCCCTCCGGAAGACCCACGGCCCGGAGGGGGACGTTTGGATCGTCCTTTCCCACTGCGGTTTCGAGGAGGACCGAAGAATCGCCCGGGAGGTTCCGGGTGTGGCCCTCATCGTCGGCGGCCACGACCACAAGGAACTGGAAAAGCCTTGGGTAGAGAACGGCGTCCCCATCGTCCAGGCGGGGGACCGGGGCCGTTTTCTGGGGGAGGTTATCCTGGCCGCCCAGCGGGGGAAGGTTCTGGCGGTGGAGGGACGGCTCCTGCCGGTCTCCGCCTCGGCTCCGGTGGACCCCGCGGCGGAAGCGTATCTTTCCGGTTTTTTGAAGGAAGAAGAAGAGCGCCTGGGCGCCACGGTGGGCCGCCTTTCCCATGCCCTCTCGGGGGACCGGGTCCTTCTGCGGACCGGGGAGGCCCCGCTGGGCAACCTTCTCACCGACGCCATGCGCCTCGCCTCCGGCGCCGACCTCGCCTTCCTCAACGGCGGAGCCATCCGGTCGGGCCTCCCCGCCGGGGAAGTCACCGGCCGGGACCTCTACGCCTGCCTGCCCTTCTTCGACTCCCTCACCACGGTGGAGCTTTCCGGAGCCGACGTGAAGGCGCTCCTGGACCGCTGCGCCGCCATGCCGAGAGAGGATCCCCCCGGTGGCTTCCTGCAGGTTTCGGGGCTCACCGTCCGGTATGAGGGGGGGAGGGCCCGGGAGGTCCTGGTGGGCGGCAGGCCGCTGGAACCGGCAGGGACCTACACCGTCGCCTGCACCCAGTTTCTCCTGTCAGGGGGGGACGGTCTGGAGGAGTTCAAGAGGGGCCGGAACGCCCGAGACTGGGGCATCGGGCTCCAAGAACTCCTCCGGAGGACCCTGAGCCGCCCCGGCTTCGAACCTCCGGGGCCGGAGGGGAGGATCGTCCGCCGCTAGACCCCTTCCCGGCGCGGCGGGAAACGCTCTTCCAGGTACCGGCGGAGCCCCTCGGCGGCCTCGGGGGTGGCGAGGATTCCCCCGTCGTTGTGGCCTCCCCGCAGCGGCAGAAAGGCCTTGGGCCCCGGAGCCGCCTCGTAGAGGGCCCGGCCCATGTCGAAGGGGACGATCTCGTCCTCGGGGGAGTGGAGGACGGCCACGGGGCAGGGGAGTCTCCGGATGCGGGCGAGGGAGTCGTACCGGACCCTCACCAACAGGGATACGGGGAGCCACGGGTAGAGGCGCCGCGCCATGTCCGGCACGGAGGTGAAGGTGGATTCCAGCACCAGGGCGCCGGGGGGGAAGCGCCCGGCGGCCTGAACCGCCACGGCCCCGCCCAGCGACTCCCCGTAGAGAACGAGGCGGTCGGGCCTCTCCCCCCGCCGCAGCGCCTCTTCTACGGCGGCCGCCCCGTCGGCGTAGGTCCCCTCTTCGGAGGGGGAGCCTTCGCTCTCCCCGTAACCGCGGTAGTCCACCGCCAGGACGTTCCATCCGAAATCGCGGAAGAGGCGGATCTTGTCCACCCGGTCCGAAAGGGTCCCCGCGTTTCCGTGGAAAAAAACCAGGGTGCCCCGGGCGTCCTCACGGGGGACGAACCACCCGTGGATGCGGACGCCGTCGGAGGTCCGCAGGCGAAGGTCCTCGAAGGCCATCCCGAAGGTCCTGGGGGTGGCCGTGAGGGTGCGTTCGGGAAAGAAGACGTAGGACTCCTGGCGGAAGAACATGTACGCGCAAAGGCCTCCGTACAAGAGAATCAGCCCGGCCGCCAGGAGGAGGAGGTTCCGGGCCGCCAGCACCGCCCACCCCCGCCAACCGCTCACCGCAGGGAAAACCTCCATGGCGCCAGATTGCCACGGAAAGGGGATGCGCGGAAGGACCGCCCGGACGAGGGACCCAAAAAAAGCGCGGGGGACGGGGCCCCCGCGCCGGTGGTTCGTTTCGAAGGCTGGGTCACTTCTTGGAAACGGATCCGGAGGCCGGTTTCGAGGAGGCCGCCTTGGCCTCCCGGGCGTGCTCCTTGCGAAGGGCGGCCGCCTCCGCCTTGATTTCGGCGAGGTCGCGCTTCATCTCCGCCCACCCGTACCAGTGCTGGTAGTCGGGGTTCATGTGGAAGGCGCCTTGGAAGGCCCGCATGCGGTGTTCCATGAGCATGACGTAGAGCTTCTGTTCGATGGGGTGCTCCACCTCGTAGAAGCGGAGGACGTCCACGCTGAAGGGGCGATCCTTGGGTTCGGGGAGGATTCCGTCCTTGTAGAGCCCGTAGACCTCCCGAATGGCGTCGGCCATGAGGCGGTCGGAGGCCCGGACGATCTCGTCGCCTTTTTCCAGCTCCGCCCGGGCGAAAGAGGGGCTGTGGCACTTGGAGCACTGTCCCAGCATCTGCTCCCGCCGCTCCTGCCAGGCCTCCTTGGAGAGGCGGGCCACGTCCCCCGCCTTGACCAGTTCCAGCCGGGCGGTGGGCTTGCCGTCCTTGTCGAGGACGCCGAGGGCCTGGAGGATGACGGCCCGGTCGGCCATCCACTGGGGGTCGTCCTCGGGGAGGCGGAGGGCCAGAAAGCCCCAGGCGGTCTTCACGCCGTGGTCCCCCGAGGGCATGTGGCAGAAGGCGCAGGTGGGCGTTCGGGGCGAATCGGGACGAGCCGCGGCAGCCTCCTTGTACCACTCTTTCAGAGGAACCTCCCAGTCGGTCTTGTGGGCGGTCTGCAGGTAGATCGTTCCGTGCTTGCTGGTGCTGTACATCTCCCACTGGGGGTGGTCGAAGCCCATGTGGCAGGTGGCGCAGGCCTCGGGCCTGCGGGCTTCGGCGGCGGAGAAGAGGTGGCGGGTGTGGCAGGAGTCGCACTTGCCGCCGTCGTAACCGACACGATGGCAGCCGCCGCAGCCCTTCATGCCGTCCATGATGGCGTGGGGCTGGTCCTTGGTGGTGGGCATGGCCTCCATGGCCACCCAGGCGGCGGCGTGCTTGCTGTGGGCGAACTGTTCGGCCTGGTCCGGGTGACACTGGGCGCAGGTCTTGGCGGAGACGGCGCGCGCCACGCCGGTTTTTTCGCAGGCGCTGGTCTTCTGCCCCGGGTCCCCGGTGAGGTGGCAGTCGGCGCAGGAGACGCCCGCGGCGGCGTGTTTGGACAGCTTCCAGTCCCGAAGGGCGCTGCCGGTGATCCCCTTTTCGGCGTGGCAGTCCACGCAGCCGCTCGGGCCTGCAGGGGATGCCCACACCGCCGCGGCCAAGAGAAGAGAGAAAGCCAGGATCGCAACCCTTTTCATCGTTTCACCTCCTCCTTGAAGTCCCCGACAATCCCTTCGCCTCGGGGCGTCACTTTCCGTACCGCTGTTCGTAGAAACGCTGGATTCGGTCGCGCTCCTCCTTGGAAAGCCCCTCGAGCCACCGGTGCTCCTGGGCGGCCCGGATCTCCTTCGTCACGCCGGGGAGGAGGCGCTCCGCCTCCGGCAGGAACTCGGAGTAGAATTTCTTCGCCACCTCGTAGAAACCGTGCCATTGGGTGTAGTCGGGACCCATCATGGCGGCGCCGTGGCGAGCGCGGCGGCCCTCGTGGTGCCAGAGCTCCCAGTAGGTCCACTCGATGTTCTCGTCGAACTCCGTGGGGGTGAGCTTCCCGGCTTCGCGGAGTTTCTTCATGACCTCCGCGGCGGGGACGGCGAACTTGTCGTTGTACAGGTTCACCGCGGCATCGAATTGGGCGTAGAAGTTTTCCACCCAGGGCCGGGCGTGACAGTTGCGGCAGACCTTCTGCATGGCCTCCCGGCGCTCCTCCCAGCGGTCGAGCTTCTTGGAGACCGCCGGACGAAGGGTCCAGGAGATGCGCCCCCCCACGTCGTGGGTGAGGGGCAGCTCTTGAGTGGCGCTCATGTGGCACGTGGCGCAGGTGGGGGCCGCCGAGTAGTCCTTCCCGAGCACCCAACTCCGGGAGTCCAGGTTCATCTCGCCGATCTTGCTCCGGTAGGCGATGCCGTGCTTGCTTTCGGCGTAGATTTCCGCCTGGGGATGGTCCGGGCCGAGGTGGCACTTCCCGCAGTTCTCGGGCTGGCGGGCCACGGAACTGGAAAAGGCGTGCCGGCTATGGCAGGCCGAGCAGGAGCCCCGGCTCCCGTCGGGGTTCAGCCTCCCGATCCCGGTGTTGGGCCAGGTGGCCGGATCCAGGCGCCCGCCCTCCAGGACCTTCACCTCCCCTCCGTGACACTGTTTGCACCCGCTGTCGGCGGCCGGGGGACCCTCCACCACTTCGCCCAGCACGTTGTCCAGGGAACCCAGGATCTCCCCCGCCTTGGCGTGGTGGCTGGCCTGAAACTCGCGGGCCTCCGCCTCGTGGCAAGTCCCGCAGTCCTTGGGGCTCACCACCACCGCGATGGTGAAGCCGTGGTGGGAGAACGCGTCTCTGTCCGTCTTCTCGGCCCCGTGGCACTCGAAGCAGGCCACCCCGGCCTCCGCGTGGCGGCTGGCGGCCCACTGCGCCGTGGCGGCGGGCGTGGCGTTCTGTCTGTGGCATTGCAGGCACGCCCGACTCTCCCGGGAGAGCCCCGCCTGGATGTCGGCCGCTTTCCCGGCGGGCGAGCCCTGCGCGGCCGCGAAAGCCGAAACGAGGGCCCCCAGGACACCGAAAAGGATCTTCGAATTCTTTCCCATGGCTCCCTTCCCTTTTTAAAAGGAGTGTCCTACTTGCAAGTAAAAATAGCGACTGGGGTCACCGCCTCGCACGGCGCGGGCGAAGGCCCCCGGGTGGTACTCCGAAAGGCCCGTGAGCCAGCGGAATCCCTTGGCGGCCGGGAGGCGGCCCTGCAACGCGAGGTCCCACTCCCAGCCGGTATTCCGTCCCGACGCCCCCGTGGGGTCCCAGCCGAGGACGGCCCCTCCCGCCGACGTCCAGGGAGCCCGGGCCGACTCCAGCCGGAAGCGGTGGACCTCCCCCCGGACTTCGGCCCAGGACAGGGCCTTCAGGACGCCGAAGAGGGAAAGGGACCGCAGGTTGGACCAGTTCTGGTAGTCCATGAGGCCGTACTTGTCGTGGTTCGTCGGGAAGAGGTTGTCGAAGGAGCCCGAACGCCCGTCGAAGGGGTTTTCGTCCCCCGAGGCACGGTTCCATTCCACTCCCAGGGTGAGAGGGGCGCCGGACGGGGGCGACCAGGAGAGGCGGAGGGACTGGGCGTCGGCGCGGTGCGGGTCGGGTCCCCGGTGGCCTCGCTGCCAGGCGGCTTCGGCGGCCATCTGCACGCCGGCCCCGGGAGCCCAGAGAAATCGCCCCCCGTACGTTGGAGCCCGGCTGTCGGAGCGGCCTCCGCGCTCGCCGGCCAAGGGGGTCCAATCCTTTTTCCACAAGGCGTACGTCTCCAGGCGCAGGTCCTGCCGGTGGGTGAAGAAGGAAGCGTAGAGGCCCGAGAGGTACTGTTCCGGAGTGTCCGGCAACAAGGGGCGGCGCCGGGCGCGGGCCAGGAAGAGGTCCACGGAGGCGGAGGCGGAGGCCCACCGGACCTTGGCGGCGTCGAAGGTTCGGCCCACGTTGGACCAGCCGAAGGCGCCCACGAGCCTCTCCTGGCCGTAAACGAGTTCCTGGCGCCCGAGCTTGACCGACAGGCCTTCCAGCCCCCCGACGTTCCGGATCTCCAGGTAAGCCTGCCTCAGGTCCGTGTAGCGCCCGCGGATTCTCGCCGCGTCGGCGTCGGCGCCGAAGTGGCGGCTGTCCTGCCCCTCCGCGAAGACGCTCACCGAGTCCCCCAGCCGGAGATCGAAGCCCAGGCGAAGGCGCTGGCCCAGAAAGTCGTTCCGGTCCTCCACGGCTTTCCGGAAGTCGGCGTCCTCCCGGACCTCCCAGCGCAGGCGCTCCTCGAGCCGAAACCACAGAGAGGACTCCGAATCCTTCCACAGCGGAAGACCCTGGGCGAAGACGCTGGATGCCCCGCCCAACAAGAACGCCACCGTCCATCCCATCGCTTTCCGGGAAAGAGTCATGGTCCCCTCCTCGGGGAGCAGGATCCGCCCCCGCAGGCAGAATGGCCCACGAGGCCGGTGGCCGCCTTGACTCAAGTCAAGTCGGAGGAGAGCCGGGAGGCGCCGCTCCGCCCTCACGTCCGCTACTTGAGTCCCACGGGGGCCTGGGCCCGGGCCATGGTGAGGAGAAACACGAAACGCTCCTCCGCGATGACGGCGTGGGGTAGGCCCGCCGGCATCACGTAGAGGCAACCCGGGCGGCCGTCGTACTCCGCCTCGCCGAGCTTCACTTTGCCCTTCCCTTCGAGTACCTGGATCACCGCCTCGAAGGGGGCGGCGTGCTCCGAGAGGGCCTGGCCCGGCTCGAAGCAGAAGAGGACCACCTTGAGGACCGGCGAGTCGTGGAGGGTCTTGCTGACGATGCCCCGCTCGGCGAACTGGACGGAGTCCTGGAGGTTGGAAACCATGGGGGTGGCGTGCGGCTTCATGGGGCCTCCTTTCGGGAAGAGGGGCCGGGCGGGAAGGGGCGCCGCCCGGCCCCGAAGACACGAAGGGCTCTACCGCACCTGGGCGGCGGACTTCTGCTTCAGGATACCGGAGACGGCCGTGACGACGCCGAGGAAGAAGGGGACGGCGCCCACCGCGATGAGGGTCCCGTCGCCCACGAGGCGCACCCACTCGGTGGCGTGGTAGAGGCCGGACAGGGTGAACTCCAGGCTCCGGGCGTGGGCGTAGCCGTTCTTCACCACGTCGTAGAGCTGGAGGACCCCCGCCGGGAAGAGGTTCAGGACGATCATGAGGAGAAGGCCGGCGTTGAGCCCCCAGAAGCCCGTCCGGAAGAACTTCTCGGCGCGGCTCCAGGTCTCGTCGGTGGAGAGGGCCCTCAAGACGAAGAGAAGCACGGCCAGGGCCAGCATGCCGAAGACCCCGAACAGGGCGGCGTGGCCGTGGTTGGGGGTCAGGGTGGTCCCCATCTCGAAGTAGGAGACGATGGGGAGGTTGATGAGGAAGCCGAAGACGCCGGCTCCCAGGAAGTTCCAGAAGCCCACGGCCATGAGGAAATAGACGGCCCACTTCTGCTTCCGGGCCAATGGCTCGCCGCAGGCGTCGCGGGGGGCCTGTTGCAGTTTGATGAAGTCCCAGGCGTCCAGCGTCAGGAGGGTCAGGGGAACCACCTCCAGCGCGGAGAAACAGGCGCCGATGGCCATGGCCAGGGCCTCCTGGCCGGTGAAGTACCAGTGGTGGGCCGTTCCGGCGATGCCTCCGGCCAGGTAGAGGATGGCGTCCAGGTACACCACGCGGGTGGCCGTTCGGACGGAGACGAGCCCCATCTGGACGAACATCATGGCCACCAGCACCGTGGCGAAGAGTTCGAAGAAGCCTTCCACCCACAGGTGGATGATCCAGAAGCGCCAGTTGTCGATGACGGCGAAGTTGGTGTGGGCCCCCCACAGGAAGGCCGGAAGGTAAAAGAGAACCACGGCGGTGGCGGCGAAGAGGAAGAGGGAGGCGAATTCCCGGCCGGCGGTGGCGAAGGCGGGCCTGAGCGCCCTGAACATCAAGAAGAGCCAGAAGAGGAGCCCCGCCGCCAGGAGGACCTGCCAGAAACGGCCCAAGTCCACGTACTCCGACCCCTGGTGGCCGAACCAGAACCAGAGGGAGCCGAGCTTGTCGTGGATGCCCAGGTGCTCGCCGAAGAGGCTGCCGAAGACCACCACGGCGAGCGCGCCGAGGAGAGCCAGGACGCCCGCCCGCTGGCCCCGGGGTTCCGCGCCGCCCACCAGGGGCGCCAGGAAGAGTCCGCCCCCCACCCAGGCGGTGGCGATCCAGAAGACCGCCAGCTGGAGGTGCCAGGTGCGGGCCAGGTTGTACGGCAGGAGGTGGGCCAGGTTGAAGCCGTAGAAGCCTTGAGGTTCCACGCGGTAGTGGGCCAGGGCCCCGCCCAGCAGGACCTGAAGGAGGAAGAGGAGGGCCACCACCAGGAAAAAGAGGGCCGTGGCGCGCTGGCTCGGGGTCAGGGCACCGGGGGAGGGGAGGAGGGAAGCCCGGGGCTCCGAAGCGGTATCCCCGCCCCACCCCAGGTAGTCGAACTTCCCGAAGAAGAAGAGGGTGAGGCCCAGCCCCCCCAGGAGAAAGACCAAACTCACGGCGCTCCAGAGGAGGGCCTGGGGGGTGGGGCCGTTCCCCGCCAGGGGGTCGTAGGGCCAGTTGTTGGTGTAGGAGTAGGCCTTTTGGGGACGCTCCGCGCGGCAGGCCCAGGCGGCCCAGGTGAAGTAGGCGGACAGTGCGGCCGTTTCCTGGGGATCGGAGATGAAGCCCTTGGAGAGTCCCGGAGCCCCGCCGGCGAAGTAGGAGGACCAAAAGTCGCGCTGGCGTGCGAAGGCGGAGGCCTCCTGCGGCGTGAACCGGAGCGTCCGGGAGGCTTCGTCGTAGCGGTTCTCCTTGAGCAAGGCCCGGGTGTCGGCGAGGACCGAGCCCTTCTCCTCCGGGGTGAGGGCCTCCATGGGCTTGCCGAAGCGTTCCGCCGCCAGGGCGTCCCGGACGGCCTCCGCCTCCTGCCTCAACGCCAGGGCGGAGTAGTCGGGCCCCAGATAGGCCCCGTGGCCCCAGAGCGTCCCGTGCTCCATGAGGCCGTACTTGAAAAAGACCTCCTGGCCTTTCCGGATGTCGTCCCCGGTGAAGAGAACGGAGCCCTGCGCGTCCACCACCCGGTCCGGGATGGGGGGGGCTTTCTGGTAGGTCTTGACCGTGGTGAATCCCAGGACGAGAAAGCCCGCCGCCATCACCAGCAGCGCCGCGCGGCGCCACCAGGGCGAAAGGGCCTTCGGCGTCTTCGTCGTCATGGTCACCTCCCTGTCTGGCGTGGTCCTTCAATATCGTGTTTCGGAGGAAAGCCGCCTACACGTGGCCCGCGCAGCCGAAGCAGGAGGAGGCGCCGGCCATCCGCTCCGGATCGGGGGGGAAGCGCTCCGTGAGCTTCCGCGCCAGTTCGTGGAGCCGCTCGTGCTCGCCCTCGCCCATGACCTTTTTCTCGAAGCCCTCGTAGGAGCGGACCAGCTCGTCCAGCACCGGCGCCGGGACCGCCTGAAGGGCCATGGGGTAGAGGATGTTGTCCTCCTTGAGGATGTGGCCGCGGAGCAGAGGGACGTAGGCCAGCGCGTGGGTGACGGCGGAGGCCTTCTCCTCGTCGGTGAGGGGTCCCGTTCCCTCCCCGAGGGCGGCCAGCGCCCCCACGTGCCGCCTCCCCTCGGTGTGTTCCGCCAGCATCACGGCCAACGGCCCGTAGTCGGCGGGGAAACCGTGTCCTTTCATGGCTTCGAAGAGCCGGTCCTCCTCCTTCCCGTGGTGGCACCGGTCGGCGAAGTTCCGGAAGAAGTCGGCGAAGTCCCGGAGGTCTCCCCGCGCGGCATCTTGGCCCTCCTGCAGACCCAGGGCGAAGGTCTCCAGCGCGCCGAGAACCCGTTCGATGACCCGGTGCTCGTCCATCAGAATCGTCACGGATGGGTGCATGGCGTCTCTCCTATAAAAGAGTAAAGGATGTGGAAGTCCTCTGAGTGGCCAAAAGAAAAGGGCCTCGCGGTCCTGGAAAAAGGATTCACCGGCGCCCTCCACGTGAGGGAACCGGCTTGGGCGGGGGAAGGGTCCGGCCCGCCTGTCGGGGCAAGGCCGGCGGCGTGCCGGCGAGGTCTCCGATGGTCACCGCCTTCAGCATCGCCTCGTAGGTCTCCTGGATCTTTTCCCAGTACCCGTGGAGGGGGCAGGGGTTGTCGGCGTCGCAGCGGGCCAGGCCGAAGAGGCACTCCCCCTCGGGACGGGGCCCCTCCAGCGCATCCAGAACCGCGAGGATGGGCCGCCGGGAGGCCTCCTCCGCCAGCATGAAGCCCCCTCCCCAGCCCTTCTGCGAGCGGACGAAGCCCCGCTTCCGGAGCTGGTTGAGGATCTTGGAGAGGTAGTTGGCGGGGATCCCCGTGGCCTCCGCGATCTGGGTTCCCTGGACCCACTCGCCCGGCCGCCCCGCCAAAAAGCCCAGGATCCGCAAGCCATACCGCCCCGTGTGGGAAACCATCACAACACCTCAGATCATGAGTATATGCGCTGAAATGCCCCCTGTCAAGGGGGGAAGAAGAGGGGCAGACCGGCGGCTTCCCGGCCCCCCCGCACGCGCAACCCCTTGTGCCGACAAGCCATGAATGGATTGGGCAGGAAGAGAGAACGCCCACTTGACAAATCGGATAAGTAAGATATCATTTATCCTATAAGGGAGGCGGGGATGCTGACCCAAACCACCCTTTGCGGACTTCGAGCCCTCCTCGTGCTCGGTCAGAGCCCCCCTGGAACGGTGCTCTCTCCCGCCGCCATCGCCCTTCGCCTCGGGGAATCGCCCTCCTACATGGCCAAGGTGACCAACCGGTTGGCGCGGGCCGGTCTCCTGAGGAGCCATCGCGGAGCCGGAGGAGGGGTCAGCCTGGGGAGAAATCCGGCTTCCATCACGCTGCTTCATGTCGTGGAGGCATGCCAGGGGTCTCTGGTTCCCGACTACTGCGGGGACACGGCCTGGCACCGGAAGACCTGCGGCTTTCACCGGGCGGCCGCCGAGCTCCACGAGGCCATGGTGGGGGTGCTTTCGCGCTGGACCCTCGTGCGGCTTCTGGAGACCCCCGAGGGTCTCGGCGCCTTCCGCGACACCTGCCGGTGCAGGAAGGCCCTCCCCGCGGCGGAGGCCTCCCCATGACCGGTCCCACGAATCTCCGGGCGGTTCTGCCCCGCGAAGACCACCACTGTAGGCTCGTTTCCTGCCAGGACGCCTGTCCCGTTCACACCGACGCGCGGGGGTACGTGAGGGCCATCGCCGAAGGCCGCTACGAGGAGGCGTACTTCATCGCCCGGGGTCCCAACCCTTTCGCCTCCATCTGCGGGAGGGTTTGCGGGGCCCCCTGCGAGGCGTCCTGCCGGCGGGGGCGCATCCCCCGCACCGACTCGGACGGGCTGTTCTTCGCGCTGGACCGCCCCATCGCCATTCGGGCCTTGAAGCGCTTCGCCTGCGCCCGGGCGGGCCTCGAGGACCTTCCGGCGGAGGAGGCCCTCCGGCGGCTGCGGTCCCGAAGGGACGGCGTCTGCGAAGGGGCGGAGGAAATGGCGGCCCTCCTCCGGTCCCAGAGCGAAGGGCTCTTCGCGCCGGGGAACGGGGAAGGGGTGGCCATCGTGGGCTCGGGCCCCGCGGGGCTTTCGGCGGCCCACGACCTGGCCCTGATGGGGTTCCGCCCCGTGGTCTTCGAGATGGAGCCGGTTCCCGCCGGGATGCTGGTGGTGGGCGTCCCATCCTACCGCCTTCCCCGGGATCTCATCCGGTGGGAAGTGGAGGTGATTCGCGCCCTGGGGGTGGAGATCCGCTGCGGGGTCCGCGTGGGCCGGGATGTGACGCTGGCGGACCTGAGGCGCCAATTCGCCGCGGTGGTGCTCGCCGTGGGGGCCAAGTCCTCCCGCCGGCTGGGGCTGCCGGGGGAGGGAGGCCCCGGGGTCTTCGGAGGGGTGGACCTCCTCCGCTCCGCCGCCCTGGGCGAGCCGCTCTCCATCGGCCGGGACGTGGTGGTGGTGGGGGGCGGAAACGTGGCCTACGACGTGGCCCGCACCGTCTTGCGGCAAATCGCCTACGACACGGCCCGGACCGCCGCCCGCCGCCCCGGCACGGCGAGGGTCCGCCTGGTGTCCCTGGAAACGCTGGAGGAGATGCCCGCCGACACCCAGGAAATCCTCGAGGGCGACGAGGAGGGCATCGAGCGCTTGAACGGCTGGGGCCCCCTGGAAATCGAGAGGGACGGCGAAGGCCGCGTCACGGGGATCCGCTTTCGGCGTTGCCTGCGCGTGTACGACGAGAACCGGCGCTTCGCTCCGGTCTACGACGACGCCGACACGATTCGCCTTTCCTGCGACACCGTACTCCTGGCCGTGGGGCAGGCTCCCGACGCCTCCTTCCTGGAGCCGGGCGGAGAGGACATCGTCCTGGCCCGGCCCGGCTGGCCCCAGGTGGATCCCAAAACCCTCGCCACCACCGCCCCCGGCGTCTTCGTGGCCGGGGACCTGGCCCACGGCACGCGGCTTCTGATCGACGCCGTGGCCTCCGGCAAGGCCGCCGCCCGATCCATCTACTCCTACCTCACGGGGCGCCGGCTCGAAGAGGAGGTTTCCACCTCCTTCCGGCTCCGCGAAGCCTACCGGCGGGAAAGGGGGTACGAGTCCGTCCCTCGCGTGCCCGTTCCCGTGCTTCCCCCCGAGGAACGGCTCAAGTCCCCCGACCGCCTGGTGGAAAGAGGCTACGAGGAAGGAGAGGCCAGGAGGGAGGCGGGGCGCTGCCTCGACTGCGGCGTGACCCCCGTCTTCGACGGGAGCCGTTGCGTCCTGTGCGGGGGGTGCGCCGACGTTTGCCCCACCCTCTGCCTCAAGCTGGTCTCCCTGGATGAGTTGGAACCCACGCCCGAACTGCTCGAGGCGGCGCAGTCCGCGCTCGGCTCCAAGGATCTCGAAGGCGCCTCGGCCATCTTGAAGGACGAGGAACGCTGCATTCGGTGCGCCCTTTGCGCCCACCGTTGCCCCACCGAAGCCGTCACCATGGAACGGGTGACCTTCTCCACCCGCTGGAGGTCTTCATGAGCGCCGAGGAACGTTCGCCCCGTCTCGCTCCCGAACCCGTCGGCCGGCGGGATTTCCTGGGAATGGCCGCCCTCTGGGCGGCGGGAACGGCCCTCTTCGCGGCGGGTCTGGGGATCCTAAGGCTGCCCAAGGCGGCGGTCCTCAGCTCCCCCTCGCGCAAGTTCGCCGTGGATCTCCCGGGGTCCATGGATCCGGGAACGCCGTACCTCCCCGCCGGCCGCACGGTGGCCGTCTTTCGAGACCACGAGGGGGTCTTCGCCGTCAGCCGAGTGTGCACCCACCTGGGGTGCATCGTGAACCCCTCCCCCACGGGCTTCGACTGCCCCTGCCACGGATCGCGCTTCGCGCCCGACGGAAGCGTGATCAAAGGCCCGGCGCCCCGCCAGCTCCCCTGGTTCAAGGTGCAGGTGCGGGGGGGGCGCGTGGTGGTGGACGAGGGGGAAACCGTCCCGGCCGGGACCAAGGTGCCCCTATGACGCGCGGCGGACTGCAGGCTCTCTGGGCCAACCTTCGCTCGCTGCCGGCGACCTTCCGCGATTCCTTCGCCAGGGGAGGCGCCCCCGTCAGCGACCGGAGCCGGTCCACCTTCGTCTTCGGAAACGTCTTCCTCCATTTTCAATCGGTGCGGGTCCACCGCTGGAGCCTCCGGTGGTCCACCACCTGGGGCCTGGGCGTGGCCTGCACGTCGGCCTTCCTGCTGACTCTCATCACCGGCGTCTTGCTGATGTTCTACTACAAGCCGCACCCCGAGGCGGCCTACGCCTCCATCCAGGACATCCACTTCGTGGTCCCCACCGGGCGCTTCATCCGGAACATCCACCGCTGGGCGGCCAACGTCATGGTGGTGGCGGTGATCCTCCACATGGCCCGGGTCTTCTACACGGGGTCCTACCGGAGGCCCCGGGAGTTCAACTGGGTGGTGGGCCTCCTGCTCCTCGTGGTCACCCTGGGGCTCTCCTTCACCGGGTATCTCCTCCCGTGGGACCAGCTGGGCTTCTGGGCCATCACCATCGGGGCCAACATCGCCCAGTCCCCCCGGGAGGTCACGGACGCCCTCGGCATCACTTCTCACTTCGACCCCGGGGGCTTCCAGCGCTTGCTGCTCCTCGGCTCCGACACGGTGGGGGAGGAGGCCCTGATCCGGTTCTACCTTCTCCACGTCATGATCCTGCCCCTCCTCCTCGGCGCGCTGGCGGCGGTCCACTTCTGGCGCATCCGAAAGGACGGGGGCCTGGCCCGGCCGAAGGACGCCGACGAGCGTCTCGGCCCCTTGCCGGAGGGGACGTTGCCCGTCTTCACGCAGGAGCCCCGGAAGACCTACCACCTCGCCTGTCTGGTTCGAGGAAAGAGCGCCGCCGTGGGGAGAGGGCCGGAAAACACCCTGCCCTCCCTCCCCCACCTTTTCTACGGGGAGGCGGCGGTCTTCATGGCGACCGTGGCGCTGTGTTTGGCGCTCTCCATCCTTTGGAACGCCCCCTTGAAGGAGCCGGCCAACCCCCTGGTTCCGGAAAACCCCGCCAAGGCCCCCTGGTACTTCCTGGGGCTTCAGGAACTGGTGTCTTTTTCCGCCTTTATGGGAGGGCTCGGCATTCCCCTCCTCACCCTCCTCGGCCTGGGGCTCATTCCGTACCTGGATCGGGAAGAGGAGGGGACCGGCCTCTGGTTCGGCGGGCCCGGAGGAGGAAGGCTGGCTCTGCTCTCCGCCGGCTTCGGGTTGGCCGCCTCCCTGGGAGTGGAGGCTTTCGCCATCCGCTTCGGGTGGCTTCGCGAATGGTTCCCGCACATCCCCCAGCTGGTGGTCACGGCCCTAAACCCGGGGACGGTGATCACCGCGCTCTACGCCGTCCACTCCCTCTGGGCGGCGCGGCGCTACGGCTCCACGCGCGCCGGCGCCACCGCCCTTTTCACCTGCTTTCTGGCGGGGTTCGTGATCCTGACGGTCATCGGGACCTACTTCCGCGGCCCCAATTGGACCTTCTACTGGAGCCCGGCCCTCTGGCCGAAGCACTGACATGACGACCCGAAACAAGGTCCTTCTGCTTCTTTCCAGCTTGGTCACCTTGGCCCTCCTGGGAGTGGCCTTGGCGCAGGAGCACGTCTTCTCCGAGTGGCGCCGCATTCAGCGCGCCTCCCGGTCGGGGGGGCAGCGGGCCGCGGTCCGTCTCCGGCAGGTCTACCTCCCCTCCTTGAAGGTGGCCGACCGATGCGTGTCCTGCCATCTGGCCATGGCTCCGGGGGAACAGGACGCCACGGGCCCGGCGGTGGTCCGGTCCCACCCCCCGGTGGGGCACGATCCCCAGGCCTTCGGCTGCACCCCCTGCCACGGGGGCCAGGGGAGGGCCACCGAGAAGGAGGCCGCCCACGGCAACGTGGAGTTCTGGCCCCTCCCCATGATTCCAAAGAAGTACGCCTACGCCGGTTGCGGGACCTGCCACACCCACCTCCCGGTCACGAACCTGGCCCGGCTGGAGAAAGGACGCCGCCTTTTCGAGGCGAAGGACTGCCTGGCCTGCCACCGCGTGGACGGACGGGGGGGGACCATGCGGCCCGGCGGGGCCGGGGGGATGGAGGGGCCGGACCTCTCCCGCGCGGGAGCCCGGGGGTTCGCCCTGGACTGGTACGAAAACCACCTCGCGGCCTGGAAGGAGCGCAAGAGTCAGGCGTGGGCCGCCTCCTTCGGGCCTCTCACGGAGCAGGAGCGTGAATCCCTTTCCACGTACCTCCGCTCCAGGGTGGGGGCCCCCGGCCTCATGGAGGCCAAGGCCCTCTTTCATTCCCTCGGCTGCCGTGGGTGCCACAAGGTGGAAGGAGTGGGCGGGGACGACGGCCCCGACCTCACGAAAGAGGGCTTGAAGGACCCGGGACGCCTGGATTTTACGCACGTTCCGGGTGGAAAGGGGTTGGACCGCTGGCTCGCCGAGCACTTCCGCGCGCCGGGCAAACTGGTTCCCGGCTCGCAGATGCCGGTCCTGGGCCTTAGCGAACCCCAGATCGACATGCTGGTTTACTACCTTCTCTCCCTTCGTCGAACCGAAGTCCCGGACGCCTTCTGGCCCAAGGACCGGATCCGGGTGGAGCGCTTCGGGGAGCGGGAGTTCGCCACCGACGGCCCCACCCTCTACGGGACCTTCTGCGCCGCCTGCCACGGGAGCCAGGGCCAGGGGATGCGCTACCCGGGAATGCCGGCCTTTCCGGCCATCGCCAACCCCGATTTCCTGGCCGTCGCCTCCGACGACTTTCTGGCCACCACCCTCCGCAAGGGGAGGCCCGGGCGGCGCATGCCGGCCTGGGGAGAGAAGGAGGGGGGGCTCAGACCCGGAGAAATCGCCACCCTGGTCTCGTACATCCGGGACTTGGGGGGTGTACCCGCCCCCCCGCCCTCGTTGGAGCCCCGCCGCTGGGCGAAGGATCCGGAGGGCCTGGGCGGCCGCCTTTACGGAGCCTACTGTTCCGGGTGCCACGGCCCCCAGGGGGAAGGAGGGGAAGGCCCCATGCTCCGCAACCCCGTGCTTCTGGAAAGCGCCACGGACCGATACCTCTTCGAAACCGTATCCCGAGGCCGGCGGGGAACGGCCATGGAGGCCTTCACGCGGCCCTCCGCCGTTCGTCCCGCCCTTTCCCCGAAGGAAGTGGAGGCCCTGGTGGCCCACCTTCGCAGCTGGGAGGAGAGAAAGCCATGAATCCGTTGTCGCGCCGGCAATTTCTGGAGCGCATGGGCGCCGCGGGCTTCGGCGCCCTGGCCTCCTCCGCCCTTGGCGCCTGGAACCTCGAGGCCCCCGAAAACCCGTTGGCGGTGTACCCCGACAGGGGTTGGGAAAAGGTTTACCGGGACCTCTGGAGGGTGGACTCCACCTTCACCTTCCTCTGCGCCCCCAACGATACCCACAACTGTCTTCTGAAGGCCCACGTCCGCAATGGCGTGATTACGCGCATCGGCCCCTCCATGCGCTACGGCGAAGCGGAAGACCTGTACGGAAACCGGACCACCCACCGGTGGGACCCCCGGGTCTGCCAGAAGGGGCTGGCCCTCACCCGGCGCTTTTACGGGGACCGCCGAATCAGCGGTTGCCGCGTGCGGGCCGGTTTCAAGAAGTGGGTGGAGGACGGCTTCCCCCGCGGCGAGAACGGCCGGCCCCCCAAGGAGTACTTCAACCGGGGAAGGGACGAATGGGTGAAGGTGAGCCACGACAAGGCGGCGGAGCTGGTGGCGGCGGCGCTGGAGAACATCGCCGCGACCTACTCCGGCGAGGAGGGGCGCAAGCGGCTCCTGGCCCAGGGCTACGACGAGGCCACCGTGGAAACCCTCGGCGGCGCCGGCGTCCGAACCCTCAAGTTCCGGGGGGGGATGCCCCTCCTTGGCATGACGCGGGTGCTGGGCTTCTACCGCATGGCCAACTCCATGGCCCTCCTGGACGCCCATATCCGAAAGGTTTCCCCGGAGCAAGCCTCCGGCGCCAAGGGGTTCGACAACTACTCCTGGCACACGGACCTGCCTCCGGGCCACCCCATGGTCACGGGGCAGCAGACCATCGAGTTCGACCTCGCCTGCGTGGAACACGCCCAGACCGTCGTGGTTTGGGGGATGAACTGGATCACCACCAAGATGCCCGACGCCCACTGGCTCACCGAGGCGCGCCTCAAGGGGACCAAGGTGGTGGTCATCGCCTGCGAATACTCCGCCACCGCCACCAAGGGAGACCAGGTCCTGGTGGTTCGGCCGGGGACGACCCCCGCTCTGGCCCTGGGGCTCTGCCACGTCCTCCTTCGGGACCGCCTTTACGACGAGACCTACGTGAAGCGGTGGACGGACCTGCCCCTCCTGGTCCGGATGGACACCCTGAAGCTCCTGCGGGCCGAGGAGGTATTCGGGAGCGCTCCCGCTCCCCTCGCCAACGCCACGCGGGTTCTGGCGAAGGGGGAGAAGGAGCCCCCGCCGGGAACCCACCGGGAGATGCTCATCCCCGGAGAGATGCGGCGGGAGTGGGGAGACGCGGTCTGGTGGGATCGCAATGCGGGCCTTCCCCGGCCCGTCACCCGGGACGAGGTGGGAGAGCGTTCCTCCGTGGGCGATGCTCTCCTGGAGGGACGGGTGGAGGTTCGCCTCAAGGACGGCTCCCGGGTCACCTGCCGCCCCGTCTTCGACCTGGTGAAGGAGTACGCGGCCCACTTCACCCCCGAAGCCACCGAAGCCCTCACCTGGGCACCCGCCCAGGCGGTGGAATCCCTGGCCAGGAACCTCGCCGCCGCGCCCGGGACCACCCTCTTCGCGGTGGGCATGGGGCCCAACCAGTTTTTCAACAACGACAACAAGGACCGGGCGGTCTTCCTGCTGGCGGCCCTCACCGGAAACGTCGGGAAGATCGGCGGGAACGTGGGGTCCTTCGCGGGGAACCACCGGGTGGCCCTGTTCAACGGCGCCCCCCAGTACATCAACGAGAACCCCTTCGACCTGGAGCTGGACCCCGCCAAGCCCGCCCGCATCCGGCAGTACTGGAGACCCGAGTCGGCCCACTACTACAACCACGAGGACCATCCGCTCCGGGTGGGCAACCGGCTCCTCACCGGCAAGACCCACATGCCCTCCCCCACGAAGAGCCTCTGGTTCGCCAACGCCAATTCCATCCTCGGCAACGTCAAGTGGCACTACAACACCGTGGTGAACGTCCTCCCGCGCATCGAAATGATCGCCGTCAACGAGTGGTGGTGGAGCACCTCCTGCGAGTGGGCGGACGTGGTCTTCGGGGTGGACTCTTGGGCCGAACTCAAGCACCCCGACATGACGGCGTCGGTGACCAACCCCTTCCTGTGCGTCTTCCCCAGGACCCCCCTCCGGAGGGTCTTCGAAACCCTGGGCGACGTGGAGGTCCTCGCCCTGGTGGGGAAGAAGCTCGCCGAGCGCACGGGAGACCGCCGTTTCGCCGACGTCTGGGCCTTCGTGAACCAGGGGCGTACCGACGCCTACCTCCAGCGCATCCTGGACCACTCCTCCAACACCAAGGGGTACCGCTTCTCGGAGCTGGAGGCACGTGCTTCCCAGGGGATCCCGGCCCTCCTCAACAGCCGCACCAGCCCCAAGGCGGTGGGGTACGACCAAATCGCCGACAACCGGCCCTGGTACACCAAGACCGGGCGGCTGGAGTTCTACCGGGAGGAGGACGAGTTCATCGAGGCCGGGGAAAACCTGCCGGTTCACCGGGAACCGGTGGACTCCACCTTCCACGAGCCCAACGTCATCGTGGCCCCCCCCCACGAGGCCCTGCGCCCCGCGGGCCCCGAGGCCTACGGCGTGGCGAAGGACGACCTTTCCTGCGAAACCCGGTGCGGCCGCAACGTGGTCCTCTCCTGGCGGGAGACCAAGGCCTCCCGCCACCCGCTTCGGGCGAAGGGCTACGGCTTCGTCTTCCACACCCCGAAATACCGCCACGGCGCCCACACCACGCCCATCGACACCGACATGGTGGCCGTTCTCTTCGGCCCCTTCGGCGACATCTACCGAAGGGACAAACGGAACCCCTTCGTCACCGAGGGGTACGTGGACGTCAACCCCGCCGACGCCCGGGAGCTGGGGATCGAAGACGGCGACTACGTGTGGGTGGACGGGGACCCCGAGGACCGCCCCTTCCGCGGCTGGCAGAAGAACGAAAAGGACTACCGCTTCGCCCGCCTCCTCTGCCGGGCCCGCTACTACCCCGGAACCCCGCGGGGAGTCACGCGCATGTGGTTCAACATGTACGGAACCACCCCCGGCTCCCAGGAGGGGCAGCGGACGCGCCCCGACGGGCTGGCCAAGAACCCCCGCACGAACTACCAGGCGATGTTCCGCTCCGGGTCCCACCAGTCGGCCACGCGCGGCTGGCTCAAGCCCACCCTCATGACCGACTCGCTGGTCCGGAAGAACCTCTTCGGACAGGGGATCGGAAAGGGCTTCCTCCCGGACGTGCACTGCCCCACCGGGGCGCCGCGGGAGGCCTTCGTGAAGATCACCCGCGCCGAGAAGGGCGGCATCGGCGGCGAAGGCCTGTGGAGGCCGGCCGATTTGGGGATCCGCCCGACCTACGAATCGGAAGCCATGAAGATCTACCTGGCGGGGTCCTTCGTGACCCGCCGGGACGGGGAGGAGCGCCCATGAGCCGCGTCTTCAACTGGCAGATCGGCCGGGAGATGGCCTACTGGTACCCCGAGAGCCGCCCCCGGAAACAATTCGCCGCCGTCTTCGACATCAACAAGTGCATCGCCTGCCAGACCTGCACCCTGGCCTGCAAGACCACTTGGACCTCGGGAAAGGGCCAGGAGTACATGCTCTGGAACAACGTGGAAAGCAAGCCCTTCGGCTTCTTCCCCCTCCGCTGGGACCTGAAGCTGCTGGAAATGCTGGGGGCCCAGAGGTGGGAGGGGCGGGTGTACGCGGGGCAGACCCTCTTCGAAGCGGCTCCGGCGGGGGAACGGGTTCTCGGCTGGCGCCCCCAGGACGAGGACTACGCCTACCCCAACGTGGGGGAGGACGACTGCGCCGGAGGCGTGGAGGGAGGAACGTCCCTGCGGGTGCCCCACCTCTCCTGGTTTTTCTACCTTCCCCGCATCTGCAACCACTGCACCTACCCCGCCTGCCTGGCCTCTTGCCCCCGCGGCTCCATCTACAAGCGTCCGGAAGACGGGATCGTCCTTCTGGACCAGAGCCGCTGCCGGGGCTACCGCGAATGCGTGAAAGCCTGCCCCTACAAGAAGGTCTTTTTCAACCCCATGACGGGGACCTCGGAAAAGTGCATCGCCTGTTTCCCCAAAATCGAGACGGGACTCGTCCCCCAGTGCTTCGCCAACTGCATCGGCAAGATCCGGCTGGCGGGCTTCGTTTCCACCCCCGAAAACGCCCGCCCGGAGAATCCCGTGGACTACCTGGTTCACGTCCGGAAGATCGCGCTCCCCCTCTTTCCGCAGTTCGGGCTGGAGCCCAACGTCTACTACATCCCCCCCGTCCACGCGCCGAAGCGGTTTCTCGAACAGATGTTCGGCCCGGGGGCCGGGGCGGCCGTGGCGGCTTACCTCAAAGCCCCGGACGATCCGGACCTCGCCGGCCTTCTCGGCCTCTTCGGCAGCACCGAGCGCCTCATCCCCCGGTGGAAGCGTCAAGGCGAGACGGTTTTCGGGCTGGAGGAAGGAGGGGGCGAAATCCTTCGGGTCCCCCTCCGGGAGCCGGTCCACGTCCGGATGGCCCTGGACTCGAAACTGGGCGTAGCCCGAACCAACTGCCCCTAGGAGGACGCGATGAAGCCTTTTCGCCTGGTCCTCTGGATGTCTCTCACGGTCCTTCTCGCGGCTTGCGGTCAGGGGCCCCAAACCAGCCCCGCGGAGGTCACGGCCCTCTCCGCCGGGACCCTTCCCCTCGACCCGGCGGACGTCGCGTGGCGCAAGGTGCCCGTGCACCCGGCCCGCCTCATCCCCCAGGACTTGGTGGAACCCCGTCTTCTTCGTCCCACCACGGCGGAGGTGCGGGTTCGGGCCCTGGCTCGGGGAGGCGAAATGGCCTTCCTCCTGGAGTGGGACGACCCCACGGCCGACGACCTTCCGGGGGCCGCCCGCTTTTCCGACGCCTGCGCCGTCCAGATGCCGGTGCAGACCTCGGCGGACCTGCCGGCCCCCCAGATGGGCGAGACCTCCCGCGCCGTATCCATCACCTACTGGAGGGCCTCCTGGCAGGCCGAAGCGGACGGACGGGGGGACACCATCCGGGATCTGTACCCCAACGCCTCGGTGGACCACTACCCCTTCGAGGCGGCCCCCCTGGCGGGGGACGAGGCGGCCCGCCGGGAAGCCGCCTTGCGCTACGCCCCCGCCCGTGCCCTGGGCAACGCCATGGAGGGAGGGCGCTCCACGCCTGTCCAGGACCTCCTGGCCGAGGGGCCCGGCACCCTCACCCCCGCCCCCGTTCAAGAATCGCGTGGAAAGGGGATTCGCACCAAGACCGGTTGGGCGGTGGTGCTGGTCCGCAAGCTGCCCGAGGGCCCGCCCGTCGGCGGCCGTTTCCAGGCGGCCTTCGCCGTTTGGCAAGGCTCGGAACAGGAGGTGGGGTCGCGAAAAATGCGGACCGGCTGGATCCCCGTCAACCTGGAGAAGGCTTCGTGACGGGCGGCGCCTCCCTTTCCGCGCCGTCCATGGCCCTCCTTCGGGAGGCGGCGGCGTGGCGCCTCCTGGGCCTCCTCTTCGAGGCGCCCCGGGAGGGGTGGGCCGGAGAAATCGCCTCCCTGGCGGCCACCCTCCCGGGCGAGGAAGGCTTGTCCCGCGCCTCCGCGGCGGCGGAGGAGGAGGGAAGACCGGGCCTCTACGAATCCCTGCTGGGGCCCGGTGGACCCGTTTCCCTGCGGGAGACCTCCTACCGCGGCGAGGTCCTTCCCGGTCCGCTGTTGGCGGAAATCGCCGCCTACCACCAGCATTTCGCCTACGACCCCGCGCTTCGGGAGCCCCCGGACCACGTGGCCTCCCTGTGCGGCTTTCTGGGGTTCCTTCGATTGAAGGAGGTCTTCGCCCGCGAATCGGGCCGCGAGGAACAGGCCCGGGTGGCGGCGGAGGCGTTTGAAACCTTCCGGAATGACCATCTGCGCGAAATGGCCGAACCCTTGGCCCTCTCCCTGGAGTCCCTGGGGGTGGAGTACCTGCGCCTGGCCGGCCGGGAACTCCTGCGCCGAACGGGACCCAAGCCCGCCCGGATCACCCCCCCGCCGGCCCACCCGGAGGAAGGGTGCCCCTTCGAATCCTGAGCTTCCGGGCCCTTTTTCCCAGAGCCGGCCGGAAGAAGGCTCACCACGGCTTCATGCCGGGGGGCGGGTTGTCGGGAGGGCGGACCTGTTCGTCGAGGTTCTTGGGGGGCGGGAGGGGAAGCTGCTCCAGCAGGTCCGGGGGCCGGGCCGACGGCGGGGGCGGAGGGGGCTGGTCGGGGGGCGTCGGGGGCTCCTCGGGCCTGTTCTTCACGATCCACTCGTAGAACACCTTGGCCTCCCGGTGGGCGGGGTTCTGCACCAGAAGAAGACGCAAGGCGGAGAGGGCCTTTTCCGTGGAGCCCATGCCGTAGGCGGCGTGGGCGAGGTTGTAGAGGGCGGCCTCCTTCACTTCCGGCTGGGGGGAGGCCAGGGCCAGGGTGAGGGCGTCGGCGGCCTGGGCGAAGTCCTTGCGGGCGAGGAGGCAGGTGCCGACGTTGTACTGGAGCCGGGCGGTAAGTGCGGCGTCCGGGGCGGAGGCCAGGGCTTGCCGGTAGAGGGCCAGCGCCCGGTCGGGGGAGCCCCGCCGAAAGGCCTCCAGCGCCTCCCGGGAGAGGGAGGCGGGGGAGCGCGCCCCGGCGGGGAAGGCCGCCAGGAGGAGGAGCAGGGCCGCAGCCGCCGCCTGGCCGGTGGCCGCCTTCCTCCCGCCGGCAAGCCGCACCCGGCCGGGAATGGCCAGGGCGGCGAGCAGAAAGAGGAGCGCCGGCAGAACGAACCACCGGTACTGCTCCTGCCGGGTGGCCCGGCTCCGGGAGGCGTACTCCCGCCGCTTGAGCCTCCCCAGCTCTTCCAGGATCTTCGGGACGACGCTCCCCCCGGAGCCTAAGGACCAGTACCGGCCGTCGGCCAGGCCGGCCATCTGCCGAAGGGTGGTCTCCTCGAGACGGGAGACCGCCGCCCGTCCCGTCTCCGGGTCCAGGATGGGGCCGCCGGTGGGGCCCGGAACGGGACCCCCGGCGGGGGTTCCCACCCCCACGCAGAAGAGGCGGATCCGGTTTCTCGCCAGGGCCCGGGCGGCCTCCGCCGCCGACTCCCCCATGTCCTCCCCGTCGGAGAGGAGGACCACCACGGCGTCCCGGTCCCTCTCGGGTCCGAAGAGGGCGGCGGCGGTCTCAAGCGCCTTTCCCACGTCGGTGCCCTGGGCGGGGATGAGGCCCGTGTCGGCGATGTCCAGGAGGAGGGATACGGCGGGAGCGTCCTCGGTGAGGGGGCAGAGGACCAGGGGCACCCCGGCGAAGGCCACCAACCCCGTACGGTCCCCCTCGTCGGAGGAGAGGAAGGAGCGGATTTCCATGCGGGCGCGCTCCAGCCGGTTCGGGGGGAGGTCGGAAACGGCCATGCTCCGGCTCACGTCCAGGCAGAGGACCACGTCCAGGCCCGTCCGTTGAACCGTCTCGGCCACCTCCCCCCACTGGGGACGGGCGAAGCCCAGGTAGGAGAGGCCCAGGGCGCCCCACAGGGCCGCCGCCCTCAGCGTGTCCCACTCCCGGCCGGGGGCCAGGGCCAGGCGGGAGACGTTTTCCGTCCCTCCCCAAGGAAGGGTCCGCTGCCGGTGGCGCAGGCGTGCGAAGAAGGCAACGGCCAGAAGGACCAGGAAGAAGGGGAGAAGGGCCGTTCCCAGGGGGCTGGCGAAGGGGCTCACGGAAGCCTCCTTCCCCGGCTCAGGCTCCAGAGGGCCTCCGCCGTCAGCAGGAACACCGCCGCCCCCAGCGGGTAGGGGAAGAGTTCCCGGAAGGAGACGTAGCCCGCGGAGAGGATGCGGGTCCGCTCCAGCCGGTCGATGGACTCGAAGACCTTCTCCAGGGCCTTTCCGCCGGAGGCGTTGAAGTAAACCCCGTCGGTGGAGCGGGCCAGCGCCTCAAGGGCCTTTTCGTTGAACCCGATGCGGACGTACTGGTACGACTTCTTTCCGTTCTCCCCGGTGACGGGGTAGGGGACCACCCCCGGGCTGCCGATGCCCACGGCGTACACGCGGATGCGGTGGGCCTTGAGCAACTCGGCGGCCTGCAGGGGGTCGAACTGGCCGCGGTTGTTTTCGCCGTCGGTGAGCAGGATGACGACCCGGCTCTTCTCCGGAGCCTTGAGGAGGCGCTTTCCGGAGGCGATGAGGGCGTCCCCGATGGCCGTGCCGTCGATCTCCGCCCGCGTCACCGCCGAGAGGCTCCGCACCACTTCCAGGAGGGTCCGGTGGTCCCTCGTGAGGGGACAGCGGAGGAAGGGCATGGCGGCGAAGGAGACCAGGCCGATGCGGTCGTCGGGCCGGCGCTTGACGAAGTCCGCCACCACCGTCTTCGCCACGTCGATGCGGTTGTTGGGCTGGAAGTCCTCGGCCAGCATGCTGCCCGATACGTCCAGGCACAGGAGGATGGCCACCCCTTCGGTGGAAACGGTGGTCCGGGCCGATTTGACGGCCGGACGGGCCAGCGCCAGGACCAGGGCCGCGGCCCCCGCCAGGAGCAGCCCCTCGGAGACCCAGGGGTAGAAAGCGTTCCGGCCGGCCAAGGCCTCCAGGGACGCGGCGGGAGGGAAAGGCAGGGCCCGGCGGCGGTTCTGGAGGAGGTGGCGGCGGTAGAGGCCCAAAACGGGGAGCAGCAACAGAAGCCAGAGCCAGCCGGGGTTCCGGAAGAGGAAGGCGCTCATGCCGCCGCCTCCCGCGGCTGTTCCGGGGTGGGTTTGGAGGGCGTCAAGGCGATGGCTTCCAGGGAGCGGGCCTTCAAGGCCGCGGTCTCCCCGGCCGAAGGGAGGTGGCGGGCGTAGAGGACCAGGGCGCAGGCGGAGAGGACCTCCAGGTAGGCCGCCCGCGCTTCGCCGGGGAGGTCGGAAAGCCCCTCCGTCTCCCGGCGGATCTCCTCCACGGTCCACTCCGGGAAGGGGAGGCCGTAGCGCCAGGCCAGGAAGGCCCGAAGAACCGCCGAGAGAGCCTCGAAGCGCCGGTCGGCGGGCAGGGAGGCCGCAAAGAGCCGCTCCACCTCCGAAAGGGCCCAGCGGCGCGGGTCGGTCTCCCGCAGGGAGGGGGGCTGGACCGCCCCGCGGGGTCTCTTGGGGAGGCGCCGGCGGATCCAAAGGACGGCTGCGACGAGAAGAAAGGCCGCCAAGAGAACCAGCACGAAGGCCCCCACGGGGAAGCGGGGGGGGACTTCGAGGGGCGGGGCGGGTGGGGGCTGGGGCCCGCCTCCCGGAGGCAGGAGCGAAGCCACCTCCAGCGGGGGCGGGGAGAGGGATGCCTCGTGGGCGCCCCTTTCGTCGTGGAGGACGAGCCGGGCGGGGGGGAGTTGGACCTTCCCCACGGCGAAGACCTGAAGGGTCACCGACAAGCGGACCTCGCCGGGGAAGAAGGAGGGCGGCGTCCGCTCCACGGAGGCCACCCGCGCCTCGCCCCAGTCGGCCCCGGGGTAGAGGTCCCCTTCGACGAAGAAGTCGGGGGAAGCGGCGGGGAGGGCGGCCTCCAGGACCACCGGGTCCCCCAGGTGGACGGGAGGGGCGGTCTTCCAGCGCGCCGGCGCCGCCCCGGCCTTCGCCGGCCCCCCGGCAAAAAGCAGGAGGAGAAGGAACAGGGGCGCCCTCATGCGCTCCTCCGGCGGGCCCTCTGGCGAAGGAAGGACACCAAGGGAGGCACCACGTCGGCGCCGGTGCCGAGGGTGAGGGCGTCCACCCCCGCCCGGTAGAAGGTCTGGGCCAGGAGATGCCGCTGGCGAAGCCGGGCGGCGTGAAAGCGCTTGCGGAGGGTCCGGGAGGAGGTGTCCGCCCAGCCGTGGCGCCCCGTTTCCGGGTCCACCCACTCCACCCAGCCCGACGGGGGGAGGGAGAGTTCCGCCGGGTCCTCCACGCAGACGGCGATGAGGTCGTGGCGGCGGGCCAGCACCTTGAGGCCGGCCCCCAGGGTCCCCTGGAAGTCGGAGCAGAGGAAGACCGTGGCCCGCCGCGGCAGGAGCCGGTTCAGCGCCGCGAAGGCCTCCTCGAAGGAGGTGGAGCGCCCCTGGGGCTCGAAGTACAGGATCTCCCGCACGAGCCTCAGGACGTGCTCCGCCCCCTTCTTGGGGGGCAGGAAGAGCTCCACCCGGTCGGAGAAGAGGAGGAGCCCCACCCGGTCCTGGCTCCGGATGGCGGAGAAGGCCAGCAGGGCCGCCACCTCCGCCAGGACCTCGCTCTTGAGGCGCCCGGCGGTCCCGAAGCGGAGGGAGGGGCTCACGTCCACGGCGAAGAGGAGGGTGCGCTGACGCTCCTCGTGGAACTGCTTCACGTGGAGCTCGCCGGTGCGGCTCGTCACGTTCCAGTCGATGGTCCGAAAGTCGTCCCCGGGCTGGTAGAGACGCACGTCCCGGAACTCCACCCCCTGCCCCTTGAAGAGGGAGTGGTACTCCCCGGCCAGAACCTCGTTCACCGCCTTCTTCGTGCGGATCTCGATGAGCCGGACCTTCTTGAGGATTTCCGGGATGTCTAGCATGGGCTCGGCGGGGAGGGGGTCACGGGACCTCGACGCTCTCGAAGATGCGGGAGAGGAGGTCCTCCGCCGTCACCGACTCGGCCTCCGCCTCGTAGGTGAGGATAAGCCGGTGGCGCAGGACGTCCAGACCCACCGCCTTCACGTCCTCCGGCGTCACGTACGCCCGGCCCTTGAGGAAGGCGTGGGCCTTGGCCGCCACCGTGAGGAAGAGGGCCGCCCGCGGAGAGGCGCCGTACCGGATGTACCCCTCGGCGGCGACGCGGAACTTCCCGGGGTTGCGCGTGGCCTGGACCAGGCGGACGACGTAGTCCTTGATGCGGCCGTCCACGTACAGGGCGTCGGCCACCCCACGCGCCCGGAGGATGTCCTCCACCGAGAGGACCGGCGAGACGGAGGGGGGCTCCCCCACCGCCATCCGCTCGATGATGAGCCGCTCCTCCTCCGCCGAGGGGTAGGTAAGGACCACCTTCATGAGGAAGCGGTCCACCTGGGCTTCGGGAAGGGGATAGGTCCCCTCCTGCTCGATGGGGTTTTCGGTGGCCATGACGAAGAAGGGCTCCGGGAGGGGGTAGGTGGTCCCCCCCAGCGTCACCTGGCGCTCCTGCATGCACTCGAGCAGGGCCGACTGGACCTTGGCGGGGGCCCGGTTGATCTCGTCGGCCAGCAGGACGTGGGTGAAGACCGGCCCCTTCTTCGGTTCGAAGACCCCTTCGCGGGGGTTGTAAACCAGCGTCCCCACGAGGTCGGCGGGGAGGAGGTCCGGCGTGAACTGGACCCGCTGGAAGGAGGCCTTCAGCGCCCCGGCGAGGCTCTTCACCGCCAGCGTCTTGGCGAGCCCCGGCACCCCCTCCACCAGAACGTGGCCCCGGGCCAGGAGCGAGATGACCAGCCGGTCCAGGAGCCCCTGCTGGCCCACGATGACCTTCCGAACCTCCGCGAGGAGCCGCGCCAGCGACCCCGTCTCGTCGTCCACGCGCTTCTGCACTTCCCGGAGCTGAGGGTCCATTCCGTCCTCCCACGGGGATTCTAACGGCCTTTCCCCCCCGGGGCAAACGGCCTTTTTTGCGATGAAGGGCCTGGAAAAGGGGGGGATTTGTGAGAAGGATCACCGGAATTCCCTGCTTCGAAGGCCGCTTCTGTCCAAAATCCTTCTTGCCTGGCCCGCCTCTCCGCCGATGGTGTACACTTCCGCGGGAGGAGCCCGTGGAGAGCCCCCTTCTCGTTCCGCCCAGCGGACCCCCGGTCCCGCCCGAAGAGGCGGAGAAGACCCCCCGCTTCCGCCTGCCCGTCTTCGAAGGGCCCCTGGACCTCCTGCTCTACCTCATCCAGAAGAACGAGCTCTCCATCACCGACATCCCCATCGTGGAGATCACCGCCCAGTACGAGGCGTACCTGGAGGCCATGAGGGAGCTGGACCTCGACGTGGCCGCGGACTTCATCCTCATGGCGGCCACCCTGGTCCACATCAAGAGCCGCATGCTCCTGCCCGTGGTCCGGGAGGAGGGCGGGGAGCCCGCAGAGGACCCCCGGCAGCCGCTGGTGGAACAGCTCCTCGAGTACCAGCGCTTCAAGGAGGTGGCCCGCCTGCTGGAGGAGCGCCAGGCGGTTTCCACGGCCCAGTTCGCGAGGGCCCCGGGGGAGTCGGAGGAGCCGGATTACGGGGGCTTCGAGGTGGACCTCTACGACCTGGTGGAGGCCCTCCAGCGGGTGCTCAAGCGGGCCGCGGACCGGAAGGAGCGGCTGGTCTTCGTGCCGGAGATCACCCTGGCCAGCCGCATCAACGACGTGCTGGAGCGGCTGGAACACCACGGCTCCCTCCTGTTCGTGGAACTCTTCGACGCCTCCATGACGCGCCACCACGTCATCGTCACCTTCCTGGCCATTCTGGAACTGGCGCGCCAGCGGGTGATCCGGATCTTCCAGGAAGGCCCCTTCCTGCCCATCCGGGTGGTGTTGAACGCCTGAGCTTTTCGAGGCGCCTCAGCCGCCGGAAAGCCCCGGGTCCCTTCGAAGGGCCTGCTCCCGGCGGAACCGTTCGAAGGCCAGCTCGATGAGGCGGGAGAGGAGGGCGGGGTAGGGGAGCCCCGTCAGCTCCCAGAGGCGGGGGTACATACTGATCCGGGTGAAGCCGGGGAGGGTGTTGATCTCGTTGACGAGGACGGTGCCGTCGCGCTTGAGGAAAAAGTCCACCCGGCCCATTCCCTCGCACTGCAGGGCCCGGAAGGTTCGCACGGCGAGGTCCCGGATGCGGTCCGAGAGCCAGGCGGGGAGGTCGGCGGGGGCCTTCAGGACGGCGCCGTTCTCGTCCAGGTACTTGGCTTCGTACGAATAGAACTCGTGGTTGGGGACGATCTCCCCGCAGAGGGAGGCCTTGGGGTCGTCGTTGCCCAGAACCGCGCACTCGATCTCCCGCCCGAAAACCGCCTCCTCCACCAGGGCCTTGGTGTCGAAGGAGAGGGCCGTCTCCAATGCCGGCCCCAGCTCCTCTTCCCGCTTGACCTTGGTGATCCCCACGGAGGAGCCCAGGCAGGCCGGTTTGACGAAGAGGGGGAGGCCCAGGGCCTCGACGATCTCCTTCCGCCGCGTCTCGGTGTTCTCCCCCTGGCGGACCGGCCGATACCGCGGGATGGGAAGGCCCGCCTCCCTCAGGAGGCGCTTGAGGACCTCCTTGTCCATGCCCACGGCGGAGCCCAGAACCGACGCGCCCACGAAGGGGACCTCCAGGAAGCGCAGGAGCCCCTGCAGGCAGCCGTCCTCCCCGAAGGTCCCGTGCATGATGGGGAAGACCACGTCCACCCGGGCCCGCTCCTTTCCTTCGGCGAGGTCCAGGAAGACCGCCTGCCCCGAACCCCCGCCGGCCGGAAGGACCGCCGGGGCCGAGGGGTCGATGGCCGCCCTCCGGGCGTCGTCGGGGTCCCGAAGGAGGGAGAGGTCGCGGCCGAGCCGCCAGACGCCGCTCCGGTCCACGCCCACCAGGATGGGTTCGAAGCGCTCCCGGTCCAAAGCCTCGAAGATGTTGCGGGCGGAGAGGATGGAGACCTCGTGTTCGCCGCTCTTGCCCCCGAAGACGATCCCCACGCGGATCTTCACGGCTGCCTCCGGTGGACCAGCATGGCCGACGACTGGTCGGTGGGCATGACCACCACCTCGGTGACGTCCACGTGGGGCGGGCGCTGGGCCACCCAGAGGACGATCTCCGCCACGTCCTCCGGGCGGAGGGGGGTCATGCCGTCGTAGACCTTGGCGGCCCGTTGCCGGTCCCCCCGGAAGCGGACGGTGGAGAACTCCGTCTCCACCATTCCCGGGTCCACGGTGGAGACGCGGACGGGGGTCCCCAGAAGGTCCATCTTGAGGGCCCGGGAGAGGGCCTTCACGGCGAACTTGGTGGCGCAGTACACGTTGCCGCCGGGATAGGTCTCGCGGCCCGCCACCGACCCGATCTGGATGAGGTGTCCCTTGCCCCGGGCCACCATGCCCGGGAGGACCGCCCGGGTCACGTAGAGAAGGCCCTTGAGGTTGGTGTCCACCATCTCGTCCCACTCCTCGGGGTTCCCTTCGTGGAGCTTGTCGAGGCCCCGCCCCAGGCCGGCGTTGTTGACCAGGACCTCCACCTCGGCGAAGTCCCTCGGCAGGCGGCCCAGGGTCTCCTCCACGGCCTTCCGGTCCCGGACGTCCAGGACGAGGGGCAGGACCCCGACCGAAAAGGCCCCGGAGAGCTCGGCGGCCAGTTCTTGAAGGCGCTCCTGCCTCCGCGCGGTGAGGATGAGGTCGTGGCCGGCCCGCGCGAAGGCCCGCGCGCAGGCGGCGCCGATGCCGGCGCTGGCTCCGGTGATCAGGGTGATGGGGTTGGGCATGGGGTCTTCTCTCCCTCCGGGCGACCTCTCGGGGAAACCGCCCGGGAGAGTATACGCCCGGAGGGCCTCTTCGGCGAAGCCTTTTCCTTGAAAAGGGGAAAGGCGGGGCCTTATATTGAATAATGTAGCTCAAACCGAATGGGAGGTGAACCATGCCGGAGGGGGCGCCGAGCCATCACCTCGTGGTGACCATCGCGAGAACCATGGGGGCGGGGGGAAGCCTCGTGGGAAGGCGGCTGGCCGAACGCTTGCGTATCCGCTACCTGGACCGGGAGATCCTCGTGGAAGCCGCCAGGAGGCTGAAGCGGGACCCCGAGGCGCTGGAAAGCCTGGACGAGCGGCACCTCAGCTTTTGGGAACGGACCCGCCTGGCCTACGCCGGCGGGGCTCCGGAGGCGCCGTATATCCCCCCGCCCATCGCCGTGGACGACATGGACCTCTTCGACATGCAGAAGACCATCATGCGCCAGGCGGCGGAGCGGGGGCCCGCCGTCATCGTGGGCCGCGCCTCCTTCGCGGTCCTGGCCGGCCTTCCCGGACACCTCTCGGTGTTCCTCCACGCCCCCCTCCCGGACCGGGTTCGAAGGGTCCAGAAGATCTACCGCCTGGGCTCCCTGGACGAGGCCCGCGAGGTGGTGGAACAGTGCGACCAGGACCGGGAGCGCTTCGTGAAGGCCGCCTCGGGCCTCGCCTGGCAGGATCTCGGCAACTACCACCTCTGCCTGGACACCTCCCGCCTGGGGACGGCCGGGGCCGTGGAGATCCTCACCCAGGCGTGCCGGGAAGTGGAGCGCCACCTCACGCGGCTTTCCTGACGGACCTTGCCGCGCCCCGTCCTCCCCTGAGACAATGCGCCTCCTGTGGGAGGAGCCATGGACACCCGACGGTACGGACCCTGGGCGGTGGTGACCGGCGCCTCGGCGGGCCTCGGCGAGGAGTTCGCGAGGAGGCTGGCGGCGCACGGTCTGAACCTGGTTCTCGTGGCCCGGCGGAAGGAGCGCCTCGAAGGGCTCGCCGCCGAGCTTTCGGCAAAGCACGGCGTCGCGGCGAGACCGGTGGTTCTGGACCTGGCGCGGGAAGGGGCGGTGGACGAGCTGGACGCCGCCACGTCGGATCTGGACGTGGGACTCGTGGTGGACAACGCCGGCTTCGGCGCCATGGGCCTCTTTCTGGACCAGGACCTGAAGCGCCTGGAGGAGATGGTCCGGCTCAACTGCCTGGCCGTCCTGCAGGTGGCCCACCGTTTCGGGCGGCGCCTGGCGGCCCGGGGAAGGGGAGGGCTGGTGGTCACGGCCTCCCTGGCGGGTTTCCAGGCCTGCCCGTACATGGGGGCCTACGGCGCCACCAAGGGCTTCGACCTCCTCCTCGGCGAGGCCCTGGCCTACGAGCTGAAACGGCATGGTGTGGACATCCTGGTTCTCTGCCCCGGCGCCACCAAGACCGAGTTCGGCCAGGTGGCGGGGAGCGCCGGGGGCGGGGCCTCCATGGAGGCGGGCCCGGTGGTGGCGGCGGCGCTCCGGGCCTTGGGACGGAAGACCACCCTCGTCACGGGCCTCTCCAACAAGGCGGCGGCCTTCCTGGGCCGGCTCATTCCGCGGAGGCCCTTCACCGCCTTGACGGCCCTGGCCCTGAGGCCCATGGTGCCGCCGGAGAGGCGCTGAGCCGTGGCCGACCCCCGCTCCCGGAATGGCCGCGCCTACCATTCCCCCGAGATCCTGCGGTGGGCGGAGGCCCTCCACGCCCCCCACGACGCCTTTCTTCAAGAGGCCTTCGGGGCGCCGGAACGGGAGGGAATCCCCGCCATCCAGGTGGCCCCCCTGGAGGGAAGGCTTCTGGAGCTCCTCCTCCGGCTGGCCGGGGCGCGGCGGGTGGTGGAGATCGGCACCCTCGCCGGCTACTCGGCCCTTTGGATGGCGAGGGCCTTGCCTTCGGGAGGGCGCCTCTGGACCCTGGAGAAGTCCGGCAGGCACGCTGCCCTGGCGAGGAGAACCTTGGAGGCGGCGGGCCTTTCGGGGAAGGTCACCGTCCTCGTCGGGGAGGCGCTCGCCCTCCTGCCGAAATTGGAGGGGGAGGGTCCCTTCGACGCCGTCTTTCTGGACGCCGACAAGGGAAACTACGACGCCTACGGGCGCTGGGCGGCGGCCCACCTGCGGCCCGGGGGCCTTCTCCTCGCCGACAACGCCTTCTTATTCGGCCGCCTCCTCGAGGAGGACCCGGGGGCCGAAGCCGTCCGGCGCTTCCACGAAGAGAGCGTCCGTTTCTTTCGGACCGTCTGTATCCCCACGGCCGACGGGCTTCTCGTCGGGATCCGTCGGGGCGAGGAGGGACGCCATGGCTGACGAAGAGCGCTACCACATGACGCCGGAGGAGTTCCGGCGCTACGGCCACGCGCTGGTGGACTGGGTGGCCGAGTACTGGGAGCGCGTGGAGACCTTCCCCGTCCAGTCACCTTTGAAGCCCGGCGACGTCCGGAAGAGTCTCCCCGAACACCCCCCCGAGCAGCCGGAGCCCTTCGAGCGGGTCCTCGAGGACCTGGACCGGAAAATCCTTCCCGGCGTCACCCACTGGCAGTCCCCGCGCTTCTTCGGTTACTTCCCCGCCAACGTCTCGGGGCCGTCGGTCCTCGGCGAACTGGTCAGCGCAGGCCTCGGGGTTCAGGGCATGCTGTGGAGCACCAGCCCGGCCTGCACCGAACTGGAGACGCTAATCCTGGACTGGTTTCAGGAGGCCATGGGCCTTCCGGAGTCCTTCCGGTCCACCTCCTCGGGGGGCGGCGTCATCCAGGATTCGGCCTCCAGCGCGGCCCTCTGCGCCGTGGTGGCGGCGAGGGAGCGGGCCACCGGCGGCCGCTCCAACCGGGAGGGGGCGCCGGGAAACCTCACGGCCTACGCCTCCACCGAGGCCCATTCCAGCGTCGTGAAGGCCCTGGGGGTGGCGGGGGTGGGGCGGGAGCGTCTCCGCCTCCTCCCCGTGGACGATTCCCAAGCGTTGCGAGTGGACGCCCTGGAAGATGCCGTCTCCCGGGACCGGGCCCGGGGCTTCACCCCCTTCTTCCTTGCGGCGACGGTGGGAACCACCTCCACCCACGCCGTGGATCCCCTGGAGACCATGGGGGGCGTGGCGCAGAGGGAGGGCCTCTGGTTTCACGTGGACGGCGCCATGGCCGGCTCGGCGGCCCTCTGCCCGGAGTTCCGCCCTCTGCTCGCCGGCTTGGAGCGCGCCGACAGCTACTGCTTCAACCCCCACAAGTGGCTCTTCACCAACTTCGACTGCGACGCCTTCTACGTGAGGGACCGCTCGGCCCTCGTCTCGGCCCTTTCCATCCTGCCCGAGTACCTCCGGAACCGGGCCAGCCTCTCCGGGGAGGTCATTGACTACCGGGACTGGCAGATTCCGTTGGGAAGGCGTTTTCGAGCCCTCAAGCTCTGGTTCGTCCTGAGGAGCTACGGCCTTACCGGCCTGCGGGCCCACTTGAGGCGCCACGTCGCCCTGGCCCGTCTCTTCGCGGGGTGGGTGCGGGAATCGGCCGAGTTCGAGCTCCTCAAGGATCCGCCCCTGAACCTGGTCTGCTTCCGCCTCCGGGGGGAGGACCGCCTCAGCGAGGCCTTGCTGGAGCGGGTCAACGCCGAGGGGCGGGTCTTTCTGACCCACACCCGGGTGGGGGACCGCTACTGGCTCCGGCTCTCCGTGGGCCAGACCCACACGGAGGAGCGCCACGTCCGGGAGGCCTGGGAGGTCCTGACGGCGGGGGCGAGGGCGCTGGCGCGGCGGTAGGCCCGGCCGAGGACCCCCTTGAAATCCGTATTCAGGGCCGGTACATTTGGGCCAGCAGGCCTTTGGAAAGGCGGGGTCTCGTGGCTTCGTACGAGGTGGTCTGTCCCAACTGCGGCAATCCCTTCGACGCCCTGGAGAGCGCCTGGTGCTCCTGCCTGGTGGCCTCCCGCACCTTGGTCTGCCCCCACTGCCTGAAGTGCTTCTGCAAGGCTTCCCGCGCTTTCAAGCAGAAGTTTTGGGCTTCCGCTCCGGACAGCCTCTGGAAGCGCAGGGCCCCCAGCCCCGGCGAAGCGCCCGGTCCTTCCAAGAAAGGCGCACCCGGCGAGGATCTCCATCCTTTGGTCCTCGTGGTGGAGGACGACCCCGACGTCCGGCAGATGGTCACCTCGGCCGTTGAAAAACTGGGCTACAACGTCATCGTCGCCGGGAACGGCTTGGAGGGCCTGGAGATGGCTCGGGCCTTCCGGCCGGACCTGGTCATCACCGACGCCCTCATGCCCAAGCTGGACGGGCGGGAAATGGCCCGGCGCCTCAAGGAAGACCCCGAGACGCGGGAGATCAAGGTGGCCGTCATGACCTCCGTCTACACCGCCGCCAAGTACCGGGTGGAGGCCATGAAGGTCTTCAAGGTGGACGATTACCTTCAGAAACCCTTGGAGCTGGCCGAACTCCACGCCCTTCTCCTGCGACACGTCGGTTAGACCCTCGTTTCTCTACGGCAGCGGTTGAAGGCCGGCCTCGAATCCGGTAGCATGGCGCGTTCACGAAGGAGCGGCGATGCGGCCGGACAAGGACCCCCTCGACCTCTTGCGGAGCCACCGGAAGTTCGTGCTCACCACCCACATCTCCTGCGACGGGGACGGGGTGGGGAGCGAACTGGCGCTCGCCCGGGGGCTCCACGGCCTGGGGTGCGAGGTGGCGGTGGTGAACCCCACCCCCTTGCCCTCCAACCTCCGCTTCCTCCTCCGCCACCCGCGGGAAATCCTCGTGCTCAAGGAGGTCAAGGACCCTCTGCGCCTCTTCCGGGGCGCCCTGACCGTGGTGCTCGACATGGGGGCCTTCGACCGCCTGGGGGGCGTCCTGGATCTGGCCCGGGAGAGCGACGGCATCCTGGTGGTGGACCACCACCGTCTGGAGACCGCCCCCGGCGTCCACTACCTCCTGGACACCAGCGCCTGCGCCACGGGGGAGGTGACCGCCCGAATCCTCGAGAATTTGGGGGTCGGGCTCACGCGGGACACGGCCGAACCGCTCTACGTGGCCATCCACACCGACACCGGCGGTTTTCGGTACCCGGGGGTGCAGCCCAGGACCCACCTCCTCCTCGCCCGGCTTCTGGAGTGCGGCATAGACCCCCAGCGGATCTACACCGAACTCTACGAGCGGATCAGCCCCCAGCGCCTCCGGCTCACCGGAGAGGTTCTCTCCTCGCTCCGCCTCTCCCCCGGCGGCAAGGTGGCCTGGATCCGGGTGGAGAGGGCCATGCTGAAGCGCGTGGGGGCTTCCTTCGAAGACGCCGACGACCTCGTCAACTACACCCTTCTCCTGGACGGCGTGGTGGCGGGTTTCTACTTCAAGGAAGTTTCCGAGCGGACCACGAAGGTCTCCTGCCGCTCCCGGGGGGCTTTCGCCATCGACCGCTTCGTGGCCCCCTGGGGCGGGGGAGGCCACCCCAACGCCGCCGGCGTCCGCCTGGACCTGCCTCTTGCCGAAGCGGAGAAGACCATCGTCGCGGCGGCGGTGGCCGCGCTGGAGGGAAGGCCGTGAAACGCCGGGCCGGCCTTCTCCTCTCGGGGGCCGGGGCCTACGACGGTTCCGACCCCTTCGAAACGGTCTTCCTGCTGGAAGCCCTGGAGAGGCGTGGCTTCCAGGCGGTGGTTCTGGCCCCCGACGCCCCCCAGCTCCACGTGGTGGACCACACCTCGGGGGAGGAGCAGGAGGGCGAGAGCCGCAAGGCCTTTCAGGAGGCCGCCCGCCTCTGCCCCGGACGCTTGTTTCCGCTCGAGGAATTATCCCCCAAGCTCCTGTCCCTCTTGATTATTCCGGGTGGGCAAGGAGCCGTGAAAACCCTGCTGGAGAACTTCGGGGCCCCCGAGCCTCCCCGGGTCCGCCCGGAGGTGGCGGCCTTCGTCCTTGGGGTCCACGACGCGGGCGGGGCGGTGGGCGCCTCCTCCCTGGGGGAGTTCGTCATCAACGCCCTCTTTCCGCCCCTGGAAGTAAGGCCGGGCTGCCTGGACCTCGCTCCGGAGGAGGTTTGGGTGGATGGGCGGCTCCGGCTGGCGCTGACGCCGGGCCGCCTCTTCGGCACCGGCCTGCCCGCCCTTCGGGAGGCCATGGAGCGGCTGGTGGAGCGTCTGCAGGCCCTACTTCCGCAGGAGTCGCCGTGAGAGTCACCGTTCTTCTTTTTGCAGAATTGCGCGAAAGAGCAGGAGCTTCCAAAGTCTTTCTTGATGTTCATGATCAAGCCACGGGGCGCGATCTGTGGGAACGTCTCGCCGAGGAGCGACCGGCACTGGCCTCTCTGGCCTACCGCCCCCTCTTGGCCCGCAACGGAAACTACGCTTCCTGGGATGAGCCTTTTCGAGACGGGGACGAGGCGGCCTTCCTTGCCCCCGTGGGGGGAGGCTAGCCATGGCGAGGACGATTTTACTGAAAAAAGAGCCAATGGATATCAAATTCTTCGAGTCGCTTCTCGGGGACGAAACCAGCGGGGCCCAAGTCTGGTTCGTGGGAACGGTCCGGAAAGACGCCGACTGCGCGGACCTTCTTTACCTGGAATATGAAGCCTATGAAGAGATGGCATTGAAGTTATTGCATAAAATGGCCGAGGAAGCGGCCCGCATCTGGTCCTTGTCGGGATGGGTGATCGTCCACCGCCTGGGCAAGGTGCCCGTGGGAGAGGCTTCTCTGCTGTTGGGTGTCTCCGCCCCCCACCGGGCCGAAGCCTTCGAGGCATGCCGGCACATTCTGGAGCGGCTCAAGGCCGAGGTGCCCATCTGGAAGAAAGAGGTCGGCGAAACCGGGGAAAAGTGGAAGGCGAACGAGGGGAGCACCCTAGGGTAGGGGACAACTCCTCCCGGAACCCAAGGGAAGGGGCACCGACGCTTCGGCTCCTTGAACGCGGATTTCGAAGGCGCAGCGCTCCGGATCTCCCTGGACTTCGCCGTCCACCTTTACGTGAAGGGGGTCGGCTGGGAGAGCCCCGCGGCACGCTGTCAAGGCGCCAAGAGCCCTTTCCGGGTCCGCGCCATGCAACCTGAGGAATTCCAGGACGACAGCCTGCGCGACTTCCCAGGACTGGCGGGGCTCCTGGGTGCGCATCTTCAAGTCCAGAAGCGGCACGAAGGTCACAAGGCCCTCCGCTGGATGGATGGGTGCCGGAAGCAGGGGCCCTCCGCCTGAGAAGGTCTTTCGGAAGAAAGCGACCGAGGATGGGTGAAAACCCCGAGGAGGGGCCCGGCGACGACTTCAAACCGATGGACCTCGCCCGCCGTCGCCCTACTTTTAACATAAGATATCTTATCAGACGTGACAGCGGAGGCGGGGGCCTTCCCGAGGCTTCGGCTGGAGCGCCACCGCGGCAGCGCTTCCATCACTCCTCCTTGGGCTCCAGGGCCTTCAGCGAACGGGGCCGGGGTTCGTCGGCAACGATCCCGTCCAGGCCGTCCTCGAGAATCTCGGGCTCGGCCATGAGGTCCGCTTCCTCCTGCCACTCGTCGGTGGACCGCGGCTTGGGGTTCAGCCGCTCCAGCGCCGGCGCTTCCCTTCCGGTCTTTCTGCGGCTCTTCGCTTTCATGGCGGCCTCCTTCTCGGCCAGGGTCGGCTCTTTCTTCATGTATAGGTTCCAAAGCCCTCGCCTTCAAGGCCCTCTCCAAGAAAGAACGGGGGAACCCTCCGTGGGATTCCCCCGTTCGAAGCGCTCGCGCTCACGGCGCGCCGGTGTTCAGCCGGCTCAGGAAAATCCCCCGCTTCCACAGGAGCCCGAGGCACACGACGGCGCCGTGCTAGCCCCGGAAGAAGCGACCCCCACCGAGCCGGGGACGGAGATGAGCTTCTCCACCTCCGAGGCCTGGCAATGGGGACACACGGGAGGAGGGGCGTCTCTGTTAAAGACGATTTTCTCGAACTTTACCCCGCACTTCTTACAGTGATACTCGAAGATCGGCATGGGACGGCTCCCTTCGAATCCCCGCTCAGAGGACCTTTTCCAGGAGGTTCTTCAGGGCGGCTTTGGAGAGGGCCCCCACGTGCTGCTGGGCCACCTGCCCCCCCTTGAAGACCAGGAGCGAAGGAATGGCCATGATGCCGTAGCGGGCGGCGGTCATCTGGTTGTCGTCCACGTTGACCTTCGTGAACTTCACCTTGTCCCCCATTTCGCGGGAGAGTTCCTCCACGACGGGGGCCACCATCCGGCACGGGCCGCACCAGGGCGCCCAAAAATCCACCAGGACCGGAAGGGAGGCGTCCAAAACCTCCTGCTGAAAATTGCCGTCACCGACTTCCATCACGTTTCCGGACATTCTCGGACCTCCTCGGCTCGTTCTCGGGACCGGACCCGGTCCCACAGGAAGCAGACATTCAGGTGGGCACCCCCGCCTTGGGAAGGATCCACCGGTTCAACACGTACCAGACCCCCAGAAAGAGGGCGAAGGCCAAAAGGTCTCTTCCGCTCACCGGAGCCCCGCCTTTCGAAGGATCGCCATCATGGGGCACCAGTTGGTGAAGGCCGACTGGAGCAGGTTGAGCCCCACGAAGGCGGTGAAGGCGTAGAAGCCGGGGTGGACGAAGTACCCCAGCGCCACCGAAAGGACCACGAAGAAGCCGCCGATTCCCCGAAGCGCGCGTTCCACGGTCATCGTCTGCAACCTCCCAGGTCCCTAAGATGCCGCGGGACGGCCATGGTAACACGGCTCCCCCGCCCCCGGCGAGGCCGAGGGGGCGCCGCCGGTGGCGCCCCGCGCCCTCACCGCCGGTTGAAGAGGCGTTGGACCTCTCCCAGGGCTTCCACCAGCAGGTCCACCTCTTCCTGGGTGTTGTAAAGGTACAGCGAAGCCCTCAATGTGTTGTCCATCCCCAGGAAGGCCATGAGGGGCTGGGCGCAGTGGTGGCCGGAGCGGACGGCGATTCCGTACCGGTCCAGAAGGTTGGCCGCGTCGTGGGGGTGGGCCCCCGCCAGGTTGAAGGAGAAGACCGCCAGGCAGGGGTGGGCGCCGGGGTGGCCGTAAAGGGTCAGCCCATCGATATTCCTCAGTTTTTTTAGGGTGTAATCGTGCAATTCCTCTTCGTATTGTAGAACCCGGTCCATCCCCAGGGACGAAAGGTAGTCCACGGCGGCGCCGAGGCCGATGCCCTCGGCGATGGCGCTGGTTCCCGCCTCGAACTTCCATGGAAGTTCGTTCCAGGTGGCCCCCTCCAGCGTCACCGTGGAGATCATATCCCCCCCGGTGAGGAAGGGCGGCATGGCCTCCAGAAGATCCCGTTTGGCGTACAAGAAGCCGATCCCCGTGGGCCCCAGCATCTTGTGGCCCGAAGCGGCGAAGAAGTCGCAGTCCAGCTCCTGGACGTCCACCGGCATGTGGGGAATGGACTGGGCCCCGTCCAGGAGGAAGAGGGCCCCCCTCTCCCGAGCCAGCGCGCGGACTTCCGCCACGGGGTTCACCGTCCCCAGGACGTTGCTGGCGTGGACCATGCCCACGAGCCGCGTTTTCGGGGTGATGAGCCTCCTCGCGGCGTCCAGGTCCAGGGTTCCTTCGGGGGTGGAGGGGATGACCTTGAGCACCACCCCCAGCCGGTCCCTCAGCATCTGCCAGGGGACCATGTTGCTGTGGTGCTCCATGAGGGTCACCACCACCTCATCCCCCGCCCGCAGGTTGGCCTGGCCCCACGCGAGGGCCACGAGGTTGAGGGCCTCGGTGGCGTTCCTCACGAAGACGATCTCCCGCCAGGACTTGGCGTGGATGAACCGGGCCACCTTTTTGTGGGCCTCTTCGTAGGCCACGGTGGACTCGTAGCCGAGGGTATGGATGGCCCGGTGGATGTTGGCGTTGTACTCCGTCAGGTACCGGACCATGGCCTCCACCACCTGGCGGGGGCGCTGGGTGGTGGCGGCGTTGTCCAGGTAGACCAGCGGGCGGCCGTGGACCTTCCGGGAAAAGACGGGGAAATCCTCCCGAACCTTCCGAACGTCGAAGTCCGGCTGCGAAGCGGCGGCGGGGCGGCTCATGGCGCCTCCTCGGCCCGCACGTAGACCCACCCGTCCTCCACGCGCACTTCGAAGACCCGCACCGGCTCCACCGCCGGCATGGAGAGGGCCTCGCCGGTCCTCAGGTCGAACTTGGCGCCGTGGTGGGGGCAAACCCAGGCCCCACCCTCCCGGTGGCCCCCTTCCAGTTCCATGTCCTGGTGGGTGCAGAGGTAGGAGACGGCGTAGACCCGAGCGCCGTCTCGCACCAGGAGAACTTCCTCCTCCCCCACCAGCACATGCTGGCCTTCCTCCGGAATCTCCTCGAGCCGCGCCGCCTGAATCCACTGGTTCATCTTTTCCCGTCCTCCTGAGGTGTTCTCTGAAGTCCGAGGGCCCAAAAGCCCTTCACGACTCGTCCTCGTCCATCTCCGCCGCCTCCCGGCCGTAGACCCCCGTCTTGAGGACCTTCAAGGCGAGCAGGGCGCACTTGAGCCGCATGGGACCGATGGGAATGCCCAGATTCTCCAGCATTTCCTCCTTGGTCAGCCGGCGGACGGCCTCCAGGGGCTCCCCCTTCACCAGGTCGGTGAGGATGCTGGCGGCGGCCTGGCTGATGATGCAACCCTTGCCCTGGAACTTCACGTCTTCGATGATATCTCCATTGGTTTTCAAGGAAATTTCGATCTGATCCCCGCAGGAGGGGTTGCCCTCCGCGTGGACCACCGAAGCCCCCTCCACCCGGCCAAAGTTGTGCGGGTGCCGGTAGTGGTCCAACAGGACGTCCATCAGGAGAGGGTCCACGTCCAAGAGTTCGTTGGGGTTTGCCGGCTTTTCCATCACGCCCCCACCTTCTTTTCCAGAAAGGCCTCCGCATCCTCGGCCGCCCAGGCCGCCGGAGCCCGGTCCAGGAGGCTCCGCAAAAATCCGAGGACCACGAGCCGCTTCGCCGCCTCCGGTTCGAGGCCCCGGCTCTCCAGGTAAAAGAGCTCCTCCTCGTCCACCTGGCCGACGGAGGCCGCGTGGGCCGCCTTCACCTCCAGGGTCTCGATCTCCAGGCCCGGAACCGAGTCGGCGTGGGCCTCCGGGGACAGGAGGAGGACGTGGTCCTGGAGGACGGCCTCCGACAGGGCGGCGCCCTTTTCCATGAGGAGGTTCCCCGTGAAGACCACCCGGCTCCTTCCGCCGGCGACGGCCTTCACGGCCACGTCGCTCCGCTGCCGGCGGGCGGTGAGGCGGGCGCGGCTGTCCAGGTCGAAGTGCTCCCTTCCCGAGGCGTGAACGAGGTGGGTCTCGCGGAGGGAGGCCCCCTCCCCCTCCAGGCGGGTTTCGAAGCGCGCCACCCGAAAGCGGGGCCCGGACCAGAGGCAGAAGACTTCCAGCGACGCGTCGCGGCCCAGGTGAAAGCCCCCGGACAGGATGTGGTGGCCGGGGCCGTCCTCCGCCAGGAGAAAGACCCTCAGCCGGCTCCCCTCCCCCAGCCGCCCCCTCAGGAGGCTCACGTGGAGCGAAGGTTCCAGAGGGGACCCCTGCGGCCAGTGGAGCGCCACGGTCCTCTCCGTTCCCGGGGGGAGGTGGAGGGCCACCGGCTCCAGGATCAGCCCCGGCTGAGGGCCGAAGGTCACGACGGCGGGTTCGCCGTCCCCCCCAGGCCCCAGGAAGACCCCCTCCTCCCACCCGGCCAGCACGAGACGGTCCCACGCGCTGCGGGGCGCCAGGAGCTCCTCGCAAAGGCCGGGGGTACCCTCCCAGGCTCGGCGCAGGGTGCCGGCGTGGGTCTTCTCGGCCTTTCCCCGGCGGCCCTTCCGCTCACCGAGGAGCGGCGGGAGGAGCCGGGCCGGGGCCAGCGGCAGGGAGTTCAGGTCCAAGAGGAGGCGGGAGTAACGGCCCAGTTCGGCGTTGGAAGCGCAGAAGGCCTCCGCGTGGGCGGCCCGCCCGCTCCCCGGGAGCGTGGAGGCGGCCCGGCGCAGGCGGTCGCGCAGTCCTTCCACGGGCCTCAGGCCTTTGGAGGCGGCGGCAGGGTCGCTCATCCCACGGCCCCTTCCATCTCCAGCTGGATCAGACGGTTCAACTCGATGGCGTACTCCATGGGCAGTTCCTTGGCGAAGGGGGCGATGAAGCCCTGGACGATCATGGCCATGGCCTCCGATTCGGGCAGGCCGCGGGACATGAGGTAGAAGATCTGGTCGTCGCTGATCTTGCCGACGGTGGCCTCGTGGGCGATGGTCACCCGGTCCTCGGCGATCTCCATGGTGGGGTAGGTGTCGGAGCGGCTCTCCTCGTCCAGCATGAGGGCGTCGCACTTGACGCTGGCCTTGACCCCCGTGGCTCCCTTGGCCACCTTCAGAAGGCCCCGGTAGGAGGTCCTCCCCGAGCCTCGGCTGATGGACTTGCTGGTGATGGTGGAGGAGGTGTTCTTCGCCTTGTGGATGATCTTCGCCCCCGCGTCCTGGTGCTGGCCCGAGGTGGCGAAGGCCACGGAGAGCACGTTGCCCCGGGCCCCCTCCCCCACCAGGTAGATGGAGGGGTACTTCATCGTCAGGCGGGAGCCCATGTTGCCGTCCACCCACTCCATGGTGGCCCCCTCGTGGGCCACCGCGCGCTGGGTCACCAGGTTGTAGATGTTGCGGGCCCAGTTCTGGATGGTGGTGTACCGCATCTGGGCGTTGCGGTGGACGAAGATCTCGATCACGCCGGTGTGGAGGGAGAGGGTGGAGTACTGGGGGGCCGTGCACCCTTCGATGTAGTGCAGGCGGGCCCCCTCGTCGACGACGATGATGGTCCTCTCGAACTGGCCCATCCGCTCCGAGTTGATCCGGAAGTAGGCCTGGAGGGGAATGTCGAGCTGGACGCCCTTGGGGACGTAGATGAAGGAGCCTCCCGACCAGCAGGCGGTGTTGAGGGCGGCGAACTTGTTGTCCTCCGGCGGCACCAGGGAGGCGAAGTACTTCCGGAAGACCTCCGGGTACTCCCTCAGCCCCGATTCGGTGTCCAAAAAGATCACCCCCTTCTTGGCCAGGTCCTCCTGGATGGAGTGGTAGACCATTTCCGACTCGAACTGGGCCCCCACGCCGGCCAGGAACTTGCGCTCCGCCTCCGGCACCCCCAAGCGGTCGAAGGTCTTGCGGATCTCCTCCGGCACGTCCTCCCAGGACTCTTGCCGGTGCTCGGTGGGCTTGATGTAGTAGGTGTAGGAGTCGAAGTCCATCTCCGACAGGTCACCCCCCCAGCGGGGCATGGGTTTTCGAAGGAAGACGTCCAGCGCGTGGAGGCGGATGTCGGTCATCCAGCGGGGTTCCTGCTTGTGGCGGGAGATGTCCAGAACCGTCTCCCGCGAGAGCCCCTGGGTGGCCTTGTAGACCGCCACCTCCCGGGCCTTGAAGTCGTAGCGGCTCTGGTCGAAGTCCAGGGCGCCGTTGGTCTTGTCGTTCATGAAAGCCTCCCACAAAGGGAAAGGGCGGCCTTCGCCGGGGGTGCGCGATCCGCCCGGCCGGAGGTCACCCGTTGGCCTGGAACTCCTTGAGGATCCAGTCGTAGCCCTTCTGCTCCAGCTCACGGGCCAGCTCCATGCCCCGCGAGCAGAGGATGCGCCCCCCCGCCATGACGTGGACCTTGTCGGGGTTGAGGTAGTCGAGGATCCGCGGGTAGTGGGTGATGATGAGGGCGCTGAAGTCCGGCCCCTTCATGGCGTTGATGGCCTGGGCCACCACCTTGGTGGAGTCGATGTCGAGCCCCGAGTCGATCTCGTCCATGACGACCATGCGGGGCCGAAGCATCTGCATCTGGGCGATCTCCAGGCGCTTCTTTTCGCCGCCGGAGGCCCCCACGTTCAGGTGGCGCTGGGCGAAATCGGGGGGCATCTTCAAGCCTTCCAGCACCCCCGTCATTTTCTTCCGGAAGGCCAGGACGCCCTTGGCGTCCACCTTTTTAGGACTCCCGTCGGAGGGGGCTCCCCCGCCCCGGATGGCCTGTTCGGCGTTCCAGAGGAAATGGGAGAAGGCCACCCCCGGCACCTCCACGGGGTACTGGTAGGCGAGGAAGAGCCCCTTCCGCGCCCGCTCGTGGACCTTCATGGAGAGGAGGTCCTCGCCGAAGAGCCGGGCCTCGCCCCCCGTGACGGCGTACCGCGGGTGGCCCATGAGGGTGTGGGCCAGCGTGCTCTTCCCGCTGCCGTTGGGTCCCATGATGACGTGGACCTCTCCCTGGGGGACGGCCAGGGTGAGGCCCTTGAGAATTTCCTTCCCTTCCACGCACGCTCTGAGGTCGCGCGTTTCAAGCGCCAGCTCGGGCATACCGCCCCTCCTTCTTCTTCAAGGACTCCTTCGCCGGAAGGTCGTTCCGGACTTCCCGGAGGAGGTCCCCCAGGGTCGTTTCGCGAAAGATCGTCTCCACGGCGTTCCTCAGGCGGCTCCAGACTTCCGCCTGGGCGCAGCCCCCCAGGAACGCGCAGCTCTGGCCGTCCATGCACTCCACCAGGCGCAGCTCCCCCTCCATGGCCGTGAAGACCTCCAGAAGGGTGATTTCCCGCGGCGGTTTCCTCAACCGGTAGCCTCCCTCCCGGCCCAACGTGGAGGCGACCAACCCCCGCCGCACGAGGCTCCGCATCACCTTGGCCAGGTAGGAGTGCGGGACCCCCTGGGAGAGCGAAATGGCCCGGAGGTCCGCCGTGCCGCCCTCCGGAAGCCGGGCCAGAAAGACCAGACTCCGGACGGCGTAATCGAAGCCTTTGCTCAACTGCATTGGCCCTCTCCGGAAATGTGGAGTTGATGGCTCCACATTTGAGCCTTAAAAATAGCACCTCATCGGTTGGAGTGTCAACATCGTCCCCCTTCTCGCCAGGGCTGGGGGGCCCTCTCCCCCAGGGGAGGCCCCGCACCTGGAAACCGTCGGGGGGCTCTCCTTGTTCCCTTCCCCTGTGGCGTGTGGGCCGTGGTATCCTGGCCGCACAACGAGGGAGGCTTTCCCATGGCCGTCAAGACCTCCGGATACCGTTTCACCCGGAGCCTCCTCGCCTCCATCAAGCGCAGGCTTCGGGAGGTTCTGGGTCCGGAGGACCCGGAGATCCTCGAGTACTACGCCCCGTACAAGAAGGAGTTGCGCTCGGCCCGAGCCCTCCCCTTCTCCCGGGAGCGGTTCGCGGCCGATGCGTCCCGCCGCTGGGTCACCCTGGTGGGGGACTTCCACACCCTGGAGCACGCCCAGAAGACCTACCTCCACCTCCTGGAGGACCTGGCGGCCTTGAGGGTCCGCCCCATCGTCGTTCTGGAAATGGCGGAGGCGAAGCACGACGTGGCCCTCCACCGCTTCGTGCGGGGGGCCCTGGAGGAACCGGACTTCCTGGAGGCCATCGACTACTTTCACCGGTGGGGCTTCAACTTTCACCACTACCGGCCGATCTTCGACCACGCCCGGGAGCGTCGGCTGGCCGTCCACGGCCTCAACCGGGAAGGCCCCCTTTCCAGCCGCGACCGCTTCATGGCCTACCGGATCCGGCACCTCTGCGCCGCCTACCCCAACCAGCCCCTCCTCGTCCTCGTGGGGGACCTCCACCTCGCCTCCTGCCACCTTCCCGCCGAGCTACGGGGGCAGGGCATCGCCCCCCTCATCCTTTTCCAGAACAGCGAGACGGTCTACATGCGGCGTCTGAGGAGGGGCGAGGAGCCCACGGGGTGGTTCTTCTTGGGAAGAGACCGCCACCTGGTGAACAACACGCCGCCCACGGTCAAGATGCAGACCTTCCTCACCTGGCTGGAACACGGGGGGGAGGCCCTCTGCGCCATGTACGGCTTCTGCGGGCGGGACGTGGACCCCGAGGGGGAGGTGGAGCTTTCCGACACGGTGCAACGGTACATCCGGGCCCTCCACGACCTCTTCGGCCTGCGCCATAAATCTGATGATGATTTTCAGATTTTTACATTCAATTCCCTGGAATTCCTGAACGATCCTTTTTACAGAAAGCCCCCGGGTTCCTGGCTGGCCGCGCTGGTCAAGGACGGTTACTCGGTCTACTCGCCCCACGGCAGGACCATCTACGTCCCCATGATGGACCTCAACCGGACGGTGGAGGAGGCCATGCACTACCTCATGGAGGCCGAACTGGCGACGGGGCCTTCCGTCCGCGCCTTCCTGGACCGCACCCACTACTTCGCCGCCGGCTTTCTGGCCTCCAAGCTCATCAACCCCACCCGCCGCGCTCCGGACGAAGAGGAGATGCGCCGAAGGCTCAGGGAGATCCAGGCCCTGCCGCAAGGCAAGCAGAGGCACAAGCTGGGACGTCTGGAGCAGTCCCTGAAGGGGTGCCTCCGGTACCTGGAGATGCGCCGCCGGGCCGGCCGCTGGGAGCCCTCGGAGCTGGAGGAGGTGACCCGGGCCGACCTGGAGACCCTCTTCGGCGTTTCCCGCCACTTGGGATACTTTCTGGGCCAGAAACTCTACGAAGCCTACGACCGGGGGGAGGTCTCGGCGGCCGCCTTGCGCCGGTACGCCTTTCAGCAGCGGGACCCCTTCTACCTCGTGGAAGGTGGCCCCTGACGAGGGCTTTCCCGGGGGCGGAACTCAGCCTTCGCCGGAGGCAGGTTCCAGGCGGAGGACCAGCCGAAAGCGCCGCCCCCCCACCTCCACCGGGATCTCCAGGGATTGCCCCGGGGCCAGGCGCCAGGGTTCTCCCGCCGGTTCCGGGGATGGGGGGGGGAATCCCTGGGGCGCCCCCGTCTTCTCCTCCAGGGGGGCTTCCTCCAAGAAGACCGCCTCCTCCGGGGGGGGCGGCTGAGGGGCTTCCGAGGGCTCCACCCGGGGAGGGGCCTGGGGAGTCTCCAGGGGAGCGCGGGCCTCGTCCTCGAAGAGAAGGTCGGCCGAATCCTCCAGCGAGGAAGAAAGTTCCAGCGAGGGGGTGCTCTCCACCTCCAGGAGCTCCGGGCTCTCGGGGAAAAGGTTCTCTTCGAGCGCAAGGGGAACCTCTTCCCGGCGGCCCGCCGGCGGCGGGTAGGATTCGGGGGGTGCCGAGAGGAGCCGCCTCAGAACCAAGGCGCAGGCGGCCTTGAAGGTGTCCTCCACCCCCACGCCCTCGGTGGCGATGGCTTCGAAAAAGGGGCGGTTGTCGGGGTTGAGGTCCTGGTCCATCTCCTCCACGGTGGCCACCCCGGGCAGGTCCCGCTTGTTGTACTGCAGGACCAGGGGGATCTCGTCGGGGTCGGCCCCCATGGCGGCGAGGTGGTCCCTCAGTTGCCGGAGGGACTGGAGGTTGGCCTCCCGAAGGGACCGCTGGCTGTCGGCCACGAAGACCACGCCGTCGGCCCCGTGCAGAACCCTCCTCCGGGTCTCCTCGTGGAAAACCTGCCCGGGGACGGTGTAGAGCTGGAGCCGGACCTTCACCCCTTTGACCTGGCCGATCTCCAGGGGCAGAAAATCGAAAAAGAGGGTCCGGTCGCTGTTCCCGGCCAGCTCCACCAGCTTTCCCCGTCCCCCTTCCTCCAGGTTTTCGTAGATGTACTTCAGGTTGGAGGTCTTTCCGCTCAGACCGGGTCCGTAGTAGACGACCTTGACGGTGAGTTCCCTCAGAACCGGGTCGAAAGAAGCCATTCCCCCCTCCTCCGTCCGCTCCTTCCCGCTCAGCCCACGAGGTCCTCCAGGGCCTCCTCCTCCGTTTCGTACACCTTGAGGACTTCGTCGAGGTGGGTGAGGGTGAGAAGCCTTCGAACCACCGAGTTGGGCCGGACCAGCTTGAGACGCTTTCCCTTGTCGGCGAAGCGGCCGAGGTACCCCACCAGCTCCCCGAGCCCCGTGGAGTCCACGTAGTTGATGTTCTCGAGGTTTAGGACCACCCCCACCACGGAGGGGTCCTCCAGGATTTGCCGGAGCTCCAAGGAAAGGACCTCCGCCGACTCCCCCAACGTCACCTCCCCCGTGATTTCGAGCAGAACCACGCTGTGGTCCAAAGCCTGCTTCACGATCTTCATGGCCCCTCCTCCTCCGCGGGCCGATCCATGGCGAAGGCCCCGGTGACCGGCTGTCCGGAAGCGATGTCGTAACTGTACCACGACCCCTTCACGGAGAGACGGTCCCGGGCGAGGGTCCCCTCCAGCCGGCCCATGCGCCCGAAGCGGGCGTCGATCCTTTCCAGGACGAGGACGTTGTTCACGAAGGTCCCCTGCAGGCTGCCCGACTGGCCGTTGTCGAGGTGGTAGTCGCCGGTGACCAGCGTCCCGCTCTGGGAGAGGGAGACCTCTCCCTTGACTCCGGAGGGGAGGAGCGAGAGGAGCCACCGCCCGTCAAGCACCTGGAGGTCCCCCTGGAGTTCGGAGCGGACCTTGTCGGCCTCCCGTTTCAAGGCGGAGGCCTCCCCGTAGAGGTCCGAGAGCCGTCGGAGCAGGGAGAGGCGCTCTTCCTCCAGCCCCTTCCGCCGCTCGGCGCCTTTGAGCAGGGCGGCGGCCTTCTCGGCGCTTCTCGCCTCCTCCGCCGTCGGGAGGGCCCTGGCGTCCTCGGCGGCGGCCTCCTGAAGGAGGGACTCCACCTCCGCCAGCCGTGCCCAGCCTTGGTCGATGGCGGCCTTCTTCTCCTGAAGAAGGGTTTCGAGGGCCACCAGGCGCATTCGGCGGGCCTCCCGGAGCGCGTCGGCGGCCTGGGAAGGCGGCGCCGGGAAGCCCGACGCCAGCGCGAGGGCAAAAAAGAGGGCGGTGAGAAGGGTCCTTTTCATGGTCCCAAGTTAGCACGCCGACGCTCCAGCGGCAACCGGGGAAAGGGGTGTATGCTGGTTCCCGGGAGGGAGAAACGGAGCGATGGCCCGAGAGCGCGTGGTCCTGGCGGCGGTGGCCCTTCCCTCCCTCCCCCGGCCGGTGGTGGAGGACCACCTGGACGAACTGGAGGCCCTCGTGGACACCGCCGGCGGCGATGTCGTCCTCCGGGTCGTCCAGGAAAGGGAGGGCCACGACCCGGCCACCTGCCTGGGGAAAGGCAAAATCGAAGAGCTGAGCCGGATCTGCTCCGAGGAGCGGATTTCCCTCGCGGTCTTCGACGAGGACCTCACGCCGGCGCAGGTGCGCAACCTCGAGAAGACGCTCGGCATCCGCGTCATCGACCGCACCGGGCTCATCCTGGACATCTTCGCGAGGCGGGCGAGGAGCCGGGAGGCCCGAACCCAGGTCTCCCTGGCCCAGTACACCTACCTCCTGCCTCGGCTTACCCGGGCCTGGGGCCACCTCTCCCGCCAGGCGGGAGGCATCGGCACCCGAGGGGTGGGCGAGACCCAGCTGGAAACGGACCGGCGGGTGATCCGCCGCCGGATCCAGCAGCTTCGTTCCGAGCTGGAGGCCATCGCCGCCCACCGCCGAACCCAGCGCCGGAGGCGCCGGACCTCCTTCCAGGTGGCCCTCGTGGGCTACACCAACGCCGGGAAGTCCTCGCTCCTCAACCGCCTCACGGCGTCGGACACGGTGGTGGAGGACCGCCTGTTCAGCACCCTCGACACCACCTTCCGCCGCCTGCCGCTGCCCGGATTCCTGCAGGAGGTGCTCCTCGTGGACACGGTGGGGCTCGTCCGGAAACTCCCCCACCACCTGGTGGCCTCCTTCCGTTCCACCCTGGAGCAGGCCTCCGAGGCGGACCTCCTTCTCCACGTGGTGGACGTGAGCCATCCGGCCTTCGAGGAGCGCGCCCGCACCGCCCTGGAGGTTCTGGCGGACCTCCGTCTGGACGGCCTTCCCCTCCTGACCCTCCTGAACAAGACCGACCGGACGCCGGAGCCCGTCCTGGAAAGGGCCCGCGCCTTGTATCCGGAAGCGTTGCCGGTTTCCGCCGCCACGGGGGCGGGCCTGGAGGTCCTCCGGCAGGCCATCGCCCGCCGCCTTTTGGAGGCTTCGGGAGCCGTCTGCCTTTTCGTCCCCCACGAGCGATGGCCCGAGGTCCAACCTCTCCTGCAGGGGCTTCCCCTCTTGGCGCGCACCTACGAGAGCGAGGGGGTCAAGGTGGCCCTCCGGGCCGACCCTTCCCGCTTCCGCCTCCTGCTCAACCACCCGCACATCCGTGTGGCCTCCCTTTGAACTTTTTCCTTCGGTTTGGTAAACTACCTTCTAAACGCCGCGCCCGGGCATCCGGGGCTTGTCCGGTTTAACCGTCTCCGAGGGGGTTTGCATGAGGTTCTCGCTCGTGCCGCGCGAAGAGCGATTCTTCGACATGTTCGGCGAACTGTCGGCGGTGGTGCTCCAGGGGGCGCGCCACTTCAACGCCCTGCTCACGGATTTCACCGACGTCGAGGCCAAGACCAAGGCCATCAAGGACATCGAGTTGGAGGGCGACCACCACACCCACCGGATCATCGAGGCGCTGAACCGCTCCTTCGTCACCCCCATCGACCGCGACGACATCCACGCCCTCACTTCCGCCCTGGACGACATCCTGGACTACATCGAGGCCCTGGCCATCCGGTTGAGCCTCTTCAAGGTCAAGACCATCACCCCCGAGATGCGGGAGTTCGGAAGCCTCATCGAGAAGGCCGCCGAGCAGATCGACGAGGCGGTTCACCACCTTCGGAACCTGGACCACCTGTGGTCCTTCTGCCGAGAGATCAAGCGCCTGGAAAACCTGGGCGACGACATCAGCCGGAAGGCCATCAGCCGCCTTTTCGAAGACGGGATGGATCCCATCGAGCTGATCAAGCTCAAGGAGATTTACGGCCGCATGGAAGCCACCATGGACCGTTGCGAGGACGTGGCCAACGTCATCGAAACCGTCGTACTGAAAAATGGATAGCGGCCTCTGGCTCATCGGCCTGGTGGTTCTCACCGCCCTGGCCTTCGACTACATCAACGGGTTCCACGACACCGCCAACGCCATCGCCACCACGGTCCTCACGGGGGCCCTCTCCATCCCCAAGGCCATTCTTTTGGCGGCGAGCCTGAACTTCGTGGGGGCCCTCACCAGCAAGGCGGTGGCCACCACCATCGGCAAGGGGATGGTGGACCCCCACGCCGTGACCCTTTCGGCGGTCCTGGCGGCCCTCGTGGGCGCCATCGCGTGGAACCTCTACACCTGGTGGAAGGGCCTCCCCTCCTCCTCCTCCCACGCCCTTATCGGGGGCATCGTGGGGGCCGTGGTCGGCCAGCACGGCTTCTCGGTCTTCCACCCTTCGGGCCTCAAGCTCGTGGCCCTGGCGCTCCTGATTTCTCCGATCCTGGGCTTCGCCGTCGGGAACCTGTTCATGACCTCCCTCCTCTGGATCTTCCGGAGGTCCCAGCCGGGGAAGCTCAACCGCTACTTCAAGGCCTTCCAGGTTCTTTCGGCGTCGGCCATGGCGCTCAGCCACGGCTCCAACGACGCCCAGAAGACCATGGGCATCATCACCATGGCCTTGGCGGCCGGGGGACTCCTGCCGAGCTTTCACGTGCCCCTGTGGGTGGTGATCTCGTGCGGGGCCGCCATGGCCCTGGGAACGGCGGCGGGAGGCTGGCGGATCATCAAGACCGTGGGGCGCAAGGTGATGGTGCTCCAGCCCATCCACGGCTTCGCCGCCGAGACGGGGGGGGCGGCGATCATCTTCCTGGCCTCGGCCCTGGGCGCCCCCGTCTCCACCACCCACGTGATCTCCTCCTCCATCATGGGCGTCGGCTCCTGCCAGAAGCTCAAGGGCGTGCGCTGGAACATCGTGAAACAGATCCTTTTCGCCTGGATCCTGACCCTCCCCGCTTCGGCCCTGCTCGCCGCAATTACAAGCCTCCTTTTCCGGCAGATGGGGCTGTAACCCCCCTCATTTCCCGCCAGACCAGCCCGGTCGCTCGCCCCCCGCTGCGGCATTTTACGCTGATAACATCCCTTTCTATTTCCTTGAATTGTATTCTTCTGATACAGGCCCCATTGCCAGACCAGAAGGGCGGCCTCTCCGCCCAAGAAAGGAGCGCGGCCATGGCCGAGATCCTTGTGGTGGACGACGACCCCGACGTCACCGAGGCCCTTCGGCTGGTCCTGACGAGCGCGGGCCATTCGGAGAGAGAGGAGCGAAGCGCCGAGGCAGGGCTGGAGGCCGGCCGGTCCTGGAATCCGGAATTGATCGTCCTGGACCTCAGGATGGAGGAGCCCGACGACGGCCTTCACCTCAGCCGCCGCCTCCGCCGGGAGGGCTTTCCGCGGCCCATCCTCCTCCTCACCAGCCTGGGGCTGCAGACCGGACTTCGCTACGACCGTTCGGAGGAGATGGTCCCCGTGGACGCCTTCCATGAAAAGCCCATCGAGCCGGAGACCCTTCTCTCCACCGTTCAGGGCCTTCTCCTATGGGGAGGATGCCATGCCGCTGAGTGAACGAGAGAGGCTCAGCGCCGGCATCGTCGCCTTGGCGGACCTCTACGGCCGGGACCGGACGGCCCTGCTTCCCATCCTCCAGGCGGTGCGCGACCGTTATCACCACATTTCCGATTTTGCCACGCAGGAGATCGCGCACCTCCTGGCCATCCACCCCGTGGAAGTCCACGGCGTGGTGACCTTCTATTCCTTTTTGCGGGAAAGACGCCTGGGCCGCTACGTCATCCGGCTCTGCCGGACCATCTCCTGCGACATGCAGGGCAAGGACCGCATCGCCCGCCGGCCGGAGGCGGAGCTGGGCATCTCCTTCGGAGAGACCCCCCCAACGGACGCCTCACGCTGGAGTGGGCCAACTGCCTGGGAATGTGCGACCAGGAACCGGCCCTGCTGGTCAACGACGCGATCCACACGGGGGTGACCTGCGCCGGGGTCCAGGCGATCCTGGGCCGGTGCCGTTTTGCCTTCACCTCCCTCGCCGCCGAGCCGCGGCCAGAGGAGAACGGACATGGCCGGTGAGCGGAAGGGAAAAATCCTCTTTGGGGAGCAGCGCCCCGAGGAGGGGCTTCGCCGGGCGGCCCGCATGGGGCGGGCGGAGATCGTCGAGGAGATCCGGGCCTCGGGCCTCAAAGGGCGCGGCGGGGCGGCGTTCCCCACGGGAATCAAGGGAACCCGGCCGCCTCCGCCGCGGCCCCGGAGAAGTAGGTGGTCTGCAACGCCGACGAGGCGGAACCGGGAACCTTCAAGGACCGGGTGCTGCTCTCCGAACACGCGGACTGGGTCTTCGAGGGGATGACCATCGCCGGAAGGGCCATCGGGGCCGCCCGGGGAATCGTCACCTTCGGGGGGAGTACCGGTACCTCCGGCTCCCTCTGGAGGCGACCTTGGAGAGGCGGCGGGGAGAGGGTCTCCTGGGAGCGAACATCCACGGGATCCCGGGCTTCGATTTCGACGTTGAAATCCGGTTGGGTTCCGGCGCCTCGTCTGCGGGGAGGAAACGGCGCTCATCGAGCCCCTGAAAGGGTTCCGGGGCGAACCGCGGGACCGTCCCCCTTTTCCGGTGGACACGGGGTACCTGGGCCACCCCACCATCGTCAACCACGTGGAAACCCTGGCACTGGCCGCCCGGATCCTCGGGAATGGAGCGGCCTGGTTCCCCGAGGTGGGGACCGACCGCTCCACGGGGACCAAGCTCTTCAGCGTCTCGGGAGACTGCCTTCGTCCGGGTGTCTACGAGTTCCCCATGGGCATCACCATCGAGGCCCTTCTCCGAGAGGCGGGAGGCGAGAACGCCAAGGCCGTCCAGGTGGGGGGTGCGGCGGGTCACCGCGTCCCCCGGGCCCACTTTTCCCGATCCCTGGCCTTCGAGGACGCCTCCACCGGGGGCTCCGTCATCGTCTTCGGCCCCCACCGGGACATGCTGGCCGTGGCTCGGAACTTCATGGAGTTCTTCGTCGAGGAATCTTGCGGGCAGCGCACGCCCTGCCGCTTCGGAAACCTGAAGCTTTGGGAGGGCATCCGGTCCCTGGAAGAGGGGCGCTGCTCCCTTTCCCGCCGGATGGAGCTGAAAGCCCTGGGCGAGACGCGGCAGCTGGCTTCCGAGTGCGGACTGGGACCGAGCGGCCCCAACGCCTTTCTCTCGATCCTGGCGCCCTTCGAAGACGAAATTCTGGGCCGCCGGGTGCTGCACGGGGGCCCCGGGGAGGTTCGGCCACGAAGGCACCCGAGACGCCGGAACCGGTCCACTCCCGAAGGTCCCCCACCAACCAGAGGCCCCACCAGGTCTCCCCGGCTCCCTCCCCTCCTCCACGGCCATCGGGGGAAAGGTCCGCCTTCGGATCGACGGCGTTGAAATCCAGGTCCCCCTGGGAACCATCCTGCTGGAGGCCGCCGCCAGCGCGGGGATCCGGATTCCCTCCCTGTGCCGCCACCCCGACCATCGGCTGGCGGGCCTCAGCCGGATCGGCGTGGTGGAGGTCGAAGGCATGAAGACTCTCCAGGCCTCCTGCACCTTTCCCGTCCTCCAGCCCCTCACCGTCCACACCCACTACCTCCCCCGGTACCGGATGAGCGCGGCGGGAATTTCCGATGGGGCGCCAAGGCGCTCCGCTTCGGATATGGGACGGTGGTGTCGCGGGCGGGGGAGGCCCCCGGCCTCTCCCGCCGTTTGATCGCCGAGGTGATCCGGCGCTCCGCGGGGACCCCGGGCTCGCGGTGACCCTGTCCCTGGGGGAGCTGGATCCCGCCGACCCCCAGGCATGGCGGGAAGCCGGCGCCGACCGCTACCTCCTCCAATTCGAAACCTCCGACACTCTGCTTTTCTCCGCCGTCCATCCTCCTCGGGACGGCAAGGAGGTCCGCCGTTCCCGGTGGGTCCGGTTCCTCAAAGACCTTGGATACGACGTGGGGACGGGGATTTTGGTGGGTCTTCCCGGTCGGTCCCTCGAGAGCCTTGCGGGGGATTTGGAACTCCTCGCCGCCCTCGATCCCGACATGGCGGCCGCGGGTCCCCACCTGACCCACCCGGAGACCCCCCTGGCCCGGTCCCCCGAACGGCCCCGGTGCCTCCGGAACCGTTGCGGGACCTTTGCCTGCGGGTGATGGCCCTCACGCGGATCCTCCTTCCCGAAGCCACCATTCCGTCCACCACCGCCCTTTCCGCCCTGGACCCGCTCCAGGGGCTGGAGCTCGGCCTCCGCTGGGGTGCCAACGTGGTCAGGCCCGACCTGACCCCCCAACGCTACCGACGCTTCTACGCCATCTACCCCGGACGCCGGGTTTCCGGGAAGTGGAACCGGGAGGACCACGAGTCCCTGCTGGACCTCCTCCGGCGTCTCGGCCGACGCCCGGGGAAGGGACCCGGAGGCCGGTTTCACCGAGCACCGGTGTCTCCGCAAGACCGGAGGCCGCCGCCTCCCCCATCCGCCTGAACGCGAGATCCTCACCATCCTCCTCTATCCTCGGGGGCGGTTCTCCGCCCCCCTTTTCTTCCCTGCGGCCGGCATATGACGCCGTGCTATACTCCTCCATCGGCGGCGGGCGCCGCCGGGAGGTGAGGGGTGAAGCACGTCGCCATCCTGGTTTCCGGAAGGGGCTCCAACATGGCGGCCCTCCTCGGCGCCATGGAGCGGGGGGAGGTGCCGGCGCGGTGCGTCCTCGTCGTCTCCAACGTCCCCGGCGCACCGGCGCTGGCGGAAGCCTCGCGGCGCGGCATCCCCGCCCGCGTCCTCCCCCACGGCGACTACCGCACGCGGGAGGACCACGACAGCGCCATCCTCATGAGCCTCATGGAAGCCCAGGTGGACGTGGTCTGCCTGGCGGGCTACATGCGCCTCCTCTCCTCCGTGCTCATCCACGCCTTTCGAAACCGTCTCCTCAACATCCACCCGGCCCTCCTGCCTTCCTTTCCCGGACTCCACGTCCAGAGGAAGGCCGTGGAGCACGGCGTCCGGTTCTCCGGGTGCACCGTCCACTTGGTGGACGAGGAGGTGGACCACGGCCCCATCGTCCTGCAGGCGGTGGTCCCCGTATATCCCGGCGACGACGAGGCCACCCTTTCGGCCCGGATCCTCAAATACGAGCACCGCCTCTACCCCGCGGCGCTGAAGCTCGTCTGCGAGGAGAAGTGCGTGGTGGAAGGCCGGAAGGTCCGCCTGCTGCTCTCCGAGGACGAATACCGCAAGCTCCTGCGCACGCTCATGGATACGGGGGAAACGCCATGACCGAATCGGTGGACCGGGCCCTTTCCTTTCTCACCAAGGGCGCGGTGGACCTCGTGGACGAGGCTCTTCTCCGCAAGAAACTGGAACGTTCCGTGGCCACCGGCAAGCCGCTCACGGTGAAGGCGGGGTTCGACCCGTCGGCCCCGGACCTCCACCTGGGCCACACGGTGGTCCTCCGGAAAATGAAGCACTTCCAGGATCTCGGCCACACGGTGGTCTTCGTCATCGGAGACTTCACCGGCCTCATCGGGGACCCCACCGGCAAGAAGGCCACCCGGCCCCAGCTTACCCGGGAGCAGGTGGAGGAGAACGCCCAGACCTACCGGAAGCAGGTCTTCAAGATCCTCGATCCGGAGAAGACCGTCATCCGCTTCAACTCCGAATGGCTCTCGGCCCTGGGCGCCGAAGGCTTCATCCGGCTGGCGGGGAAGTACACCCTGGCCCGGATGCTGGAGCGCGACGACTTCAAGACCCGCTTCACCCACCAGCAACCCATTCACATCCACGAACTTCTCTACCCTCTGGCCCAGGCCTACGACTCGGTGGCGCTCCAGGCCGACGTGGAGCTGGGGGGAACCGACCAGCTCTTCAACCTCTTGGTGGGGAGGGAGATTCAGCGGGAGTACGGACAGGAGGAGCAGGTGGTCCTCACCGTGCCGCTCCTCGAGGGGACCGACGGCAAGGAAAAGATGTCCAAGTCCCTGGGGAACTACATCGGCATCCACGAGAGCCCCGACGAGATCTACGGCAAGGTGATGAGCGTCTCCGACGAGATGATGTGGCGGTATTACCTCCTCTGCACCGACCTGGAGCCCTCCGCGGTGGAGGCCCTCCGCCGGGAGGTCTCCTCGGGCGCCCTGCACCCCATGGAGGCCAAGCACCGTCTGGCGGCCACCCTTGTCGGCTACTACCATGGGGAGGAAGCCGCACGGGCGGCCGGGGACCGCTTTCGCCGGGTCTTCTCCCGGCGAGAGGAACCGGAGGAGCTGGAGGAAATCCGCCTTCCCCTCTCCCCCGAGCCGGTGCCTCTGGCCAGGTTGCTCTTCGAGCGGGGCCTGGTCTCTTCCGCCAGCGAGGCGCGGCGCCTCATTTCCCAGGGGGGGGTCTCCCTGGACGGGGAGAAGGTCACCGACCCCCAGGCCCGCTTCGACCTGGGGCGGGAAGGGTGCTATGTTGTGAAGGTGGGAAAGCTGGTCCGCCGCCGGTTGGTCGTGGCTCCCTAAGGAGGCTCCATGATTTCGACCCTGCCCCTCGCGCTCTTCGGAACCCTCGGCCCCGCCGAACTCCTCGTGATCTTCGCCATCCTCCTGCTCATCTTCGGGGCGACCAAACTGCCCCAACTGGGCTCCGCCCTCGGCAAGACCATCCGGGGCTTCAAGGAGGAGATGCGCCAGGAGGCCGACGGCGCCTCCAAAACTCCTCCCGCCGAGAACGCCTTCGGGTTCTGCCCCAAGTGCGGCGCCCCCCGCCCCGACGGGGAGGCGGCCTTCTGCCCCAGGTGCGGGCAGAAGCTGACCTGACCTCACGTTCCATCCGCCCGATCTTTCCGGTCCCGCGGGCCGGCGACGCATTCCCGAAGGAGGACGGCCATGAGAGCCCTCACACTTCCCCGCTTCGGAGGACCGGAGCTTTTCGAGCCGGTTCGCCTGCCCGTCCCCGAGCCGGAAGCCGGCCAACTGCTGGTGAAGGTCCTTGCCTGCGGCATCAACCCCGTGGACGCCAAGATCCGGCGGGGCGCCCTCGACCTCCCCTTCTCCTTCCCGCTGATCCCGGGGTACGACGTCTCCGGGGTGGTGGAGGCCGTGGGGGAAAGGGTCCGGGATTTCGCCCCGGGGGACGAAGTGTACTTCTCCCAGGAGCTCACGGAGAACGGCGGCTACGCCGAATACACCTGCGTCGCCGAGGAGGTGGCCGCCTTCAAGCCGGTGGGGCTCTCCCACGTGGAGGCGGCCTCCGTCCCCATCGCGGGCATGACCGCCTGGCAGGCCCTCTTCGACCGGGCCGGCGTCGTTCCCGGCGAGACCGTCCTTATCCACGGCGGAGCCGGCGGCGTCGGCTCCATGGCCGTCCAACTGGCCTCCTGGGCCGGTGCGGAGGTCTTCGCCACCGCCGGCCCGCGAAACCAGGCCTTTTTAGAAGAGCTGGGGGTGGAGCTCTGCCTCGACTACAGCCGGCAGGATTTCGTGAAAGAGGTCTTAGAGGCCACGGCGGGCGAGGGGGTGGATGTGGTTCTGGACACCGTCGGAGGGGAAGTCCTCCTCCGAAGCTTGGAAGCTTTGGCTCCCGGGGGACGCCTGGTGGCGGTGGTTCCCGAGAATCTCGCGGGCCTTTCCCTGGAGGGGCTCCGGGCGGGTTTCTTCCGCAACGCCGAGATCCACCTCCACTTCATGGAGCGGCGGCGGGAGACCTTGGACTCCCTGGCCCGTCTCCTGGAACGAGGGTTTCTCCAACCGGTGGTGGACCTCGTGATCCCCCTGAACGCGGACGCCGTCGCGGAGGCCCACCGGAGAATGGAGGGGGGCCACGGCCGGGGCAAGGTGGTCATCCAGTTGGAAAAGGAGTGACCCTTGCGACGCATTCCCCTCCTGCCGCTGATTCTGACCTTCGCTTTGGCCCTCTTGCACTTCCCGGTCCGGGCCCTTTCCGACCTGGAGGGGCGCCGTGCGTACTTGGGGGTCAACGGCCATATCCCTTCTACGGAAGATTTCGAAGCGATGCAGCGGGCCGGGATCACCTGGGCCCGGGTGGACTTCACCTGGGACGTGGTGGAGCCCCGCCGAGGCGAATTTCGGTGGACCCTTTTCGACCGGGTGGTGGCCGACGCGGAGCGGTGCGGCGTCAACCTTCTGGCGGTGACGGGGTACTGTCCCCGGTGGGCCTCCTCGGGGCCCGACCGATTCTCCGCGCCCCGGGACACCGCCGAGTGGACCGCCTTCGTCTCCACCCTCGTGGGGAGGTACCGGGGGCGGATCCGCCACTGGACCCTCTGGAACGAGCCCAACTCCGACACCTTCTTCCACGGCTCGCTGGAAGAGTTCATCCGCCAAATTCTCATTCCGGGTGCCAGGGCCGCCAAGGCCGCCGACCCCGAATGCCGGATCGTGGGGCCGGACCTCGCCCACCTCTCCGGGTCCGACTGGGACAAATGGCTGGACCGGATCTGCCTGGAGGCGGGCCCCTTCCTCGACGTCGTCTCCCACCACGTCTACAAGGACAAGCCCAAGGAGGTCCTTCGCGAGCTGGACGGCCGGAAGAAGTTCTACGAGGGACCCACGGTGAAGGAAATCTTGAAAAAGCGCGGGATGCTGAGCCGCCCCTTTTGGCTCACCGAAACGGGGTGGCGCTCCACGGAGGTGGGGGACGACCGGCAGGCTGGGTACCTGATCACCCTCCTCAAGGGGGCGAGGAAGCGGCCCTGGATCCACAAGGTCTTTCTCTTCGAGTGGCGGGACTCCCCCCAGCTCCCCGGCTACGGCCTCTTGGACCTTTCGGGAAAGCCCAAGGAGTCTTTCACCGCCGTCCGGGGCTTCGCCGGCTACCTGAAGGCTTCCGGCCGACGCTGATCTCTCCTCAGAACCAGCCGATCTTCTCCTCGTTCTCGTAGCAGACCCGCCCGAGAATGTACGCCGAGACGAGGGTCGTGTAGACCCCCAGCGGAGCGGCCAGCGCCGCCCCCAGCAGCGGAACCCGGCCCAGGACCGCCGCCGCGATCCCGTTCAGGGTCCCCAGGCAGATCCAGAGAACCACCGCAAAGAAGTACGGCGGCCCGATGCGGAGGATGATCCTCACCATGAGGACCGGGTTCAGGGCGGGAAGGACGGTGTTGAAGATGGCCACCACCGCGATGGAGACGGGCAGGTAGATGAGATACAGGAGGCCCAGCACCAGCACCAAGACCACGAGGGGGCCGAGGGCGCCGAGCAGGGCCTGGCCCGAACCCGAACCGGAAAGCCCCGCCACGAAGCCCAGCCCGGCCCCGCCGATGCAAAAGAGCAGAACCATGGGGAGGAGGCTGACGAGGACCACCAGGAGGACCTTGAGAAAGAGGGTGACCATGTCCAGGAAGTTGGTGGTCTCGGGCCACTCGGGCAGGTGGTAGGAGCCTCCGGCCACCCCCCGGACCACGTGGACGTAGAAGGTGCTCTGGATGCACACAAGGATAAAGACCGCCGCCGCCCCCACCATCGGTGCGAACCGGGAGGGAATCTTGAGAAGCTCCAGAAAGACGAGAAAGCCGTAGGTGATCCAGGCGCCGTGGGCGAAGGGGGACGCGAAGACCTGGCCCAGGTCCCGGTAGAAAGGCGTCCAGCGGGCCCGCCGCTCGATGGCCCGGGTGGCGCCTCCGCAGACGCCGCAGGAGAAGACGGGCCGGACGCCTGGAGGCGTCTGTACCGGCTTGGCGCATTCGGAGCAGAGGTAACGGAGACACTGGGAACACTGGCGGGAGGGCTCCCGGTCGGGGTGGGCGTGGCAGTGGTCCTCGTCCCCCAGGGGGGTCTCGTCGGAGCCTTGGGGGGAGGCGGGCGCGGTGAAAAGCGCCGCCAGGGCGGGAACGGAACCGAGGCGCACCCAAGGACCGCCCGGCGCGCGAACCTCGGTCTCGGCGCTCACCCGCCCGGCGGCCTTCAGTTCCCGAATCTCCGGCAGGGAGAAGGGTCCCAGCTCTTCAGCGCCCAGCCGCACCAACCAGCCTTCGGCCCGGGAGGGGGCGGGGGCCCCCTCATCCCTTCGCACCGACCCGTCCCGGAAGAGGACCAGCCGCACCCCGCACCGGGCGCAAGGTCCCCGGGCGCCCCCTTGGGGGAGACGGGCGGGGTCCACCACGTGGGGATGGCCGCAGGCGGGGCAACGGAAGGTCAAAGCCCCCCCTTCGCCCGGTCTGGGGCTGGCCTCGGGTCGAGAGGCCGGAGCCGGGGGAGCCGGAGGAACCGGATCGGCGGAGGCCTTTTCCGGGTCCGGGAGCGGAGTGGCCCCCAGCATCCTTCCATCGGGTAAGAGGGTCAGCATGGCGCCGCAGGCCCCGCAAGGCCCCCGGAGCCCTTGAGGCGGGATCTGGTCCAGCGGAAAGGCGAAGGTCCTTCCGCACCCGTCGCAGCGAAAGCGCAGGCTCCCCATCCCCACCCCCTGAAGCACAAGCATAGCACAGCGGGGGAAATCTCCTCGCTTCCCCGCCGATGGACCTATAATGCCCTCTTACGGGAGGATCTGCCCCATGGCCACCGCCTACGAACTGGATTTCGACGCGCTTCCGCCCCGAAAGGACTTCGAGCCCGAGGTCCGAAGGGCCCCCAGCCGGGGCTTCCGGCTGGGCCAAAGGGACGCGGAAACGGCCCTGAAGAACGCCCTGCGCTACATCCCCGAACGCTTTCACGAGGAACTGGCCCCCGAATTCCTGGAGGAGCTCCTGACCCGGGGCCGGATCTACGGCTACCGCTTCCGCCCCGAGGGGCGGATCTGGGGCCGCCCGGTGGAGGAGTACCCCGGAAAGATCCTGGCCGCGAGGGCCATGCAGGTGATGATCGACAACAACCTGGACTTCGAGGTGGCCCTGTACCCTTACGAGCTGGTCACCTACGGGGAGACGGGCCAGGTTTGCCAAAACTGGATGCAGTACCTTCTCATCCAGAAGTACCTCCAGGAAATGGACGAGACCCAGACCCTCGTCGTCTCCTCCGGTCACCCCCTGGGGCTCTTCCCAAGCCGCCCCGAGGCCCCGAGGGCCATCCTCACCAACGGCCTCATGGTGGGGATGTTCGACACCCCCGAGGAGTTTCACCGGCTGGCGGCCATGGGGTGCGTGAACTACGGCCAGATGACCGCCGGAGGCTGGATGTACATCGGCCCCCAGGGCATCGTCCACGGGACCTACATCACCCTTCTCAACGCCGGAAGGCTCTACCTCGGCATCCCTCAGGACCGGGACCTTCGGGGGCACCTCTTCCTGACCTCCGGGCTGGGAGGGATGTCCGGGGCCCAGCCCAAGGCCGCCGACATCGCCGGGGCCGTCTCCGTCACCGCCGAAGTGGACGCCAGCCGCATCGAAACCCGCCGCCGCCAGGGGTGGGTCCAGCGGGTCTCCTCCGACCTTGCGGAGATCGAGGGATGGGTCCGCTCGGCCTTGGCGGCGCGGGAACCCCTTTCCATCGCCTACCACGGGAACGTGGTGGACCTCCTGGAATACGCCGAGGAACGATCCTGGCCGGTGGAGCTCCTCTCCGACCAGACCTCCTGCCACGCGGTGTACGAGGGAGGGTACTGCCCCGCGGGGGTTTCCTACGAAGACGCCAAGGCCCTCCTCCGGGAGGACTTCCCCGCTTTCAAGGAAAAGGTCCACGAGAGCCTCCGCCGCCACTTCGCCGTCCTGAAGCGTTTGACCGGGCGGGGCGCCCGCTTCTGGGACTACGGCAATTCCTTCCTCAAGGCGGTCTTCGACGCCGGGGTCGCCGAGGTGGCCCGCAACGGCCGGGACACCCACGACGGCTTCGTGTGGCCCTCCTACGTGGAGGACATCATGGGCCCCCTCTGCTTCGACTACGGCTACGGCCCCTTCCGGTGGGTGTGCCTCTCCGGAAGGCCCGAGGACCTCGACCGGACGGACCAGGCCGCCGCCTCCTGCATCGACCCCAACCGGCGCGGCCAGGACCGGGACAACTACAACTGGGTGCTCAACGCCAAGAAAAACCGGCTGGTGGTGGGGACCCAGGCCCGCATCCTCTACGCCGACGCCGAGGGCCGGGTCAAGATCGCGCTGAAGTTCAACGAGATGGTCCGCCGAGGGGAGATCGGTCCCGTCATGCTGGGGCGGGACCACCACGACGTCCAGGGGACGGACTCCCCCTTCCGCGAGACGGCCAACATCCGCGACGGCTCCGCCCTCACCTCCGACATGGCCCACCAGTGCTGGGCGGGGAACGTGGCCCGCGGGATGACCTACGCCGTCCTCTCCAACGGAGGCGGCGTGGGCACGGGGAAGTGCTTCAACGGAGGCTTCGGCCTCCTGCTGGACGGACGCCCCGAAACCGACAAAGTGGTCATTTCGGCGTTGGACTGGGACGTCACCGGCGGGATCGCCCGAAGGGCCTGGGCCCGGAACCCCAACGCCCTGGAAACGGCCCGTCTGTGGAACGCCAAGATGGGTGCCGCGGGCCACATCACCGAACCGGCCCTGGCCGACGAGGAACTGGTCCGCCGGACGGTGGAGAAGGGGCTCCGCCGGCCCTGAGGCCATTCGAACCACCTCGCCTGCACGCCTCCCCTTCGGGGAGCCGCTTTCAAAAGAGGGCTCCCCCTCGGCGGGCCGTCACTCCCCTTCCTGGTGGTGGTGGTGCGGCGTCGAATGGAGGTGGGGGTGCCGGTGGACCACGGTGCCGTGGCGGTGGGTGTGGGCGTGGACCAGGTTCGCTTTTTCCAGAAGCCTCGTGTCCTCCAGGATCTTCTCCACGGGCCCGTCGGCGGCGAGGCGGTGGTCCGGACTCAGGACCAGAGCCCGGTCCGCCACGTGGGGCACGGCGGCCAGGTCGTGGGTGGCGGTGAGCAGGGTCACGCCCCGGGCGCGGAGGGCCTCCAGGAGCTCCAGGAGGGTGCTCTGGCTGCGCGGGTCCAGGCCCGTGGTGGGCTCGTCGAGGAGGAGCACCGACGGAGAGAGAACCAGCAGGGAGGCCAGCGCCGCCTTTTTCTTCTCTCCGGCGCTGAGGGTTCCCGGGGGACGCTTTCGAAGTTCCCGGATCTCCAACAGGGCGAGAACCTCCTCCACCCGCCGGGCCACCTCTTCCCTCGGCCAGCCCGCCTGGAGCGGCCCGAAGGCCACGTCCTCCTCCACCGTGGGGCAAAAGAGCTGCGCCTCGGAGTTCTGGAAGAGGAGCCCCACCTCCCGCCGGAATCGGGGACCGAAGGCCCGGTCTTGAAGGCGCCTCTCCGTGAGCGGGTCCCCGAAGACCCGCACCTCTCCGGCGGAGGGGAAGTAGAGCCCGTCGAGCAGGTAGAGAAGGGTGGTCTTTCCGCTGCCGTTGGCCCCCAACAGGGCCACCCGTTCTCCGCGGGAGATCCGGAAGGAGACATCCCTCAGGCTCTCCTCCCTGCCGGGGTAGGCGAAGGTGAGTCCAGCCGCCTCCAGGATCGCGTCCACGTCCCCTCCCTCACCCCAGGGCCAGCGCCACGGCGCCGGTGAAGGCGGCCGCCAGAAACAGGACCTCCTTCACCCCGAAGCGGCCGTCCTTCAAGAGCCGGACTTCTCCCGTGAACCCCCGTGAGACCATCGCCCGCGTGACTTCGTCGGCCAGGCGGCGGGTCCGCTGGTAGATCTCCCCCAGGGAGGCCGCCGCCCAGGCCCGCTCGAAGCCCGCCCCCTTCGACCCGCCGCGGCTGATCTTGGCGAGGTGGACCTCCTCGGCGGCCCGGAGAAGAAGGTCCAGGTATCTCGCCATCATGCCGGCGGTCATGGTGAAGACCGCGGGCACGCCAAGCCCTCCCAGGGCCCTCCACAGGGCCGGGCCAGGCGTCGATGCCGTGAGCAGAGCCCCCAGGGAGAGGCAGGCGGTGGTCCGAAGAAGGAGTCTCAGGGCCACGTACACCCCACCGGCGGTGACGGAGAGGTCGGCGGGCCAGTGCCAAGGCCCCCAGGATCCGGCGGGGTAGCGAAGGAGGACCAGGAGGGGCTGGCCCGGCGTCACGGGGCTCAGGGCCGCCGGCAAGGCCAAGACCAGGCCGAAAAGAGGAACGAAGGACAGGACCAGGGAGACGCGGCGGAGGTTGACCCCGCCCGCCAGGGCCACCACCCAGGCGGCCCCCGCCGCCGCCGCCAGGCTCTCCGGCCTTCTTGCCAGCGTCGCGGCCACCAGGAGGGCGAGAACCCCCAGGAGCTTGGCCCTGGCGTCGATGCCCGCCAGGAAACCCTCGGCCGTTTCTCCGCCCCCCATCAAGAGGGCCGAGGCCCTGACGATGCGCCCCAGGGCCCGCCGGGCCGTGCGGGAGGCGAAGTTCGAAGCGGGAGCCGGGGTGCTCGGCGGGACCAGCCCCGGCTGGATCCACTCAGGAAGAAGGTCCATGGGATTCCCGGCCGCCCAGGAGGCGGCGGAGGCCCCATGCCGCTCCACCCACCAGCACCGCCCCGGTCACGGCGGAGACAATATACCAGAGGCTCTGCACGAGGAGGGTCGTCTCCTCGCCGCCGGGCGGGGCGTAATCGGGCATGGGCGCCTTCCAGAGACCTTCAAGGCGCTGAAGGCCCGCGGGGAGGTAGCCCGCCTTTTCGGCCAGGTCTTCGGCACCCCACTCCCCCCAGGCGTCCCCGGCTCCGAAAAGGCCGGGAAGGGCCAGCCCCAGCGGAGTAAAGAGGGCGATCACCAGAAGGGCCAAAGCCCACCGCTTCCATCGGGGCTGGGCGTCGGCCGCACCAGCACTCCCCTCCGGTTCCTGAAGAAGGTTGGGCTCGGTGCGCGCCAAGGCGGCCACCACCAACCCCGTCACCGCCGCCTCCACGAAGCCGAAGAGAAGAAGGTGCTCCGCGGCCATGGCGGGGATGGCGATGGAGAGCGGAAAAGGACAGTAGAGGGCGCGCCCGGAGGCGTCGGGGGCCAGGGCGGGCTGGATGCCGAACAGGACGGCGGTGGCGAGGGCGGCGAGGTTGAGCCCCACGTACCCTCCGGCGGCGGCGGCCAGGCTCCTCCGAAGGGCGTTGGGGGCGGCCCCCCGGGAAAAGACCCGGTATACCCACCATCCCGTGAAGGGCATCACCACCGCCATGGTGAGGCAGTTGGCTCCGTAGGCGGTGATCCCCCCGTCTCCGAAGAGGAGGGCCTGAACCAGGAGGCTCACCGAGACGGCCGCCACCGCCGCCCAGGGACCCAAGAGAACGGCCACGAGGACGGACCCCACGGCATGGCCCGTGGTTCCCCCGGGGATGGGGACGTTGAACATCATGACGAGGAAGGTGAAGGCCGCCCCGAGGGCCAGAAAAGGAACCCTTCGGAGGCTGAGGGTCCGTTTCAGCCGGGCGGCGGCGGCGGACCAGAAGGGAACCATGGCTCCGTAGGCCGCTAGGTAGGTCGCCGGTCCGAGGTATCCGTCTGGAATGTGCATCTCATCCTCCCTTCCGACCGATGGGTCCCGTAAAGATCACGTGGATCACCATGACCGGTTTCCCGCCCCCGTTGGGCCACTGGGCCCCCGCCACCACCTGCCACCCGTCCCGCATGTAGCCCACACCCGCGGAGGTGAAGTTGCCATCCCCGCGGGTGTAATCGGCCATGAGCTGCCAGCGCTCGCTGAAGGTTCGGTCCACCCCCACGAGAACGTCGGTGCGGTCGGCCCCCGGCGTTCTCTGGAGCCCCAGGTGGGTCCGAAGGGGTCCCCAGTCGTGTGTGGTCACGAGGTAGGGCGAGGAGCGGAAGCCCAGCGTCGTGCTGTGGACGCCGAGGGCGGCCGAAAACCTTCCATCCTTGGTCTTCAGGAAGACGTACTTGGCGTTCACCAGAGCACGGTCCTCCACCCCCTCGCTGAGGTCGAAGTCCAGACCCATCTCGAAGCGGTCCCCCACTCCGATCTGGGTGTTGAGCACGAAGGCGTCGGTCTTGAAGAGGCGCGAATACCCCTGCCACTGGACGTCCACCGCCCACATCCAGTCCCCCGTCACGTCCGTCGTGGGAATGATGACCAGGCCGCTGTAGCAGGCCCTCGGCGATGGAGAGAGAAAGAGAAACAAGGCCAAAGCGCCTGCCGCCGCTTTCCAGACCTTCCCGTGCATCGCCCTCTCCCTCAAGCAAAAAAAGTATATGAGCAATTCCTCATATAAACAATGCCCTCTGCCACCTCCCGGACAAGTGGCACGTTTATTAATAAGGTAGCACCGTCTCGGGGAGTCGTCAACCCCTCGGACGGCCTGCCTTGCCGCAGAGGGAAAACCGGCCGGGCTTGGGGGCGGCGGAGTTCCGCTGGGGAAGGCTCCCGCGGCGTCCTTTGCGACGCGGGAACCCCCGGCGCCTCGTTCCCCCTTTTTCGGAAGGGGGACCGCTTCCGCTCGGGTTCGAAGATTTAGAACCTTCCCCTGCCCCGCTCGGGGTGGTGCCACCTGAGAAGGAACACGCCAGGGGCCTTCAGGGGCCCTCGATGGAGAAAACCGCCGCCTTCCTGCAGGCGGCGGTTTTTCCTGCCGGGGATCCAGCCGGTAGGTCGCGCCGGGGGCGGCCTCCGGGCTCGTGAGTATCCCGGCGCCTTCCCCGAACGCGGACGTGCGGAAAGGGGTGCCTAGGCCAGAGCGGACTTCAACAGCCCGTTCACCCGGCCGATCACCTTCAGGCGGGCGTAGTTCTTGTCCTCGGCCTCCACGAGGACCCACGGGGCGTGGGTCGTGGAGGTCCTTTCCACCATCTCCACCGCGGCGGCCTCGTAGGCGTCCCACTTGGCGCGGTTCCGCCAGTCCTCGGGGGTGATCTTGTACTGCTTGTACGGCGTTTCCTCCCGCTCCTTGAAGCGCCGGAGCTGTTCCTCCGGAGAGATGGCCAGCCAGAACTTGAGCAGGAGGTGGCCGAAGGAGACGAGGTCCTCCTCGAAGGCGTTGATTTCGGCGTAGGCCCGCTGCCACTCCTCCCGGGTGCAGAAGCCCTCCACGCGCTCCACCAGCACCCGCCCGTACCAGGAGCGGTCGAAGATGGTGACGCGGCCCTGGCGGGGCAGGCGCATCCAGAAGCGCCAGAGGTACGGGTGGGCCCGCTCCTCCTCCGTGGGGGCGGCGATCCCGATGTGCCTGGCGTTCCGGACGTCCAGGGCCTCCGTGAGCCTTCGGATGGCCCCCCCCTTCCCGGCGGCGTCCGGCCCCTCGAAGACCAGGATCAGGGACCGGCGTTGCTCGTAGAGCTTGCGGCTGAGCAGGGAAAGTTTCGCCTGCTCCCGGGCCAGGCGCTTCTCGAAGTCCTTGTCGTCCACCCGGAGCTTGAGGTCCAGCGTCTTCAGAATGTGCATCTTGGGGGGACGGGAGCGGTCCGGTTCCCGCGCCGGCTTCGCCTTGGAGGCCTCGGCCTCCAGCCTCTCCGTGAGCGCCCGGAGCAGGGTCCTCCCCACCTCCAGGTCTCTGTGGCGGGGGTCGGTGGCCTCGATGAGGCGCCACGGGGCCCACCCCGTTCCCGTGTGGCGAAGGGCCTCTTCCGAAACGAGGCGGAACTGGTCGTACTTCTTGAAAAACTTCCAGTCCCGAGGCGTCACGCGCCAGGATTGAAGGGGGTCCTTCTCCAGCCGCTCGAAGCGTTTCTTCACCTCTTTCTTGGCGAGGTGAAGCCAGAGCTTGACGAGGAGAACCCCCTCGGCGTCCAGCATCTTTTCGAAGTCGTTGACGGCGTCCAGGGCGCGCTGGAAGTCCCTTTTTTTCACCCTTCCGAAGACCCGCCCCACGATGGGGTCGGTGTACCACGAGCCGAGAAAGATTCCCATGCGCCCCTTGGGGGGGAGGCGGCGCCAGAAGCGCCACATGGGCGGCCGCTCCCGCTCCTCGTCCGTGGGGTCGGAGAGGGCGTGGATCTCCACGCCCCGGCCGTCGAGCCACTCCATTAGGCGGTTGATGGTCTCGGCCTTGCCGGCCCCCTCCACCCCCCCGACCAGGACCACCGCGGCGAGGTCTGCCCCCGCCAGGCGCTTCTGGGCCTGAAGCAACGCACTTCGGAGTTCCGGCAGGGCCGCCTTGTACTCTTCCTTGGAGACCCGGGCACCCACTTCCGCCGTCTCGAACATGACCGCCCCCTCGTTCGGAAATCGGCCCCATTTTACTCCGAAGGCCGGGGGAGACGAAGGGTGAGTGGTTGCAGAGGCCGGCGGCCTCTGGGCCCAGACCCGCATCGGCCGCTACGGGCCCGGCGCGCCGCTTGCTCCCCCGCGCCTTTCCTTTCCGCTTCAAGAAAACGGGGAGGGCGGTGGCCCTCCCCTCTCCTCTGTTGGAGGCGGCGGGAGTCGAACCTACGGGCCGTAGCGTGCTCGCGGGCGTCGGAGTCCGCCCGCTTGCGCGCGCAACGGCCCCTACGGTTCCCGGGGTGGGTCTCTCCTCCCCGGCGGCGTAACTCCGGCCGCTCC
>JBBILR010000006.1:126776-128843 GCA_037444825.1 Acidobacteriota bacterium | reverse complement strand
CTCGCTGATTTCCGCAGGCACGGAGAAGATGGCCATGGAGTTGGCGCGGAAGTCGCTCCTGGGCAAGGCGCGGGAGCGGCCGGACCAGGTGCGGCGCGTGCTGGAGAAGGTGCGGAACGAGGGCCTTCTGAACACGATGGCGCAGGTCCAGGCCAGGCTGGACGAACCCATGACCATGGGCTACTCCTCGGCCGGTGTGGTGCTGGCCTGCGGCGAAGGGGTCCAGGAGTTCAAGCCCGGCGACAGGGTGGCTTCGAACGGTCCGCACGCGGAGGTGGTCTGCGTGCCGAAGCACCTGTGCGCCAGGGTTCCCGACGGAGTCCCGCTGGATCGTGCGGCGTTCACGGTGCTGGGCGCCATCGCCCTTCAAGGGGTGCGGCTGGCCAAACTGGAGATCGGGTCCACGGCGCTGGTGGTGGGGCTCGGTCTCGTCGGCCAGCTCACGGTGGCACTGCTCAAGGCCTCGGGTGTGCGCGTCATCGGGACGGACCTGGAACAGGGCAAGTGCGACCTGGCGCTTCGGATGGGCGCGGCGGTGGCCAGGCCGGGGATCGGCGCGTCCGACGTGGAAGGGCTGACGGGCGGCCTGGGGGCCGACGCGGTGCTCATCACGGCTTCGACGAGATCCAACGGCCCCATCGAGTTGGCCGCGGCGGCGGTGCGCAAGAAGGGGCGCATCGTCCTGGTGGGGGTGGTGGGGCTGGAGCTGGACCGGCGCCCCTTCTATTTCAAGGAGTGCGAGTTCGTGGTGTCGTGCTCGTACGGGCCGGGCCGCTACGACGCCCTGTACGAGGAACGCGGGCAGGACTACCCGGCGGCCTACGTGCGGTGGACCGAACAGCGGAACATGCAGGCCGTGCTGGACCTGATGGCCAGCGGGGCGCTGGATGTCTCGCCGCTCATTTCGCACCGGTTCCCCATCGAGAAGGCCGAAGAGGCCTACCAGCTCATCGAGAGCGGGCGGGAGCCGTATGTGGGCATTGTGCTGGAGTATGGGGAAGGAGAGTTGCCAGTCCGCAGCCAGCGGACGGCGGCCGGCGAACGGACGGAAGAGAAGCCGGAAGACGGCGGCCGGTTGGTGGGGGGTGGTCGGCTGTCGGCGGGCGGCAAGGTGGGGCTGGGGGTGATCGGAGCCGGGAGCTTTGCGCGGTCGGTCCTTCTGCCTGCCGCGCTGAAAACCGGTCTCTACGAACCCCTTGCCATTGCCTCCCAGGGGGGCTTGTCGGCGGAGCATGCCGGCAAGAGATACGGGTTTCACGAGGTGGCGGCGGACGAAGCCTCTGTCTTAGGCTACGCGGGCGTGGATGCGGTCTTCCTTGTGACCCGCCACAGCGCCCATGCCCGCCAGGTGCAGGCGGCGCTGGAGGCGGGGAAGCACGTCTTCGTGGAGAAGCCCCTCGCCGTGAGACTGGATGAACTGGTCTCCGTGGAGGGGGCCGTCGCCAACGCCCCAGGCCGGCTCTTGATGGTGGGCTTCAACAGACGGTTTTCTCCCGCGGCCAAGGCGGTCAAGCGCCTTTTCGACGGGCTTCCTTCGCCGCTGACCGTTTCCGTGCGGATGAACGCCGGGGCCATACCTCCGGACCACTGGACGCAGGACCCCGCCGAGGGGGGCCGGATCATCGGGGAGGCCTGCCACGCCATCGACCTGGCCGTCTATCTCACGGGGAGCCTGCCCGTGAGGGTCTACGCGGAATCGGTCGGGGGCGCGCATGCGCCGGCGGCGACCGACGACCAGTGCTTCATCACGATCCGCCATGCCAATGGTTCCGTTTCGAACATCGCCTACTTGGCCGGAGGGGACAAGGCCTTCCCCAAGGAGCGGGTGGAGGTGATCGGCGGCGGCCGGGTGGCCGTCATCGAGGATTTCAAGAAGGCGATCGGCGTCGCCGGCGGGAAGACCCGCACACTTTGGTCCGGAAGCCAGGACAAGGGGCACCGGGCCGAGCTGGAGGCCTTCGCTCGCGCCGTGTCGAGCGGCGGGCCGTGGCCCATAAGCTGGGACGAGATGCGGGCCGTGACGGTGGCCTCCTTCCTCGCGGTGCAGAGCCTGAGGGAGGGCGTGCC
>JBBILR010000006.1:0-126676 GCA_037444825.1 Acidobacteriota bacterium | reverse complement strand
GACTTGGTCGCCGGTGCCCGGCCGAACTTCATGAAGCTGGCGCCGGTGGAGCGGGCCTTGCGTGCGCGGGGCGAGGTGCGTCCTCGCATCGTGCACACGGGCCAGCACTACGACGCCGGGATGAACGACGTGTTCTTCGAGCAGTTGCGCATTCCCAAACCGGAGGTGCACCTGGAGGTGGGTTCGGGCAGCCACGGGACCCAGACGGCGAGGATCCTGGAGCGATACGAGCAACACCTCATGGCCAGCCGCCCAAGGGCCACGGTGGTCTTCGGGGACGTGAATTCCACGGTGGCGTGCGCGCTGGCGGCGGTGAAGCTGGGCGTGCCCGTGGTGCACGTGGAGGCGGGGCTGCGCAGTTTCGACCGGACCATGCCCGAGGAGATCAACCGGCTGTTGACCGACGCCATCTCGGATCTGCTTTTGGTGTCGGAACCGAGCGGCGTGGAGAACTTGCGGCGGGAAGGCGTGCCCGCTTCGAAAATCTACCTCGTGGGCAACGCGATGATCGACACGCTGAGCGCCGAGCTGGATGCGGCCAAGGCGCTGGGCATGCCGAAGCGGTTCGGCCTGGAGGCGGGGGGCTACGGGCTGGTGACCCTTCACCGCCCTTCGAACGTGGATGACCCGGCCACGCTGGAACGCCTGTTGGATGTGCTGGTGGATCTTGGCCGCGATCTGCCGCTGGTTCTGCCTTTGCATCCAAGGACGAAAACGGCTATTCTAAGGGCGGGACTCGACGGCAGGCTCTCGAAGGGCAATGGGCTCAGAATCCTGGAGCCCCTGCCGTACCGAGAAAACCTTGGGCTGATGGGCGGCGCAAGAGTGGTGCTGACCGATTCAGGAGGAATGCAGGAAGAAACGTCCGTCCTGAACGTGCCCTGCTTGACGCTCCGGGAGAACACGGAGAGGCCCGTGACCCTCAGCCTGGGCACCAGCCGGCTGGTGGGGAACGACCCCGGCCGCATCCGAGCGGCTTTCGAGGACGTAATGGCGGGACGGTGGCCCAAGGGGAAGCCCATCCCCCTTTGGGACGGTCATGCCGGCGAACGAATCGCCGAGAAGATCTGCCGCTTGCTCTAGTTCCCGGCTTTTTTCCGATCAAAGGCTGGATCGCGATCCGGCTGTCGCGGCAACGGTTACCCCAAGGAGACCTGGCCGTTGAATTTCGTGTTGCTCCTGAACACGGTCCGCTATTTGAAACCGGTCCAAATCTGGAACAGAGCCGTACGGCAAATTCGTGTGCCCAGGATCGCGATACCCGCCAAGCAGGTCGGTTCGTTGCGATGCCGCCAAGCCTCTCTTCCAGCGACAATTGGACAGGGCGGATTCGACGGGAAGGGTTTCGAGTGGCTTCATGAACGCAGAGCCTTCGAAGGCGCGGATCGCTGGAATCCTCCCGGTGCGCCCCGGCTCTGGGTCTACCACCTCCATTACTTTCGATACCTTCACGGGCTTGAGGTCCCAACGGCATTGTACCTGATCCAGGATTGGATCGAGAGGAACCCGCCTCCGTCCGGCCCAGGCTGGGAACCCTATCCCCTCTCCTTGCGGATACGCGAGTGGATCGAGTGGCTGCAGTCGCGGGATGGGCTCGAAGCGACCGTGCGGGAAAGAATCGAAACCAGTCTGGCGGAACAGACCTCGGCGCTGGCTTCCCGATTGGAGTATCACCTGCTGGGCAACCATCTCCTCGAAAACGCGATCACGCTCTGTTGGGCGGGGCTGAGCCTTACGGGGCCGTTGGCCGAGAGCTGGGTGAAACGCGGGGGGAGCCTTCTGGCCGAACAAATTTCGGCCCAGCTCTTGCCGGATGGGACGCACGAGGAGCGAAGCCCGATGTACCAGGCACTGTTGGCCGAGGCACTGCTGAGGCTGGCGGAGGTGGCCGAGCGCTCCTCGGCGCCGAAAGGGGCCCAGATCGGCTCCCTGGCCCGGAGCAGCGGCCTGGCCATGCTGGCCGCCCTGGAGAAGCTCTCCCACCCCGATGGGGGGGCTGCCCTCCTGAATGACTGCTCGTTAAGTGAGACGCCCACCGCCGCAGCCCTAAGGAAACGCTTCGGCGGGGGCGATGGGGAAGCGGCCGGGGTGGGGATGTGGTCTTTGCCCGCGGCAGGCTACCTGGGCTGGCGGAAGGGGGGAGACTACCTTGTCTTCGACGCCGGACCGATAGGACCCGATCACCAACCTGGCCACGGCCACGCCGACACTCTCGGCTTCGAGTTGAGCCACCGCGGGCGGCGCCTGCTGACAGACACGGGGACCTACACGTATGAACCGGGGCTTCAGCGCAGCTACGACCGGAGCACGGCGGCGCACAACACGCTCCAACTGGATGGTCGGGATCATGCGGAGCTCTGGGGGGCGTTCCGGTGCGGGCGCCGCCCCAAGGTCCGTGAGGCAGGGAGCGAAAACGGGAACGGGGGCTCAGTCTTCCACGGTGCCTATGCGGCCACGGCGGGCTTGTTTTCCAGAATGGTCCATTGCCGACGGCTCTCCTTCGAGGGGGAGGTCATTCGCGTCCGCGACGAGGTGAAAGCGGCGGGAAGGCACACGGCGAAGCTCACATTGCACATCGCGCCGGGGATCACCGTTGCCAAGGAGAAGGACGTTTTTCATCTCACCGAAGGCGGACGGATGCTGGCGCGGGTGGCGGGGGACGGTTTTGCCTGGTCCGAAGGCCGGTCGCCCTACCATCCCGAATTCGGGCTGGAAATCGAGCGCCCCTATCTCTCCGCTTCTTTGGCCTTCAAGGATCGTCTGACCGTCGAGTGGCAGCTAAGGCTTTCCTGAGTCATGCGCATTCTCTTTCTGTCCCACTACTTCCCACCGGAGGTGAACGCCCCGGCCCACCGAACCTTTGAACACTGCAGGGAGTGGGTCCGCATGGGCCACGAGGTGCACGTGGTGACCTGCGTGCCCAGCCACCCCCTGGGGAAGCCTTTCCCGGGTTACCGGCGCACGTGGTACCGGCGGGAGGTGGTGGAAGGAATCACGGTCCACCGAGTCTTCACCATTCTTGCGGCCAACCGGGGAACCTATCGGCGCGCGCTGAGCTATCTCTCCTTCGTTCCAACGGCCGTGTGGCGATCTCTTCGGCTGGGGCAATTCGACATTCTGATCGCCACGTCCCCCCAGTTTTTCTGCGCCGTGGCGGGGTGGCTGGGCGCCTCCATGAAGGGGACGCCTTGGGTCTTTGAACTAAGGGATCTGTGGCCGGATTCCATCGCCGCCGTGGGGGCGATGAAGCGGTCGCTGGCGCTGAGGGCCATCGAGAAGCTGGAGTTGCATCTCTACCGCAGCTCGGCCGGTGTGGCGTGCGTGACGCAGGCTTTCATCGAAAACCTGACTGCCCGAGGCATCCCCCGCGAGAAATGCAAATTCATCCCGAACGGCATCGTGGCGGAAGAGTGGGGTGGGTTGGACGGCCTCGAAATGAGGTCCCAGCACGGCGTGGGTGCCTCGGACCTCATGATCAGCTATATCGGCACCGTCGGAATGGCCCATGGCCTGGAGGTGGTGCTGGATACCGCCGAGACGCTGGATGACGGATTGCCCGTTAAGTTTTTCGTTGTGGGCGACGGGGCGCGGCTCAAGGATCTCAAGGAGCAGGCTTCTCGTCGGGGAATCTCCAACGTCACCTTTACGGGGCTCATCCCTCACGATCGAGCGAAAAAATACCTCGCCGCTAGCGATGTGGTCCTCGTTCACCTCCGAAAGTCGGATTTGTTCAAAACGGTTCTGCCTTCCAAGATGTTCGAGGCCATGGCGGCCGGAAAGCCCATTCTCTTAGGGGTGGAAGGTGAGGCAAAGGACGTGCTGGAGCGAGCCGGAGCGGGGATTGCCTTTCCGCCAGGCGAGTCGAAAGCGCTGGCGACGGCCATCGAGATTCTTGCCCGCTCTTCCGATGCCCGGCGGCAAATGGGACAGGCGGGGCGGGCGTTCGTGCTGCGGGAGTTCAGCCGCCAGGTTTGGGCAGGACGGTATGAGGAATGGTTGAGGGAGGTCGTCCGACAGACGGCGGGCCGCAAGGGGGCGTAGCGCCGGCTCCTGTCGCTCTGCAGCCCTTGGATGCGAGAGGGGCCAGACATTCCTCGGAATTGCCTCGAGGTTGACAAGGGGGGCCGTTCGTGCATCATTATAGCCAGCCAATACGCCCATGCGGTCAGCTCTTCTGGTGGGAGAGATGGATGCAGGGATCGTCTAAGAAAGGGTGCCGAGTGCGGTGAGCCGTGGGCATTCATTAGGTGCTAACGCATGTTGACAGAAAGTATCCCCGGGGGGAGAGCCGGGATGATTGAACCGGTCCTCCTGTTCCTGGGGGGCCTGGTGGGCACTCTGCTCCTGACTCCGCTGATGATCCGACTGGCGCTGAGATGGGGTGTTCTGGACCATCCGGGCGAGCGCAAGGTGCATACCGATCCGGTACCGCGGCTGGGCGGAGTGACCATCTTTGCCACCTTCGGGCTGGCGGCGATTGGGGCGGTGATCCTCAGCGACCGCATGCGGACGAGCTTTCTCAACAACGAGGCGTTTTGGCTCTCTCTCGCTGCAGGCGGAACCATCGTCTTCCTGTTGGGGGTCTACGATGACGTCCGCGGGGCCGGTGTGTGGACCAAATTCGTGGTGCAGTTCGTTGCGGCGGGGATCGCCATAGGCTTTGGAAAGGTCTTGATCCGTCAGCTAGTCCTGCCGTGGGACGGCACCTTGCAGTTCGGGCCTTACGGAATTCTAATTACGGCCCTGTGGATCGTCGGCGTGACCAACGCCCTAAACCTCATCGACGGCTTGGACGGTCTTGCGGGCGGTGTGGCGTTCATTTCCGTGGTCACCATATTTCTCATCGAATTCATCATGCAGGGCAGGTCTCTGGTGATCCTATCGACCGCCGTGCTGGCCGGATCCCTTCTGGGGTTCCTGCGGTTTAATTTTTTCCCAGCCCGCATTTTTCTGGGCGACAGCGGGAGCATGTTCCTCGGCTTCACTCTGGCTGTAATCTCCGTGGTCGGATCCAGCAAGCGGACGACGACCCTTGCGCTCGTAATTCCCATCCTGGTCTTGGGCATCCCCGTCTTCGACACGCTGAATGCCATGGCTCGAAGGCTGGGCAAGAAGATTTTGGTGGAAAGGGAGTGGCGCCCCAGGGCCTTAATGGCAATGTTCCGCGCGGATCGAGAGCATATTCATCATTCGTTGTTGGAGATGGGCTACACCCACCGAGGTGCCGTGCTCGTTCTTTACGGCCTAGCGCTGATTTTCAGCCTCTTTGCCCTTGTGGCCAGCGTCGCGGACAACGACCGGGTTTCTTTCGGCCTCCTGCTGATTGGGGCCCTCGTTTTCTTGGCCGTCCGCCGCTATGGCAAGCACCTTTTGCTGGGACTCCAAAACGGCAGGGCCAGGGGGATGTAGGCGTCCACTCCTGTTGGCCGGCCGCGACCAACGAACGCACCGCTTGTCCCATGTGAGGCGGGAGAAGGCCGAGGACGGCTGGGTCGTGGCCGAGGTTCCCGCCCTTCCAGGCCGTGTCTCTCAAGGGCGAGACGAGAAAGAGACCCTCGAAAACGTGAAAGAGGCCATCACGGCCTGGCTTTGGGCCGAGGACCAGAAGGCGCCCTCCTCCCGGTCCATGAAGCCCGGCGAACAGCCCATCGTCGTGGCCGTCTAGGCATGGGGCGGTTGGGAAACATCTCCGGAAAAGAGGCCGCGAAAGCGTTCGAGCGGGCCAGCTGGTCCCCTCTGGGGCAAGGGGGAAGCCACTTGGTCCCCGGGAAAGAGGGCTTCCGGATCAACCTTTCCATTCCTCAGCACCAAGAACTCTCGGTTGGAACCCTCCGCGCGTGGATACGAGCCGCCGACCTCACCGTAGAGGAATTCCTCGAGCTCCTCAAATAGTTCAGCGACCACACCCCGCCTGCAGTTCATGGCGCCGCACCTGACCTCCGCGGCGCCAGGCCATGGTGTAAAGGGTTTCGGTCCCCTTTTTCGGGCATGAAATCGCTCCTGTTGACCTTCCTGTCTCTGCTGGTCCTTCTCCCCCTCTCGGCGCTGAGGGCGGAGCCCTTGTCCCTGCCGGCCACGCCCTACGCCGTGGAGGTGGACGGGGACCCGCGGGAGGCCTTCCGGTTCGGGGCGGTGGCGCTCCCCATGTGGGACGCGGTGACGGGCGTTCCCGACGGCTCCGTGCGGGCCTACGCGCTGGCGTGCCCCGAGGGGCTGTACGTGGCCCTGCTCTCCACCGAGCCGGACGGGGGGGCGGGCCTCCTGCGCCCCCTGCCCTGGTCGCCCCCCGAGGAGGCGGTGCTGGGCGACTGGATGGCCGTGCGCGTGGGGCCGCCCGAGTCGGCGGCCCTCTTCGTCTTGGCGCCGGGCGGCTACCGGGCGACGCTGGGAGCCGACGGCCTTCCCGCCGGGGCGCCGCCCTGGAAGGGGGCGGACCGCTCTTTCGGGAGGACCTGGGCGGGCGAGTGGCTCCTGCCTTGGCCGGCCTCCGGGGCGCCCCTTCGCGTGGAGGTCCTCAGGGGCAGGAAGATCCGCGGGGGAATGCAGGCCCAGGAATCCCTGGCCCACTCGTCGCCGGGCCCGGCGTCGGGGCGGTGGGGCGGGGAGGGGGCGGATTGGATCCGCCCGCGCGTCCTTCTCGAAAAGCAGGAGGCGCCCCGGGCCCTGGCTCCCTTCGAGGTGCGGCCTTTCGTCCCCCGGGGCGCGTGGGCGAAGGCCTGTGAGGACGCGGCGCCCAAAGGCGAAGTGGCCACGGCGTGGCTCGAGGTGCCGCCGGGCGGGGGGCGGGTGCGGGTCGAGTGCTCCCCGGGCCTCGAGGACGTGGAGGCCTTCCGGGTGGAGTTCCGCTGGCAGGCGGGGACCCGCGAGGAGATCGACGCGCTCTTTCCCGTGCGCGTGGCGGCGGGGATGGGCGACGTCCTCGTGGGCGACCGCCTCCTTCCCCAGGGGCCGGAGGGTTTCGAATCGAGGCGGGAGCCCCTGAGGCTCTACGTCCGGGGCAGGATCCCCGGGAAGACGGCCGGGAAGACCCATCCGAAGGGCGGAGGAGCGGCCGCAAAGCCCCTCGCCCTTTCCCTGCGGGTCTTCCGCGAGGGGAAGCTCGTGGGAACCGTCCCCTGGCAGGTGGCCACGGGGCCGCCCCTTCCCCCCCCGTCGCGGCTGGCGGGGGTGTACTACCTGGAGCGGAACCCTGATCGGTGGGAGGCGGACCTCGAGAGCCTCGCCGCCCACGGCCTCACGGCGGCCACCTGCCCGGCGGCGGACCCTTCCGGGTGGGCCCGCTTCCAGGAGGCGGCGCGGGCGGCGGGGGTGGACGGCAGGTGGGCCCTGCGGCCCGGGGCCGTCCCCGAGGGAGATGAGGCCTGGGCCTACGTCTGCGACGAGCCGGCCACGGCGGCGGCGGTGGAGGCGGCGAAGGCCCGGGCGGAGGAGATGCGAAGGCGGGGCCTCCGGCCCTGGGCGGCGCTGGCCTGGCCCAACTCCCTGAGGATGGCCTCCCATCTGGACGGGGTTTCCGTCCCGCCGAACCTCGTGGAACAGGCGGCGGCCCTGCCGGCGAAGCGGCGCTGGGTCTACGTCCAGGGGCTGAGGGAGGACCCCTTCTTCAACCGGGTGTGGGCCTCCCTGCTGTGCCGCGCGCCCGGTCTTTCGGGGCTGTGGGTTTTCTGCCACGCCCCCTCGAACCCGGGGGAGGGCGACGACTGGGCCGGCCCCATCGTCCGGTACGACGCCCTGGCGGCCCCCGTCGAAGGCGGCGCCCGGCTGGACACGGTGGCCTTCGAAGCCCTCCGGGAGGGCATTCTCGACGGCCGTTTGCTGGACGCCCTGGGGGAGGAGGCCGAGGCGGTGTTGGCCCGCTTCCCCGGCGCCTCCGAGGCCCGCTCCGGCGCCTACTGGAAGGCGCGGGACCGGGGGTGGACCTTCCCCCGGCTTCGCGCCGCCCTGGTGGAGGCCTGGGGACGGAGGGCGGCCGAGGGTGGCCATGGGCCGAGGGGCCTGAAAAAGGTAGCGGCCGATGCCTGCATCGGCAAAAAACCCCGCCAAATGTAGCGGCCGAAACCCTCGGCTCTTTTGCGGCGGCTCTTCCCCAAGGCCGCCTATCTCACCCTTGATTTTCCAGGACACGCGGAGGCGGCGCGAACGGAGCCCGAACGCCTTCTGGATCAGTACCGGGTGCCGTTGATCATCGACGAAATTCAATACGCGCCGTCCCTCCTAGGTCACGTGAAGGCCCGCATCGACGCGGACCGGCGCCCGGGCCGCTACTTTCTGGCGGGCTCCCACGTCTTTCCCTTCATGGAGGGCGTCTCGGAAAGCCTGGCCGGCCGGTGCGGGGTCTTGGAGCTGTACACCCTGGGACGCTCGGAACTCGAAAGGGCCGGCCTCGCCGCCGCGGAGGAGGAGAGGGTTTTCCGGGGGGGCTACCCGGAGCCGTACGGGGGGGCCGAGGAAGAGCTGTGGTTCCCGTCCTACGTCGCGACCTACCTCGAACGGGACGTCCGGAACGTGCTCCGCGTCGCCGACCTCCAGGAGTTTCACCGCTTTCTCCGCGCCTGCGCCCTGCGGTCGGCCCAGGTCCTCAACTACTCGGACCTGGCGCGGGACACGGGGATCGCCCCCAACACGGCGCGGAAATGGGTGGGGTTGCTGCAGACCTCGTCCGTGGTGGCCCTGGTGGAGCCCTATTTCGGGGACCGGGCCAAAAGGCTCATCAAGGCGCCCAAGCTGGTCTTCAAGGACACCGGCCTGGCGGCCTTCTTGGCGGGGTTCCGGTCGAAGGGGGACCTCTTCGCCTCTCCCTGCGCCGGCGCCTTCTGGGAATCGTACGCCTATGGCCAGGTGGCGAGACTTTGGGCCGGCCGGGGCCGCCCCGTGCCGTTGTACTACTGGCGCACCGCCTCCGGCCACGAAGTGGACCTCGTCCTCGAATTGGGCGGGGGAGAGGTCCTCGCGGTGGAGTGCAGGTGGAAGGAACACCCCACGCTCCGCGACGCGGCCGGCCTTCAGGCGCTGGAAGGGGCCGAAAGGGGCCGGGTCGTGGAAAAGGTCATCCTGTGCCGGACGGCGCAGGAGTACCGCCTCCCCGACGGGACGCGGGTGACCCACATGGCCGGCCTCCTGGAGCGGCTCGAGAAGCTCCTCCAGCGAGAACCGTCCCCCTGGCGGAAACGGCCCCTACACGGGGGAGGGCCTTCCTAGAGGGGCACCATCGGTCGAATGCCCCAGGGCGGATGGGGCGGCCGATGGTCGCCGTCGGCCGAAAAACCGGCCTTTGGCGGGCAAAGGCCGCTTCGGTGGATGAAGGCCTTCGGGGGTGACGGCCGGAGGAAAGGGGGTGGATGAAAGCGACGTCGTCCCTTTCCCTTCCCCCCCATTGGCCCAAACTCCTGTCGGCGGTGGAGCGTCCGGAGACGGCGCTTACGTGGGTCTCGGACCCCGGTGCTTGGGCCGACTTCCTCGTGGAGCTGACGGGCCAGGGCCTCTTTCCGCTGGCCTACGCCGCCTGGCGCGCCTCCGGTCTTCTGGCCTCCCTGCCGCCCTGGGCGCGGGGGGAGGCGGAGGCCCGGATGAACCGCTACCGCGCGGGTTCGGCGGCGGCTTGGGGGGAGATCGAGCGGACCCTCGACCTCCTCCGGACGGAGGGTTGCCGCCCCATCCTCCTCAAGGGGGCCCACCTGGCTCTCCGGTACTACGCCGAACCCCACCTGCGGCCCCTTTCGGACCTGGACCTCCTCTTCGAAAGCCCCGGCGAGGCCGAACGGGCCTTCGCGGCGCTGGAGAGGGAGGGTTACCGGCGGGCCGAGCCCGGCATCCCCTTGCCCTTCTGGTCGCTCTCCCAGCACCTGCCGGACCTCGTCTCCCCCGGGGCCGCCTTCCCCGTGGAACTGCACGGGGCCCTGGTCTACGCCCCGGGGGATGACCGCTGGAAAAACGGGGCCTCCTGCCTTCTCGAAGGGCTCCGGGAGTTCCGGTGGGGCCAACGAAACCTGCGGGCCCTCTCGCCGGAGGCGCTGGTGGTCCACCTCTGCGGCCACGCCTTCCTCCAGCACGCCTCGGAGCCCCCCAAGGCGGGGGTCCTCTTCGACCTCCGGGCCGTCCTGGAGCGGGAGGGGGATTCCTTCTCCTGGGATTGCCTGACCGACCTGGCCGAGCGGTCGGGGATGGGCGCGGCCGTGGCCCGGGGCCTCCGGTGGCTTTCCGAGCGCTTCGCCGTGCCCCTTCCGGAGGAGCCTCTGGGCAGGCTCGGGGCGGGGCGGGAGGCGGTGCTCCTCCGTCTGCCGCCGCGGGAGGCGGCCACCGCGAACCTGCTGAGCCGCCTGCGCCACGAGGGGCTCGGAAACGGACTGCGGGCGGCCTTCCGGATCGCCTTCCCCCCCGCCGCCTTCATGCGGGAGCGGTACCCCGGGCGCAAGGGGTGGCCCCTGCCGGCCCTCTACCCGGCCCGGTGGGTGGAGCAGGCGGGGAAGCTGGGGAGGTGGGCCCTGGCCCTCCGCAAGGGCCGCTGACGGGCGCTGGGCCGACCAAGGCTTGGCGAGAAGGGGTGTTGATCGTGCCATAATGGCACACGGAGGCTCTTTTGTTCAGCGTTTTCAGGCCGTTGACATTGAAACATTGAGAAAATGACTTGACTTGCGAAGCCGGAGCGGTTATCTTATGGTTGATTTTCGAAAAAGGCCCTTGACGCAAGGGGGTATGCCGATGCGAGCGACGAAAATCGGGATGGTGGCCATGGCCGCGCTGGCGGCGGCGGCCGTGTGGGCCGGGGAAGGAATCCCCGTCGGGAACGCCATTTTCTACCCGTCGGTGGAGGCGGTGTACACCCACACCGACAACCTTTATCTCCAGGACTCCTCCATGCCCCTGGGGGAGGTGAGCGACTCCTTCTGGCTCGTCCGCCCCACGCTGGGGATCGAGTTTCCCTTCCGCGAGTCCTACGTGAGGCTGGACTTCGGGTACCAGTACAAGGACTACCAGGACTTCAACCTCTCCTCCCACAACGCCTACAACTTCGACTTCAAGAGCAACTTCGGCTTCGCGGACGGGGGGAAGTTCACCCTGAACAACCACTTCATCCGCGGCGTCCAGGAGGTGAACGAGTTCGACCCCGGCTACGAGCGCGTCTTCGGCAACGTCCCCTTCTACCGGGACGAGGTGCAGATGGGCTACGACCGGCCGGTGAGCGCCCTCGACACCGTGGGCCTCTTCGCGACGTACAACACCGTCCACTTCAACAACGACAACGTGCTCCGCCCCTTTTACAACTACGACCAGGCGGGCGGCGGCTTCCGCTGGAAGCGGGCCCTGAGCCCCGCCAGCGCCTGGGTGACGTCGGTGGAGTACCTGACCAGCGACCCCAACGAGAAGCCGCAGGACCTGTACCTCTACACCACCCTGAACAAGAAGTACGACCAGTGGACCCTGCTCACCGGGTGGGAGGGCGCCCACAAGGAGACCTTCACCGGCTTCGCCAAGTTCGGCTGGAGCCGCATGAACTTCAAGGACAACGACTTCAGCGAGTTCAGCGGCCTCGTGGCCGACCTCGGCCTCGGGTGGCAGCCCGCCGAGGCCTTCAAGGTGGACCTCCTCCTCTCCCGCCACGCCTACCAGTCCACCTACAACGTGAACAACTACTACACGGCCAACCAGGGCCGTCTGCAGCTCCAGCAGCAGGTCTCGCGGTACTTCTTCTGGACGGCGGGCTACCTCTACCAAGAGAACAACTACCCCGACTCGGTGAAGGCCGACGTCTTCGGGACGGGGAGCCCCACCACGCTGGAGTTCCTCCTCACCCAGGGCCAGGACCGCAAGGACAAAATCTCCCGGTTGTACGGCGAGCTGGGCTTCCACCTGACCCGGCAGTTCAGCCTGAGGGCCAACTACCAGTACGAGAACCGCGACAGCAACATCCGGTACTTCGACGGCTTCGGTCTCAGAAAGCCCTACACCTACAAGGAGAACCGCTTCGTCCTCCAGGCCATGCTCGGCTGGTAGGGCCCCCTCCAGGAACCACCGCCGCGGGCGCCGGGAGACCGGCGCCCGTTTTCTCGGCGCGTGAACCCCCGGCCCCTGGGGCGGCTGAAAGACCGGCCTTTGGCGAGCCAAGGCCGCCGCGGGGAATGGAGTGGAGAAGGGCGGCACGGGGTTGGACATCGGGGCGAGCGAAGGGGTATACTGCAAGGCGGACAGCCGCGCAAGACGCGCCCAGGCAAGGTCCGAGATTTTCGGGCGCCGGGATGGATTCGCGAGGGAAGCGTTGGAAAACCGAAATCGTCACATGGGCTTCTGGGTCTTCGGAGCCGCGGCGCTGGCCGCGGCGGTGGTGGTCGGGACTCCGTGTCGGGCCTCGGGAGACCTCCGTTTGTCGGGCCGTCCGGGGGAAATCCGCTGTGAGGCGGGAAGTCCGCTTCAGGTGACGGGTTTTTCGGAGGGGGCCGTCCAGCGGTGGGTCCTTCGGCCCCAGGGAACGATCACCGTGGCGGCGGGGCTGGAAGCCTTCGTGAAAAAGGTCCCGGAGGGAGTCGCGGTGGAGGTCCCCGCCGCCGCCGGACCGAGCCTCACCTGGCTGCCCCAGGGGCTGCTCTTCCGGTGGAACACCGGGGCGGAGACGGGAGCGGGCGGCGACCTCTTCGCCACCGACACGCCGCCGGCCTACCCGCTGGGCCCCGGCGACAAGCTCCAGATCACCGTCTACAACGTGGAGAACATGAGCCAGACGGTGGTGGTGGACCCCTCCGGCGCCATCACCTTCCCGGTCCTGGACAAGGTGCAGGTGGGGGGGCTCACCGTCCCCGAACTCCAGAAGCGGCTGGAGGATCTCCTGGGGCAGTTCGTCAAGGGTCCCCAGGTGGGGATCCAGCTCCTGGAGTACGGCAGCCGCTACGTCAACGTCCTCGGCGAGGTGGGGTCGCCGGGCCGGGTCCCCCTGAAGGGGGCCTTGAGGGTCCTGGACGCCGTGAGCCAGGCGGGGGGGTACACCAGCAAGTCCGGCGACGTGGAGATCACGCGGCGGGACGCCTCCGGTCAGTTGAAGACCAAGGTTTTCACCCGGGAGGAACTCCTGGGCGCCGGCAGCGAACAGTGCAACATCTTCGTCCTGGACCAGGACGTCATCAACGTGCAGGCCATCAAGTCGGTCTACGTTTCCGGGGAGGTCAAGAACCCCGGCTCCTTCCCCTACAACCGGGACCTCACCCTGTTGAGGGCCATCACGTTGGCCGGCGGCTTCACCCAGTGGGCCAAGAAGGACAAGGTGGACATCCTGAGGGACACCCCCCAGGGAACCCCGAAGGTCCTCACCGTGGACGTGACCGACGTGGAGAAGGGAAAGCGGGAGGACGTGCCCCTCCTGCCCAACGACCACGTGGTGGTGAAGGAACGGAAGTTCTTCTGACCGAAGGGGCCCGCCGAAGCGGTCCCGACCCCAAAGGAGCGCCATCCCCCATGCCCGGCAACCGAAACGCTTTGCCCGTCTACGCCGAACCCGGCCCGGCCGAGACCGAGTTCGACCTGTTGGAGTGGGTCCAGCTCTTCTGGGAGTACCGCTGGTGGATCGCCGGCCTCTCCCTGGCGGGGCTCTTGCTGGCGGCCCTCTACTCCTTCCTGGCCACCCCCGTCTACTCCGCCACCGCCACGGTCTACGTCCAGTCCTACAGCCGCACCCCTCTCAACACGTACAACCCCACGGGGGCCACCTCCTGGATGGAGGAGGAGAAGTTCTACAACTCCCAGGCGGAGATCATCCGGAGCCAGGCGGTGATGCAGGAGGCGGCCGACCGGCTCAAGCTCGCCTCCCACCCAGGCGTTCGGGACCTGGCAGACCCCCAGGAGGCGTGGAAGCTCCTGGCCGCCTGGACCAAGGTGGAGACGGTGCGCGACAGCGCCCTCTTCAAGATCACCGTGAGCGCCCCCTTCAAGGAGGACGTGGCCCGGTGGGCCGACACCATCGCCGAGGTCTACCGGGACAAGACCCTGCAGGACGCGCTGGAGGTCATCCGGCGGGCCAACGCCGCCATGCTGGAAGAAGCCAAGAAGATGCAGGAGGAGTACGTCCGCCAGCAGGGGCTGGTGGCCTCCACCCTCCAGGCCTCCGGCTCCTACTTCCCGCAGAACCAGAAGGAGATCCTCGACAAGCGCATCGAGGCCCTGGAGCTCAAGCTCAACGACGTGGCCGTCCGGGAGAGCGAGACCAGCGCCGTGGTGGGCCAGATCCGCGCCGCCCTGGCGCGGGGGGACGACACGGCCAGCCTCCCCACCACCTCCACCGACCTGGGCCTCCAGGAGAGCACCCGCCAGTACAACGAAATGGCCCGGGAGCTGAGCCGCCTCCTCGTCAAGTACACCCCCCAGCACCCCGACGTGAAGGCGCTGAAGCAGCGCCTGCAGAAGCAGGGGCAGGCCATCCTGGAGAGCTACCAGGCCCAGCTGGCCGCCCTCCGCTCCGAGCGGGCCAACCTCACCGCCGAGCTGGAGGCGGTGAAGCGCCAGGGCCTCCAGTTCGTGGAGGGGGCCTCCCGGGGAGAGGCCCTCACCACCAGCGGGGCCGCCATCAAGAAGTACATGGACCTCCTCTACGACAAGATGAAGGAGCTGAACGTCAGCTCGGCCTTGCTCTCCAGCAACGTGCGCATCGTGAACCACGCCGTCCCGCCGGTGGCGCCGGTGAAGCCCCGGAAGGCCCTGAACATGCTCCTGGGCCTGATGCTGGGCCTCATGGCCTCCTCCGGGTGGGTGCTGGCCTGGCGGTACCTGGACACCCGCGTCAAGGACGTGGAGGAGCTGGAGAAGCGCCTGGGCCTGAACCTGCTCACCCTCGTCCCCGCCCTGAGCCAGGAGACCGACCGGGCGGCGGTGGAGTCCTTCCAGACCCTGCGGACGGCCCTGCTCTACGCCACGGAGAATTCCCAGCGGAACTGCATCCTCGTCACCTCCGCCGGCCCCAAGGAGGGCAAGACCACCGTGGCGGTGAACCTCGCCCGGACGCTGGCCAACACGGGCGACAGGACCCTGATTTTGGACGGGGACCTGAGGCGCCCCCAGGTCCACCGGAGCCTGGGCGTCCCCGGGAAGAAGGGCCTCACCTCGTTCCTGGCCCAGAAGGAGGCCCCCCTCGCGGAGTTCCTCGTTCAGGGCCCCCACCCCAACCTCTGGGTGCTGGCTTCGGGGCCGGTCCCCCCCAACCCGCCGGAGATCTTCTCCATGAAGCGCTTTCAGGATCTTCTGGAGAGCCTGCGGAGGGACTTCACCTGGGTCATCGTGGACTCCCCGCCGGCCATGAGCCTCGCCGACGCGCAGATCCTCGGGGGCATGGCCGACCTGGTCCTCCTGGTGGCGCGGTACAAGGCCACCCAGCGGCCCCTCCTGGAGCGGACGCTCCTGACCCTGAGGCGCCACGACATCCCGGTGGCGGGACTCGTCCTCAACGACGTGGACCCCAAGTCGGGGAGCTACTACGAGAGCTACTACTACAGCCACTACTACTACGAGACGGGGAAGGAGCCCCGGAAGATCCCCTGGATCGTCGCCAAGGCCGGCCGCTGGTCGGAGCTGTTGGGGGGAAGGTCCCGGCGGGGGTGAGAGGGGCCGCGAAGGGAAAGCCCGTTGACATGCCCCGCGGCTTTTCCTATATTCTTCCCTTAGGAGGACCTCCCATGCGCAAAGGGTTCATCGTTTCGGCCGTTCTGGCGTTGTCCCTGCTGGCCCTTTCGGCCTTCGCCGCCGCCCCGGAGGACCCCATCTCCCAGGGCGACTTCGCCGTCCTCCTCATCGGGGTCATGAACAAACCGGCCCCCTCGGGGGGGTGGACCCCCGCCGGGGCGACGCAGACCCTGGGGCAGGCGGGCATCGCCCCGCAGACGGGCTTCTGGAACACCGCCGCCGTCCTCAAGGAGGGGGACCTGGCGGTGATCCTGAGGCGCACGGGCCTCAACTTCTTCTCCACCCAGCCCGAGGAGGTGGTCACCTGGGCCAAGGCCGAGGCGGTGCTGGGCCAGTACCGCGACTTCTTCCGGGCCTTCCATCTCCACGGCCAGGTGCCCGCCGCCACCACCACCCACGTCCACACGGGCCTCGGCGGCCAGGACGCGGCGGCCCCCGCCCCCGCCTCCCCCGCCACCCCGTAAGGGCCGCTCTCGAGAGACGCTCCGCGGCCGCCGGTCAACCGGCGGCCGCTTTCGTTTCTCGGGGGGAAAATCGGATAGAATCGGCCCGAGGGAAGGACATGGCCCCGACGCCCGGGAACCCCGAAGACGCCTCCGACCGCCGTCCCCTCCGCTTCGCCGTCTTCGTGGTGGCCTACAACGCCGTCACCACCCTGGCGCGGGTGCTGGACCGGATCCCCGGGGAGGCCTGGGAGCGGCTGGAAGAGGTCTACGTCTTCGACGACGCCAGCACCGACGACACGGCCCTCCTCGGCGAGGGGTACAAGGCCTCCCGAGGCCTCTCGAAGCTGAAGGTCTACCGCAACCCCCGCAACCTCGGCTACGGGGGCAACCAGAAGCGGGGGTACGACTACGCCCTGGAGCGGGGCTTCGACTACGTGATCCTTCTTCACGGCGACGGCCAGTACGCCCCGGAGCGGATCCCCGACTTCATCCGAACGGCGGAGTCCCTGCGCCCGGCGGCGGTCTTCGGCTCCCGGATGCTGGACCGCCGGGGCGCCCTGCGGGGGGGCATGCCCCTGTACAAGTTCGTGGGCAACCGGATCCTCACCGCCTACGAGAACCTCCTCTTGGGGAGCCGCCTCTCCGAGTTCCACTCGGGCTACCGGATGTACGCCGCCGAGGCCCTCCGCCGCCTCCACTACCGGGCCTACACCGACGACTTCCACTTCGACACGCAGATCATCGTGGAGCTCCTGCACCAGGGCCTTCCCATCGTGGAGATCCCCATCCCGACCTACTACGGGGGCGAAATCTGCTACGTCAACGGTCTGAGGTACGCCCGGGACGTCTCCCTGGCGGTGCTCCGCTACAAGCTCTTCTCCCTGGGGCTGGTCTCCTGCCCCTGGATCGGCGAGGAGGCCCGGCGCCGCTACCCCGCCAAGAAGAGCCCCCTCTCCAGCCACGGGCGCGTCTCCCGCATGGTGCCGGCGGGGGCGAGGGTCCTGGACGTGGGGGCCGAAGGCTCCTACGCCGCGCTCCTGAAGGCCAAGGGGTGCGAGGTGTGCGGCGTCAACGACCGGCCCCTGCCCGAGGAGGAAGGCGCCGCCTACGCCCGCCTCTGGGTCCGGGACCTGGACCGGGAGGGCCTTCCCTCCCGGGCGGAGGCGGGACGCTTCCACGCGGTCGTCTTCGCCGACGTCCTGGAGCACCTTCGGCGCGCCCCGGAGGTCCTCTCCCAGGCCAAGGACCTCCTCCTCGAGGACGGCACGGTGCTGGCCTCCACCGGGAACGTCGCCCACTTCACCGTGCGCCTCTCGCTCCTTTTCGGCCGCTTCGAGTACCGGGACCGGGGGATCCTGGACCGCTCCCACGTGACCCTCTACACGGGGAAGACCTTCCGGCGCCTCCTCGAGTCCCAGGGCTACCGGGTCCTCCGCCGGAAGGTCACCCCCATCCCCTTCGAGCTCTTCGCCGGAAGAAGCCGCGCGGCCACGGCCTTCTGGCGGGCGGTGGAGTACGCCTACTACGTCCTGGCCCGCCTGTGGCCCTCCCTCTTCGCCTACCAGTTCATCCTGCTGGCCGCCCCGGAGAAGAAGGCCGCCCATGGGGAGTGACGGGACCTCCGGACTCCTCTGGCGCGGCCGCCTGGTCCCGGCCCTCCTCCTGCTGGGACTCACCCTGGTTTTCTTGAGCCCCCTCCTCGGGGCGGGGTTCGTCCGCTACGACGACCCGGTGTACGTCACCGAAAACCTGCGGGTGCAGGCGGGCCTCACCCTGGAGAACCTCCGGTGGGCCTTCACCACCACCTACTTCGGCTTCTACTACCCCCTCACCTGGCTCTCCCACATGGCCGACGTCTCCCTCTTCGGCCTGGACCCCCGGGGCCACCACGCCGTCTCCCTGCTCCTGCACGCCCTCTCGGCCCTCCTCCTCTTCCGGTTCCTCGACGAAGCGACGCGGAACCGGGCCCGCAGCTTCCTCGCCGCCGCCCTCTTCGCCCTCCACCCCCTCCACGTGGAGAGCGCGGCGTGGATCTCCGAGCGGAAGGACGTCCTCTCCATCTTCTTCCTCTTCTGGGCGTTCCTGGCGTACCTCCGGTACGCCCGGCGCCCGGGGACCGGCCGTTACCTCGCCGTCTTCCTGCTTCTCCTGGCTTCCCTCTCCGCCAAGCCTACGGCGGTGACGGCCCCCATTCTGCTTCTGCTCCTCGACCTTTGGCCCCTGGGGCGGCTGGGAATGGGGGAGGGCGCGGCGCCGGGCCCCTTCCCGCCGGTGACGTGGCGCCGGGCCCTCCTGGAGAAGCTCCCCCTCCTGGCCCTCTCCCTCCTCTTCGGGGTCGTCACCCTCACGGCCCAGAGGAACCTCGGCGCGGTGACGGGCCTCATGGTCCTCCCCCTCTCCCTGCGGCTTTCGAACGCGGTGGTCTCCGCGGCGTCCTACCTGGCCAGGGCCGCGGTCCCCAGCGGCCTCGCCGTCTTCTACCCCTTCCCCTTGGAGGGCCACCCGGCGGGGAAGGTCGTGCCGGCCGCGGTTCTCCTGGCTCTGATCACCGCCCTGGCCCTCCGGGAGGCTCGGCGCCGCCCCTTCCTCCTCACGGGCTGGTTCTGGTACCTCGTGGCGCTGGGGCCCATGCTCGGGATCGTCCAGGCGGGGAGGCAGGCCATGGCCGACCGCTACACCTACCTCCCGCTGGTGGGGGTCTCGATGGCCCTCCTCTGGGCCTTCCCCGCCCCCGTCGGCGTGGCGTCCCGGCGGGCCTGGGCGGCGGCGGCCCTCCTTCTCCTCCTCCTGGGGGGGCTCTCCTTCCGGCAAGCCCGCTTCTGGAGGGACGACGCCACCCTCTTCGGCCGCGCCCTGGAGGTCGCCCCCTCTTATCTGGCCTACCTGAACGTGGGAATGGCGAGGCTCCAGGAGGGACAATCCGCCGAGGCGGAGGCCCACCTCCGAAGGGCCCTGGAGTTGGATCCGACCTGCACCGAGGCCAAGGTGAACCTGGCCATCCTGCTCCTCGAGCGGGGACAGGCCCAGGGCCTGGACCTCCTTCGCGAGGCGGTGGCGGAGGCGCCCCGCTCCACGGCGGCCCGTCTCAACCTGGCCTCGGCCCTTTGGCGGCAAGGGAGCCTCGGCGAGGCGGAGGTCCACCTCCGGGCGGCGGCGGCGCACGATCCCGAGTCGGCGGAGGCGCTGCGGCGGCTGGGGGCGATCCTTCTCGACCCGGGGCGCCGGGGCGGTCCCCGGCCTTGGGAGGCCGTGGCCTTCCTGGAGCGGGCCGCCCGGATCTCCGGTCGGAGGGAGCCCCGCATCCTGGTCCAGCTGGCCGAGGCCCAACAGGCCGCTGGAAAAGGCGAAGAGGCGCGCCGGACGGCCCAAGAGGCGGTGGAAGCGGCGCGGAGGCGGGGCGACCGGGAGGCGGCGGAGCGGGCGGAGCGGCTTCTGGGGGACGGGCCGTGAGCGGCGGGAAAGCCCTGGAACCCAGGAAGCGTTTCTGGGCGGCCCTGCTCCTCGCGGGGACCGCGGCCGCCGTCTTCTGGCCCCTCCTGGGGGCCCCCTTCCTGCCCTACGACGACCAGGTCTACGTCACCGACAACCCCCGGGTGAAGGCCGGTCTCACCTGGGCCAACGCCCGCTGGGCCTTCACCGACCTCTCCTTCGGCTTCTACTACCCCCTCACCTGGCTCTCCCACATGGCCGACGTGGCCCTCTTCGGCCTGGACCCGCGCGGCCACCACGGGGTCAGCGTCCTCCTCCACCTGGGCGCCGCCCTGCTCCTCTTCGCCTTTCTGGATCGGGCCACGGGGCGAACGGGCCCCAGCCTCTTCTCCGCCCTCCTCTTCGCCGTCCACCCCCTCCACGTGGAGAGCGTGGCGTGGATCGCCGAGCGGAAGGACGTCCTCTCCACCTTTTTCTTCTTCGGGGCCCTGCTGGCCTACGCCGCGTACGTCCGAAGGCCCTCCCCCCTCCGCTACGGCGCGGTCCTCCTGCTCTTCGCCCTCTGCCTCCTGGCGAAATCCATGCTGGTGACGGGCCCGTTCCTCCTGCTCCTTCTCGACCTGTGGCCCTTGGGTCGCCTGGCCCTCCCCGGCCGATGGGACCGTCCGGGGCGCGAGGCCTTTTGGGGGGGCCTCCGGCCGTTGATCGTTGAGAAAATCCCTCTGATGGCCCTTTCTCTGGCGGCGGGCCTGCTCACGGTGGTCGCCCAGCACCGGCTCGACGCCTTCATGCCCCTGGAAGCCTTCCCCCTCTCCTCCCGGGCAACCGTGGCCCTCGCCGGCTACGCCGACTACCTCGGAAAGACCCTGTGGCCGGTGGGGCTGGTCTTCCTCCCTCCCATCCCCGAAGGGGGGGTGGGGTGGGGGACGGCGGCCTCGGCGGGCCTCCTGCTGGCGGGGATCACCTTCCTGGCCCTGTGGGAGGCGCGGCGGCGACCGTGGTTTCTCTCCGGCTGGCTCTGGTTCCTCGTCGTCATCGCCCCGGTCTCGGGGCTCATCCAGGCCGGCCCCCAGTGGACCTCCGACCACTACACCTACGTGGCCCTGGTGGGGCCCTTCTGGGCGCTCTCCTTCGGGGCCGCCGAGGTTCTCTCCCGGCACCCCCGCTGGCGAAGGACGTTCCTTCCGGCGGCGGGGCTCCTCCTTGCGGCCCTGGGGGTCCGCGCCTGGGACCAGGCCCGCCTGTGGCGCGACCCGGTGGCCTTTTTCGAGGCGACGCTTCGGCGGGTGCCCCGCCACTACGGGGTCCTCAACGCGCTGGGCACCGAACTGCTCTCCCGGGGGAGGGCCCGGGAGGCGGCGGAGGTGCTCAAGCGCGCCACGGCGCTGAAGCCCTGGGAGGTCTTCGCCTGGATGAACCTCGGCCCGGCCTTCGCCGCCCAGGGAAAGTACCGGGAAGCGGAGGCCTGCTACCGGTACGTGACGAACCTCCGCCCCGACGAGCCGGCGGCCTGGCACTTTTTGGGCAAGGCGCTGGCGGCCCAGAACCGGTGGGAGGAGGCGGCGGGGGCCTACCGGAAGGCGGCCCGCCTGGCCCCCGGCGACCCTTCCCCGTGGGAGGGGCTGGCCCGAAGCCTGCTTCGAGGCGGAGCCCTCACGAAAGAAACGGGGCGGGAGGCGGTTGAGGCCGCGGAACGGGCCTGCGCCCTCACCCGCGGGGAGCGGATCGGGCCGCTCCTGTTGCTCCTCGAAGCCCGGCGGGTCACGGGGGACCTGCCGGGGGCCCTTCGGGTCCGGAACCGCGCCCTCGCGGTGCTGATGCAAGACCCCGACCCGGAGGCCCGGCGGCTCCTCGAGGAAGCGGCGGCGGGCCTCGGAGGCGGCCCGAGCGCCGCCCCAGCGCCCACCCCAGGAAAAGCCCCCACGCCGCCAGCCCCGCCGTGATCCCCCACCGGCCAAGGACCGGATGAAACCGAAAGACCACCCGGTGGGAGCCCGCCGGGAGGGCGATCCCCCGAAAGGCCACGTCCGTGCGGTACAGGGGGACGGGCCTGCCGTCCACTTCCGCCTTCCAGCGGGGGTCGAAGGCGTCCAAGAGAACGAGAAAGGCGGGCCGGGGGGAGGAGACCTGGAGTTCGACCCGTTCGGGGAGGTACCGGAGCCACCGGAGGGAGGCCTCCGGCGGGAGCGGCTCCCCCGCCACCGCCGGCAGGGAAGGCTCTTCCAGCACCACCGCCGTCCGGTGCAGGCGCCCCTCCGAGAGGAGCCTTCCGAAGGCCTTCCGCGCCTCTTCCTCGCCGGAGACGGCGAGGACTTCGCCGCAGAGAAAGGCCCGGGGCCCCGCCTCCCGCCTCTCGGCCCGCACTTCGCCCCCCTCTCCGGGGAGGAGGACCCACCCCACGTTCAGGAACCACAGGAGCTCCGGCGGCGCCGTCGGCCAGCCGAGAAAGAGGTGGCCTAGGTGGCCGCCGGGCCCGAAGGCGTGGGCGAGGGCTAGGGCCCCCGGCGGGTGGAGGACCGAGGCCGTCCGGAGGTCCGGCAGGCCCGACAGGAGGTTCAGGTTGGGGGTGAGGAGGGGCGCGCCGGTCCGGGGGCTGGAGGGGGCCCAGATCCGTTCCGGAGGGGCCTTCCCCGGCTCCCCACCCTCCCGGGAAAGGGGCCAGCGGGGGGAGGCGGCGGGGGAGAAGCCGGGGTAGCGGAAGCCGGCGAGGGCGCAGGGCAGGAGGGCTCCGGCCAACGCCAGGGCCGCCAGGAGGGGACCTTTCCAACGGGGCAGATTCGCCCAAAGGAGCGCCGCCCCGAGGAAAAAGGTCCCCGCCAGCCAGATCGGACCGAGGACCGGCGCCGTGGGGACATTGGCCCTCTGAACGACGGCCCACAACGCGAGCGCCCCCCACGGAAGGAGCGCGAAGCCGCGCCGCAGGGCCTCTCCGTTCCCTTCCCTTCGTCCTTCGAGGAGTTCCCCGAAGCCGAAAGCCGCCAGGACGGCGAGGGGGACCACCGCCAGTTCGTCCGCGTGAAGGGGCGGGATGAGGCCCCCCAGCCGAATCAGCCGAAAGGGAAGGGTGGCGTTGAGGGAGGGAAGGGATTGGAGGAGGCAGAGGAGACAGGCCGCCGCGGAGGCCTTGACCTCTCACCGGAGAGGCCGCCGGGTGAGGGCCAGAAAGACCCCCGCCCAGAGAAAGGGCGGCAGGAAGACCGAGGAGGAGGGGTCGAGGAAGGAGAGCGGGGAGTGGGCCAGGTTCAGGGCGTGAGCCAGGCCGGCCCCTTTGTAGGAGGAGTACCGGAGGGCCGTGTCCAAGAGCGGCGCCCACTGGGGGGCCGACAGGAGGACCGCCGCGGCGGCGCAGAGGGAGAGCCCGAGCCAGCCGCGTGCGCTCCGCGGGGCGGTCGGGTGGAAGAGGAAGAGGAGGGGAAGGCCCAGGGCGAGGAGGAAGGCCGTCTCCGGCTGTCCCGAAAGCGCCATGAGGGCCGACGCGGCCCCGGCGGCCGCCCAGGCGAAGAGGGACCCGGTGCGCAGGGCCCGCGAGGTTCCCGCCGCCGCCGCCGGGAAGCACCAGTAGGCCCAGACCGAGCTCATGGCCCAGGAGGCGCAGGCGAAGGGGCTGAAGGTCCAGAGGAACGCTCCCAGCGCCGCCGCGGGCGAAGGCGCGCCGCTTTCCCGAAAAAAGGCGAAGGCGGAAACGAGAGAGTACAGGGCCAGGAGCACCAGCCCCAAGGAGTAGGTGTGGGGGGAGGGCCAGGCCACGAAGGGCAGAAGGAAGGGAGAGAAGGGGAAGACCTGCCCGTTGCCGGTCCAGGCCCGGCCGGTGCCGGCGAGGGGGTTCCACCAGGGGATTTCGCCCCTCCGCAGCCGCTGGGCGGTGTAGTGGGCGCCGGGGTAGTCCAGCAGGACGCCGGTGGGGTCGTCCCCCGGAAGGTGCCGCAGGGCCGGCGGGAGGTGGCGGGCGGCGGCCTGGTTCCCCCCCGTGAAGGCGGGCGCCAGCAGGTGGAAGGGCACGGCGTGCCAGCCCCACAGGAGCGGCAGGAAGTGGAGGACCAGAACCGCCCCGGCGAGGAGGCCCGCCGCGGCCTCCGGGGAGAGGCCTCCCCGCCGTGAAGAACCCTCTCCCTCCGGCTTTCCCGCCACCGCTTTCACCGCCGCCTCCCTCTTCGGATGGCCTCCGCGGGGCCATGGTACAGTAGGACCATGCGCGGAAGCGACGCGGCGCTTCGCCCCTCCGATTCCCCTGGGGTTGACCCATCCTCCTTTCGCCCTGCGGCGGGAGTGTCCACCCTTCCGGGGAGGGAAGGGGAGCGGGCGGAGGGGCCGGAGACATCGAACCTCCTGGTCCTCTTCCTGTTCCTGGCCTACCTCCTGTTGCTGGCCTTGAGCTACCAGGACGGATCGGTGGTCCTCTCCGGAGACGCGGAGGATTACCTTCGGCAGTCCCGCTTCGCCCTCTCCGACCTCCAGTTCTGGGTGCGGCGCCCCTTCGTGGTCCCCCTCTTCTACCGCCTCTTCGGGCCCTCCCCCCTCACCCTCGTGGCGGCGCAGGTCCTCCTGCACGCCGCGGCCTGGGGGGCTCTCGCCTTTTCCCTGGCTCGGCTCGTGCGGCCCCGGATCCTCCAAGGCCTCGCGGCAGCGGGGGTGTTGCTTTTCAGCCTGGCGGAGGAGGTTTCCCTCTGGAACCTGAACCTCCTCTCCGAATCGGTGGCCCATTCGCTGTGGGCCCTCTCGGCGGCCGCTCTCCTCGCCCTCTCGGGGAAGGCGGAGGCGAAGGAAAGCAAGGCGCCACTCCTCGCCGCGTTCTTGGCTTGTTCGGTTCTGTGGGCCTTCACGAGGGACACCCACGCCTACGTTCTCCTCGCGGCGTTCCCCCTGACGGCCGCGGTGAGCGTATTGCGCTGGGAAAGGGGTTTGCCGTGGCGCGGCTGGGCGGCGGCCGCCGCCACCTTTCTCGTTGTCTTCGGTCTCAGCCAGGCCGCCATGGAGCGCTCCGAGCGAACCCCCTGGACCTATTCGCTGACCACCGTCGTCTGCCAGCGGGTCCTCACCAACGAGGAGCCCCGTGCCTTCTTTCGCCGCCAGGGAATGCCCGAAAGCCCCATCCTGGAAGAGTTCCGGGGAAGGTTCAACGCGTACATGGCCAACCGCCTCTCCGAACGGCCCGACCTCTCCAAGGTGGACCCGGTCTTCGAGGAATGGGTGCTGCGGAACGGGCGAAGAGCCTACCTCCAGTACGTCCTGACCCACCCCGCCGCCGTCCTGGGCTGGCTGTGGCGCGAGCGTTCGGGGGCCCTTTCGCCGGTCCTGGACACGGTGAACTACGGCATCGCCCCGGCGACCCTGGCCTACCTCCCCGACCTCTCCCCCTCGGCCCCATGGCCGCCCCTCTCCTCGCGGCAGGCGGTGAACGGCAGGCTGGAGGCCCTGCGGCCGCTGTTCCGGATCCTGCACCCGCCGGGGGAGTGGCCCGCCTGGGCGGCCTTCGTGGCGGCCCTGGCCTGCGGCCTCGCGGGAAGAACTTGGCGCGCCTGGTTTCCGCTGGCTCTCTGGTCCGCCTCCTTCGTGGAGGCGGTGGTGGTGGTCTTGGCGGACCCGGGGGAGATCGACCGCCACGCAGCCGGCGCGGCCATGGGTTTCCGGGCGGCGCTGTGGCTCGCTCTCCTCTTTCTGGCCGTTTCCGTCTGGGAGCGGCACCGGGACGTCCGGGAAAAGGGTTCACCGGAGCCTGAGCTCCCGCCCAAGGCCCTTACGCCGGGGCCGGTCCTCTCCCTCGGCCTCCTCTTCGCGGGGCTCCTGCTTCTCAGCCATCGGGGCGATTCGTACTGGCTGGACCAGGGGTCGGTGGACCTTCTCGCGGCCGCCGGAGCGTCCTCCGCGATGCCAGCTCCCGGCGGTCCGGGGGGACCGGTTCCCCTGCGGTGGGCCGGAGCCTTCGGGGCCGACCCCCTGGCCATGGTCCTGGCCCAGACGGCGCTTCTGTGCGCCTCGTGGGCCTTCCTGACGGCGGAGATCCTGGCTTTTCTCCCTCGCCGCCCCGGACGGGGCGTGGCGGCCCTCCTCCTGCTGGGCCTTGGCCTCACGCCGGCGGTGGGCGGATGGGCCTACGCCGTCTCCCCCATTCCCCTGGCCCTTTCCGGGGCGGCCTTTCTCCTGGCCCTCTTCCTGCGGGCGGCCAGACGGTGGGGGAGGGGGAAGGGCGCGGAAAGGGCCCTCCTCTCGGCGGGGATTCTTCTCGCTTTCCTCTTTCTGGTTGGATCCCTTTCCGGAGGGAGCGCCGGGAAGGGGGGCACGGGCGGATGCCCCCCGGCGGGGGGACGGGTGGAGCCGGGGGGGGGCTGGCGTTGGCCTTGTACCGTATCGAAGCGCCGCCGCCCCGCATGAGCGAGCCGGAACGCCGGCAGGCCTGGAGGCGAAGGGGGACCGGGGAAGTGCTCTTTCGAAGACGCTTTCTCCCGGAACTCTCCTCCGACGGGCGGCGGGTGGAGTGGCCCGGGCCGGCCCGGCTGGCCGCTTCCCTTCTCTTCCCGGCCGGCCCTTGGGTTCCGCCGGCGGCGCTAATGCTCCTGGCCGTGGCGGCGTTTTTTGCGGCGGCGAAGAAGCGGATGCCTTTGATCCTGCTCGGTATCGTCGTGGCGGCCTTGGTGCTGGCGGGATGGGTCTGGGGCCGCTCGCCGTCCTTCGCCGCGGCCGCCGAGATGGCCGTCCGGGTGGCGGGATGGACGGGGTTGCTTTGCCTTCTCCTTGCCCTCCCCCCCTTGCGCGGCCGAGGGAAGGCCGGGGAGCGGGAGGATCGTCCATGAGGCCGAAGGAGAAGGGGGAGGGGTGGAGCCTGGCGGGGGTCCTGACGGTTTTCTGGGCCTGCCTGCTGCTCTCCTACCGGGATTCCAGCCTCAACTTCGGGGGGGACGCCGGAGACTGGATCCAGATCTCGCAGGCCTCCCTCTTCTCCCGGGCCTTCTGGACCTACCGGCCGTGGGGAACCTCGCTGGTCTACAAGGTCCTCGGAAGTAACCCCTGGGCCATCCTGCCGTTCCAGGTCTTCCTCCACGGCCTCTCCTTCTCCCTGCTCGCCGTGGCCCTCCGCCGGAAGATGCGGACGGCCTGGGGAAAGGCCTTGGTTCTCGCCGCCGTGCTGGGGATGGGGCTGAGCCTGGAGCTGCTCCTCTGGCCCTTCGCCATCCTCTCCGAGTCCCTGTGCAATTCCTTGTCGGTGCTGCTTCTGGCTCTGCTCCTTCGGAACCTTCCTCCGGAGGAGGGGGATCCCCTTTCGCTCCGGAGGCCCCTCCCCTTGGCGGGTCTCCTGGGGCTCGCCGTCCTTTGGTCCGCCACGCGGGACACCAACCCCTACACCTTGCTCTTCCTGGGCGCCGGCCTGGGGGCGGGGCTCGCCGTTCGGTCTTTTCGTCTGGAGGTGGGGCTCTTCCGGGGGGCGGTTCTGGCGGCGGTCCTGGCGGCGGCCGCCCTCCTCCAGATCGGACTGGCCTCCCACACGACCCGGAACGCGTGGAATTACAGCCTGACCGACACCGTCTGCGACCGGATCCTGCCCGATCCCACGGCCCTGGCCTTCTTCCGAAACGAAGGCATGCCGGTCTCCCCCCTGGTCCTGTCCTTCGCGGGGCGGCACAACGCCTACATGGCCAACGCCGTCTCCCCGGTGCCGGACGAGAGGTTGAGGGACCGGTCCTTCGAAGCGTGGGTGAAGGAAAGGGGGCTGAAGGCCTACCTCCGTTTTCTCCTCCGCCACCCGGGGAAGGCGGCGGGTTGGCTGTGGGAGGCACGGGGGCACCTGTTCTCGCCCTTCCTCCGGACCGTCGCCCACGTGGGGCCGTTTCTGGTGGTCCACCAGCGGGAGAACGGGCGGCGGGTGCGCGTGGACCCCCTGCTCTCCCGGGGAACCCTGCCGGGGGACTGGCCCGTGTCCCGCGCGGCCGCGCTTCTCTTCTTCCCACGGTGGAAGGAGTTCTGGCTGGCCGCCCTGGCCGCGGTGGGGCTGGCGTTCTGGAGGCTGCGGAAGAAAAGGCCGGTGGCGCTGCTCCTCCTCCCCGCCGTCCTCGTCGCCGTCTCCCTCCTACAGGCGGCGGTGGTGGGGCTGGCCGACCCTTGCGAGATGGACCGCCACGCACTCCACCTGGCCCTGACCCTCAGGCTCGGCTTTTTCCTGGCGCTGGCCCTCCTTCTGGACGCCTGGGCCGAGGGGAGCGCCCTCCCCCGAAAGCTCTCGGAATGGGGCAAAATGCCGGTGGGAGTTTGGCCGAGGCGGAAAGGGGGCGGCGCGTGAAGAAAGGCGCGGAAGGGGAAAGGGCCAACGGGGCCCGGCTCGGGGCGATCCTGCCCCTGGCCGCCCTGGTGTGCCTGTGGGGGTACTTTTTTTCCCCCGTCCTCTTCCGCGGGGAAAACCTGCTGGGGTACCGCCTGCTCGACCCGCGCTACACCGGCCTGGACCCCGCGCTGGCCCGGCGGAGCCTCTTCAACCGCCTGCCCAGCCAGGACGCCTCGCTCCTGCTCACCCACTATCCCTACCAGGATTACCTGGCGGAGAACTTTCACCGCGGCCGCTTTCCGCTCTGGAATCCCTGGATCGGATGCGGGGTTCCGGTCGCTTCCGATCCGCAGTACAAGCCGTTGAACCCCTTCTTCTGGCCTTTCTATGTCAAACCCTCGGGGTGGCTTTTTTCGTTGGGAATCGCCCTCATGGCCTTGTGCGGCCTCACGGGGTGGTTCCTGTTCCTGCGGGACCTCCGCTTAAGCGGCCCCGCGGCGGTGATCGGTTCGGCGCTCATGGTCTTCAACCCGTTAACCCAACAGACCATTGTGCTCTCGAGTTCGTGGGTTGCCTGGGTGGCACCCTGGGGCCTCCTCGCCGCCGAGGCCTGGCACCGGAAGCGCCCTTGGGCTCTGACGGCCATCGCGGCGTTGGTGGGGCTGATGCTCCTTGTCGGGCATCCGCTCATCGCTTTACTTTACGCGGTCCTTGTGGCCGCTTACCTGGCCTTTGGGTCTTCGGACCGGAAACCCTCGGATCGTTGGAGGGCGGTGGCCGCTTCGGCGGCCCTGGCGATGATCCTCACAGCGGTGCACATCCTTCCCCTCGTGGCCAACCTGGGCACCTACTGGAGCTACAAATCGCATTGGGACGGCGGCCCGTACTGCCATTGGGTCTCGCTCATCAATCCCAAGAGCGAAATTTATGTTCCCATGCCCTTTTGGGGGCTCGCCCTGGTGGGATTCCTTCACGGCGCAGATCGAAGACTTCGGCTCTACTTCACCGGCGTCTTGGTCTACGGAGTCCTGGTCATGTTTCCCTGGGTCCAGGGCCCCTTGAGGTGGGTGCTGACCTTCGGGGGCCTTCTGGTGGCCCGCTACGGAGAGGAGGCCTTCTGGCTGGGGCTTTTAGGGCTAGTAACGGGGGGAATGGACGCGCTGGCCCACCAAGCGTCTCGGTCGGAGCGGCTGGCCCAAGGGCGGGCGCTCCTCTACGGGGTCGTGTGGTACTACGGCCTTTGCTGGCTCTCGGTGCTCACCGACAGCCTCTTCTGGCCGCAGGTCTACCGGAAATTGGCGCGCATGGAGATCCTCGCCTTCCTTACCCTCTCGATGATCGTCGCGCTTCCCCTACGCCGCCGGTGGCGGGAGCCGGCCACAGGACTCCTCGCGGTGCTCCTTCTCATTCCCCCGAAAATGCCTCTCTCCATGAGCCGCTATTTTTCCAACGTGGACCTCTCCGCCGACCCCCCGGCGGTGGTGAAGGCTATGAAGCAAGGAGACGCAGCGGGAGGGTACCCTCGGATTTGGGGGGCCTACTATCCCCTCGAACTCCTGGCCGACCTGTGCCCCAACCAAAACCTGGTCTGGGAGCTGTCGGACATCCGCATCACGAGTCCGTTGCTGCTCGACCGATATAAAAGGTTCGCCGATCACTGGAACCGTACCGACCTCTTCGGAACCTATTGTTTCTTCCCGAGGCTGGAGGCGGACGCCCTGCGTTTTCTGGGGGTTGAATGGGTTGTGGCGGACAGGGGAAGCCCCCGGGAGGGGCTCTCCATCGTGCAAAGCCTGGGCCCGCTCGTTCTTCAGCAAGTCTCGGAACCGGTGCCCTGGGTCCGTCCCGCGGGCCGGTGGGAAACGGCCTCGGGGGAGGAGGACCTCTGGCGGAAGACCTTCGCCTCCCTGCGTTCCGGGTCCTGGCGCCACACGGCGGTCCTGGAGCGCGAGCCCCCGGTCACCCCTCCCGAGGGAGACTTCGAGGCCCCTGCCATCACCTGGCTGGAGCGGGGGCCTGACCGCTGGCGCTGGCGCGTGGAGGGGCCGGACGCCTGCGTCCTTCAGGTCGTGATGAACCACCACCCCAATTGGCGGGCCTTCGTGGACGGCCAGCCGGCTCCCGTTCTCCGCGCCTTCGGGGCCTTCATGGCCGTGGCCGTTCCGGCGGGGACGCACACGGTGGAGCTCGTCTACCGAGAACCGTGGTTCTGGGTCGGACTGGGAGTTTCGGCGGCAGGGTGGCTGGCGGTGGCCGCGTGGCTGGCCTTCGGCTGGCGGAGGCGCGCCGGCGGTTCAGCTTGCGGGGGAAACCGGTGAAGCCGGCGGGGGGGCGGGCCCGGGCGGGTCTCGCGGCGGCGGGGGCGGCCGTCCTTCTTTTCCTCTACGCTCTCCCCTTTTTCGTGGAGGGAAGGCCCCTCCTGCCGGTCCACTTCGACTCCCCCGTGGTCACCGGGGTTCCCTCTCCGCCGGGTTTCCGCCGCACCACGGCCATGCGCTTCCCCGGCGCCGACGATTCCCCCCTCCTCCTCCACTACCCCAACGCCTGGCTCACCGCCCGGGCCCTGCGGGAGGGCGCCCTTCCCCTCTGGAACCCGTACGCGGGCTGCGGGGTCCCCGCGCTGGCCTCGGGTCAGGTCTTCCCCTTCTGCCCCTTTCTCTGGCCCTTCTACGCCCGCCCCTCCGCCTGGACCTTCTCCCTGGGGCTGCTCCTCACGCTGCCCTTCGCCGCGGCGGGGGCTTACCTCTGGCTGGGACGCCTCGGCCTCCCCCCGGCGGGCCGATGCTTCGGAACCCTGCTGGCCATGGCCAACCCCTGGCTTCCCGCCCTGATCCTCTTTCCCAACGAATGGGCCGGCGCCTACCTGGGTTGGGTCCTCTACGGAGTCCACCTCGCCCTGGAACGCCCCCGGGCCTGGTGGGCCCCCGGCGCGGCCCTGGGGGCGGCGGCCCTCTCCGGCCACCCGGAGACGGCGCTCCTCCTGGCCGCCGCGGCGTGCCTCTACGGCCTGGGTTTGTGGCTTTGGGAGGGGGAAGAGCGTCGGCCGGCCTTTCCGGCTTGCCTCGGCAGGCTGGGAGGGAGCGCGCTTCTGGCCCTGCTCCTGTCGGCGCCCCAGTGGCTTCCCCTGCTGGCCCGGCTCCCCGAGTGCCGAGCCTACAAGTTCGAAGGGGCCGCGGCCAACCTGACCCCGGGCCTCTACCCCTTGACCTCCCTCTTCAACCCCCGGACCCCGGTGTACGTGAGCCCCCTCCTGTGGGGGCTCCTCTTCCTGGGCCTCCTAGGGCTCCCCCCCCGGCGGAGGGGGCCTCTCCTGCTGATGCTCGCCGCCGCGGCCCAGGTGGTCTTCTGGATCGTGGATTCCCCGGCGGTGGTGCGGATCCAGACCTTCGGCGGACTCCTTCCGGGAACCTACGCCCGGCCGGTCCTCTGGTTCGCCTGGGTGGGCCTGGCCGCCGCAGGCGCGGGGCGCCTCTGGGCGGGGGAGACCGGGGAGCGCGGGCGGACGGTGCGCCTCCTGATCCTCGGCACCCTGGCTTTCGCCGGGCTTTCCTTCGCGGACACGCTGAACGGCTCTCTTCCCTACCTCCTCTTGAAACCGAAGCTGATCGGCCTCTATGGGGCGGGACTCCTGCTCCTGATGGCGGGGGTCTGGCGGAGAAGAGGTGGGACGGCCGCCGCCTTGAAGTCCGCGGGGTTGGCGGTGGTTCTCCTTTCGCCGCTCCTCGAGCGGGACGCGCCCTACGCCGCCTTCGCGGCCTCCCGTCCCGTGCTGGAGTCCTCGTCGGTCCTTGAGACCCTGCGGCAGAGCGGGGCCTCGCCCCACGGGCGGATCGCCGGCGTCGTCCCGGAGGGGACCGGCCGGCCGGTCTTCTCCCCCAACCTCGGCGCCGTCTTCGGCCTCCGTGACGCGCGGCTCTTGGACGTTCTCCAGCCCCGCCGGCTCTTTCTGCTGCAGGAGGCGCTGGGTGCGGACCGCCGCCGCCTCCTCTCCACCTTCCTCGCCTTCCCCGGCGTCCCGGACGAGGCCTGGGCCCGTTTGGGGGTGGACCGGCTGGCGGTGCCCGCGCCCGGAGGCGGAGGAATCGACTGGCGTCCCGTGGAGGGGGCCCTTCCCCGGGCCTTCGTCGTCCACCGAATCCGGAAGGCGTCCGGGCCCCAGGAGGCCGCCCGGTGGGCCGCCGCTTCGGGGCCTCAGGTGTGGCGGAGGGAGGCGGCGGTGGAGGGGTGGGAGGGGCCTCCCCAGGTGGGGGACCCGCAGGGGACGGGGGACGCGGTGGAGTGGCTCCGGGATGGGCAGGGGGAGGTCCGCCTGTCGGTCCGGACGGAGGCGGGGGGGCTTCTCGTCCTGCTCGACTCCTACGCCCGCGGTTGGCGGGCCACGGTGAACGGGGATCCGGCCCGCATCTACCCCGCCGACGCGGCCTTTCGGGCCGTGGAAGTCCTTCCGGGAACGGCGGAGGTCCGGTTCGTCTACCGGCCCCTCTCGGTGGGGGCGGGTTTGGCGCTGGGGGCGGCGGGGCTCCTCTGGTTGGCGGCCCTGCTCTTTCGGGGCGGCGTCGGGGGGGGATCGTGAGCGCCGAAGGTCGTCTCGCGGGGCTTCGGGAATCGACGTGGCCGCTCGCGGCCCTGGGGCTGGGGGCCCTCCTCCTCTTCTGGCCCTTGGCGGCCGGAAGGCACCTCGTGCCCTTCCACGTCTTCGCGGGGGACCCGGCCCTTCAGGGGCTGGACCTCGCCGCCGACCGCCCCGACTGGCGCTTCTTCGACTCCTCCCCCATGACCATGTTCTACGCCCAGAAGGCGCAGGCGGCGCAGGCCTTGAGGGAGGGCGACCTTCCCCTCTGGAACCCCTTCGCCTCCCTGGGCGCACCGCTTCTGGCCAACGGCCAGAGCCAGCCCTTCGCTCCCTTCTTCCTTCCGTTCCTGGCCCGGCCCACCCCCTGGGTGTACAGCGCGTGCATTTTCCTCCAGCTCCTTTTCGGCGGGTGGGGGATGGCCCGGCTCCTCGGCCGGCAGGGGTGCCGCGGTCCGGCGAGGGCCTTCGGCGCCCTCCTCTTCGCCTTCAACCCCTACGCCCTCAACTTTTGCGTCTACTCCGACGTCTGGGCCTTCGCCTGGTTCCCGTGGCTCTTCGAAGGGGCGGAGGCATGGCTCCAAGGGGAAGGCGGGTGGCGGCGCCTCCCGGTCCTTCTCGCCCTGATGGCTCTGGGGGGCCACCTTGAAGTGGCCTTTCTGGGGGCGGCGTCGGTCTTCGCCTTTCTGGGCGTTCGGTTGGTGCACAAAAGATGCACTCCAGAAAAATGGCGCGCATGGGCCCTACTGCCCCCGGCCGCCGCCCTTCTTTCGGCTTTCTGGCTTCTCCCCTTCCTGGAGTACCTGGCCCACGTCACCTCTCCCCGCTTCGGGGGGAACCAGCCCTACCCCTACCCCTGGACGGCGCCGTGGGTGGTGGGGGGCGAACTCTTCTGGCCCCCGGCCCTCCTGGCCCTGGCCGCGGCGGGCCTCCTCTCCCCCAGGGGCCGGAGCGTCGCCCCGGCCCTGCTCCCACCGTTCCTCTGGGCGCTGTTCATGGCCTTCCCCTTCCCGGAGGTTCTGCAAAGGGCCGCCACCTTCGACTTTCTCAGCGGCCGGTACGGCCGGTCGGTCCTCTGGTTCGTCCTGGTCTGGGCGGCCTCCCTGGGGCTCCCGGCCGTCCTGGAAGGGCTGGCTTGGGCGGCCCGTGGGGCGGCGGCGGCCACGGCGGCGGGGGTCTTCCTGGCGGGTTTCGTGGTTCGCGCCCCGTCCTTGGGGGTCCTGGAGGCAAGGCACTGGGTGCCCCTGCGGGGGCCGTCTCCGGCGGAGTTTCCGGCTCTCCTGGCGGCGGGGGCGACGGCGGTCCTCCTTCCCCTTCTTCCACGGTCCATGCTGGCGCCCCGGCGCTGCGCCCTGGGACTCGCCGGCCTGGCCCTCGCGAGCCTTCTTCCCTTCCACGCCGCCTTCGACGTCTATTGGAACCGCTCGGACCCGCGGCCGGCGCCGGAGGTCCGCCGGGCGGCGGAGAAGGGGCGGCTCTGGTTCGGCCACGCGGGAAAGTGGAAGTCCTTCCCCCCCAACCTGGGGACGACCTTCGCCCTCCGGGACGTCCGGCTGAGCGACCCCTTCGTGCCGAAACGCCTCGCCGCTTTGGAATGGCCGCGCGCCTCCCACCAGGATCTCTTGGAAGCCTGGGACGAACGGCGGGTCCGGTTCGTGGGGGTGGCGGCGGTGCTGGACCTTCGGCCTTCCGGAGGGGAGGGATGGCGCCTCGAGGTGAGGGACCCGAAGGCCGGCCCGCGGGGTTTCTGGGTTGGGCGGGCGGAGCGGGTCTCCAGCCCGCGGGAAGGGCTCGCGAAGGCTCTGGACGGAGACAAGTGGAGGGAAACGGTCTATCTGGAAGAAGGTGGCGGGGCCGGGGCCGTGGGCCAGGGGGAGGGAGGTACGGAACCCCCGAGGGCCGCGCGCCTCGTGAGGGAGACCTCCACCACCCAGGTTTGGGCGGTGTCCGCCCCCGCATCCGGGTGGCTCGTGGTGCGGGACCTCAGCTGGCCGGGGTGGGAAGCACGGGTGGATGGTGAACCCGCCCCCGTCTTCCCCGCCGACGGCGTCTTTCGGGCGGTGGCCCTGCCCTCCGGAAACCATGTGGTGAAGTTCCGGTACCGCCCCGCTTCCTTTCGGCTCGGGGCGCTGGTTTCGGCCCTGACCGCCTTGGGGCTTCTTTTCGTCCGCCGGAGGGGACCGTGAGGGGGGGCGTTTCTTTCGGCCGGCGGGGGTTGGCCGCCGCCGGAACGGCGCTCCTGTTCGCGGCGGCGGCGGCGGTGCTCGCCGTGCGCACAAGCCCCCTCGTCTCCGTTCCCAAGTGGGACGAGTGCCTCTACCTGTACGACGGCGTGAGGGTTCTCGAGGGGCAGGTGCCCTACCGGGACTTCTTCAACTTCACCCCTCCGGCGACCTTCTGGCTGCAAGGGCTCGCCCTCCGTCTCTTCGGGGCGGAGGCCCCCCTGGCCGCCGGACGGCGCCTGGCGGCCCTCTGGGCCCTCCTCGTCGCCCTGCTTCTTCGAGACGTCCTCCGCAAGACCGGGTGGCCGCCCCTGGCGGCCTCCCTCCTGGGGCTTCTCTTCCCCCTAGTCCTCTTTCCCTTCTGGCCCGTCGCCTCCCACCACCACTTCGCCCTCCTCTTCTTTCTCGGCTCGCTCCGGCTGCCCCGGAGAGAAGAGGGCCTCTCCCCGGCGGCATGGGTGGGGCTGGGGGCGCTCCTGGGCCTCCTCTTCCTGACCCTTCAGACGGCCTTCCTCTCGGCCGCGGCCCTCTGGGGGAGCTTCTGGGCGCTGGGGGAGAGGCGCCGAGGGATGGCTTCGGTCCGGGCCGCCGCGGGGGCGGCGGTGGTCCTCTTGCCCGCCTCGGCGGCGCTCCTGTGGGAAGGGGCCCTGGGAGGCTTCCTGAGGGAGGTCTGGCTCTGGCCCCTCTTTCATTACCGGCAAGAGGGCGGAATCAACGCCGTCCCCTTGCTGGGGGACCTTCCCGACCGAATCCGCTCCCTGTGGATCATGCCCGCGGGGGAGGGGGGGCCTCCGTTCCCGGCCGCCGCCGCGGGGACGGTGGTGTACGTGGGGATCCTGGCCCTGCTCGCCGCGGTGGCGGGCCTCTTTCTGGCGGAAGTCTTCCGGGCGCTGAAGCGCCGGCGCTTCCAAGACCCCTGGCGGGCGGCGGTGACCGCCGCCACGGCGGTGGAGGCGGCCCTCTTCTTGCTGGGCAAGCCCGACTGGCTCCACGCCCTCCACGCCCTCGCCCGGGTCGGGCCCCTCTGGCTGACCGCCTGGAAGGGCGAGCCGGAAGGGGTCCGGCGTGCGGTGGTCTTGACGGGGGGGATCCTGGCGGCGGCGGGGGTCGTCTTCTTCGGCTCGGCGGGCCTTCGGAGGTGGGAGTCCTGGGAACTTCGGGACCCCGACCGGGTACTCCGCGAGGCACCGGTGAACCGGTGGCTGAACGCCCAGCCGTGGCTCCGAGGGGAGGACCGCGTGGCGGCCTTTCCGGAGGGAGGGGAGGTCTACCTCTACGTCCGTCCCGCCGCCACGGGGTACACCCTCCTCTACCCCCCCTCGGACCGGTACCATACGGAGGCGGACTACCGCCGGGCGGCGGAGGAGATCGAGAAAAACCGCGCCCGCTGCATCCTCCTCACCGTGGACCGGGAGGAGGAGTACGTCCGGTGGGCCGGCGCCCTCGGCCACCTGCTCCGGGAGAAGTACCTCCGCCTGGGGCGGGTGGGGGACGCGGCGGTCTACCTCCGGAGGGACCGGTGAAGGCCCGTGCCTGCCTTCCCTGGATGGCGTGGGGCATCGTTCCGGTGGCGGCGGCGGTGGCCCTGCTTCAGGTGAGCCCCGTGGCCAACCCCCCCCGGTGGGACGAGTGCATCGTCCTCTACGACGCCTGGCGGACCGTCTCCGGGGAGGTGCCCTACCGGGACTTCTTCAACTTCCTGCCTCCCGGCCCCTTCCTCTTCTACGGCTTTCTCTTCGGGCTCCTGGGGGAGCCGGCCTTCGGCGCGGCCCGGTACGCGACGGTTCTTCTCGTGCTCGTCGCCGCGGGGGTGGCCGCAGTCGCCCTCCGACGCCGGGGTTTTCGGGTCGTGGAAGCCGTCGCCGCCTCCTTTCTCCTTCCCTTGGGCCTCTTTCCCTTCTGGGCCGTGCCCAGCCACCACTGGCTGGCGGTCCTGGCCTGGTCGTTTTTCCTGCTCGCCCTCTCGGGGCCGGAGAAACGGGATCTCTCCGCGGGCCGGTGGGCGGGGGCCGGCCTGGCGGCGGGGGCGGGGGGGCTCTTTCTCCAGACCGACGGCCTTCTGCTCGCGGCGGCCGCCCTCTTCCGGCTTGCCATGGAAAGGCAGGGGCGGCGGGGAAAGGGGGCGGCCTTTGCCGCCGGAGCGGCCTTTCTGCCCGCGGGGGCCGCGCTCTGGCTGGCCCTTCGCGGGGGCATCCGGGGGCTCTTCCGCGACGCCTTCCTCTGGCCCTGGAGCCACTACAGCCGCCCCGGGAACGAGAACTACCGGAGCCTCCTGGAGGACCTTCCCGGCCGGTTGGGGCTTCTGGGGGAGCTGGCCCTTCGGGAGGGGGGCGCCGGCCGGTGGGCGGCCCTCCTTTCGGGGGGGCTCCTGTACGGCCTCCTCCTGCTCGTGGCGGCGGGCCTCTTCGCCGGGTCGGCCTGGTTTCTCGTCCGGACCCTCCGGAAGGGGCGGATCGAGAACCGCTGGGCCCCGGCGGCGGCGGGGGCGACGTTGCTGGCCGCGGGGCTCTTCGCCCGGGGGAACCCCAACTGGCTGCACCTCGTTTTCTCCCTGTGGCCCCTTTGGCTCCTGGGGTGCTTCGCGATGGGGCCGGAAGCCCCCGCCTGGCGGCGCCTGAGGGCCATCGCCCCGTTCCTGCTGCTCGCCAGCCTGACCTACCATTCCCGGTCCCTCTTCTTCCACCGGCCGGATCTCTGGGAGTACTCCGACCCCGTGCGCCTCCTTCGGGAGAGCCCCGTCAACGCCTGGCTCCGGGAAGGGGCCGGTCTGCGGCCCGGAGACCGCATCGCCGCCTTCCCCGAAGGGGGGGAGGTCTACCTGGTGACCTTCCCCGCGGGGGTGGGCTTCACCTACTTCACGCCCCTTTCGGCCGGCTACCTCGGGGAGGAGGACCACCGAAGGGCCGCCGCCCAGATGGAGGCCTCCCGGTGCGCGCTGGTCCTCCTCCCGCGGGAAATGGAACGGGAGTACCTGGACCCCCGCTCCGCCGTGGGGCGGCTCCTGAGGGAGAGGTTCCTCCGGGAACGAGAGATCCAAGGCGCCGTCGTCTACCGGCGCGGGGGCCCGTAGCGGCGTCGGGGCGAAAAAGGAAAAGGCCCCCGAACGGGGGCCTTTCGAAGAACGGATCCTGCGGGGATCAGCCGCACTTCCGCTGCTTGCCCTCGGGCTTGATCACGAAGGTGTCGTCCACCCAGACGATGTCGTTCTCGAAGCACTGGGTGTTGGCGGGCTGGAAGGTGTTGGCGCTGACGGTGCCCCAGGCCGAACCGGCTTCCAGCGCGGCGTTCTTGCCGCTGGAGGCGCAGCCGAAGTCCACGCCGCTGGCGGCGGAGGCGTACCAGTAGGGGGTGTTCCAGGGATCGGGGTTGGGGAGGGCCTTGATGTAGTCCGGCGTCAAGTCGGCGTTCACCGCGCCCGTGTTGTTGATGGCGGTGAAGGTGGTGCTGGCGATGGGGTAGATCTGGGCGTCGGTGGCGTAGGACTGGGCCGCGGTGGCGATGGAGCGGACCTCGCCCATGGCCCTCTTCTGCTTGGACCGCTGGATGGCGGTGAGCAGGTTGGGGATGGCGATGGCGGCGATGATGCCGATGATCGCCACGACGATGAGGAGCTCGATGAGGGTAAAGCCTTTTTCCTTCTTCATGGACACCTCCGTCTCTGTGGGCCCAACATCCAGCAACGCCCGTGCCAGAATCAAGCCCTTGGAAAAAAGGCGTTTTCGCACACTCCGGACGGCTCGTGTCCGTTCGGAAGTGACATTTTCGGTCACCCTCTTTTTTCCGGGAAAGGGGGGCAGCCGGGGTAGAATCGCCCCATGAGGCCGGACGAGGGCAAGGGGGCGGGCGGAGGGCCTCCCGGGGGCGCGTCCATGGCCTCGGGGGCGGAAGAAGGCTGGCGCGCCCTCTGGCGACGGCTCCTCCTGGACCCCGCCTCCACCGTTTCCATCCAGCTCTTTCGGTACACCGCCGTCGGCGGGGCGGCCTTCGCCGTGGACTTCGGAAGCCTTTTCCTCCTCACGGAGTTCGGGGGGCTCCACTACCTTCTCTCGGCGGCCGTCGCCTTCGGTCTGGGGCTGGTCACGAACTACCTGCTGAGCGTGGTCTGGGTCTTTCCCCGGCGGAGGCTTTCGAGCCGGAGCGCGGAGTTCCTCGTCTTCGCCCTCATCGGCGTGGCGGGGCTCGGGATCAACGAAATGGTCCTGTGGGCCCTCACCGAGGGGGCGGGCTTCCATTACCTCCTTTCCAAAGCCGGGGCGGCCGTCGTGGTCTTCCTTTGGAACTTCTTCGCGCGCAAACTGAGCCTCTTTCGGTGAGGTCCGCCATGGAGCAGGAAAGATCCACCGCCGTCGTCATCGGCGCCGGGCCGGCGGGGCTGACGGCGGCCTGGGAACTGTTGGACCGGACGCAGGTCCGTCCGGTGGTGCTGGAGGCCACGGGGGAGATCGGCGGCATCGCCCGAACGGTGGCCCACCGGGGCAACCGGATGGACATCGGCGGCCACCGCTTCTTCTCCAAGTCCGACCGGGTGATGGAGTGGTGGCTCCAGCGCCTGCCCCTCCAGGGGGCCCCGGCCCGGGACGACCTCCTCCTTCAGCGCCCGGTGGAGACGGCGCTGGAGGCGCGGGTGCGAAAGCCGCGGGACCCGACGGGCGAGGTGAGGCCCGCGCCGGACCCGGAGCGGGAAGACCGGGTGATGCTTCTGAGGCGCCGGCTTTCCCGGATCCTCTACCTGCGCCGCTTCTTTCCCTACCCCCTCTCCCTGGGCCTCGAGACCCTGCGGAACCTGGGGGCCGCCCGGCTCCTCCGGATCGGCGCGAGCTACCTGCGGGCCTCCGCCTTCCCCATCCGCCCGGAGAAGTCGCTGGAGGATTTCTTCATCAACCGCTTCGGGAGGGAACTGTACGCCACCTTCTTCCGCGACTACACGGAGAAGGTGTGGGGGGTTCCGTGCTCCCGGATCCGCCCCGAGTGGGGCGCCCAGCGGGTGAAGGGCCTTTCGGTTCTCGGGGCGCTGAGGGACGCGGCGGCCCGCCCCTTCCGGCGGGGAGGGGACATCCGCCAGAAGGGAAAGGAAACCAGCCTCATCGAGCGGTTTCTCTACCCGAAGCTGGGGCCGGGGCAGATGTGGGAGACGGTGGCGGGGGAGGTCACCGCCGCCGGCGGGGAGGTCCGATTGAACCGGAAGGTGGTGGGGGTCCGCTGGAGGCCGGGCCGCATCGAGGCGGTGGTGGCGGAGGACCCGAGGACCGGCCTCCGGGAGGAGGTGCGGGGGGACCTCTTCTTCTCCACCATGGCGGTGAAGGACCTGGTGGAGGCCATGGGGGAGGGCGTTCCCCCGGAGGTGCGGGAAGTGGCTTCGGGTCTGCAGTACCGGGCCTTCGTCACGGTGGGCGTTCTGCTCAAGCGCCTCCTCTTGCGCAACGAGAGCGGCGTCCCCACGGTGAACGGGATCATCCCCGACAACTGGATCTACGTCCAGGAACCGGACGTGAAGCTGGGGCGGCTCCAGGTCTTCAACAACTGGAGCCCGTACCTGGTGGCCGACCCCGAGACCGTCTGGCTCGGCCTGGAGTACTTCTGCGACGAGGGGGACGCCTTCTGGTCCCTTCCCGACGAGGCCATTGGGGAGCTGGCGGTGGCGGAGCTGGCGGCCATCGGCGTGGCGGAGCCTCCGGACGTCCTGGACCGGGTGGTGGTCCGGCAGGCCAAGACCTACCCGGCCTACTTCGGCACCTACGACCGCTTCCACGTGGTGCGGGCCTTTCTCGACTCCTTCGAGAACCTTTACCCCCTTGGCCGAAACGGGCAACACCGGTACAACAACCAGGACCACTCCATGCTCACCGCCATGACCGCCGTGGACAACCTCCTGGCCGGCGCCGCCTCCAAGGAGAACCTCTGGGCCGTCAACACCGAGGCGGAGTACCACGAGGAGAAGGGGCCCAAGAAATGACCGGGGGAGGGGAGGCCGGCGTTCGGGACCGTTTCCGGCTCTCCCTCTGGCCCCGGTGGGGACGCCCCGGCGACTCCGTCCCTCTCCAGGGCGGAAGGGCGGGGGTCCTGACCTGGACGCTCCTTCTCCTCTGGCTGGCCGCGGTCGCGGCCCTCACCGCGCGCCACGAACCCTGGCGGGACGAGGTGCGGGCCCTCACCCTGGCCACCGAGCCCCCCCACGCGTGGGGGCTTCCCCAAGCTCTCCGAAACGAAGGCCACCCGCTCCTGTGGTACCTCCTTCTCCGCATCGCCCACGACCTCTACCCCTCCACGGTGGTCCTGAAGGTGACCAGCGTCGCGGTGGCCTTCCTCTCGGTGGGCCTCCTGTTTTGGAGGGCTCCCTTCCCCCTTTGGTGGAAGGCCCTCTTCGCCTTCAGTTTTCTTCCGCTGTACGAATACGCCGTCCTGGCACGAAACTACGGACTGACTATGCTCCTCGCCTTCGCCTTCGCGGCGGCCTATCCCCGAAGGCGGCGCCATCCCTGCCTCCTTGCCGGCATCCTGGGCCTGTTGGCCAACAGCAACCTCCATTCCCTTCCCCTGGCGGCCGGGTTTCTGGCCCTGTGGCTCTGGGAGGAGGGCTTTTCCGCTGGATGGTCGGATTCTGGCCGCAGGCTGGGGCGTCTGGTCCTGCCTGCGGCGGGGGTGGCCCTGGCCGCCGCCTTCGCGCTCTGGACCTGTCGGCCGGATCCGGGGAACGCGCCGCCGGGCGTCTCGGCCCCTTCCGGCGCCGCCCTCCTGGACGCCCTGGCCGGGGCGGTCCTCCACCCGGGGCGGGCCTTTTACGTCCTCCTTCCCTTTCCCGGCTGGGCGAGGGACCTCGTCGTGTGGCTCTGGCTGGCCGGGCTCGCCGGGTGGGTCCCCGGGCTTCTGCTTCTTCTGGGGTACGACGCCGCGCTGCAGGTCCTCTTTGGGACCGTGTACCCCGGAGGGCTTCGCCACCAGGGTCTTCTCCTGGTGGCCGCCGTGGCGGTCTACTGGATCGCACGGGAGAAGGAAAGGGAACGCGAAAGCGACGGCCGACCGGGCCGCCTTCTCCCCCGGGGCCTCTTCTCCATGGCCCTCTATGGGGCGCTGCCCCTGCTCTTCGCCCTCCACCTCCACTTGTCCCGAGGCCCCCTCCGGCGGGACTGGGAGCGGCCCTTCACCTCGGCCCCGACGCTGGCGGGCCTTCTGGCGCGGGACCCGGCCCTCCGGGGGGCGATCCTCGTCCCGGAGCCCGATTGGCTGCTGGAGTCCCTGCCGTACTACAGCGAGGCTCCCGTCTTCCTCCCACGGGAAGGGACCTTCGCCCGGCGGCGCTCCTATTCGGCGAAGTTCCGGAAGGAACTCACCCTGGGGGGGCTGTTGCGGACGGCGGAAGGGCTGAAGTCCCGCCACGGCGTACCGGTGCTCGTCGCGTGGGGGTACCCTCCCCTCCGGAAGGGGGAGGGGGGCGAAGCGGCCCCCTCCGCCGGGAAGCCCTTTCGCTGGACGGCGGCGGAGGCCGACGCCTTCCTGAATTCCATGACGCTGATCGCCCGCTTTCAGGGGGCCATCAGCGACGAAAACTATGCCCTGTACCGGCTGGACCGCTGAAGGAGGCGGACGGCCGGGGGCAAGGCCTGAGGTCACCCCTTCTTCGCCACCACCGTCCAGGAGTTCCGGTTGTGCCACCGGAAGGTGACCTCCTCCGCGCCCAGAGAGGCGAACCAGGCTTCCAGGGTGGGCCGGGAGAGGTAGTGGGCGATGGGGGGGCAGAGGTGGTCGAGGACGATGTGCTCGATCTCCCGGAAGGGGAAGCGGGAGATGTACCCCAGGTAGACCGAGTAGGGAAGCCACCTCACGGCGTGTTCCCCCCTTCCGGTGGCGGGGCCGTAGAGGAGTTTCAAGGCGGCGTAGAGGGAGAGGGAGAGCGGCAGGAGCAGGGGGCGCAGGAACTTCGTGGGCACGCGGGAGGTGAAGCCCTTCCGCAGGGGGTCCACCAGGTGGACGATCCACCCGTTCCCCTCCCGGGCGTAGACCCAGAGGACCAGGGTGCCGCCCGGCTTGAGCGCCCGCCAGAGTTCGCGCAGGCCCGCCTGGGGGTCGCGAAGGTGGTGCAGGACTCCGAGGCAGACCGCCAGGTCCGCTTCGCCGTCCTGAAGGGGCAGGCGGAGGAGGTCGGCCCGGATCCTGTGGACCCAGGGGAAGGCCTTGGTGTACTCGGCGGCGAGGTACACCGCTTCGGAGAGGTCCACCGCCAAAAGCTCCTTCACGCCGTAGCCGGCCATGAGGAAGGTGTGGCGCCCTTTGCCGCAGCCGGCCTCCAATACCGTCCTTCCTTCGAAGCCTTCCCGGGTGAAGGGGGCGATCCAGTCGAGGAACTGCCGCTCCTGGTAAGGGGCCAGGTACTCGTGGGCGCTCCAGGAGGCGCCGAACTGGTCCACCGTCTGGCGGGTGGCGGCGTCCACCTCCTTGGGGGCCATGTGCAGCACCCCGTGCAGGAGGGGGAAGGTCCTCCCGCAGCCTCTGCAACGGTAGGGTTCGGGGGCCGCGGAGGTCCCTTCGCAGGGGGCTCCGCAGTCGGGGCAGCGCAGGGCGGCGCGGATGGGGGTCATGGGGCGATCCTTTCGTAAAGCTCCCCCACGTCGAAGGATCCGGCGGGGCGGTACCTCTCGCGAAGGACCGTTGCCAAGGGGGAGGGCTCGTCGAGGAAACCCGGGACGTCCTCCCGCCGGATGAGGACCCAGGGGATGCGGTGTTCCTCGAGGAAAGCGGCGAGAAGGGCGTACTCCCAGGGGGCGTTGGCCTTCTGGGAGGGCGGCTGGACCCAGTCCAGGGGCGGCGGGACCGGCGCCCAGTAGAGGTACAGCGTGGCTCCGCGGGGAAGGCAGACGACGGCCCGCTTTTCGGCGACGATGTCGGGACGCGCCGCGAGGATCCGCGGGGTGCTGTGGGTCCGGACCTTCTCGTCCACCGAGAGGAGGTCCCCCAGAAGGGGCGGCCGCCGGCGGAGGGCGCCGGGCCACCGGAGGAGGGCCACGAGGAGAAGAAAGACCAGCAGGCCCTGGAGCACCGGCGAAGGCCCCGGGGAATCCTCCGGGCGGCGGGCGGCGAGGGCCGAGGCGACGAGGAAGGGGACCGTGAAGGCGAAGTGGGTCCAGTCGGGCCTTCCCGTCAGGAAGAGGAAGAGGGCCGCCAGGAGGGCGGCGAGGGAGGCGGCCCACCGCCCGGGGAGGCGTTGGCCGGGGCAGGCCCACTCCCGGGAGAAAAGCACCGAAACGATGGCCCAGGCGGCCAGAAGGAGAAGGGCCGCCACGGGAAGGAGCCCCGCCGCCGCCTCCAGGAGGGGCTTTCCCTGAACGCGGGAGGCGACCTCCGAGGCCAGGGCGGCGGGGAACTTCACGTCGTTGAAGCCGCCGGGCTGCTTGTAGTACCGGGCCGGCCAGAGGACCAGGTTGTACCAGGCGTCGCCCAGGGTCCCCTGGAGGAGGAGAGAGAGGGCCGCCAGGGCTGCCGCCGACGCCTCGCCCAGGGCCAGGGCGCCGAGGGCCCGAAGCCTCTCCTTGGAGAAGGGGGCCGGGGCGGAGAGGGCCAGGGCGAAGACCAGCACCGAGAAGAAGAGGCCGTCGCTCTGGAGGGTGAGGGCCGAAAGCCCCGCCACGAAGCCCGCGAGGAGGTACCGGCCCGAGGAGGGGAGCCGTTCGGCCCGCTCGTACAGGGCGAGGGCGCCGAGCCCCGCCGCGAGGGCCAGCCAGTGGTGGCTGGCCACCGGCCAGAAGGGGACCAGAAGGGCGGGGATCTGGAAGGCCATGGCGGCGGCCCACGGGGCCGGCCACCCCCGCTTCGAAAGGAGGCCGTACGCGAGGAGGGTGGAGGCGAGCAAGGCGAAAAGGCAGAGGAGCCGGAAGGCGGCCAGGGGCGGTCCCCCGGCCTTCAGCAGGGCCGCCAGGCCGTAGGTGGTCAGGGGGGGGTAGAAGCAGAAGAAGTCCCGGTAGGGGACGCGGCCCTCGGCCGTCTGCTTGGCCAGCCAGGCCACGGAGGTCTCGTCGGCCTGGACCGGGAAGGTCTTCCAGGAAAAGAGGGACAGCAGGAGGGTCAGGGAGAGGACGGCCAGCAGAAGGCCGAAAAGCCACCGCGCTCTTTTGCTCATGGGGCCTCTCCCGAGGGGGGAAGGGCCTCGAGGGCCCGAAGGAGGGCGTCCCGGTAGACGAGGCGGGGGCTCTCGTTGAGGATACGCCGGATCTCCGCCCGAACCTCCTCCACGGGCCAGAGTCCCTGACGGCAGGCCCACACGGCGTAGGCGAGGTCGTCGGGGGAGACGCGGCGGTACTCCCGGGCCTCGATGACCTTCTCGAAGCGGGGGATGCGCTTCAGGAGGACCACCCCGTAGTTCCCGTAGAAGACCGGCGCCCACTCCGAACGGGGGAAGAGAAGCACCTCCGGCCCCCGCTCGGGGGAGCCGGGGATCCCCTCCCGGTCCCTCAGGCGGTAGTCGGAGAGGGGGTAGAGGGCGATCTCGAAGGGGTAGTTTTTCAAGAGGCGGTGGAAGGAAGGGATGTCCTTCATGGCCTTCCAATAGTCGCCGATGGGCTTCAGGAAGGGGTAGTACCGGCCGTCCATGAAGATCCGGCTCTGGGGCCACGTCTCCCAGGCCAGGTAGCCCCCGGCGGCGTAGAGGTTGAAGAGGTTGCCCGATAGGCCCCGCTCCCGGAGGAAGGCCACCTCGTGGACGGGGTACTTCTGGCTCAAGTCCCAGCCGGGGACGCGGGTGTGGTATCCCCAGGCCGCCGCCAGGAGGGCCGCGGCCAGAGCCCCGCCCCGCCCCAGGCGAAGGACGGACGGGGGAAGTCGGACCTCGGGAAGGCGGAGGGCCGCCAGGGGGAGAAGGGCCACCACGGCCACCGCCACGTACCGGTTCCACATCCACCCCAGGGCGATCTGGCTCGCGGCCCAAAAGAGTTCTCTCCACGCCATCCGCCGGCCGCGGCCCAGGACCAGAACGAGGACCAGGGCCGCCAGCCCGAAGAAGGGCCAGAAGACCGGCTTGAGGGGCGTCCGGGACCACTCGGCGACCTGGGCCAGCTGGGGGTCGAGAAAACCGGCGATGGACTTGAAGGGGAACCAGGGGACCCGCCAGGTGTCGGGGCTCAGGAAGAGGGCGGCGAAGGCGGCGAAGCCCGCCGCCAGCCTCCGGGCGGCCAGGCGAAGGGGGAAGGGGCCTTGGCGCCAGGCGTCCAGGAGGTCACCGCCCCAGGCCGCCGCCAGGAGGAAGAGGCCGTACGCCCACCCTCCGTGGCACTGTCCCCAGAGCCAGAAGAAGGCGGCGAGGCCGAGGCCCTTCCGCCACCCGGGGGGAACGCCCCGTTCCTCCCTGAGGAGGAATTCCGCCAGGACGCCCATGAACAGGAGCGTCAGGAGGTCCGGCCGAAAGCGGATCCGGGTCTGAAGCGAGGGAAGAAGAAGCAGGAGGGCCGGCGCCCAGAGAAAGGCTCCCCATCCCGTTACGCGGAGGTTCCGGTAGAGCAGTGCCGCCACCGCCGCCGCCGCCAGGCCGGTGAGCACCTGAAGAAGGCCTTCCCCCCCCAGGAGCCAGAGGGGGTAGGCCAGGAGGTGGAAGAGCCACTCCGTGTCCTCCCACGGAACGCCCGGGGCGGTGAAGGAGAAGGTCTCCGTGTGGACGAGGTGGCCCGAGGTCCAAATCTCCCGGCCCACGGCCAGGTGCCAGTAGGTGTCCGGGTCCCAGAGGGGCTGGGCGCAGAAGAAGTAGACGGCGGCCAGCACGAGGCCCAGCAGGAGCCGCTCCTGCCACGGCGGTGCGGGCGGAGGCGGGAGGGCCGGCCACCACCTGTCCCTCACGCGCACGGGAAGCTCCTCCGGTACCAGTCCAGAAAACAGAGGATCGTCCAGAGCGGCTTGCGGTGGTCGGCCTTGCGGCTCAGGTGCTCCCGCCACAGGCGGCGGGGCTCCCCGGAATCCAGAAAGGGGACCCGCCCCAGGACGGCGTCGGAGAGCAGCTCCTCGGCGAAGGGGCGCAAGGGGCCGCAGAGCCAACGGGCGACTGGGATGCCGAAGCCCTTCTTGGGGCGGTCCAGGTGGCCCGGGGGGAGCAGGTCCCGAAAGGCGGCCTTGAGGACGGCCTTGCCGCTCCGCCCCCGAAGTTTCCATTGGGGCGGGAGGGAAAAGGCCAGGCGGAAGACCTCGGGGTCCAGGAGGGGCACGCGGGCCTCCAGGGAGGCCATCATGCTCGCCCGGTCCACCTTCGCCAGGATGTCCTCCATGAGGTAGGTGTGGGCGTCCAGCCACTGGGCCGCCGTGACCGGGTCCTGGCGGGGCGGCGGAGGCATCCACCCCCCGCCCGTGTCCACGGCGGGGGCCCCGTCCCGGAAGAGGCGGGACAGCCCCCCGGGCGGGAAGGCGCCCATCCACGCGTGGTGGCGGACGGGCATGGGCTCCTCCGCGCCGTCCCGGAATTTCCGCAGCTTGTACGAGAAGGTCAGGTTGGCGTGGGAGACGGGGAGGAGGGCGTCGGCCAGGGCCAGGATGCTTCGCCGGAGGGGACCGGGCACGGCGAGGTACCGCCCGAAGTCGCGGTGGACCCAGTAGGTGGGGTAGCCGGCGAAGAGTTCGTCGCCGCCGTCGCCCCCCAGGGCCACGGTCACCCGCTCCCGGGTGAAGCGGGAGAGCAGGGCCGTGGGGAGGATGGAGGGGTCGGCGAAGGGCTCGTCCAGCATCCCCAGGACGCGGGGGACCTCCTGAAGCAGCTCCCGCTCGCTGAACCGGTGCTCGTGGTGGGAGCACCCCAGGTGCTCCGCCACTCTTCGGGCGTGGGCGCTCTCGTCGAAGGAGGGGTCCTCGAAGCCGATGGTGAAGGACTCCACCCTTCCCCCCGCCCGGGCCATGCAGGCGGCGACGACGCTGGAGTCCACGCCCCCGCTGAGGAAGACCCCCAGGGGCACGTCGGACATGAGCTGGCCCCGGACGCTCCGCATCAGCTCGGCGCGAAGGCGCTCGGCGGCCTCGGCGAAGGAAGTGGGAGCCTCCGGCAGGGGTTGCCAGCTCCAGTAGGGGCGGACGGTCGTTCCCTCGGGGGTGGAGAGGAGCAGGTGCCCGGGGAGGAGCTTGCGGGCCTTGGCGTAGACGGAGTAAGCCCCCGGCACGTACTCGCAGAGGAAGTAGGCGCGCAGGGCCTCCATGTCCAGGTCTCGGGGGAAGGCGGGGTGGGCCGTGAGGGCCTTGAGTTCCGAGCCGAAGAGGAGCCCCTGGGGGAGGTCGGCGTAGTAGAGGGGCTTCACCCCCACCGGGTCCCGGGCCAGAAGGAGGAGGTCCTTCTCCCGGTCGTGGAGGGCGAAGGCGAAGATCCCGTTGAGGCGCGCCGGGAAGTCCGGCCCCTCCTCCTCGTAGAGGTGGACGAGGACCTCCGTGTCCGAGCGCGTGGCGAAGCGGTGGCCCTTCGCCTCCAGGCGGGCCCGGAGCTCCAGGTGGTTGTAGATCTCCCCGTTGAAGACGACCACCACCCGGCCGTTCTCGTTGGCCATGGGCTGGGCGCCGGTGACGAGGTCCACGATGGCCAGCCGGCGGTGGCCCAGCCCCACGCCGCCTTCGGTGAAGTACCCGTCCCCGTCCGGTCCCCGGTGGGCGAGGACCCGCGTCATGGCGGCGAGGAGGCGGGGGTCGGCGGGGGTCCTCAGGCGGAAGCCGGCGATGCCGCACATGGGAGGAGTCTACCGGCAAGGAGCCCCGGTGGAAAGGGCTCCGTCAAGGGCGGGGGGCCTCTTCGGCCCGCCCTTCGGCCGGACGGGGGGAGGCCAGGATCCGGGCCACGACGTAGGGGGGCATCCGGAGGCTGGCGAAGTAGATGCGGATGAGCAACTCCCCCAGGAGCCCCATCATGACCAGCTGGACCCCCACCAGGGCCGCGAAGATGGCGATGAGGAAGACCGGGTTCCGGTGGACCCAGACGTCCGCCGCCACCTTCTCCCAGAGGGTGAAGAGGAAGAGGATGCCCGAGAGAAAGAGGAGGCCGAAGCCGGTCCCGCCGAAGGCGTAAATGGGCTTGGTGAGGAAGGAGCCCATGAACTTGATGGTCATGAGGTCCAGCACCACCTTGAAGGTCCGCATGAGGCCGTACTTGCTCTTCCCCGCCGCCCGGGGGTGGTGGGCCACCTCCACCTCCGCCACCCGGGCCCCCTTCCAGGAGGCCAGGATGGGGATGAAGCGGTGCATCTCCCCGATGAGGTCGGCGGGGTCCAGGACCTCCCGGCGGTAGGCCTTCAGCGTGCAGCCGTAGTCGTGGAGCTTCACCCCCGAGATGAGACTGATCAGTCCGTTGGCGATCTTGGAGGGCAGGATTCGGGTGAAGAAGGGGTCCTTGCGGCGGCGGCGCCAGCCGCTCACCACGTCGTAGCCTTCCTCCAGCTTGCGAAGGAGCTTGGGGATGTCGGCGGGGTCGTTCTGGAGGTCTCCGTCCAGGGGGATGAGGACGGGGGCCGAGGCGTGCTCGATGGCGGCGGCGAGGGCGGCGGTCTGGCCGCAGTTGCGGCGGAAGAAGACCGCCTTCAGGAAGGGGCGCCTGGAGACGGCCCTCTCCAGGAGGCGGGGCGTCCCGTCGGTGGAGCCGTCGTCCACCAGGACCACCTCGTAGGGGCGGCCCAGTTCGCCCATCACCGCCTCCACCCGGTCCAGGAGGGGCTCCAGGTTCGCTTCCTCGTTGAAGAGAGGAATGAGGAGGCTCAACAGGGGGGCCGGCGCCGTCTCCTTCGTCATCTCGACTCACCCCTCCCGGGCGTTGAGCCCGTATTTCTTCACGAAGTACCGCATGGAGCGGAAGGTGATCCCCAGGCGGGCGGCGGCCCGGGTCATGTTCAGCCCCTCTTCCTCCAGGGCCTTCCGGATGTACGCCGCCCGGATGCTTTCCAGGGTGTCGTTCAGCGAGAAGCCCGAGGGGGGGATGTCGATCCCCGACGGGTCGGCGAGGGGCCGGGGGCCGCGGAGGGTCTCCGGCAGGTGGCGGAGCTCCACCAGGTCCCCCTCGCAGAGGGCCACCGCCCTCTCCATGCAGTTCTCCAGCTCCCGGACGTTCCCCGGCCAGGGGTAAGTCTCCAGACGTTTCAGCGCTTCCGCCGAGAGGCCCGGGGCCTGACGCCCTTGCAAACGGGCGTGCTTTTCCAGGAAGTGGCGGCAGAGGAGGGGAATGTCTTCCCGCCTCTCGCGGAGGGGCGGGAGGGAGAGCGTAATGACGGCGATCCGGTAGTAAAGGTCCTCGCGGAAGCGCTTTTCCTGGATGAGCCGGGGAAGGTCCTGGTGGGTGGCGGCGAGGACCCGCACGTCCACGGCGTGTTCGTCGTCGCCCCCCACCGGCCGGATGGTGCGCTCCTGCAGGGCCCGCAGGAGCTTCACCTGCATGGCGGGGGACATCTCCGCGATTTCGTCCAAGAAGAGGGTCCCCCCCTGGGCGGTGTCGAAGAGGCCCTTCTTGGTGGCGTGGGCTCCCGTGAAGGCGCCCTTCACGTGGCCGAAAAGCTCGCTCTCCAGGAGGGTCTCGGGGATCCCGCCGCAGTTCACGGCGACGAAAGGCCGCCGGTGGCGGGGGGAGCGCTGGTGGATGGTCCTGGCCACCAGTTCCTTGCCGGTCCCGCTCTCCCCCTGGATGAGAACGGTGCTGGGGGTGGGGGCCACCCGCTCGATGAGGGCGAAGAGCTGCTTCATGCGGGGGTTGGCGGCCACCATGGCCCCCAGCCGGTCCTGCCGGGCCAGCTCCTCCCGCAGGAGGACGTTCTCTTCCGCCAGCCGCCGCTTCTCGAAGGCGTGGCGGACGATGTTGCTCAGTTCCTCCACCTGGAAGGGCTTGGTGATGTAGTCGAAGGCCCCCAGCTTGAGGGCCTCGATGGCCGACTCGGTGCTGGCGTAGGCCGTCATGAGCACCACCTCGGTGGCGGACTCCTCCTCCTTGAGGCGGCGCAGGAGGTCCAGCCCCGAAAGCCCCGGCATTCGGATGTCGGAAAGGACGAGGTCGAAGGGCTTCCGGGCGAGGGCCTGAAGGGCCGCCTCGGCGCTGTCGGCGGTGACCACCTCGTAGCCTTCCTCCCTGAAGAGGATCTCCAGCATGCGCCGCATGGAGGCCTCGTCGTCCACCACGAGGATCCGCTCAGCCATGGGCCTCCTCCCGCGGCAGGATCAGGCGGAAGCGGCTTCCCTTCCCGTAGGCGCTCTCCACGGCGACGCGGCCGTCGTGCTCGATGGCCACCTGGTGGACCACCGAGAGGCCGAGGCCGAACCCCTTCCGGAAGCCGTGGCGGAAGGGCTGGAAGAACGCCCGGACCTCGTCTTGCCGCATGCCCACGCCGTCGTCCTCCACCTCCAGTATAGCGGCGGAAGCCTCCGTTTCTAAGCGGACGGCGATGCGGCCCCCCGCCGAGACGGCCCTCCGCGCGTTCTGGAGGAGGTTCCAGAGGGCCTGCCGGATGCGGTCGGGGTCGGCCCGCACGGGGACCGGTCCCTCGGGAAGGGTCAGGGTCAGCGAAACCTCCCCAAGCTCCCCGTCCCGCTGGAAGAGGGTGGCCACGTCCTGGACCAGGGGCCTGAGGTCCAGGGAGACCTTGTGGAGGGGCGGAGGTTTCACGTACCGCAGGAAGCTTTCCAGGATCTCGGAGAGCCGCCGGCTCTCTTCCTGGATGATTTTCAGGAGGTCCCCCCCGGCGCTCCCCGGCGGGGCGGACCGGGCGAGCATCTGGGCGGCGCCGCTGATGCTCCCCAGCGGGTTCCGGATCTCGTGGGCCATGTCGGCGGCCATGGCCCCCACGGCCAGGAGGCGGTCCTTGAAGGCCAGCTCCTCCCGGAGGCGAACCACCTCCGTCTGGTCCCGGAGGAGGGCCAGGAAGCCCACGGGAGAGGCCTCGGACCGCAGAGGGGCCACCACCAGCGTGAGGTGCCGCCCCTCCGGGAGGGACACCTCCACCTCCCGTTCCGCGGGGGCGGAGGGGTCGAAGAGGGGGGGGCCGTCGTAGCCCAGTTGCCTCAGGCGCTCCTCCAACCCCCACCCGTGGGGGAGGGTCTCCCCCAGAAGGCGGATTCCGGCCGGGTTGGAGAAGGTCACCACCCCCCGGTCGTCGGTGGTGAGGACTCCCCAGGCCAGGCTGGAGACCAGCTGCTCGATGAAGGTGCGGGCCTCCCGCAGGTTCAGCTCGGCATCGCCCAGGGCCTTCCGGGCGGTCTCCATCCGGCCCGCGACCAGCGCCATGAGGGCGGCCACCAGGAAGAAGCCCACGTAATGGGCGGCGAGGGTCTGGAGGGCCGACTCCACGGTGGCGGGGTCGGCGGCGAACTCCGGTCCCAGGCGCTCGGGGTGGAGCCACCCGTAGAGAAGGGCCACCGAGAGAAGGCCGTAGCAGACGGCGCCCAGGGAAGCCGTGAGGAAGGCCCCCCGCTTCCGGAGCAGCACGCCGGCCACCACCACCAGGATCTGGTAGAGGAAGGTGAAGATGCTGCGCATCCCCCCCGTCAGCGAGCAGAGGAGGGTGACGGTCACGACGTCGCCCAGGATCTGCAGGTAGAGGAAAAGAGGGCGCCCCCGCAGGGGCCGCAGGAGGGAGAAGGCCACGGCGTAGGCCAGGTTGAGAGCCAGGACGAAGGCGATGAGGTAGTAGAAGGGCTTGAGGGTCGTCTCCCCGCCCACGAAAACCTGGACGGCGAGGGCGCTGACGAAGAGGGTCAGCACCACCACCATCCGGTAGACGATCAACCGGACGGCCTGCTTCTCCAGGGGCTCCATCCCGGGACCCTCGGCGCCTCCCCGGTCTCGGGAGGCGGGGAAAAAGCGAGGGCGCCCTCCGGCGCCCTCGCGCGCTTTCCCGGTTTCTCCGCTCCCCCGACTCCCCGCTCCATCCTTATTGGATCTGCTGGATCAGGGTGAAGAGCGGCATGTACATGGCGATGACGATTCCGCCGATGGTCACGCCCAAAAAGACGATGATGATGGGCTCCAGGAGGGACATGAGGTTGGCCACGGCCTCGTCCACCTCGTCCTCGTAGAAGTCGGCGATCTTGGAGAGCATGGCGTCGAGGGCGCCGGTGGATTCGCCCACGCCGATCATCTGGGTGACCATGCCGGGGAAGAGCTTGGACTCCTCCAGCGGCTGGGTGAGCGTCTTGCCCTCCTCCACCGCCTTCCGGGTCTTCATGATGGCCTCTTCCACGATGGCGTTGCCGCTGGTCTTGGCGGTGATGTCCAGCCCCTCCAGGATGGGGACGCCGGAGGAGACCAGCGTGGCCAGGGTCCGGCAGAAGCGGGCCACGGCGATCTTCTTGAGGACGATGCCGAAGACCGGCAGCTTGAGCAGGATCTTGTCGATGAGGTACCTCCCGCCGGGGGTCTTGTAGTAGAGGCGGATGGTGACGAAGACCGCCACGACCATGAGGAAGATCAGCCACGCCCACCGCCCCAGGAAGTGGCTGATGGCGATGACGACTCGGGTGGGGAGGGGCAGTTTGGCCCCCAGCCCCTCGAAGAGGTTGGCGAAGGTGGGGACCACCTTCCACATGATGACGATGACCACGAGGACCGCCACGGTCACCACCACGGTGGGGTAGATGAGGGCCGACTTGATGGCGGCCTTCAGCTTGACGGCCTTTTCGATGTACACCGAGAGCCGCTGGAGGATGGTGTCGAGGATACCGCCCGCCTCCCCCGCCGCCACGAGGTTGCAGTAGAGGTTGTCGAAGACCTTGGGGTGCTTCTTGAAGGCCTCGTGCAGGCTGGACCCCGCCTCCACGTCCTCCCGGATCTCGAAGAGGACCCGCTGGAAGGCCCGGTTCTGTTGCTGTTGCCCCAGGATCTCCAGGCACTGGACCACCGGGAGGCCGGCGTCGATCATGACGGAGAACTGGCGCGTGAAGATGGCCAGCTCCTTGGTGGAGACCCCCCCGCCGAACTTCGGCAGCGCCAGCTCCTTCCCCTGTTCCTTCACGCGGGTGGCGATGATCTGCTGGCGCCTCAGGGCGGCGATGACGCCGTCCTTGCTGTCGGCGGTCATGACCCCTTCCACCGTCTCTCCGGTGCGCTTGCGCCCTTTCCACTCGAATTGGGGCATGGTCCCTCCCTCCCTTCACGGAGCCGGGCCTAACGGCCCGGGACGGCCCCCCTCGGAGGCGCCGCGGGACCGGCGGGTCCCACGCGGCGGCCTTGCAGCGTGATGTTGCGGTTGATGAGCTCCTGCAACTCGTCGGGCATGGACGAGCGGGACAGCGCCGTTTCGAGGTCCAGCTTACCCCGGAGGTAGAGGTCGGCCAGGGACTGGTTGAAGGTCTGCATGCCGCTGCCCGACTGCCCGGTCTGCATGATGGAGTAGATCTGGTGGATCTTGTCCTCCCGGATGAGGTTCCGGATGGCGGCGTTGGGCACCAGGATCTCCACCGCCAGGCACCGGCCCTTGCCGTCCCGCGTCGGAAGCAGGGACTGGCAGAGGATCCCCTGGAGGACGAAGGAGAGCTGGGTCCGCACCTGGGACTGCTGGTGGCTGGGGAAGACGTCGATGATGCGGTTGATGGTCTCCACCGCCGAGTTGGTGTGAAGGGTGGCGAAGGTGAGGTGGCCCGTCTCGGCGATCCGGAGGGCCGCCTCGATGGTCTCCAGGTCCCGCATCTCGCCGATGAGCACCACGTCGGGGTCCTGCCGCAGGATGCTCTTCAAGGCGTTCTTGAAGGAGTAGGTGTCGGCGCCGATCTCCCGCTGGTTCACCACGCAGGACTTGTGGGGGTGGAGGTACTCCACCGGGTCCTCGATGGTGACGATGTGCTCGTGCCGCTCCCGGTTGATCTTGTCGATCATGGCGGCCAAGGTGGTGGACTTCCCCGACCCCGTGGGGCCCGTCACCAGGATGAGCCCCCTCGGCTTTTCCGCCAGGCGCTCCACCACCGGCGGGAGGCCCAGTTCCTGGAAGCCGCGGATCTCGTACGGAATGGTCCGGAAGGCCCCCGCCACCGCCCCGCGCTGGCTGAAGATGTTGCCGCGGAAACGGGAGAGGCCCTTGATGCCGAAGGAGAGGTCCAGCTCCAGGTTCTCCTCGAACTTGTGCTTCTGCTGGTCGGTGAGGATGGAGTAGCAGAGCTGTTTGGTCTCGGCGGCGGTGAGCGGCTTGATGCCCTCGATGGGCTGGAGCTTGCCGTGGATCCGGACCTGCGGGGGGGAGTTGACGGTGATGTGCAGGTCCGAGCCGCCGTTGTCCACGAGGAATTTGAGCAGCTGGTGGATCGAAACGCTCATGGGAGCCCCTTACAGCACGGTTTCCCGCACCACTTCTTCCACGGTGGTGATGCCTTTGGAGATCTTGATGAGGCCCGAACGCCGGAGGGTGAGCATTCCCTCCTCCAGGGCCTGCCGTTTCAGCTCCACGGCGTTGGCGCCCATGAGGACCATCTCCCGGAGCTGGTCGCTCATCTCCATCACCTCCATGAGGGCCGTCCGGCCCTTGTACCCGCTGTTGTTGCAGGTGGGGCAGCCCCGGCCCTTGTACACCTTGACGGTGTCCACCTCCTCCTCGGTGTACCCGAGGTCCAGGAGCGCCTTCTTGGGAAGGGAGATCTCCTCCTTGCAGTCCCGGCAGATCCGCCGCACCAGCCGCTGGGCCTGGATCAGGTGGACGGAGGTGGCCACCAGGAACGGCTCGATGCCCATGTTCATGAGCCGGGAGATGGTGGAGGGGGCGTCGTTGGTGTGGAGGGTGGAGAGGACCAGGTGCCCCGTGAGGGCCGCCTTGACGGCGATCTCCGCCGTCTCGAAATCCCGGATCTCCCCCACCAGGATGACGTTGGGGTCCTGCCGCAGGAAGGCCCGAAGGGCCGAGGCGAAGTTCAGGCCGATGGCGTCCTTCATCTGGACCTGGTTGCAGCCCTGGATGTTGAACTCCACCGGGTCCTCGGCGGTCATGATGTTGGTCTCGGGGGTGTTGAGCCTCCCCACCGCCGAGTAGAGGGTGTTGGTCTTCCCGGAGCCCGTGGGGCCCGTCACCAGGACCATACCGTAGGGCTTCAGGATGGCCCGCTCGAACTTCTTGAGGCTCTCCTCCTCGAAGCCCAGCTGGGTCATGTCGAGCTTGAGCCCCTCCTTGTCCAAGAGCCTCAGGACGATCTTCTCCCCGTAGAGGGTGGGGACGGTGGAGACGCGGTAGTCGATCTCCTTGGTCTTGTTGTCGATCTTCATCCGCATCTTGATCCGGCCGTCCTGGGGCAGGCGCTTCTCGGCGATGTCCAGCTTGGCCAGGATCTTGAGGCGGGAGGCGATGGCCTCCTTGAGCTTCATGGGGGGCCTGAGGATCTCGTAGAGGATGCCGTCGATCCGGAAGCGGACCCGGAAGTCCTTCTCGTAAGGCTCCACGTGGATGTCGCTGGCCCCCCGCCGGACGGCGTCGGTGAGGATCACGTTGCAGAGCTTCACCACCGGGGCGTCCTGGCTGGCGGCCTCCAGGTCCTCGGCGGAGATCTCCCCCTCCTCCTCCTCCACCTCCAGGTCCGCCACCTCCTCCTTGCTGATCTCGTCCATGATGGACTTGAGCTGGATGTCGTGGCTGGACCCGTAGTACTTGCCGATGGCCTCCCGGATGGAGGCCTCGGAGGCCACCACCGGCTCCACCTGGTAGCCGGTGATGAAGCGGATGTCGTCCAGGGCGAAGACGTTGGACGGGTCCGCCATGGCCACCGTGAGGGTGGCCCCCGTCCGCTCGATGGGGATCACCAGGAACTTCTGGGCCACGTCGGCGGGGATGTGCTTCAGGACCGCCTCGTCGATTTCGAAGTGTTCCAGGTGAATGGCGGGGACGCCGTACTGTTCCGACAGGAGGGAGGTGATGTCCTCCTCCTTCACGTACCCCAGCCGGACGAGGTTGTACCCCAGCTTCCCCCCGTTGCTCTTCTGAAGGGCCAGGGCTTCCTGGAGCTGGTCCTGGGTGATGAGCCCCGCCTTGAGAAGCATTTCCCCCAAGCGTTCGGCCATGGCGCTCCTCGGCGTTTCCCCCTGCAAAAACCTAGCGTACCATCTGAAGTGTAGTCGGCAAGCAGGGGCAAAGTCAAGGGAATGCCCCCCGCCCCCGGAGGGTTCCGGAGGCCCGTGGGCCGGTGCGGGCCGCCGGTGGCCGGATCAGAAGGGGGCGAAGCCGCTCTCGGCCCAGAAATCCTGACGGACGGCGTTGTAGAGGGCGTTCAGGGCCTCGAAGTGCTGGCGCTCCCAGTCGGCCAGGAAGCGGTAGAAGTCCCTCACCTCCCCTTCGGTGGTCTTCTCCGCCGCCCCGGAGAAGTAGGAGATGGCGTTCTGCTCCAGCGTCATGCCGATGGAGAGGACGCCGGCCTCGAAGGCGGCCCCCCGGGCCTGCTCCTTGAAGCGCTGGGTGAAGATGGCGTCGGTGAAGGCCTTGAGGTCCGGCCGCTTGAGGTCCAGGTGGAAGGCCTGGGCCCCCTGCTCCTCGAACCGCCCGGCGATGGTCTTGAGGAAGGCCTTGTGCTGGACCTCGTCCCGGGCCAGCTTGTCGAAGAGCTCCCCCACCGCCGGCTTTTCGGCCTTCTCGGCAGCCATGGAGTAGAAGGTGTACCCGTCCACCTCGATCTGGTAGGCCTTTCGGAGGATTTCGCGGACCAGGTCCTTGGGGTCGCCCATGGTTTGCCTCCTCACGGGGACGGGGATGCCCACGCCAGAGGCTCCGGTGTTTCGGCCGCTTCCCCGGCGGGGACGTACTCCAAGGCGTGGGTGGGGCAGAAGGGGACGCACTTGGGATCCCCCCCGCAGAGGTCGCACTTCTGCACGCGGTGGTAGGCCTCGTCCCACAGCATGTTGCCGAAGGGGCAGGCCGCCACGCACATCCGGCAGGAGATGCACCGCTCCCGCACCATGTCGATGGCGCCGGTCCTGGCGTTGCGGACGAGAGCCTCGGTGGGGCAGACGGCGGCGCAGGCGGCGTCGTCGCACTGGAAGCAGACCACCGGGGTCCCCAGCTCGGGGCCCCGCTTGAAAATGTTGATGCGCGTCTTGCTGGGCTTGCCCTCGCTTCCGTGGGCGAAGGCGCACGCCAGCTCGCACTTGCCGCAGGCGATGCACCGCTCGACGACGACTCGGTAGATCCTCTCCATCGTCCATTCCCCGCGCCCCTCAGGGCGATGTCCGGGCTCCCTCGGAGAGCCGGGTGAACTGCCGGGCCATGTCCGCGCGCTTGCAGGCGTCGCAGAGGTCAAAGTAGGACTCGGGCACGCCCGTCCGGGCGGAAAAGTGGCGGGCCTCCTCCTTCGTCACGTGGGCCTTGCCGCACCGGGTGCAGCGGATCATCTCGAAGGTCTTGCCCCAGATGGTCCGCCGGGCGTCGGAGGTCTCGTAGGGGATGCAGGAGGTGGGGCAGATCTCCGCGCAGGCCAGACAGCCGATGCAGTCCGGCGGGGCCTGGTGGAAGGGGGGGGCGATCTCCCGTCCCGCCCCCCGGTTCACCGAGGCGATGGCGCTGACGCCGATGTGGTCGCACACGCGGGTGCAGAGGGCGCAGAGGATGCAGTCGGTGGGCTCCGGGTTGGGGGCGTAGGAGGTCTTTTCCACCCCCAGCCGGGCGGCCACCTTCTGCACCAGCGGGGTGTCGGGGCACCGGGCCAGGAGCAGGTCCATGACCACCTTCCGCGTCTCCTGGACCCGGGCGGTGTCGGTGAGCACCTGGAGGCCCTCCTCGGCGGGGAACATGCAGGAGACCACCATCTTGCACCAGCCGTCCCACTCCTTCCGGGTGACGTCCACCAGGCACAGCCGGCACCCGCCCCAGGGCTCCAGGGCGGGGTGGTCGCAGAGGGTGGGCACGTCGAAGCCGGCGGCTCGGACGGCGTCCAGCAGGCGGGTTCCCTCGGGAACCCGGACGGCTTTTCCGTTGACCGAAAGGGAGATCATGAGAGCCCTCCCGAAGCGGCTTCCGGCCGCTCCGCCCTGGGGAAAAACCGGACGGCGTCGCTGGGGCAGACGGTGAAGCAGGCCCCGCAGGAGATGCACTTGCCCTGGTGGATCACGTGGACGGCCTTTTTCTCGCCGGTGATGGCGTCGGCGGGGCAGGCCTTGGCGCAGGCGCCGCAGCCGTTGCAGGCCTCGGCCACGATCTCGTAGGCCGTGAGGTCCCGGCAGATGCCGGCGGGGCAGGCCTTTCGCTCGATGTGGGCTTCGTACTCGCCCCGGAAGTACCGCAGGGTGGAGAGCACGGGGTTGGGGGCCGACTTGCCCAGTTCGCAGAGGCTGCCCAGTTGCATCCCCGCCGCCAGCCGCTCGATGCGCTCGATGTCGCCCGGCCGGCCCCGCCCGGCCACCAGGTCGTCGAAGAGGACCTTCATCTGCTTGAGGCCCTCCCGGCAGGGGGTGCACTTCCCGCAGGACTCCTCGATGAGGAAGCCGAGGAAGTACCGGGCCACGTCCACCATGCAGGTCCGGTCGTCCATGACGATCATGCCGCCGGAGCCCATCATGGAACCGGCCTCGGTGAGCTTCTCGTAGTCCACGGGCAGGTCCAGGAGCGCCTCGGGGACGCAGCCCCCCGAGGGGCCGCCCGTCTGGACGGCCTTGAAGGGACGGTCGCCGAGGATCCCCCCTCCGATGTCGTAGATGATGTGCCGGAGGGTGGTCCCCATGGGCAGCTCGATGAGCCCGGTGTTCTTGACCTTGCCCACCAGGGAGAAGGCCTTGGTCCCCTTGGACTTGGCCGTTCCCATGGAGGCGAACCACTCCCCGCCGCGGTCCAGGATGGCCCCCACGTCGGCCCACGTCTCCACGTTGTTCAGCACCGTGGGGCAGTCGAAGAGCCCCTTGTCGGTGGCGTGGACGTACTTCTGCCGGGGCTCGCCGGTCTTGCCCTCGATGGAGCGCATGAGGGCCGAGGATTCGCCGCAGACGAAGGCCCCCCCGCCCCTCGAAATCCGGATGTCGAAGTCGAAGCCGGACCCCAGGATGTTGCGCCCCAGAAAGCCCCACGTACGGGCCTGCTCCATGGCCAGCGCCAGGTGGACCACCGCCAGGGGGTACTCGTCCCGGACGTAGATGTAGCCTTCGTGGGCGCCCACGGCGTAGGCGCCGATGACCATGCCCTCCAGGACCGAGTGGGGGTCCCCCTCCATGATGGAGCGGTCCTTGAAGGCCCCGGGGTCCCCTTCGTCGCCGTTGCAGAGAACGAACTTCCGCTCTCCGGGGGCCTTCCGCGCGGCCTTCCACTTCCGGGCGGTGGGGAAGCCGGCTCCGCCGCGGCCCCTCAGGCCCGCCTTCTCCACCTCGGCGATGACCTCCTCGGGGCTCAGGTCGAAGAGGGCCCGGGCGAGGCCCCGGTAGGCGCCGTGGGCCAGGGCGTCGCGGATGTCCCCAGGGTCCACCTTGCCGATGTTTCGCATGGCCACCCGGGTCTGGTTCTTGTAGAAGGGGATCTCGGCCCCCTGTTCCACGGGCTTCTTGGTGACGGGGTCCCGGTAGAGGAGCCGGGTGACCACGCCGTCGCCGGACACGGCCTTGTCGAGGATCTCGGCGGCGTTTTCGGGCTTGACCCGGGTGTAGAGGGTGCCCGAGGGCCGGACCACCACCAGGGGGCCGCGCTCGCAGAACCCATGGCACCCGGTCTTCTTGGTGAAGAGCCCCACGGAGGCCTTAAGCCCCCGCTTTTCCACCTCTTGGGCCAGCGCTTCCGCCACCTTCTGGCTCCCGTTGGCCAGGCATCCCGTGCCGCAGCAGACCAGGACTTCCAACTTCCGGGCGGCGGCCTCCTCCCGGGCCTTCCGCACCGCCTCCTCGAAGGCGGCCTTTCCCTCAATGCGCATGGTGCTTGCCCTCCACGCCCAGGGCCTTGGCCACCTTGGCCGGCTTGGCGTTGCCGTGGTAGGTCTCGCCGACGATGAGCACCGGGGCCATGGCGCAGGCCCCGACGCAGTTGACGGTCTTGAGGGTGAAGCCCATGTCGGGCGTGGACTCGTCGGGACCGATGGCGAGCAGGCGCTGGATCTCCTCCACCAGCTGGCCCGCCCCCCGGATGTGGCAGGCGGTGCCCATGCAGACCTTCACCACGGTCTTCCCCTGGGGCTTCAGCGAAAAGGCCTTGTAGAAGGTGGCCACGGAGAAGACCTTGGCCAGGGGGACCTCCAGGGTCTCCGCCACCGTCTGGAGGACGTCGCAGGGGAGGTAGTGGTAGGCCCGGTGGACGTCCTGGAGGACCTGGATGAGGGAGGCCTCCTCCCGGGGGTACTTCTCCAGAATGGCCTCCAGGGGCTTGGGGTCTTGGCAGGAGGGTCCGTTCATTTCGACACCTCGGCGGGGGCGGGCCGGGAAGCGGCGGCGAGGCCCAGTTCGTACCCCCGTTTCAGGGCGGCGAGGTTGGCCTCCACCACCTTGGGCTTGGCGGCGAAGGTCTCGCGGATCAGCGCCTCCATCTCTTCCAGGGCCACCGCCTGGGTGGCGCCCAGGTAGGCGCCCAGGGCCACCATGTTGGCCCCCTTGGGGTTTCCCAGCTCGTTGGCGATCTCGTTGGCGGGGACCTTGAGGACGCGGATGTCCTTGCGGGTGGGCTCCCGGTTGATGAGCGAGGAGTTGACGAGGAGGAGGCCGCCCGGCTTCACCATGGGCTCGAACTTTTCGAGGGAGGGAAGGTTCATGGCCACCACCGCCCGGGGGGACTGGATCACCGGGGAGCCCACGGGGCGGTCGGAGATGACCACCGTGCAGTTGCAGGTCCCCCCCCGCATCTCCGGCCCGTAGGAGGGGAGCCAGGAGACCTCCTTCCCCTGGTGCATCCCGGCGTAGGCCAGCATCTTGCCGATGAGGAGAATCCCCTGTCCGCCGAATCCCGCCATGATCACGTCGTTCTGCATGGCGTCACCTTCCTCCCCCCGAAAGCGGCCGGGGGGCCCGGTCCTCGCCGTCCGGCTCCTTGAAGATCCCCAGGGGGTAGTAGGGGAGCATGTTCCGCTCGAGCCAGTCGGTGGCCTCCTTGGGCGGGATCCCCCAGTTGGTGGGGCAGGTGGAGAGGACCTCCACCAGCGTGAAGCAGGTCCCCTCCTTCTGGAGGGCGAAGGCCCGCCGAAGGTACTCCTTGGTCCGCACGGCGTGGAGGGGGGTGTGGACCGACCCCCGCGCGATGAAGGCCGGCGTCTTCAGCGTCGAGAGGAGCTCCGCGACGCGGATGGGCCACCCGGCCAGGCTCACGTCCCTTCCCAGGGGGCAGGTGGTGGCCACCTGACCCGGCATGGTGGTGGGGGCCATCTGGCCGCCGGTCATGCCGTAGATGGCGTTGTTGACGAAGATCACCGTCACCTTCTCCCCCCGGTTGGCGCAGTGGACGATCTCCCCCATGCCGATGGAGGCGAGGTCGCCGTCGCCCTGGTAGGAGAAGACGATGAGGTCCGGGCGGGCCCGCTTGATGCCGGTGGCCACCGCCGGGGCCCTCCCGTGGGAGGCCTCGTGGAAGTCCGTGGTGAAGTAGTTGTAGGCGAGGACGGAGCAGCCCACCGGGGCGATGCCCACCGTCCGCTCCCTCAGGTTCAACTCGTCGATGGCCTCCGCCACCAGCCGGTGGATGACGCCGTGGGTGCACCCGGGGCAGTAGTGGGTGTTCACCGGGGCGAGGGCCTGGGGGCGCGAAAAGACGACGGTCTCAGCCATGGGAGACCTCCTGGGACGGGGGCGCGGCGAGGGCCCGGATCTGCTCGGCCACCTCCTCGGGGGAGGCCAGCATCCCGCCCTGGCGGCCGTAGAAGTGCACCGGCCGGGACCCCTGCACCGCCAGCCGCACGTCCTCCACCATCTGGCCGGTGGAGAGTTCCACGGTGAGCAGGACCTTGGCCTTCTGCGCGGCCCGGCGCAGGGCGGCGTAGGGGAAGGGGTAGAGCGTGACGGGGCGGAAGAGGGCCGCCCGGACCCCCTCCGACCGGAGGTCCTCCACCGCCGTGGAGCAGACGCGGGCCACGGTGCCGTAGGCCACCACGAGGACGTCGTAGTCCCCGTCGGTGCCGTACTCCACCCACCGCTGCTCGTCCCGCTCCATGGCCTCGTACTTGGCCTTCAGCTTGCGGTTGTGGTCTTCCAGGACCTGCGGGTCGAGGAAGAGGGAGTTGATGATGTTGGTGGGGCGGTCCCCCTTGCACCCCGTGGCCGCCCAGGTCTTGGGGGGAAGGTCCTTGATGGGCTTCCGCTCCTTGAACTCCACCGGCTCCATCATCTGGCCGATGAGGCCGTCCCCCAGGATCATCACGGGGTTGCGGTAGTAGTCCGCCAGGTCGAAGGCGTCCTGGACCAGGTCCGCGGCCTCCTGGACCGACCAGGGGGCCAGGACGAGAAGCCGGTAGTCCCCGTGGCCGCCCCCTTTGGTGGCCTGGAAGTAGTCCGACTGGGAGGGCAGGATTCCGCCCAGGCCCGGCCCCGCCCGCATGATGTTCACGATGACGCAGGGCAGCTCGCTCCCGGCGATGTAGGAGATGGCCTCCTGCATCAGGGAGATCCCCGGGGAGCTGGAGGAGGTGAAGACCCGCTCCCCGCTCCCCGCCGCCCCGTACAGCATGTTGGAGGCCGCCACCTCGCTCTCCGCCTGGACGAAGGTGCCCCCCACCTGGGGCAGGCGGTGGGAAAGGTACTCGGGGATCTCGTTCTGCGGGGTGATGGGGTAGCCGAAGAAGAGGCGGCAGCCCGCCTGGACCGCGGCCTCGCCGATGGCCTCGCTGCCCTTCATCAGTTTCTTGGCCATGGCCGCTCCCTTCAGTAGGCGAAGTAATGGTAGAGGGTGCCGTGGACGCGCATCTCGATGGCCACGTCCGGGCAGGTGATGCAGCAGAGGCGGCACCCGATGCACCGCTTCTGCTCCACCACCCGGGCGTAGAAGTAACCCTTGGAGTTGATCTCCTTCCCCATGCCGAGGATCTGCTGGGGACAGGCCTTCACGCACAGCTCGCAGCCCTTGCACCGCTCGGGGTCGATCACGATCCGGGGCACGTCGCGCTCCTTACCGGTAGAGGGCCGCAGAGGCCGGCCCGCTCATCCCACCACGAAGAGAGGCCCCACGGTGCGCCTCTCCCGGTCCATCTCGAAGGGCGGGCGGACGATCCGGCGCACCGGAAGGACCGGGACGCCGCCGGTGCGCCCCAGAAGGTCGTCCGCCAGGGCCTCCGGCACCCCCACCCCCCGCACGGGCAGGCCCAGGGCCCTTCCCGCCTCCTCGGCGAGCCGGAGCCCCCCGAGGACCACCTCCCTCGTCGTCTCGCCCATGAGGTGGGTGTTGGCCAGCAGGCCCGTGGGGCGAAGGCGCGAGGCGGCGGCGATCCGAAGGGCCATGTCGGCGGCGGAGGCCGCATCGGGGGTCAGGGGCCGGTTGAAGTTCAGGATCAGGAAGAAGTCCGTCTGGGTCTCGGGCACCGCGTCGCGGAGGGAGGCCAACGCCCTCACCCCCAGGTCGTCCCCCCCCACGTCCAGAAGGATCTTGCGGTCCGGGTCCACGAGGCGGGCCCGGATTTCGGGAAGGACGATGGGGAGGTCCGCGGAGGCGTACTCCCCCAGGGGCGCCACCAGTTCCACCCCGGCCTCCTTCAAGATTTCCCGGGCGGAACGGGAGCGGAGGTACGGCTTCACCACGTCCAGGTCCACGAGGGAAAGCGCCGGGGCGCTCTTCGCGAGGGCCAGGGCCGCCGAGAGGGTCATCTCGGTCTTGCCGGAGCCGAAGTGGCCCCCCAGCACCGTCACCCGGCGGGAAAAGACCTCGCCGTAGGCACCGGCGCAGGATTCTCCCCTCCGTACGGGCGCAACCATCGTCGTGGCCTCCGTGCGTGCCTTCCCGGCCGGGGACCGGGGCGGGCGAAGGCGAACAATATAGTCCGTTTGGGCCAAAGGTCCAAAACAAGGGCCCCCTCGTCGGCGGGGGGAAGGGGCCAAATGCCCCACATCCGCCGGCTCTTAGCTCCGGCCCCCGGGAAAGGCGAGGAGGCGGCCGGCGAGAAGGGCCTCCTCCCCCGGGAGGAGGGTCCGCAGGTGGAGGAGGACCCGGCCCTCGGCCACCTGGGCCAGGACCGGCGGGTCGCCGCCGGTCCTCAGGAAACGGTCCAGCTCCTCGGCGGAGCCCCCGCGGGGCGCCACCGCCAGGGCCGGGGAGGGGAGGGGGGTCACGGGGGCCGAACCGGCCCCGCTCCGGCCCTCGGCCTCCACCACCTCGAGGTCGAAAACCCCCGGGCGGAGGGCCGAGAGACGGCGGCCAAGGCGCCGGGCCCGGCGGCGGAGCTCCCGCTCCGAGCGGGCGAAGAGGGCTAGGGCGGGAACCTCCTCCGGCCGGTCCTTCAGGTACCGACCCGCCACCGCGCCCAGCAGGGCGTAGGTGACCTTGTCCACCCGGAGGGCCCGGGTGAGGGGGTTTTTTCGGAAGGCCTCGGCCCACCGGGGCTTCACCAGCAGGATCCCGGCCTGGCAGGCCCCCAGGAGCTTGTCTCCGCTGAAGCAGACGGCGTCCGGTCCCTCCCGGAGGGCCCCGACCACCGTGGGCTCGTGGGGCAGCAGCTTCTCCAGGCCTTCCCAGAGCAGGCCCGAGCCGAGGTCGAAGGCCACCGGGAGGCCGAGCTCCCGGCCCAAGAGGACGAGGTCCCGGAGGGAGACCTCCTCGGTGAAGCCCACGATCCGGTAGTTGCTGGTGTGGACCTTGAGGAGGAGCCCGCTTTCCGGCCCCGCGGCCTTCCGAAAATCGGCGGGGCGGGTGCGGTTGGTGGTGCCCACCTCCTTGAGGCGTGCCCCCGAGGCCCGCATGACCTCCGGCATGCGGAAGCCGCCTCCGATCTCCACCAGTTCCCCGCGGCTCACCAGCGTCTCCCGCCCGGCGGAGAAGGTGTTGAGCAGGAGAAGGGTGGCGGCGGCGTTGTTGTTGACCACCAGCACCGCGTAGTCGGTGTCGAAGAGGCGCCGGAGGAGCCGCTCGAGGGCGGCGTCCCGGTGGCCGCGCTCCCCCTCGGAAAGGTCCAGCTCCAGGTCGGTGTACCCCGAGAGGACCTCCGCCACCTCCCGGAGGAGGGCGGGGGAGAGGGGGGCCCGCCCCAGGTTGGTGTGGAGGATCACCCCCGTGGCGTTGAGGACCCTCCGGAGGGGCGGGCGGAAGAGGGCCTCGAGCCTCCGGCCCGCCTCTTCGAGGACCTCCCCCTCCCCGGGGACCGGACCCCCCTCCCGCCAGGAACGGGTTCGTTCCTGAAGGACCTCCCTCAGAACCCGCTTGGTCTCCGGCCCGCCGAAGCGAACCCTCAGGGCCTGCCCCTCCGGAGAGGCCAACAGGCGGTCCATCCGAGGAGGGCGGGCGCTCATGGCGGGGTCCCCTCGAGGGCCGCGAGGAGCGCCTCCCCCTCCCGGAGGCTCCTCAAACAAAGGTCCGGCGCGGCACGGCGCAGGAGGTCCACCGGGGTGTGGCCGGTGGCCACGGCGGCGCAGCGAACGCCCCCCCTGCGGGCCGCTTCCACGTCCCGCGTGGAGTCCCCGACGATCCACGCTGCCTCGCGGGTGAAAGACTGGCCGGCGGCGGCGCACCGGCGGAGCGCCACGGCCACGAGATCCTCCCGCCGGGTCCCGTCCTCCCCGAAGGCGCCGAGGAGCGCGCCGTCGCTCCGAAAGTAGCCGTCGAGGGCCGCGGCCCGGAGCTTCACCTCCGCCCCCCGCCGGACGTTGCCCGTCAGGAGGGCCAGGGCGTGGCCCCGGGACCGGGCCGTCTCGAGGAATTCGGCCGCACCTTCGCAACGGCACTCCGGAGGGGGTGGGAAGGTTTCTGTCTCCAGGTGGGCGGCGTAGGAGTCGAGGAGGCGGGACAACCGTTCCGAAGTGGGGGGGATCCCCAACGCCAGGAGCGTGGCCCGGGCGATCTCCCCGTCTAAAAGGCCGTCGTAAGGAAAGCGGGGCACGTCACCGTGGGCTTCGGGGAAATCGGCGAGGGCCTCGAGAAAGGCCCTCCGGCCGATCCCCAGGGGCCGCACCAGCGTTCCGTCGACGTCGAAGAGGAGCAAGGCCACCGTGCCCGACCTCCCGGCGCCCAGTGTAGCCAACGGGGGCGGGAGAGGCCAGGGCCCCATCCCGTTGCCGGCCTTTCCCCCTCCGTCCCGGGGGAAAGGCGGAACAGAAGGAAACGATTTTGGACGGTGGGGGTCAGAAGGCTTCCTTCCGGAACTCCTCGGGTCCCGTGAGTCCCCTCTGGATGGCCTCGAGGGCCCGCTGGCGGAGCGGGACCATCCCGGACTTCAGGGCCTCCCGCTCCAAAGTCTTTTCCGCGGGCCCCTTGGCCAGGGCCTTCCGGAAGACGGGCGTGGGGCTCAGGACCTCGAAGAGGGCCAGACGCCCGCGGTAGCCGATGCCGGAGCATTCGGGGCACCCCTGCCCCTGGTGGCAGCGGGAGAGGTCCCGCGCCTCCTCCTCGGTGAGGCCCATCATGCGGAGGGTGTTCTCGGAGAGGGCCACCTCCGTGGAGCACGAGGGACAGTTCCTCCGGATGAGCCGCTGGTTGAGCACCAGGAGGAGGTTCTGGGAGAGCTCCTGCGGGGAGATGCCCGCCGCCATGGCCCCCAGGAGGGCCTTCACGGCCCCCGTGGCCTCCAGGGTGGCCACCACCAGGACCTGGCCCATCAGCTTCTGGATCTGGGAAGCCATGGCCCCGCTGTCCAGCAAGTCCGCCACCACGCAGACGTCGGGCTGGATGTTGGAGAGAGCCTTCATGGTGGTGACGGTGGCCTCGGCGTCGTGGTTGTCCCCCAGGGAGATCTGGGAGACGTTGGGGACGGGGCAGACGCTCTGGGCCTCGATGCTCACGATCTTCCGCGTGCCTTCGGAGGCCAGGTCGTTCATCACGGCGTACAGGGTGGTGGTGCACCCGTGGAAGAGCGGGGCGCTGAGGAGAACGAGCCCCCGCTGGGCGCTGAGGGCCGCCCGGAGGGTCCTCTGCTCCTCCGGTGGGATGCCGAGCTGGTCGTAGCTCTTGAGGAAGGTGTCCCGGTTGATGATCTTCAGAGAAAGGTTCTCCCCGAAGCGGGTGGGCAGGCTGTGGGCGATGACCTCGTAGCGCTGGTCCCCCGAGCGCATGACCACCCGGCTGGACTGGGGGCGGTCGCTCACGGAAATTTCCAGCCGGAGCAAGCGCTTGAGCTCGGTGGTGAGGACCTCCCGAAGGTCCCGGGCCACGGGCTTGGCCTTGTACAGCAACCCGTCGATGCGGAGGTGGATGGAGACCTCGTCCTCCCGGGGCTCCACGTAGAGGTCGGAGGCCCCCCGGGAAATGGCCTTGCGGATGAGGTCCGTGGCGAGCCGGGCGGCGGGCTCGGGCTCGGGGGCGGCGGCGGGGGAGGGAGAGGGCGTCCCCTGAAAGGGGGTCAGGAAGGCGGCGATCTCCTCGCGGCTCGCCTGCAGGGCCAGGATCTGGCAGCCGGTGGCGTTCTGCACGAACTCGACGGTCTCCCCGTCGGAGGGGTTGGCCATGGCCAGGGTGAGCAGATTCCGGCCCGACAGGGTCTCCCGGCTGATGGGCACCACCATCCGCTTGAGGCACTCCTCGGCCCCCACCGCCGCCACCAGCATGGGGTCGGGGGGGGAGTCCCTGAGGGAAACCTGGGTGACCGAGCGCTGACTGGCGAGGAAGGCGTCCAGGGTTTTCTGGGTGAGATGCCCCAGCGCCACGAGGATCTCCCCCAGCCTCCCTCCCTCCTGGCTTTGGTGTTTCAGCGCCTGAAGGAGCTGTTCGGAGGTGATGACCTTGGCCCGGATGAGGGCCTCTCCCAGGGGGCCCCGGGCCCGGGCCAGCATCTCCCGGTCGGTCTTGAGGTCTTCGGGAGCCTTCGCCCAAAAGGCCTCGTGAAAGTCGTCGGGGGCGCTGCAGAAGCACTGCAGGCAAAAGGGGCAGACCTTGGTGGGGCGGTTGGGGTTGCAGGAGCACCAGACGGCGGTCAGGGCGTCGTATTCGCCGAGGCAGTTCCAGCAGCGCACCAGGTACTCCGCCACGGAGACCTCCTTCGAACGGTACCCGGAGTGTACTCGAAAAGGGCCGGTGCCGCAAGACCGATTGACCGGCGGAGAGGCGGGAGGGTACACTGGAAGGCCCGGGGGGAAAACGGCCGGGCGCCGGGGGAGGGCCCCGCACCCGCGCCGCAAATGGGCAACCCGTTTCCCGAGACGGAGGAGGTGTCCCGTGGCCGCGTTCAAGATCGTTACACCGCCCCAAGACGGCGAAGGCGTCGTCATGAAAGGAACCGAACTCCAGGTCCCCGACCGCCCCATCCTGCCCTTCATCGAGGGGGACGGCACGGGCCCCGACATCTGGCGCGCCTCCCAGCGGGTTCTCGACGCCGCGGTGGAAATCGCCTACGGGGGGAAGAAGAAGATCGCCTGGATGGAGGTCTACGCCGGGGAGAAGGCCTTCCACAAATTCGGCGAGTGGCTTCCCGACGACACGGTGGAGGCCTTCCGGACCTACCTCGTGGGCATCAAGGGCCCCTTGACCACCCCCATCGGGGGCGGCATCCGCTCCCTGAACGTGGCCCTCCGCCAGCTGCTGGACCTCTACGTCTGCCTCCGGCCGGTGAAGTACTTCCCCGGCGTCCCCAGCCCGGTGAAGCACCCCGAGAAGGTGGACATGGTGATCTTCCGGGAAAACACCGAGGACATCTACGCCGGCATCGAATGGAAGGCCTACAGCCCGGAGGTGAAGAAGGTCGTCGAGTTCCTGATGAAGGAGATGGGGGTCAAGAAGATCCGCTTCCCCGAGACCTCGGGCATCGGCATCAAGCCCGTCTCGGAGGAGGGCTCCAAGCGCCTCTGCCGGGCGGCCATCGCCTACGCCCTCAAGCGGGGCCGGAAGAGCGTCAACTTCACCCACAAGGGCAACATCATGAAGTTCACCGAGGGGGCCTTCAAGGACTGGGGCTACCAGGTGGCCACCCAGGAGTTCCGTGACCACGTGGTCACCCAGCGGGAGTCCTGGATCCTGGACAACAAGGAGCGGAACCCCGCCCTGACGGTGGAGGAGAACGCCGCCCTGATCGAGCCGGGGCTCTCCATGTTCGCCCCCGACAAGAAGGCGGAGGTCCTCAAGGAGGTGGAGGCGGCTCTGGCCCTCTGGCCCACCCACGGGGACGGGAAGTGGAAGAAGAAGCTCCTCGTCAAGGATACCATCGCCGACATCACCCTCCAGCAGGTGCTGACCCGGGCCGACGAGTTCGACGTCATCGCCACCCTGAACCTCAACGGGGACTACCTCTCCGACGCCCTGGCCGCCCAGGTGGGGGGGATCGGCATCGCCCCCGGCGGCAACATCAACTACGTCACCGGCCACGCGGTCTTCGAGGCCACCCACGGCACGGCCCCCAAGTACGCCAACCTGGACAAGGTGAACCCCGGCTCGGTGATCCTCTCCGGCGAGATGATGTTCCGCCACCTCGGCTGGAACGAGGCGGCGGACCTCCTGATCCTCGGCATCGAGCGGGCCATCGCCGCCCACACGGTCACCTACGACTTCGCCCGCCTGATGAAGGCCGAAGGCCACACGGACGTGAAGGAGCTGAAGTGCTCCGAGTTCGGCGACGCCGTCATCGCCCAGATGAAGAAGGCGTGAACCGGCGTCGTTTCTGGGGCGCGGGGGCCCTGCTCGTCCTCGCGCCCCTTCTGCTTTTCGCCATGGGGCCCCGGGCCGCCCGCCGGACGGTGGACGCGGCCCTGCGGCTCTCCCCGGCCTCTCTCCGGTCGGTCCTTCTGGCCCACCGGCGGGAGGTGGACCGGGGGTTCGAGGAGGCCCTGGCCGAAGGGCGGGGCCGGCGCCGGGGGGAGCTGGTGGAGCGCCTCCAGGGGGAGATGGAAGAGGCCCCCCGCCTCTCCCGGGACCGGGCCCCCTTCGCCGCCGTCGCCCACTCCTTCGGGCGCATGGCGGGGTTCGTGTGGCTCCTCGACGACCCTTTCCTGGAAAACGCGGAGCCGGCCTTGCGGGAGGTGGAAGGGGACTACGCGAGCTACGTGGAGCGGAAGCTTCCCCTCCTGATCCTCTCCTTCGACGGTTGGCGGAGCCCGCCCCTCACCGGGGACCTTTCCGGCTACTTCGGGCGGAGGGCCCTTTCCGCCCAGCGGTACCGCACCGCCTTGAAAACCTGCTACTATCCGGAGGGCAAGCGGGTCTCCTCGGAGACCTTCGACGACCGGTCCAACGCCTTCGGCGTGGCCCAGGCGGTCCTGTCCCACGCCGCCTCCGACATCGCCAAGGTCTGGGCCCGGGCGTGGGGAAGCCTGGGCGGGGACCTCTCGGCGGCCCCCTTCGGCGGCCCCCCCGCCCCCGAGGACCCCGAACCGGAGGGAAGATGACCATGAAGACCGTCGCCATCCGAAGGGCCCTCGTCTCCGTCTCGCGGAAGGAAGGCCTGCTCGATTTCTGCCGCCCCCTTCACGAGCGGGGGGTGGAGATCCTCTCCACCGGCGGCACGGCCAAAACCCTCCGGGACGCGGGGATCCCCGTCACCGACGTCTCGGCGTACACCGGCTCGCCGGAGGTGATGGACGGGCGGGTCAAGACCCTCCACCCGCGGGTCCACGGGGGGATCCTGGCCCGGCGCACGCCGGAGCACCTGGGGGACCTGGACCGCATCGGCGGCAAGCCCATCGACCTGGTGGTGGTGAACCTCTACCCCTTCGAGCGGGTGGTGGCCAGCCCGGGCGCCTCCATCGAGGAGGCGGTGGAGAACATCGACATCGGCGGGCCCTCCATGGTCCGGTCGGCGGCCAAGAACTTCGAGAGCGTCGCCGTGGTGGTGGACCCCGCCGACTACCCGGCCCTCCTGATCGAGATGGACCGGGAAGGGGGAGTCACCGCCGCCACCCGCCTACTCCTGGCGGCCAAGGCCTTCGAGCGCACGGCGAGGTACGACGGGGCCATCGCCCGGTACCTCGGAAACGTGCGGGTGGAAGGGGAGGAGCTCACCCGGAACGGGGGCACCTTCCCCGAGTTCCTTCCCCTCTATTTCCGGAAGGTCCAGGACCTGAGGTACGGCGAGAACCCCCAGCAGGAAGCCGCCTTCTACGGGGAGGGGGACCGATTCCTGGCCGGCCTGCGCCAGGTCCAGGGAAAGGAGCTCTCCTTCAACAACCTCCTGGATCTGAACGGCGCCTGGTCGCTGGTCTGCGAACTGCCCCGCCCCGCCGCGGCCGTCATCAAGCACACCAACCCGTGCGGTGTGGGCGTCGGCGCCGACGCCGCCGCGGCCTTCGAGCGGGCCCGGGCCACCGACCCCGTCTCGGCCTTCGGCGGCATCGTGGCCTTCAACGTCCCCTGCGACGAAGCCGCCGCCCGCGCCCTGTCGGACCTCTTTCTGGAGATCGTCGCCGCGCCCGCCTTCGACGAGGGGGCCCTGGCGCTCCTCTCGAAAAAGAAGAACCTCCGGGTCCTCGTCCTCTCCGACCAGGACCCCTTCCCCGGCTGGGACTACAAACGGGTGGCGGGGGGGCTCCTGGTGCAGACCCAGGACCTGCCCGGGCTCCCCGAGGAGCGGCGAGTGGTGACGAAGCGGGCCCCCACCGACGAGGAGACGGCGGGACTGGAGCTCATGTGGAAGGTCTGCAAGTTCGTCAAGAGCAACGCCATCGTCCTCGGAGACCGGGAGGGAACCGTGGGCATCGGCGCCGGCCAGATGAGCCGGGTGGATTCGGTGAAGATCGCCCGGATGAAGGCCTTCCGGGACCCCAAAGGGTGCGTGGCCGCCTCCGACGCCTTCTTCCCCTTCCCCGACGGCGTGGAGGAACTGGCCGCCGCCGGCGTCACGGCGGTCATCCAGCCGGGGGGAAGCATCCGGGACGCCGAGGTGGTGGCCGCGGCGGACCGTCTCGGGCTCGCCATGGTCTTCACCGGCGCGAGACACTTCCGCCATGGCTAGGGTGTCCCGGCTCCTTCTTCTCTTGGTCCTGATCCTGGGGGCCGCCGCCGTGCCCGCCGCCCCGCCGCCGGCCTCGCCGGCCCCCGTGGATCCCAAGGTCTCGGCCCTCCTGGACCGGATGAACGCCCTCCAGAAGGAGATCCGGACCCTCCGGGTCTCCTTCGTCCAGACCAACCGCTTCCAGATGCTGAAGGAGCCCCAGGTGCTCAAGGGGGTCCTTCTGCTGAAAAAGCCCTCCACCGCCCTCTACCGGTACACGGCCCCCGCGCGCCTCTCCTACCTGGTGAAGGACGGGGACCTCCTCATCGTGGACGCCGCCGCCCGGAAGGTGGTGGTCCAGGACATCCGGCGCCACCAGAACAAGATCCTCCGCTACCTGGCCGTGGGCCAGCCGCTGGAGGAGATCACCCGGAACCTGGAGGTGCGGACCACCGAGTGGGCCAACGGGACCCTGCACGTGGAACTCGTGCCCCTCAAGCTTCGCGCCAAGAGAAAGGTCTCGGCCCTCCATTTCTGGGTGGACGGGGAGACGGCCCTCCTCTCCGCCCTGGAGGTGGTCCAGCCCGACGGCGACCGGATCCGCTTCGATTTCAGCCGCTGGGAGACCAACCCGGCGCTCACCGACGAAGACTTCCGCGTGGAGATCCCCAAGGGAGCGAAGGTCCAGCGCCAGTTCCTCGACGTGGAGCAGCCCTTCGGGCGCTGACCGCGGCCGCCGCCCCCGGCGGCGGAACAGGGAGAGCGGCCATGACGGACGGCATCCTGCGCCTGCTTCGGGCCCTGCTCTCCTCCCTCTACTTTCTCTTCGAGGGCATGCCGGCCCTGGAAGCGGTCCGCTCCTGGTTCGGCAACGAAGGGGGAGGGTCCGGAGGAGCCACCCTCCTTCTCCTCGTCCTCGGGGGGGCGGTTCTCCTGGGGCTGGCCGGCTTCCTGCTCTTTCTCCGTTTCCTCAGGTCCCGCGGGAAGGAGTTCCCGGGAAGCGGGCCGCCGGGGGGGGCTTGACCCATGGGAACGGCCAGACCGCGGCTGGCTCGCGGGACGGCGGTGCTCGCTCTCGCCGCGCTGGCGGCTTGCGGCTCCTTCCGCCGCCACCGCGGCCCCGAAACCCTCCCCCGGAAGGAACGGGTCCAGGTGGGGGTGGCCTCCTGGTACGGGAAGGAGTTCCACGGGAAGCCCACCGCCTCCGGGGAGCCCTTCGACATGTACGACCTCACGGCGGCCCACCGGACGCTGCCTCTGGGAACCCGCTGCAAGGTGACCAACCTGGAGAACGGCCGGGAGACGGTCCTCAAGATCAACGACCGCGGGCCCTTCGTCCGGGGAAGGATCCTCGACTGCTCCTACGGGGCCGCACAGCGGCTGGGCTTCGCGGGAAAGGGGCTGGCCAAGGTGCGCATCGAGGTCCTGGAGAAGGGACGGGGCCGCCCCTCCGGCCGGATTCCCTCCGGGGAGATCCTGGTGGGGCCCTCGGGACCCCCGGACCGCGTCCTCGACGGCTCCTTCACCGTCCAGGTGGGGGCCTTCCTGAACGCCGACAACGCCGCCCGGTTGAGGGACCGGCTGAAGGAGCGCCACCCCGACACGTACGTGGTGAAGTTCCACGACTTCTACCGGGTTCGGGTGGGGCACCTGGCCGCGGAGGAGGAGGCCGACGACCTCCAGCGCCGGCTGGCGGAGGACGGCCTCGAAGGCTTCGTCACCCGGAACGAGTGAGCGCCTCGGCGGCCGAGGTCACTCGCCGGAGAGGAAGCTGACCCACAGGGTGCGGTGGCGGGGGCCGTCGAATTCGAACAGGAACAGCCCCTGCCATCTCCCCAGGAGAAGGTTCCCCTGGCGCACCGGAATCAGGACCTGACTCCCCGTGAGGAGGGTCTTGATGTGGGCGTCGGCGTTGCCCTCGGCGTGGGCGTACCCCGCTCCCTGGGGCACCTGGCGTTCCAGCCAGGCCAGGATGTCCCCCGCCACCGTCGCGTCGAACTTCTCGTTGAGCCCCACGCCGCAAGTGGTGTGCGGGCAGTACACCAGGACGGCCCCCGAACCCCCCCACTGGCGGCAGGCCTGCTGGACGTTTCGGGTCACGTCCACGGCCTCGCACCGCCTCTGCGAGACGACCTGAATCTCCATGTGCTCCCTTCCTCCGCCCCCATGCTAGCGCCGGAGCAGCCTTTCCGCAAGCCCTCCGCCTTTCCCCGCCGCCGGCCCGGTGGTACCCTCCCCCGGGAGGGAGACCCATGGAGAGCGACGCGGCCTGGTGCCTGGCCGATCCCCACTTCGGCAGGGAAGACGAGGCCATCCCCGTCTTCCACCGCTGGCTCGCCCTCTTCCACCGGTCGGAGGCCCGCCGCCTCGTCCTCCTGGGCGACCTCTTCGAGGTCTGGGTGGGGCCCCGGGAAGCCCTGACGGAGGCCCAGGCGGGGGTCCTGGAGGCCCTGGCGAGGACGGCGCGGGCCCTCCCCGTCACCTACCTCGCCGGAAACCGGGACTACCTGGTGGCGGAGGAGGTGGCCCGCCTGGGGATTTCGGTCCGGGAGTCCCTCCGGATCACCGAAGGCGGCCGGTGCTTTCACTTCGAACACGGCGACCTCATCAACACCTCCGACCGGCCTTACCTGGCCTTCCGGGAGGTGGCGAGGTCCGCCGCCGCCCGGGCCTTCTCGGGGGCCCTCCCCCCCCGATGGGCGGCCCGGCTGGGCCTCTTTCTCGAGAGGCGCCTCTCGGGGACCAACCGGGTCTTCAAGCGGTACGAGCCGGTGCGGGAGCTGGAGCGGTGGGCGGCCGACCTCAGGGCCCACGGCGTGGACGAGGCCGTGGTGGGCCACTTCCACCGGGGCGGGACGGTGCGCTCAGGGGGCCTTCTCGTCCGCTTCGTCCCCCAGTTCCGGAAGGAGGGGCTCCACCTGCGGATCGGCCCCGGCGGATCCGCCGCCCTCTTCGCCCTGGGCGGGGAGGGACCGGTGGAGGTGCCGCAGGATCTCCTCCGCCCGAGGAAGGCTCCGGAAGACCCACCGGTCCCGTAAGGCCTCCCGCTGGGCCTCTTCCAGGGGCAGCCGGAGGGTGGGTCGCCCCGCCAGGGCCCACAGGAAGATCCCCGCCGCCACCGAGACGTTCAGGCTCCGGGAAAAACCCCGGAGGGGAAGGGTCAACTTGGCCCCGGCGTGACGGAGGAAGGGCTCCGAGACCCCGTCGTGCTCGTTGCCCAGCACCAGGGCCACGGGGCCCGGAGGGTCGAAGTCCGAAGGGTCCAGGCCTTCGCCGCCGGGGACGGTGACCGCCAGAAGAAAGCCCCGTTCCGAAAGGTGTTCGAGGAGGGGGCCGGGGTCGGGCCACCTTCGGACCGTGAGCCACCGCTCGGCGCCCAGCGCCACCTGGGGGTTCAGGCGGTCGGGAAAGGACCCCGCCAGGTGGACCTCCTGGAGGCCGAAGGCCTCGGCGCTCCTCAGGATGGCGGAGAGGTTGTGGGGGTCGTAGAGGCGGTCCAGGACCAGGACGAGGCCCCGGGTCCGGGAAGCGAGGACCTCCTCCATGCGGCGGAGCCGCCCGGGAAGCAGGTAGGGGGAAAGGCGCCGGGCGGTTCCGGGCGGTACGGCCCGCTCCTCCTCCGCCGAAAGCGCCTCTCCCGCCTCCTTTCCACCGCCAGGACGATGCACGGCCGCCTCAGAGGGCCGGTTCGGTCTCCACGGCCAGGTAGAAGGTCTGGGCGGTGGCCAGCTGGGACTTGACGTAACTGAAGGGGACGCTGAAGGACTCGGTCTTTCCCGGCCGGGCGTACCAGAGCTTGTTGCCGTTGGTCCCGCACCCCACCAGGTGTCCGGAACCGTCGAAGAGGGCCACGGCCACGTAGACGCGGGTCTTGGCCGTGCCGTAGTTCTTCACGTTCACGAGAGCCCGGTTCCGCCCCTCCACGTTGAACTTCCGGGGACCCAGGTAGGCGGGGAACTGGAAGATGATGTCCTGGACCTCCACATCCCCCACCTTCTCGTTCAGGCGGATCCACCGCTCCTGGGCGAAGTCGTACTTCTTGCTGAAGAACTCCCCGCGGAAGGGCAGGGCCAGGACCAGAAACAGGGCGGCGAGCAGAAGCCTACGTCGGACCATCTTGACCTCCTTCGGGAAAGGTCTTCGACCAGACGGTGAGGAGCCGGTCCCAGTGGGAACGCTCCGGGGAGAGCACGACGGCGAGAAGGAGCTGCCAGAGGCACAGGAGGGCCGGCTTCCAGGGCGGCCAGGCGCCCAGCGAGGCCGCCGCCACGGCGGCCATGCCCAGCGTCTCCCCGGCGGCCAGAAGAAAGAGAAGGGTGGAAAAGGCGTAGCCCACCATGGCGGGGAGGCTTTCGAGGCGCCGGGCCTTCAGGGCGCGGGGGCGGAAGGCCAGGTGCCGCCCCAACAGGACGGCGAAGACGCAGAAGACGCCGTAGGCGAGGACCCCGTCGCCCAGGAGGGGCCTTGGGGCCGGAGCGGAACCGGAGAGGGCCAGGGCGGCGGCGCCGTAGAGGACGGCGGAGGCGGCGTAGACGGCGAAGAGCCACCGGTAGACCCGCATCTTCCTGGAGAGGTCCAGCAGGTCCCGCTCGGTCAGGGGCGCCACGGCGTCTCCTCCCGCTCGAAGTCGTGGAGGCTTCCGTCCAGAAGAAACCGCGGTTCCACCCGGCGGAGGGCCGACAGGATGGACCTCCGCACCATGGGGTACCGCTCGGCCACCTCTTCCACCAGCGCCTTCATCCGGGCCCGTTCCTGGTCGCGCTCGCCGCAGAGCCAGCAGCCGCAGTCGATGAGGGGAAAGCCTTGCTCTTGGGCGTAGTCCCTGAGCATGGACTCGGGCACGTACAGGAGGGGCCGGATGAGGGTGATGCGGCCGTTTTCCGCCAGCAGCTTGGGGGGCATGGCCCTCAGGGCGCCTTCGAAGAAAAGGTTCATGAGCAGGGTCTCGGCGGCGTCGTCCAGGTGGTGGCCCAGCGCCAGTTTGGAGAACCCCAGGCGCTCCGCGGCCCCGTAGAGCGCCCCCCGGCGCAGGCGGGCGCAGAGGGAGCAGTAGGCCGAGCCGGGACGCCGCTTCTCCTCCACCAGGCGGGTGATCTCCGTCCTCTCCACGTGGTGGGGGATGCCCTCCCGGCGAAGGTAGTCCTCCAGGAGGCCGGACTGGAAGTACTCGCTCCCGTTGTGGACGGTGATCGCCATGAGGTCGAAGGGGACCGGGGACCGCTTCCGGAGAAGGGTGAGGAGGCGGAGGAGGCTGAAGCTGTCCTTCCCGCCGGAAAGGGCCACCGCGACGCGGTCGCCGGCGCGGATGAGGCCGTAGTCGGCCACCGCCTTCCCCACCCGGTGCAGGAGAAGGCGTTCCAGCTTGACTCCGGTGGCGGGCGTCCCGGCCATGGTTCTACCTTAGCACACCCGCGTTGTCCTCCGGGAAGGCTCCCGGCGGGGTGGAAGGCGCGTCACGCCCCTCCCGAAGGCCCCTTGCGCCGGGGCCGGAAGGCGGCGGGGTCGATGCCCAGTTCGGCCAGCTTTTCGTAGAGGCGGGACCGGCTCAGGCTCAAGAGGCGCGCGGCGGCGGCCACGTTCCCCCGGGCCGAGGAGAGGGCCTCGGAGATGGCGCGGGCCTCGGCCCCCTGGCGGGCCACCTCCAGGGTCCCCGGCGCCGCGGGGGGGATGCCCTGGCGCACCTCCGCCGGCAGGTGGCCGGGGCCCGGGAGGGCGGGCCCGGCCAAAAGGACCGCCCGCTCCACCGCCCAGCGGAGCTCCCGGACGTTTCCCGGCCAGGGGTAGGCCCGCAGGGCCCGCAGGAACTCGGGAGGAAGCTCCGCCGGCGGCCACCCCTGCCGGACCCGGGCTTCGTTGAAAAAGAGCCGGGCCAAAAGGGGAAGGTCTTCGGGCCGTTCCCTCAGCGGCGGCACCCGAAGCCGGAGGCCGCCGATGCGGAAGAGCAGGTCCTCCCGGAAGGCCCCCTCCCGAACCCGGGCGGCGAGGTCCCGGTGGGTGGCGGCCAGAACCCGAACCCGGACGGGAACGGGCCGGTCGGCCCCCACCGGCTCCACGGCCCCCTCCTCCAGGACCCGGAGCAGTTTGGCCTGGAGGGGAAGGGAGAGGTCCCCCACCTCGTCGAGGAAAAGGGTCCCGCCGTCGGCGGTCTGGAACTTCCCTTTCCGGGGCGCGTCGGCTCCGGTGAAGGCCCCCTTCACGTGGCCGAAGAGCTCCGATTCGGCCAGGCTTTCGGGGAGGGCGGCGCAGTTGAGGGCCACGAAGGGGCCCGCGGCCTCCCGGCTCCGGGCGTGGATCCACCGGGCCAGGACCTCCTTGCCGGACCCCGTCTCGCCCACGAGGAGCAGGGGGGCGGGGGAGGCCGCCAGGCGGCGGGCCTCCTGGAGGAGGGCCTCCATGGCGGGCGAGGCGGAGAGAAAGGCGCGGGCGTTCCGCTCCAGGGCCCGGCGTTTCAAGGCCGTCTGCTCCACGGCGTTGCGCACCGTGATGAGGAGGCGCTGGCGGTCCAGGGGCTTTTCGAGGAAGTCGAAGGCGCCGTTCCGCACCGCCTCCACCGCCGCGGGGATGGAGCCGTGGCCGGAAATGACCACGGCGGAGACCTCCGGAGAGCGGTCGTTCAGGTCGCCGAGCAGCTCCGTCCCCTCCCCGTCGGGCAGGCGGAGGTCCAGGAGGACGGCGTCGGGGGCCGGCCCCTTCTGGAGCCGGCGGCGGGCCTCCGAGAGGGTGCCCGCCTCCTCCACCTCCAATCCCTGGCGCTCCAGGATGTCCCGCAGGACCGCCCGGATCTCCCGCTCGTCGTCCACCACGAGGATCGCCGCCATGGCCACATTATAGAGGAAGAGAACGAAGCGGGTCGTCTTTTCTCCCCGGCGGAGGGGGGGCAGGAAGACCGCGGGATCGCCTCCCAGGGGCGGGGGCATTTCCCCTCGTTTCCCCAAGGGGCTCCTTGACTTCGGGAGCCCCAAAGCGTATATTCGCCTCTTTTGGAATGGGGGGGTTCCCCACTCCGAGTTCCAGGAGGTTCCGCGCCATGGCCGATCCGAATCTGAAGGTTTCCGAAAATGTCCCCGGGAAGTGGTACGTCGACGAGAACTGCATCGCTTGCGATTCCTGCATCTCCATCGCCCCCGACCACTTCCAGATGAACGAGGACTCGACCCACGCCTTCGTCCACAAGCAGCCCCAGACCCCCGAAGAGGAGCAGGCTTGCGAGGACGCCAAGGCCTCCTGCCCCTCCGAGTCCATCGGGAACGACGGCGAGTAATCCCGCCGTCCGCAGGGGAACCACCGCGGCCCGGGAACCCCGGGCCGTTTTCTTTCGTACTCAGCCCCCGGGGCTGTGCTAAGGTTGCCTGAAAGCGGCCAGGAGGTTGCGATGGATAGGGTTCGAATTCCTCTTCTAGGGACGCTCCTCGCCGCCTTCGCGTGGGCGGCGGCGGCCTCGGTCCCCCAGCAGCTCCGCTTCGGGCTTCGGGTGGAACCCTCCCAGTGGGAGGCGGCCCAGGCCCTTCTCCAGGCCGAGCCTCCCGACCCCGCCAACCCGGTGGGCCTCACCGTCTCCATTCCCGCCGATTGGGCGCGAAACCCCGACTGGCCCGCCCTGGACCGTCTGGTGGCCGCCGCGCGGGAGGCGAAGGCCCCGCTCGCCGTCACCACCGCCCTCCCCGGAGGGGTGGAGGAGGAAGGGACCCTCCGCTACCTCGCCGGTCTTTCGGACCACGCGGGAGCGGCAGCGACGACGCTGGGACTTTCGTTGACCCAGGCGGAGCTCTCCGCCGCCCTCCTTCAGGAGCCCGACCGGCTGGCCTTCGTGCTCAAGCGGATGCTGGCGGCCCTGCGGGGGTCTTCGGAGGCCGCCGTCCTCATCGGGGAGGTGACCCCCGCCGACCTGCCCCTGATGGAACCCCTCTACGCCCGGGACTTCCGCGCCTACGTGGAAGGGTACTCCGCCGAGGCGGCGGGGCCCGAAGGCCAGGTCCCCGAGGAGGTGGCCTCCTTCCTGCAGTCCTACCACCTGGGGGCTCCCCTCCTCGTCCACCTGCCTCGGGTGGGGGGGGGCCTGGCGGCTCAGCTCCTCATTCTCGTCTCCGCCTCCCGGGAGGTCACCTTCACCGACGTGGCCTCCTCCGACCCGGCCGGGACGTGGAAAGCGTTGAACGCCCTTCGCCGCCTGCTCACGCCCGCCACCGGTCCCGGCTTCGGCCTGACGGCCACGTCGGTCTCGTCGGCGGGCGCGCCCCGGCCCGACGTCGGTCTCCTCACCCTTCTCGATCCGGAGACGATGGTGCAGGTTCTCCTGCTGGTTCCCCGGGTGGCCGGTTCCCCCCGGGGGCTCCTGGAGGTTCTCTTCCCCACCGGCGACGTGACGGACCCGACCCTCTTCGCCCTGCCCTCGGGGGAGCGCCGGGAGGTGGGTTTCACCGCCGACCCCAAGAAGGGGGAGACCCTCTTCCGGATCCCCTGGGAGGGGCGGCCCCTCCTGCTTTCCTTTCACCGGCTCAAGACCGGAACGGTGGGCCGCGACGAGGTGACCGTCTCCGGCGTCTACCGCCTCCCGGTGGAGGTGATCCTGGCCCGCCACCAGTCGGCCGTCCAGCCCCAGAACCTCTTTCTCGACACCCTTCGCCGGGAAGCCCAGGTGGACTACCACTTCAAGCTCCCCGGGGGAACGGGAAGCCTGGACGTCACCTTCGAGAACGAGTTCTTCTGGGAGAAGGGGGCCGGGGCCCGCTGGGTCCAGAAGCGCCTGCTGGTGAACGGGGTGGCCTGGAAAGGCAAGACCATCCCCGAACTGCCCATCGTGGAGCCGGAGAAGGTCAATACCCTCCCTCTGGAACTCACTCTGGGCAAGGATTACACCTATCGGTACGTCCGGGACGCCCAGGTGGAGGGCTACGACTGCTTCGAGGTGGAGTTCGTCCCGGCCCCCGGCGCCCGGGGCAGCCTCTACACCGGCAAGGTGTGGATCAACAAGGCCACCTACCAGAAAATCCAAATGAGCGTCCGCCAGCTGGGGCTCAAGGAACCGCTGGTGAGCAACGAGGAGACGGACACCTACTCCCCCTACGAGGGGCCCGGCGGCCGGGTCTTCTGGCTCCTCTCCCGGGTCCGGGGACAACAGATCTTCTCGGTGGCGGGCCAGAACGTCATCGGGGAGCGGGAGATCCGCTTCGGGGCGCCCAAGGTCAACGACCCCGCCTTCCGGGACGAGGTGAAGGCGGCGGAGGCGAGCGACCTGAGGATGCTCGCCGAGACCCCCGAGGGCCTCAAGTACCTGGAGAAGCAACCCGACGGCACCCGGCGGGTCCAGCAGACCCCCAAGACCGGCCGGCTCTTCGCCGCCGGGGGCTTCTACTACGACGAGAGCCTCTCCGCGCCCATGCCGCTCCTGGGCGTCAACTACTTCGACTACGACTTCCGCAAGACCAAGACCCAGGTGAACCTCCTGGTGGCCGGGGCGGTGAACAGCCTCACCGCCTCCCGCGTCAACCTGCTTCCCCGCGTGGACGGCTTCGCGAGCGCCGTCCTCTTCGCCGTCCCCTTCGAGGACCGCTTCTACGCCGGGGGCCGGGAGGAGAAGAGCCTGCGGGTCAAGGTCCTCCGCGAGTACGCCTCGGTGGGCCTCGGCTGGCGCTTCCAGGAGTTTTCCAAACTCTCCCTGAGCCTGGGGGGGCGTTACCTCGCCTTTTCCCGCACCTCCTCCACCGCGCCGGGCTTCGTCACCCCCCAGGACCACTTCGACTGGGAGGCGGACCTCGCCTACGATTTCGCTTACCGGGGGTGGTCTCTCTCCGCGGGCTACGAGGCGCACCGCCGGAGCGAGTGGAAACCCTGGGGGACCCGCCCCTCCCGCGACGTGGGGCGCAACCAGGACTACGCCCAGTGGTCCCTGGCCCTGAGCAAGGCCTTCTACCTGCCCAACTTCCAGAAGATCGCCGCTTCCCTGACCTGGTTGGACGGCCGGGACCTGGACCGCTTCAGCCGCTACCAGTTCACCTACCTGGGACGGCGGAGCTTGGCCGGCTTCTCCGGGAGCGGCGTCCGCTTCGACCGGGGGGTGCTGGCCTCGGTGGGCTACCAGTTCAACCTCGCCCAGGTGGTACGCTTCGGGGTGAACCTGGAACACGCCCGGGTCCAGCCGCTGAAGGGGACGGGCCTCTGGCAGAACCACACCGGGCTGGGCTTTTCGGGGTCGGTGGCCGGGCCCTGGCAGACCCTCTGGACCCTGGACGCCGGGTACGCCCTCCGAAGCGACGTCCGGCCCGTGAAAGGCGACATGACCGTGGCCCTCGTGGTTCTGAAGCTCTGGTGAGGCGGCCATGGACCGCGGAAGACTTCCCCGGGTGGTTCTCACCGCGCCCCTTCCGGGGCAGGCCCTTTCCCTGGCCGAGGGCCGGGCCAGGGTCCTCCTCCGTCCCGTGAAAGCCGGCGACGAGGAGGGAATGGTCCGGGCCCTCCGCGGCGCCCGGGGGGCGGTGGTCCTCCTCTCCCACCCGGTGACCGAACGGGTCCTGCGGGCCTGCCCCGGCCTGAGGGTGGTCTCCAACTACGCCGTGGGGCTGGACAACGTGGACCTCGACGCGGCCCGCCGCCTCGGCGTGCGCGTCACCTACACCCCCGACGTCCTGACGGAGGCCACGGCGGACCTCGCCTGGGCGCTCCTGTTGTCGGTGGCCCGCCGGGTCGTGGAGGGGGACCGCTTCGTGCGGCGGGGCCGCTTCCGGGGGTGGGCCCCCTCCCTTTTCCTGGGGATGGACCTTCAAGGAAAGACCCTGGGCATCGTCGGCATGGGGAGGATCGGGAAGGCGGTGGCCCGGCGGGCCCTTCCCTTCGGGATGCGGGTCCTCTACCACAACCGGCGTCCCCTCCTGCCCTCGGAGGAGGCGGCCCTTTCCGCCCGCTACGAGGATCTGGACCGCCTGCTGGCCGTCTCGGACGCGGTCTCCCTCCACTGCCCCCTCACCGCCGAGACCCGGCACCTCCTCTCGGCGGAGCGCCTGGCCGCCATGAAGAAGGGCGCCATCCTGATCAACACGGCGCGGGGGCCCGTGGTGGACGAGGCGGCCCTGGTGGAGCGCCTTCGGGACGGCCACCTCGCGGGCGCCGGCCTCGACGTCTACGAGCGGGAACCGGCCCTGACCCCGGGTCTCCAGGACCTCCCCAACGTGGTCCTCCTGCCGCACGTCGGCTCCGCCGGCCGGGAAACGCGGGAGACCATGGCCAAAATGGCCCTCGGCGACTGCCTCGCGGTTCTGGAGGGGCGGGAGCCGGACCACCCGGCGGTGTGAGGGGGCGGCCGTGGCGACGGCGGAGTTCCCCCCGAGGGCCCGGATCCTCGTCCGGCTTCCCAATTTTCTGGGGGACGTCCTGTTCTGCACGCCGGCCCTGCAGGCCCTCCGGCGGGAGCGGCCCGACCTCCTCCTCACCGCCCTGGTGAAGCCCGGCGTGAAGGGGGTGGTGGAGGCCATGCCCTTCTTCACTGAGGTCCGGGTCCTTGGAGGCACCGGGCCCCGGGAGACGCTGGCGGAGGCCCGGGCCCTGAGGCGGATGGGCTTCGACGGCGCCCTCGTCTTTCCCAAGGGCTTCCGGGAGGCCCTCCTGACGGCCCTGGGCCGCATCCCCGTCCGCATCGGTCTGGCCACCGACCGCCGCTCCCCCTTCCTGACCCACCCCGTCCCCTTCGGCGAGGCCGAGTGGCACCTCCACCACGTGGAGCAGTTCGCCCGGGTCCTGATGCCCCTGGGCGTCGGCCTTCACGGGGAAGGGCTCTTCTTCCCCGTCTCCGACAAAGACCGCCGGGAGGCGGAGGATCTCCTGCTCGCCCGCGCCGTGGACGGGCCCTACGTGGTCCTCCACCCCGGCGCCAGCAAGCCGGAGCGGGCGTGGCGGGAGGAGGGCTTCGTCGCGGTGGCGGCGGGGATCCGCACCCGGTCGGGCGCGGCGGTGGTGGTGACCGGCACGGAAGGGGAGCGGGAACTCTGCCGGCGGATCGCCGCCGCCGGGGCGGTGGACCTTTCGGGCAGGACACCGGTGGGGGTTTTGGCCGCCCTGCTGGAGAGGGCCGCCCTCTTCGTGGGCAACGACTCGGGGCCCATGCACCTCGCCGCCGCCGTGGGGACGCCCGTGGCGGCGGTCTTCGGCCCCGGAAGCCCCGCCAAGACCCGGCCCTGGCTTCCCCCCGAAAAGGTCCGCTGTCTCTGGGCCGCCCTCCCCTGTTCCCCCTGCCGCCAGGCCTTCTGGGAGGAGTGCCGCCCGTCGTCGGCGGGAAAGCCTCCCTGTCTCACGGCCGTCTCGGAGGAGGCGGTCCTGCGCGCCTGCCTCCAGCTTCTGGGCGCGGGGTGACCCGAGGCCTTTACGTGGCGGAAGCCTAGAAGCCCAGGGTCTTGCAGCGGCCGGAGCCGCAACAGGCCTTGCCGGGCTCCAGCCAGCAGGGGTGGGGCTCCGGCACGGCCTCTCCGAGGATCTCCCGGAGGACCTGCCGGTCGGGGGTGAGGGAGGTCCCGGAAGGGAGGGGCGGGGATGGGGCGGGGCGGGAAGCTTCGGGAAGGGGCGCCTCCTCCTGGCCCACCAGGGCCACGCCCAGTCCGGAGATACGGATGAACCAGCGGGAAAACCACTCCCGCACACGGGGGGGATACTCGGCGAGGGAGAGGGCCCGCTCCACCGCGGGACGGTCCAGGTAAACCGGCCGGCCGCTTTTCAGGGCCGTAAGGACCTGGTCCACCAGAGGGTCCCCCGCCTGGAGGTAGGCCAGGCGGCTGAGCTGCGGGAGAGTGAGGGAAGAGAGGCGCAGGGCCCCATCCCCGCCGGGGGAAGGCTTGGGGGGCGGCGTCGCCGTCCCGGAGGGGAGAGACCCCAGGCGCCGGAGGGCGCCTTGGGCCAGGGCCTTCACCCGCTCGTCCACGGGTCGTCCCTCCTGGGCGGCACGAAGCGGACCCGGTCCACCACGGCGAGGATCACGGCGTCCACCGGGTTCTCCCCCCGGCCCACGGCGTCCACGGCGCTCTGCCCCTCGGTGCAGACCAGCACCTCGTCCTCCTCCCCCGCGTCCACCAGGTCCACGGCGGTGAAGGGGAGACCCCTGGGGAGCCGGTCCAGGTCCAGCGGCTGAACCTGGAGGAGCTTGAGGCCCTCGTACTTGGAAAACTTCTGGGAGGCCACGACGGTCCCCACCACGCGGCCCAGGATCACGGCAGCACCTCGTGGAGTTCGTCCACCACCCCCACGATGGCGGCGTCGCAGGGGACGAAGTCCGGGAAGAAGGCGTAGGAGGCCTCCCGCTGGCGGACGTACAGCACCACCTCCCCGGCGCCGGTTCCCACGGCGTCGAGGGCGAAGAAGGGTCTTTCCCGGCCGTTCAAGGGCTCCACCACCAGGATCCGCTGGCCCGAAAGCCCCGGGTCCTTGACGGTGCTGATGGCGTGCCCCACGACCCTCCCCACGTTCATGGCCGCCCCGTCCGCACGGTTTCCCCCTCAGTCCAGGTTCACGGTGTCCACGATGCCGACGATGGCGGCGTCCACCGGCGCGTTTTGGGTCCGGTCGGTCATCCGGGCCGAGGAACCGGTGCAGAGGATCACCACCTCCTTGAAGCCGGCCTGGACGGTGTCCACCGCCACCTCGTAGCCCCCGTCGGGCTCGAGGCGGGGCGTCAGCGTGGCCACCACCAGCAGCTTGAAGCCGGTGAGGCGGGGATCCTTCCGGGTGGACACCACCGTGCCCACCACCCTTCCCAGGCGCATGGCCTACTCGTTGGCGCTGGAGTGGCCGATGGGGAGGACGTCCTCCAGGGACTTGTGGGGCCGGGGGATGACGTGGACGGTCACCAGCTCGCCCACCTTGCGGGCGGCGGCGGCGCCGGCGTCGGTGGCGGCCTTCACGGCGGCCACGTCCCCCCGCACGATGGCGGTGACGTAGGCGCCGCCGATCTTTTCCCAGCCGATGAGGGTCACCTTGGCGGCCTTGACCATGGCGTCGGACGCCTCGATCATGGCCACCAGGCCTTTGGTCTCGATCATTCCCAGGGCCTCGCCGTACTCAGCCATCACAGCCTCCTCTCGAGGTTCGGTCTCTCATTCTACCCCCGGGGCTCTCCCGAACGGAAGCGGAGGAAGTCCGTAAGGAGGCGCACCAGCTCCTCCTCCCCCAGGGAAAAGCGGGGGGTCCCCTGAACGAGGGGGCAACCGGGGCAGGGGGCCTCCTCCGGCCGGGCCAGCCGGTACTCCTTTCCGAGCCGGGTGAGGGCGCGGACCGCCTCCGCGGGCAGGGGCTCTCCCCCACCGGAAAGACCCGCGTAGTAGGTGATCCGCGCCGTGTGCTCCAGCGACTCCATGCGGTAGAAGGCCGTCCGGAGGTCCTCGCCCACCGTCACGGCGCCGTGGTTGGCCAGGAGCAGGGCCTTCCCCTCCCCACCCAGGGCCTCCGCCGCCCTGCGGGCCAGCTCGGCGGTGGAAGGCAGTTCGAAGGGGACCAGGGCCACCGGGCCCAGGGCCATCACCGCCTCCGAGAGGAGGGGGCGGTCCAGGGTGCGGCCCAGGCAGGCGAGGGTGGTGGCGAAGGGCGGGTGGGCGTGGACCACGGCCCCCACGTCGGGGCGGCTCCGGTAGATGGCCAGGTGGAGGGGCCACTCGCTGGAGGGCGGCTTTCCGCCGGCGGGCTTTCCCTCCTCGTTCAGGAGGGCGAGGAGGTCTTCCCGGAGCTCCGCCTTGGGAAGGCCCGTGGGGGTGGCCAGGAACCCTCCGCCGGGAAGACGGACGGAGAGGTTCCCGTCGGTGGCCGCCACGAAGCCCCGCTCGTGGAGGCGCCTTCCGAAGGCCACCAGCTCCCCGCGGATCTCCGGACCGGCCATCCTCCCTCCTTCCCCCCGGGCGGGAGGCCTACCCCTTGCCCCGGACCTCCCGGGCGAGGCGCGCGGCCATCTCGTCGCCCGGGTACGCCGATTCCAGGTCCTTCAAGGCCTTCTCGGCCTTTTCCGGGTCCTTGAGGTCGAAGTGGTAGACCACCACCCGGTTGTAGAGGGCCTGCTTCTTCTTGGGGTCCAGGGCCAGGGCCCGGTCGAAGTGCTCCAGGGCCTCCGGGAAGCGGCCGAGGTTCCGCTGGCAGATCCCCAGGTCCACCAGGACGTCGGTGTTGGCGGGGTCGAGCTTCAGCGCCTCCTCGTAGAGGGGGATGGCCTTGTCGAACTTGCCGCCGTCGAAGTAGATGTTCCCCAAAAGAACCCGCTTTTCCACGTTCTGGGGATCGGCGGCGATCTCCGCCTGGATCTGCTCCACCATGGCCTTGTGCTGCTCGGGGTCGAAGTTTTCGGTCCCTTGGGCGGGGGAGGCCGCCGGGGCGGCGGGGGGCGGGACGGCACCGGCCTTTTTCCGCTCGTAGAATTCCCTTGTCCCGATGAAACCCAGAACGGCGCCCAGGAGAACGCCGGCGAGGAGCATCAGGAGGCTTTCCTTCTTCATGGAGAAACTCCTTCTCGGGCGGCCGGGGCCCTTGCGCCCGGTCCGCCGCTTCAGTATACTGCCTCACCGGGCGCCCGTGGCTCAACTGGATAGAGCATCGGCCTACGGAGCCGGAGGTTGCAGGTTCGAGTCCTGCCGGGCGCACCAGAACCCCAGGGGAGGGCGCTGCCCTCCCCTTCGGCGCTACGCCCCTTCGGGGCTTCGCGGATCCCCACCCGTGGAGGAAGGCGCTAGAGCGGGGGTGAACCCCGCTTCGCGCGGTTTCTCAGTAGCGGCCGAGGCTCGCCATCGGCCGAAACCGGCCTTTGTGAGCAAAGACCGCCACGGTGGGGGAGGGCCGTGGGGGCGGGCCGTTTCCTCAATAAATCGCGTCGGGGTCTTCCGGGCCGCGCCAGCGCCCGGCGGCGTCCCTCCGCCAGTGGTCGGCGGGGCAAAAATCCCGGTGGATGAGCTCCGAGAGGGGGGCCAGCCAGGAGTCGTCCTCCCCCAGGCGGGAGAGCCCCTCGGCGGCGGCCCGGAGCAGCCGGGAGAGGACGGCGTGGGGGGAGGGCCCCTCCAGCGGCGTCCACCTCGGCCCGTACCGGGCGGCGTCCAGGAGGGCCCGGCGCGCCTGGGCGGGCTTCCAGCTCGGGAGGCTCACCCCCCAGGATCCGGGGGCTTCCCGGGGGCAGAGGAGGCCTTTCAGGAAGGCGCCCACCGAGAGGACCAGCGGGAGCGGAAGGGCGTCCAAGGTCCGGATCTCTAAATATCCCCGAACCCGAATTTCCGGAAAGAGGGTGCTGAGGTGCAGGGCCCAATCCCCGCGGGTGGGGGGGCCCCACCCCCCGGGCTCCCTCATCCACTGGCCGAAGGTCCTTCCGTCGCCGGGCAGGTACTCCCCGTCGCGGAGGCGGAAGAGGACCGGCCGGGAGAGGCCGTAGCGGACCCAATGGCGGAACGAGAGGCGCTCGTGGAAGAGGAAACCGGGAAGACCGGTTCTCAACGCGTCCGTTCCCCTCCAGATCCAGGGCCGCAGGGTGAGCCAGCGGCTCCTCCTCCCCCCCTGGACCGGGCCGTTGGCGGTGTAGGCCACCAGGTACGGCAGGAGCGGAAGAAGGGCGGAGACCATCCGCCGCATGTCGGCCTCGTCGAGGTAGTCCAGGCTGAACTGGGTGGCCGCCGTCAGCTTCATCATGGCCCTCCCCCGGGGGCCCGCCTCCCGGAGGTGGGCGGCCAGCAGACGGTACCTCCCCTTGGGGACGTCGGGGATCTCTTCAGGGTGGGCGTAGGGGCTGAGGCCCCAGGGGACCAGGCGAAAGCCCGACGGACGGGCCGCCGCATCGGTCTCCCTCAAGGTCCGGGCCAGGAAGCGGTGGAGGGTGGTCAGCCGGGCCGAGGGCGGGGAGGCGATTTCCACCTGCCCGCCGGGCTCCAGCCCGAGAAGGCCTCCCCCCGAAAGCCGGAGGGCGACGCAGCGCCCACCCTCCAGGATGGGCTGGTGGGAGGACGAGGCCAGCCCCAGGAGAAGGGCCTCCACGCCGGCGGGGCCGTCGAAGGGCACCGGCCGGCCTTTCAGGTCCAGGGGGATCTGCTCCCACTCGATGCCCAGGCGCCCGCGGACGGGGGACCGGGGTCGGAAGGGCTCCAGCAGGTCCTCGGTGGAGGCGAGGGGAGAGCGGTCCTCGGAGGCGTCGGTGGTCACGGCAACCCCTCCCGGCGCCGGAGCCAGGTCTCGTACCGGGGGAGGTAGTCCTTGAGGACCCGGTCCGGGTCCAAATGGAGGTACTGGGCCACCTGGCGGACGAAGCCCTTCACGTAGATGAGGCCGGGGAGGGCGTCGAAGCGCTCCGCCTCGATGGATTCGATGTACCAGGAGCGGATGTTGGTCTCGGCGACGATCTCCGCCACCGAAATGCCCTGGGCCTCCCGCAGGGCCCGGAGGGAAGGCCCGTCGAAGGACCGGATCTCCTGGAGGAGGCTCTCCAGGACCCGGGCCGACCGCGTGGCCGTGTCCTCGACGGAATCGCCGGCGGTGGCCGGGGCCGGGTGTGGGGCCTCCCCGGCGGGGGCGGGGTCCCGGTACTCGGCCACCCGCTGGTCGGGGCGCATCTTGCCCTGGGCGATGAGCTCCTCGTCGTAGCGCTGGCGAAGGCTGGTGGTGATGAGGGTCTTGTAGGCCTTTTCGAAGAGGTCCCGGATGGCTTCCCGCTCTTCCTTCCCGTAGAGGCTTCCGGTGAGGGGGGAGGTCTCCAGGTACGGCTCCAAATGGCGCTGGTAGGCCTGCTGGATCTCCTTGGCGGAGGCGTCGAAGGGCAGGCCCAGGAGGGCGTAGGCGTCCATCTCCTCCAGGGGCACCGGCTGGAGGTGGCCCTCCAGTACCGGGGCCTCCGCCTCCTCCTTGAGGAAGAGGTTGGCCACCTTCTCCACGGAGAGGCTGAAGGGGCACATGGGGTAAACCTTGGCCAACGGTTCCAGGTTCCGGGCGGCGGCGGCGGCCTCCCGGTCCCAGTCCAGGGCGCCGAAGAAGCGCACCGGCACGAGAAAATACCGCCGCACCAGCGTCTCGAGCTGGGCACCCAGACGGGAGTCCTTCTCGGATTGAAGACCGGTCTGGACGAAGGCGAAGCGGTGCCTGCGGATGGCCAGGTCCACCGCCGCCAAGTCCTCCTCCTGCGTCTCGGGGAGGTCCCAGAAGCCCGACAGGGGGGACTGGGGATCCAGGAGGTGCGCCAGGGTCTGGTACCGCTTCCGGTTGAGGCTCTCCATCAGAAGGCGCCTCAAGGCGGCCCGGAGAAAGCGGTAGAAGGGCTCCACGCCCGCCGGGGTGGCCTGCATGGCCAGGATGGAAAAATCGCCGGTCAGGAAAAAGTCGAGGGCGTCCGCCCCCGTTCCCGCCCCGGCGTCCACGATCACGAAGTCGAAGGGGAGGGAGCGTAGGGACCCCAGGATCTTCTGCTTGACCAGGTAGGCCAGGTTGGCCACTTCGGGGAGGTCGGGGCAGCCCGCCACCAGGGAGAGGTTGGCCACCGGCGTGGCCACGGCGGCCTGGCGGAGGTCCTCCACCTCCTTGGCCACGAAGGTGCCCAGGTGGCGGTCGGGCTTGGGGATCCCCAGGGCCAGGTGGCACCCCGCCTCGGTGAGGGCCAGGTCCAGGAGAAGGACGCTCCTGCCCTTCTTGGCGAGGTGGATGCCGAGGTTGGCGGCGAAGAGGGTGGCGCCCACCCCCCCCGTGGGGCCGGCCACGGCGATCACCCGGGGCACGGAGTCGCCTTCCCCGGCGAACAGGTTGTGGGTGGTCTCCGCGGCCATGGCTTCCCCCGGTGCCGTAGGGTAGTCGATGGCCCCGCGGGAGTCAACGCCGGGAACGCGGCGGTCCCGGGCCTTCCCAAACCTCCGTCCCGCCGGAGGAAGACTTCGGCGGTCTCCCCCTCGGCGCCGGATGTGACGCCCGTCACACCTTCGAGGGGGGAAATGCCCCAGCCCCGCTTCCCAAGAAGCTCCGAAGCGGCGCGGCGGGGGCTTGACTTCGGGGGGGACGGACCTATACTTGCCCTCAGAGGAGGGAAAGGCCCTTCCAGCAGGAGAAAAACGATGCCGCCCGTCGGGGGAGGGGGCTTGACAGCACGGAACGGTCTGCTAGACTTCCCCCCGAACAGGGAAAGGGGAAAAGGCCGAGGCGTGGATGGACCGTGAATCGAGGGGGGACGGTTTCGGCGGCGCCGGGTCTTGACGGCGCCCGGATGCCTCCGGTATCCTGGGGCATCCTGTTTTTCGCCGGCCACCCGGCGAGGAAAGGACTCGGAGGGCGGAGCGAAATGAAAACGAACCTATCCCGGACGGAAGGGAGGCGGAGCGGCCGCTGGCCGTCCCCGAGGGGTGATCCGCGCTCGGTGGGCTCGACACGATACCCCATGTGGTTGAAGCGCTTGAGTGATGGAATAGGAGGTTGAGGATGCACAAAACGTTGAGAACGCGGCTCGTGGGGATCGGCCTCGTGGTCGCCCTGCTGGCGCTCGCGGTTCCGGCCCTCGCCCAGAACCAGTGGTCCAAGCAGACCACGCCGGCGAGCTTCAACACGCCGGTGCAGGCCCTCGGGGTGAACGGGGCGGGCCTGGTTTCGGCGGCCACCGCCGGCGGCGGGTACCCCGGCGGGAACCTGGGCTACCCCTACTACAGCTTGGATAACGGCGCCACGTACACCCAGTACGTCATGACGCCCTGCCCGCCCTTCGCCGGCCCCGGCGACGACTTCACGGCGATTCTGTGGGACGGCGCCTACGGCTATACGGGAACCTGGAACAGCGGCCTGTACGTCTACGACGGGGTGAACCCGCCCACCAACGACACCTGCGGGGACCCCTCCATCAACCAGCACGTGCAGGCCCTGGCCATCGACCCCGGGAGCATCACCGGCACCCTTCCCCACGACCTCTACTTCGCCACCTGGGGCGGCGGCGTCTGGAAGTACAACGGGACGGCCTTCACCCACGTCTTCGACCCCTTCAGCGACCTCGTGAACGGCGCCCCCGCCACCCCGGCCATGTACTACGCCTGGGACATCGCCTTCAAGCCGGGCACCGGCGTTGCCGACCCCCGGATGCTCTTCATCGCCACCGACGGCGGCGGCCTCATCAAGGGCGTTGAGAACTGGACCACCGGCGTCTGGACCTGGACCACGGCGTACACCGCCGACCCGTACATTTACGCGGTGGAGTTTTACCGGGGTGCCGCCGACTGGCTGTGGATCGGCACCCAGGCCAGCGGGGTCCAGTCCTCCTTCAACTACGGCGCCTCCTGGCAGGCGCTGGCCGCCTCCCCGGCCATCACCACGCCGGTGACCGACCTCCTCTACGTCGGCGGGAACAACGGCCTCTTCGCCGCCACCGACGGCCAGGGTGTCTACCGCTACGACTTTTACCTGGTCGGCTGCACGGGGTACGACCTCTACGCCATCAACGACGGCTACGGCGCCGGCGACCTCGGGGACCTCCGCGTCAACGCCCTGGCTTTCGACGCCACGAACCAGATCCTCTACGCCGGCACCACCGGCGCCAGCGGCACCGGGAACGTCTACCGCGTCACGCTGACCCCCTTCACCGCCGCCTTCACCCCCACCACGCCCATCGAGGTGGGAACGGCGGTGAACGACGCCGTGACCTTCACCACCTTCCAGAACCCCAAGAACTGGATGGCCTGCATCACCGCGGGCTCCCTGCCCCCCGGCCTCTCGGTGGTGGTGGACAACACCCCCGGGACCCCCACCGTGGCGATCCAGGGCGCCCCCACGGCTGACGGCTGCTACGACGCCATGCTCACCGTCTGGGACGGCCTCCTCAACCGGGTGGACATCCTGAACCCCGACTACACCGTGACCCCCGGGGTCATGATCGACGCCACCCCCAACCCCGCCCAGTACGGGACGGTCATCGCCTTCACGAGCACCGTTTCGGGCGCCACGGGCACCGTGACCTACCTGTGGGACTTCGATTCCACCGGTGTCCTCGGCCCGCCTGGAACCTACACGAGCACCCAGGCCAACCCGACCTTCCTCTACCCGGCGGCGGGGACCTACACGGTCCAGCTCACCGTCACCGACACGAACGCCGCGGGCGGCTGCACCGTCCAGACCGTCAAGACGATGACCGTGGACGTCTACGGCAACCTGGTGGTGGACCCCACGGCCACCATCGTCGGCTCGGGCTCCCAGTTCCAGTTCGACGCCAACGCCACGGGCGGGATCCCCAACTGCGCCACCCCGGACGGCTACACCTACGCCTGGGTCTTCACCGACGTCCAGACGGGGGCCACCATCACCACCAGCACCCTGGCCATGCCGGTGATCACCTTCCCCTACAACGGAACCTTCAAGGGCCAGGTGACGGTCACCGACTGCTCCGGCCACACGGCCACGGGCTTCACGGTGGTGAACTACAACGGCTTCATGGCCGCCACCGTCTCCTCGGTCTGCAACCCCGGCCCCACGGGCGTGCCGACCAACTTCGGCATCACCTTCGACAGCAACTCCGGCCTGAAGAGTGACAGCGCGGCCTGGGCCATGGTGGACTTCGGCGACGGCTCCCCGGTTCAGAACTTCCCGGCTGGAACCTTCGCCGGCCTGGGGTGGCCCATCCTCTTCAACACCCTCCACACCTACGCCCTCGCCGGCAACTACACGGTGACCGTCACGGTCTTCGACGGCGACTCCCACACCACCATCGTCCAGTTCCCCCAGGCCATCTACCCGCAGTTCACGGGCATCACCGTGACGGCCAGCCCCAACCCGGCTTCCGGCTGCGACCTCCACATCGGCGAGACCATCACCTTCACCGTGACGCCCACGGGCGGCCTGGCCCCGTACCTCTACTCGGTGGACTTCGGCGACGGCGCGACGGCCACCAACTCCACCGGCGTCTTCACCCACGCCTACGCCGCCGCCGGCACCTACACCGCCACCTTCTACGCCACCGACAGCGGCAACTGCGCCGTGACCAACACCACGACCTACGGCCCCTTCAACGTGGTGCCCGAGCCCACGGCGGCGGTGACGGTGAACGGCTTCTACTGCAACCAGGGCGACGCCTTCGGCGTGCAGATCCCGAACTTCGGTGTGAACCCGCTGTCCGTGGCCCTCGACGCGACCTACACGGCCTACGCCGGCCACACCGTGAACTACACCTGGACCTACGACAACAACTTCGCGGGCGACGACCCCGACACCTTCAGCGGCTCCGTGGTCTCCCCGGCGCCCATCCCGACCTTCAACGAGAACTTCTACCTCAGCGTCGGCGAATCCTACCGGACCTTCACCGCCACGCTGACGCTCACCGACACCGGCTTCTGCGTGAACGACACCGTCCTCACGAGGACCGTGAAGTTCACCATCTACAACCCGCTCACGGTGACCGCCCCCTCCTGGTCCCAGGCCTGCGGCTCCCGCACCGTGACCTTCAACGCCTCGGCCAGCGTCTCCGGCGGCATCCCCGGCTACACCTACGTCTGGAACTTCGGGGACGGCTCCAGCGCCGGGCCCTTCACCACCCCCGGCCCCATCACCCACACCTACGCCGCCTCCGGCGAGTACGACGCGCAGCTGACGGTGGTGGACAGCGCCCTGCCCAACTGCACCACGAACCACAACACCGCCAACGTGATCTTCCACCTCTCGGTGGTGGACCCCTTCACCGGCACCGCCTCGGCCTCCCCGACGGTGGGTTGCTCGCCCCTCACGGTCAACTTCACCTCCAGCGTCCACGGCGGCGGCCAGCCCGGCGACGCCTTCGAGCTCCGCTGGACGGCCACCGACGGCTGGGACACCGGCTGGAGCGCTTCGGCCACCCCGAGCCACACCTTTATTAACCCGGGGACCTACACCTGGACCCTGCAGGCCCGCTCCACCATCTACAACCCCTACGTCTGCACCATCGCCACCGGCACGGTGCAGGTGGACGTGGCGGCTTCGAACCTCACCATCGTTCCCACCTCCACGTCGGACTACATCCCGCTCGACGACACCTTCACCACCACGTGGAACAACGGCAGCGCGCCCATCACGCTGACCTACACGCTGACCCGCATCAAGGACAAGGACGGGAACTTCCTACCCGTTCCCGAGGTGGTGACGCAGACGGTGCCGAACGCCACCTCGCCCTACCAGTTCACCTACACCTTCGAGAAGACCGGCACGTGGACGGTGGTGTGCAACCTCACCGACGTCTGCACCCCCAGCCCCGGCCTGGCCTCCAACACCGTGACGGTCCAGGTCCTCGACACGCCGGCCCTCACCGTGACCACCCAGACCCTCATCAACGGCGTCATCGGCACCTCGGGCCTCGCCCCGCTCACCGTGAACTTCTCCTCCGTGCCCCAGGGCGGCGTGCCCCCGTACACCTTCGCGTGGAACTTCGGGGACAGCACCACCAGCACGGCACAGAACCCCATCCACACCTACACCGCCCCCGGCGTGTACAACGTGAGCCTCCAGGTGACCGACTCCTACCCGGCCGCCGCCGGCGGGCCGCAGCACGCCACCGCCAACATCACCATCACCGTGTACAACCCGCTGAACGTCACGGCGTCCGGCTCGCCCACCACGATCCTCACCGGCGGCACCGTGAGCTTCAGCACCACCGTGACCGGCGGAACGGGCACCTACACCTACGCCTGGAACTTCGGCGACGGCGGCGTGGGCACCGGCCCCGCCCCCTCCCACCAGTACCTCACCCCCGGCGTCTACTTCGCCCGCGTGCGCGTCACCGACACCGCGACGAACTTCGCCGACAGCAACGACATCGTGATCCGCGTCTACAGCCCCGTGACCGCCTCGGCCTCGGCCTCGCCCAACCCGGTCATCATCGGCAACTCGGTGGCCTTCACGGCGCTCGCCTCCGGCGGCAGCGGCACCTACACCTACAGCTGGAACTTCGGCGACTCCACCACCGGCACCGGCGCCACCATCAACCACACCTACACCTCGCTGGGCACCAAGAACGTGGTGCTGACGGTCACCGACACCCAGCTCTCCAGCAACGTGGCTACCGTCAACCTCACCGTGGTGGTGAATCCCGTGCCTCCGCAGATCCTGGCCTCCAAGAAGCTGACCGATCCCTTCCGGATCGTCCTCTTCGGGACCAACTTCCAGCCCGGCTGCACGGCCACCGTCAACGGGACGGGCGTCACGGTCAACTTCGTGAACAGCGGCAAGATCAAGCTGCTCAACGCCAAGAGCCTCTGCCCCAAGGGCGTCCCGGTGCCCATCGTGGTCACCAACCCCGACGGCGGCGTCTCCAACACCTACATGTTCACCCGGTAACCTTCCCGGGTTGACCGGATCGGAGGGCGGGCTTCGGCCCGCCCTCTTTTTTTTCCGCCCGCTTTGCTACGATGGGTCCATGGGACGGTGCCGGTGTTTTCTCCTTTTTCTCTGGATGGGGGCGCTGGCCTGCGCCGCACCCGCCCCCGAAAGCCTGGAAGAGGGCCGGGTGGCCGTTCCCCAACCTTTGGCCCCGCGGCTGGAGGCCGCTTTCCGGGAGGCGGGCCTGCCCCTTCGGGCCGTCCCCTTGAGGCCTTCCGACAGGGCCCGGGACCTGGAGGTTCTCCTGCTCTCCTCCGCGTCCACGGCCTACGACGCCTACGCCGTGCGGGCCACCTCCCTTCCGCTCCTCCGGCCCTGGCTGGCGGAAATCCCCGCCGACGGTTCCTCCTGGAGGGAGGACCTTCGGGAGGCGCTTCGCGCGGGCCCGGAACCCCACTGGGCGGGGCTTCCCCTTTCGTGCGACGGGCCGGTCCTCCTTCTCCGGGAAGGCTTCCTGTCCGGCCGGGGAAAGGGGCCGCCGGCGGAAAACCTAGCGGAGTTCGAAGGAAGGCTGGAAAGGGCCTCTCGGGAGCAAAAGGCTCCCGTGCGGCTGCTGAGCACGCTGCCTCCCGCCGTCTTGCTCCTCTCCCTCGCCTGGAGCGAAGCGGGAGAGGAGGAGAGCGGGGCCTTCCTCCCGGAGGGCCCCGCCCTTCGGGCCGTGGCCTTTCTTCAGCGCCACGGTGTGGGGGCGCCGTGGACGGCGGGGGAGGCGGAGGCCGCCCTGGAGCGGGGAGAGGCTCCCGGCCTTTTTTGCTGGGCTTCCGAGGCCGACGCCCTTCTCCAAGGACGCGGGGGTCCCGGGAGCGGCTGGATGGCGCTTCCCCTTCCCCACCGGGGCCGCCGGGCCGTCACCCCCTTCGGCGGCTGGACCCTGGTCTGGCCGCAGGGGGCGGCGACAGAGGCTCGGCGTCTTCTCACCCCGCGCCGGCAAAGGGCCCTGGAAGAGGCCCTGCGAAGGGCCGGCTTCGCTTCGGTGGGAAAGGCCGCGAAGTCCCCCCTCTCCCCCGGGGCCGCGGCCCTCCTCGAAACGCGGTTCCGGCCCTTGCCCCTGGAGGCCTTCGAGATGGAGGTCCTGAATGAGGCCGTGGCCGACGCCGTGGAGGCGGGCATCGCCCCCGAGCAGGCCTTGAGGAGGGCGCGGGCGCGCCTGGCGACGGAGGGGAGAGGCGCTCCATGACGGCCGGGGGGCTCACCGAGAGGCTCCGGCGCACCGTTTTGAGGGCCGTGTGGGTCCTGGCGGCGGCGGTGGCCGCCGTCCTTCTTCTCTGGACCGTCGTCTGGCAGCGCCAAGCGCGAAGGGTTGGTCTGGAGGCGGAGGCCTACGCCGAGGCCGAAGGGCTGGCCGCCGCCCGGGCGCTCCTGTACGACCTTTCGGAAGAACCGGACCTGAAGCGCCTCCACCGGCTGGAAGCTCTCTACCTGGAGACTTCGGAGGAGGCGAGGCGCGCGGAACCGCCGGAAGGGCTCGTGGACTTCGTCTGGGGGCGGCTCGGCCTTCCGGATGCGGCCCTCTGGGAAGCCGCCCGCGCCCGGGGCTTTGAGGTGACCCTCGCGGAGGTGGAGGCCGCCCGGGCGGCGGTGTACCGGGAGGAGATCCGGCGGGTCTCGGCCCGGCTTCAGGACGACCTCATGGCTCGAGTCTCCTTTTCGGAGCACCTCCGAGGCATCGTCCTCCGGTCGGCCGGGGGGCTCGTGAGCCTCCAGGCTGGGGAGGAACCCGCGGCGGTCCTTCCCGACAGGCCCACCCGGGTGGTGGTCTCCGGCCGCCAGCTGGTGGTGCGCCTGCCCCTCTACGTGGAGAGCCGCCACTGGGGAGAGGCCAGCCTCGTCATGGACCGCCTGCCCCTCCTGCGCCTGCAAAGCCGCCTCCACGGAACCTTGAGGTCCGCCTTCGCCGCCCTGCTGGCCCTGCTGGGGATCTTTCTGCTCTTTCTCGCCGCGGCTTGGCGCTGGTCGGTGGGCGCCCTCCGCCGCGAGGTGGTGGAGCCGGTGGCGGAGCTTCACCGAAAGATGGAGGGCTGGGCCCGTCGATCGGAGAGCGCCGAAGGCCCCGTCTCCGGAGAGCCGGCCCGGCTGGGGGAGGTCTTCGACCGCATGACCCGGAGAATCCAGGAGCAGCAGGAGGAACTCCTCCGGGTGCACCGCCTGGCCCTCCTGGAGCGTCTGGGGGCCGCCCTCTCCCACGAGATGAACAACGCCCTCAACCCCGCGGTCTTGCGCCTGGACGGGCTCCTTCTGGAAGGACGGGCGGCCTCTCCCGAGGATCTCCGGACGCTCAAGGGGTACCTGGAAGCGGCGCGAAAGGTCCTTCGCGATTTCGCCCACGCCACCCGAGGGGAGCCCGGCCCCCTCCGGCCCGTTCCCCCGGAGCGCTGGCTGGGGCCGGCCCTGGAGCTAGTTCGGCCGGCGGCGAAGTCCGCCGGGGTGCGCCTGGACGCCGGCGAGGCCGGAGGCCCCGTGGTGGTGGGCGACCCCCAGGCGCTGGTCCAGGTGGCCCTCAACCTCCTCCTCAACGCCGTGGACGCGGCCCGGCAAGGGGGGGGGAATGTTCGCGTCCGCTTGGAGGCGGAAACCCCGGGACGGGCCTCCCTCACGGTGGAGGACGACGGCCCGGGTCTCCCGCCGGAGGTCCGCCGCCGCCTCTTCGAACCCTTCGTCACCACCAAGGCCCAGGGGACGGGGCTCGGGCTGTACGTCGTGGAGGCACTGGTGCGGCGCATGGGGGGGAAGGTGGCCCTCCTTCCCCGGGAGGAGGGGGGCACCCAGGCCCGGGTGGACCTCCGCCGGCCTTCCGCAGAGGAGAAGGACCCGCCATGAAAGACGACGAAGCTTCCCCCCTCCTGCTGTACGTGGTGGACGACGAGCCGGCCACCCTCCTGGAACTGGAGCGGGTGCTGAGCCGGGACGCGGATTTCGAGGTGGCGGCGTTCCCAACGCCGGAGAAGGCGCTGGAGGCCGCGGCCGCCCGCCCGCCGGACCTCGCCCTGCTGGACCTGCGCCTGCCGGGGATGGACGGCCTCTCGCTCCTGAAGCGGCTCCTTCGGGTCCAGAAGGACCTCATGGCCATCGTCATGACCGGCTACGGGGAGGCGGAAACGGCCCGGCAGGCGCGGGAGACGGGGGCGCTGGACTTCGTGGAAAAGCCCCTGGACCTTCCGTACCTCCTGGTGGTCCTCCGACAGCTCGGGCGGGAGGCGCGTCTGCGAAAGACCCTGCGGACTTCGGCGGAACTCTTCCGAAAGGTGCTGGACCTCATGCCGGACGGAATCGTCCTTTGCGACGAGAGGGGGACGGAACTCTTCGCCAACGCCCTCGGAAAGGCCCTGCTCAGCGAGGAGGGGGCGAGAGAGCCCGGGGAACCCTTCCAGCGGGAGGGCCGCACCTTCGTCCTCCAGCGCCACGCCTCCGGGAACCGGGTCCTCCTCCACTGGATGGACCTCACCGCGGCCCTGGAGCGGGAGCGCTTCGAGGCCCACAAACGCATGGCGCGCTTCCTCGCCCACGAGATCCGAAACCCCCTGACCCCCATGCGGCTCTGGCTGCAGGAGCTGGAGGCCGCCTCGGAGGAAGGGGGCGGCCTTTCGGAAACGGCGAGGCGGGCGGTGGCCGTCCTCCGGGGCCAGGTGGACCGGTTGGCGGCCCTCGTCTCCCGCCTCCAGAACCTCGGACGGGAGGAGCCTTTGACCCGGTCTCCGCTGGCGGCGGCGAAGGTCCTCGAGGAGGTCGCCGAGGCGCTTGGGCCTCTGGCCCGGGGACTCCGGGTGGAGGTTCGTCTCGCCGTGCAGGAGGAACTCGAGGTCCTGGCGGAGGAGGGGACCCTCTACGAGCTGCTCTTCAACCTCCTTCGAAACGCCGTGGAGGCGGCGGGGGAGCGGGGCGGGGCCGTGGAGGCGGGGGGCCGCCGGGAAGGGGAGGAGGTCCGGCTGTGGGTGGCCGACGCGGCGGGGGGGCTCCCCCCCGAGGTGGCGTCGGCCCCCTTCACCCCCTACCTCACCACCAAGGCCGGGGGGACGGGACTGGGGCTGGTGCTCTGCCGGGACCTGGCCCGGCGGCTGGGCGGCCGGCTGGAGCTCCACAACCACCCGGGTCGAGGGCTCCGGGCGGAGGTGGTGCTGAAGGCCCCTCCCTCGGGGGAGGCCCCTCAGTCTCCCTGAAGGAGAGGCAGGCGGAGAAGCTCGTCGAACGAGGCCACCCGGGGGTGGTCGGGGGAGGAGAGTCCGTCGGGGTCCCGAAAAGAGAGGGCCTTCACGGGGTGGTCCATCTGGAGGGTGGCGAAACCCAGGTCGCGGGCGGCGTCCAGTTCGCGGTTGGCGCCGTCCCCCACGAAGAGGGCCTCTTCGGGTCGGCAGGGGGCCCTGCGAAGGGCGCGGTGGAAGATGGCCGGGTCGGGTTTCACCGCCCCCGCCTCGTAGGAGAAGACCAAAAGGTCCAACAGGTCCCTCAGCCGAAGGGGGGAGACCACGAAGGCCGTGGTGGCCGTGGCGTTGCTGATGAGGCCCAGGCGGAAGCCCCGCTCCCTCAGGCGCCGAAGGCACCCCTCGGCGCCGTCGTAGAGGCGGACGCACCGCTGGATCGTCTCCACGTCCAGCCGGGCCACCTCCGCCGCCGCCGCCCGGTCGGTGACCCCCAGCGCGCGCAGGGCCTCCACGGCCCGGTCGAAGGGGGTTCGGAGCCGCCCCACGCTGGCCTCGGGGGAGGTGTTTCTCCACGCCGCGAGAAAGGCCTCGTGGGGGACGCCCGCCGCCTCGGCGGCGGCCCGTTTTCCGGCGTAGTAGACCTCCTCCTCCACGGCGGCCAGCGTGTCGAAGAGGTCGAAGAAGACCCAGGAGGGGCGGCCCATCAGAAGGAGCGCCTCACGATGTAGTCCGGCATGCGCAGGAGGACGTCGCGGTAAGGGCTCGGGGGGAAGGAATCCAGGTGACCGCGGGCCGCCTCCGCGTAGGAGACGGCGGTGTTCAGGGCCTCGTCCAGCATCCCCGCCTCCTGGACGCGGCGGGAGACCTCCGAGAGCGTCTCCGGGTCGAAGCGCCGCGTCGCCACCACGGCCTCCAGGAAGGCCTTGTCCTCCGGCGTGCCCTTCTCCAGCAGGAGGAGCAGGGGGAGGGTGATCTTGCCCTCCTTCAGGTCGTTCCCGGCGGGCTTTCCCAGGGTGGCGTCGTCGGAGAGGAAGTCCAGGCAGTCGTCCACCAGTTGGAAGGCGATCCCCAGGTTCATGCCGAAGGCCTTCAGCGCCTCCCGAACGTCGGGCGGGGAGCCGTGGAGGTAGGCGGGGGTGACGCAGCAGGTGGCGAAAAGGTGCGCGGTCTTCTTCTTGAGGATCTCCAGGTTGTCCTCCCGCCGGAGGGTCAGGTCCCACTTGCGGTGGCTCTGGATCAGCTCGCCTTCGATGAGACTCAGCGTCGTGTCGGAAATGACGGGGAGAAGGTCGCTCCAGCCCTGCTGGACCGCGAGGTGCATGGCGTTGATGAAGACCCGGTCGCCCATGAGCACCGCCATCTCCGGCCCCCACCGGGAGGTGAGGGAGGCCCGTCCGCGCCGCAGGAGGGCCTGGTCCACGATGTCGTCGTGGATCAGCGTGGCGGTGTGGATGAACTCCAGGATGGCCGCGTAGAGGATGTGCCGGCGGCCCTCGTAGCCGATGAGGCGGGCGGCCAGGAGGACCAGGATGGGGCGGAGGCGTTTGCCCCGGCTCTCCGCCAGGTAGGCCCCCATCTCCGCCACCGGCGAGTAGGGGGAGCGCAGGTGGGCGGCGATGGTGGCCTCCACCTCCTGGAGGTCCTCCCCCACGAGGGCCTGGATCTGCCTCCCGATGCGCGCCAGTTCGGGATTCTTGGCAATGACCCTGAGCCTCGGCGTTCCCATGCCGCTCCCCCGGAAGAGCCCAGCATAGCGCAAGGGAAGCCCTTTGGGGAGGGGCCGGAGGGCCCGGCGAGGGTGGCTGGCCGCTGGGCGGAAGGGGCGGGGTGAAGAGGGCCGGGGAAGGGGGCTGGCCGCCGGCGGAATCCCTCCCGCCGGAGAACGGAGAGACAGGTGTTTCTCCTTCAAGGGCAACGGAACGCCTGTTTCTTTGGTGCAGAGATGGAACATTTCTTTCTTGCGTGGATTTTTCATGCTTTTCTCGTTGGCACGCTTTTTCCATGGAAGGCCTCCGTTCGAAAGGAGGTGTTCCATGAAATCGTTTTCCAAGGTGGCGGCGGCGGGGCTGGTTCTGGGCCTGATGGCCTCGCTGGCCGTCTCCGCGGCCCAGGGTTCGGAGACCAAGGGCAAGTACTACTTCAAGAAGACCTGCAAGCCCTGCCACGTGGAGGGGAAGTCGGGCGGGCTCCTCACCCCCCTCTCCAAGACGCAGGCCCAGTGGAAGGCCTACTTCCAGGCCGGCAAGCACAACAAGGGCAAGGAGGCCCTCTCCGCCCTCCTGAACGAGCAGCAGCTCCTGGACGTGCAGACCTTCCTGGTGGCCCACGCCTCCGACTCGCCGCAACCCGAGACCTGCGGCGGTTGAGGCTTCTTGTGCGATTCATGGCCCCTGGCGACGGGCCGGGGGATGATCCGTAGGAGGAATGGATGAAGAAGGGAACGATCCTCGCCCTGGGGGCGGTCCTTCTCCTGCCTCTCGGCCTTTTTGCCCAGAGCAACGAGGACCTGCTCCGCCAGATCAACGAACTGAAGGCCCAGCTCCAGGCGCTGGAGGCCAAGGTGGCCGCCACCGCCGCCGAGGCGCCCGCCGCCAAGGTGGAGGAGCTGGACGGCCGCCTGGCGAAGGTGGAGGCCAAGACCGCCGCCGACGCCATCAACTGGGGCGGCGACATCCGGGTCCGCTACGACAACCAGTCCTGGTCCGTACGGCCCTACCAGCAGTTCACGGGCCCCATGACCCCACCCATGCAGGTCCCGGCCCAGAACTGGTCCAACCCCATGCAGTGGTCCATCCGCATGCGCCTGAAGATGAACGCCCAGGTGAACGACAACCTGAAGTTCATGGGCCGCCTCTCCATGTACAAGCTCTACGGCGGCGCCGACGTCCCCATCTTCAACGGCCAGCCCAACACCGTCCACAACTCCTTCAACTCCGTCCGCGTCCCCTCCAACGACGTCCTGCACGTGGAGCGGGCCCTCCTCCGGTACGACTTCCCCAACGCCCCCTTCACCCTGGCCATCGGCCGTATGAACACCAGCGACGGCCCGCCCCTGGAGATCCGCGAGGGGACCGAGCGCCAGGCCACGCCCATGGCCATCATGGTCAACGCCGAGGTGGACGGCTTCCACGTGGACGCCCACCTCGACAAGCTGGGCTTCCCCGAAGGAACCACCTTCGGCATCTGCGCCGGCGTGGGCTACGAGTCGGGCTTCGGCGGCGGCGGCCAGGTGAAGGAGAACTACACCATGACCCCCTTCGGCCTGGGCCGGATCAACGCCATGAAGGACAGCACCGTCATCGGGTGGACCTTCGACATGCCGCTCCTCTTCGAAGCCGGCTCCACCATGAACAGCGCCAGCCTGCTCCTCGGCTACAACCGCTTCGGGCGCATGACCGACATCCCGTACGGAACGCTCATCAACTTCCCCATCCCCGGCCCCTACGCCTTCCCCACGCCCCAGTACGTCACCGCCACCAACAACCTGGGCAACATGGACCAGTGGGGCCTCACCTGGCGCCACACCATCAACGACCGTTTCACCTACTTCCTGGCCGGCGGGTACATCAAGAGCCACCCCAACGGGAAGGTCTCCCAGTACGGCTTCGGCGGCCTCCTCGGCGACCCCGACCACAGCAAGAGCGCCTCGGCCTACTACGCCGGCATCCAGTACAAACCCATGGACACCGTCGCCCTGGGTCTCGAGTTCAACCACGGCTCCAAGCGCTGGTTCACCTACACCCCCAGCGCCGGGGAGCCCAGCGACAAGCTGGCGGCCCGCGGCGACGTCTGGGAAACCTACCTCCGGTGGGAGTTCGCCAAGAACTTCGGCATGAAGGTCGGCTACATCGCCTACGACTACTCCACGGCCTTCAGCGGCTGGCACATCGCCCCCGGCGATCTCGCCTACTTCAACCTCGACGACAACCCGGTGAACTTCTACGCCTTCCCCAAGAAGGTGAAGAACGCCTACTTCATGCTGGAAGCCCGATTCTAGTCACCTCCGGGGCCGGGGGAGCCTCCCCCGGCCCCACCTCCTCCAGGAGCCCCCGAAGGAGCGGACCATGGGTCATGACGTGATGGACCGGAGGACCTTCGTCCAGGTCACGGCGGCCGGCGCCGCCGCCACGGCCTTGCTGGGGCAGACGGCCTGTCTGCGGCACTTCCGGAAGGGAAAGGCCGCGACTCCGGTGGTGCGGGAGGTCCCCACCACCTGCGAGGTCTGTCCCAACAAGTGTTCCGTCCTGGCCGTGGTGGAGGACGGGACCCTTCGCAAGCTGAACCCCAACCCCAAGAACCCCAAGTCCCGGGGCATGCTCTGCGCCCGGGGGAACGCCGCCGTCAAGCAGGTGTACGACCCCGACCGGCTGAAACAGCCCCTCATCCGGGAGGGGGAGCGGGGCGAGGGCCGCTGGCGGGCCGTCTCCTGGGACGAGGCCTTCGACTTCGCCGCGAAGAAGCTCGCGGCCATCAAGGAGAAATACGGCCCGGAGGGCACCCTCTGGTCCTCCACCGAGGGGTTCCAGGAGGTCTTCTTCAAGAACCTCGGCCTGGCCTTCGGCTCCCCCAACCTGGTGCGGCACCCCACCCTCTGTCTGGCGTCGGTGAACCTGGCCTACTCGGTGACCTTCGGCACCGTCCCCTCCTTCGACCTGTTGAACGCCGACTACGTGATCCTGTCGGGGGCCAACCGCTTCGAATCCATCATCACCCCCGACACCATGGACCTCATCGGCTCGGTGATGGAACGCAAGGCCAAGCTCGTCTACCTGGACCCCCGCTTCACCGTCACCGCCGCCAAGGCCGACGCCTGGTACCCCATCCGGCCGGGGACGGACATGGCCTTCATCCTCGCCCTCCTCCACGTGATCCTCTCCGAGGGGCGGTACGACAAGGAGTTCGTCGAGGAAAAGACCGTGGGCTTCGACCAGCTCATGGAGCACGTCCGGAAGTACACCCCGGACTGGGCGGAGAAGGAGACGGGGATTCCGGCGCGGGACATCGTGCGGATCGCGCGGGAGTTCTCCGACGCCGCCCCCCGCGCCGTCTACTACGCCGGCCGACGCTCCTCCTGGACCCGCAACGACTTCCAGATGCGAAGGGCCCAGGCCATTCTCAACGCCGTCGTGGGGAGCTGGGACCGGGAAGGGGGGGTGGTCCCCAACGCCAAGATCCCCCTGGGGGAGTACCTCTTCCTTCCGTGGGACGACCCCACCGCCCCCCGGGCGGACGAAATCGAGAAGCGCTTCCCCCTGGCCGCCAAGGGCGACGGGGTCTACCTCCAGATGCGGGAGAACGTCCTTTCGGGGAAACCCTACCCCGTGAAGGGGTGGATGATCTACAAGCAGGATCCCCTGAACGCCCTTCCCGAGCAGGCCAAGACCCTCGCCATGCTCCGCCAGATGGACTTCGTGGGGGTCATCGACATCCAGATGAGCGACACCGCCTGGTTCGCCGACGTGGTCTTCCCCGAGTCCACCTACCTGGAGCGTCTGGACCCCGTGGAACTCCTTCCGGGGATCTGGCCCACGGTGGTCCTTCGCCAGCCGGCCATTCCCCCCCTCCACGACACCAAGCCCAACCTGGAGATCGTGAAGGGGCTCGCCCAGCGCCTGGGCCTCGGGGACTACTTCGACTACACCCTGGAGGATTGGGTGGAGGCCCAGGCCAAGGACCTTCCCCACGAGAACGCCCTGCAGTTCCTCAAGGAAAACGGGGTCCTGGCCGACCCGAAGGCCCCCCACTACGGCTCCACCCGGAAGCCGGACCACCGCTTCGTCACCAAGTCGGGCAAGGTGGAGCTCTACTCCGAGCGGCTGTTGGAGGCGGGGTACGACCCCCTCCCGGTCTACACGCCACCGGAGGAGCCGGGACCCGGGGAGTTCCGGATGATCCTGGGCCGGAAGGGCTTCTACACCCACGCCAACAACACCAACAACCCCTATCTCCACGAGTTCGCCCCCACGAACGACCTGTGGATCCACCCCGAGCCGGCCTCCCGCTTGGGGATCCGCACCGGGGACCTCCTGGAGGTCTCCAGCCGGGCGGGGACGGTCCGGATCCAGGCGCGGGTCACCGACGAGATCCGCCCGGACTGCGTCTTCATGCTCCACGGCTTCGGGAAAAAGAGCCGGTGGCAGAGGCTGGCCTACCGGAACGGCGCCTGCGACGCCGAGGTGCTGGAGACGGCCTGGGACCAGGTTTCGGGCAACGCGGCCTTCCACGAGACCTTCGTGAAGGTCCGCAAGGTTCAAGGGGACAACCATGGCTGAGACGCGCAAACGGCGGTACGCCCTGGTTCTGGACTCCCGGAAGTGCATCAACTGCAAGGCCTGCGTCGTGGCCTGCAAGGCCGAGAACGGCGTCCCCGTCGGGAAGTTCCGGAACTGGATCGGCGAGGAGAAGCGAGGAAAGTGGCCCAACCTCATGGCCCAGTTCGACCCCGAGCAGTGCCACCACTGCGAAAACCCCTCCTGCGTGCGGGTCTGCCCCACGGGGGCCTCGTGGCAGCGGGAAGACGGGATCGTCCTGGTGAAGGCCTCGGAGTGCATCGGGTGCCGGTACTGCATGATCGCCTGCCCCTACGACGCCCGGAACTTCCGGGAGGACCTGGGGGTGGTGGACAAGTGCACCCTGTGCGTCCACCGCGTGGACCGGGGCCGGCTCCCGGCCTGCGTGGAGACCTGCCCCTCCAAGGTGCGGGTCTTCGGCGACCTGGACGACGAGGAGGGGGAACTCCACCGTCTCCTCTCCACCCGACGCTACGTCGTGAAAAAACCCCAGACGGGCAACGGGCCCCAGCTCTACTACCTGCTGTAGGGGGAAGAGATGCACGAGATCGAATGGGGGTTCCTGATCGTCAACTACCTCTTCCTGGGCGGCCTCTCGGCGGGGGTCTTTTTCGTCTCCGGCCTGGCGTCGTACCTCTACGCGAACGACCCCCAGACCTACGAGCGCATCGCGCGGTACGGGGCCATGGTGGCGCCCTGGCCGGTGGCCCTGGGCTCCTTCCTGCTGATCTTCGACCTGGGGAACTGGTACCGCTTCTACAAGCTCTTCTTCCACTTCCAGTGGCACAGCCCCATGTCCATCGGCTCCTGGCTGCTCCTCGTCTTCAACGGCGTGGCCTTTCTCTACTTCTGGGCCTGGCTTCCCGAAACGGCCCGCGGGGCGCTCTTCGCCAGACTCCCCCGGAGGCTCCGCTTTCTCCATCGGCTGAACGTGGACCTCTCTTCGAGGCGGCGCCTCCTGGCCATGGCCGGCTTTCCCTTCAGCGTCGGCGTGGGGATCTACACCGGCGTCCTGTTGGGCGCCGTCCAGGCCCGGCCCTTCTGGAACACCAACCTGGTGGCCCAGATGTTCCTCTTCTCCGCCCTCTCCACCGGCACGGCGGTGCTGATCCTCCTGCTCTCCCTCAACCGGAAGGCCCTGGACCCCAATCAGGTCCGCTTCCTCTACACGCTGGACCTCTGCTTCATCACCCTGGAGTTCTTCATCGTCCTTCCCTACCTCATCCACGGGGAGCTTTCGGTCCTGGCGGTGCAGCAGGCGCTGGAGCTGATCCTGGGAGGACCGTACACCTTCGCCTTCTGGGTCCTCTTCCTGGGGGTGGGCCTCCTCGTCCCGCTCGCGCTGGAACTCTGGGAAATGAAGCCCTACCTCCTGGAGCGGGCCCAGCTTCACCACAACAAACCGCTGGCGGCGGCGGCGGCCCTCCTGATCCTGCTGGGGGGGTACGTGCTACGGTACATCTTCGTCTTCGCGGGCCAGAAGAGCGCGTTCCCGTAGGGAGAGGGCCATGGACCGGCTGGATCTGAAGACCTCGGCGGTCCTGCTGAACCTCCTCTCGGAGGTCTTCCTGGACCCGGAGGCCGACCCCGTGGGGCGGCTGCAGCGTCTCGCCGAGGAGACCGGCGATCCGGTGGTCGGGAAGGGCGCGGCGGGCCTGAGGGAAGCCCTGGCGGAGCCGCGGGAGGTGGCCGTGGCCTTCGTCCGCCTCTTTCTCCATTCCGACCGGGGCGAGACGGTCCACCCCTACGAGTCGGTGTACCGCTCCGGGCGGCTCATGGATCCGGAGTGCCTGAAGGAGCTTCGCCTCCTTTACGACGCCGCCGACGTCCACCCCCGGGAGGACCTCCAGGTCCCTCCGGACCACCTGGGCCTGGAACTGGAGTTCTTGTCCTACCTTCTGGAGCAGGCGGCCTCGGCGCCGGAGGGGAGCGCGGCCCGGGGCGCCTGGGTCGCCCTCGCCTCCCGCATGGCGGAGGAGCACCTGGTCCCCTTCGCGGGCTCCTTCCTGCCTCGCCTGGAGGCCGCCGATCCCCACGCCTTCTACCGGTGGGCGGGAAGGCTCCTGGACCACGGCCTCCAGGCGGCCCGGAACGCGCTCGCCGCCGAATTCCCCTCCGCCGGCGGAGGTTCGGGCCGGGCCTGAGGCTGCAACGTCCCGCGGGCTGGGAGATAATGGGGGCGGAGGTGCCCCGTGCCCCGGATCGGGCTTGCCGGCCGCTGGACTCCCACCCTCGCGTGGATCGTCGCCCTCAACGTGGCCTGTTTCCTTCTCCAGGCCGCCCTGCCACCCTTCACGGGGATGCTGGCGCTGGTCCCCGGGCGGGTCTGGCCGGACCACCTCCACACGCTCCTCACCTACGCCTTTCTCCACGGCGGCGTGGGCCACCTCTTCTTCAACATGCTCACGCTGTACTTCTTCGCCGGCGACCTGGAACTCTTCATGGGGACCCGCCGTTTCCTCACCCTCTACTTCGGGTCCGCCCTCTTCGGAGGGATGGCCGCCGCCCTCTTCCTCGAGGGCCCGGTCCTTTTGGTGGGGGCCAGCGGGGCCGTCTACGGGGTTCTCACCGCCTACGCCCTCTACTTCCCCTCCACCGAAGTCCTTCTCTGGTTCTTGCTGCCCGTGAAGATCTGGGCCCTGGTCCTCGTCTGGATCCTCCTGAGCCTCTTCTACTCGGTCTTCGGCTCTTCGGACGGCATCGCCCACCTCGCCCACCTGGGCGGGGCCGTCTTCGCCCTCCTTTACATTCTCGAGCCCTGGAACCCCCGGGGGGCCCTTCGGGATTTCGCCTACCGGTGGCGGCGGCGGCGCTTTCGGCGGATCCAATGAGCGGGCTCAAGCTGGCCGGCCGGCTGGGAAGCCTGCGGGAGGCGACGGGCCGGCGCATCCACGAGGTTTGCCGCCCCGACGTCTGGAGCCTGGGGCTCCGCCTTTCGGGCGGCGGCACGCTGGGCTTCTGCTGGCACCCCGCCCGATTGGCGGTGGACCTCTGCCCGTGGCCGTGGCCCCGGGGGGCGGCGGAGGAGTTCCTGAAGGTTCACCTCCGCGGGGCCCGGCTTGGGGAGCTTTCCTTCCCGGTGGAGGGAGAGCCCATCGCGGCCTTCGATCTGGAGGGGTCCCGGGTCCGCCGTCTGGTCTTCGAGGCCCTGGGCCGCTCGGCCAACCTGCTCCTGCTGGACGGGGACGACGGGATCCTCTGGTCGGCCCGGCTCCTTAGGGGGACCTTCCGAACGGGGGCTCCGGGGAGCCGGTGGAGCCCCCCTCCACCCCGGCCCACCCCCGCCTCTCCGCCCCCGCCGGGGGGAGAGGAAGACCTCCGGAAGGGGCTTCTGGAACGGGGACGGGCGGCGGCGGAAAGGGTTCTCGAACGCCGCCTTCGGGCGCTGGAGCGCCGCAGGCAGGCGCTCCTGGAAGACCTGCGGGAGGCGGGAGAGTGGGAGGAAGGGGAGTCCCTGGCCCGCCAGCTCCTCTCCCGTCCCGACCGCCACCAGCGGGGGCGTTCGGAGGTCCTCCTGACGGACTTCTCCACCGAGCCGCCCCGGGAGGTCCCCTTCCCCCTGGACCCCTCCCGGAGCCTCCTGGAAAACGCCGAAGGGTGGTTCCAGAAGGCGCGGAAGGCCCGGAGGCGCCGGAGGGAGGCGGCGCGCTTTCTGGAGGAGATCGAGGCCTCCGTCCGCGCCCTGGAGGCCGAAAGGGCCGGCCTGGCGGCGGAGGGGGACCTCCTCCGCCTCTTCCCCGAGGGAAGCCGGGTCTCGGAGAAGGCGCCCCCCCAGCGCCGAAGGGCCCTCCCCCCCGACGTGGCGGAGGTTCCCCTCCCCCGCGGATTCGCGGCCTTCGCCGGAAAGAGCGCCGAGGGCAACGACCGGGTGACCTTTCGCCTGGGGAAGGGGAGGGACTTCTGGTTCCACGCCGCCGACTACCCCGGGTGCCACGTGGTGGTCCGGAACCCGGCGAGGCTTTCCGTGCTCCCTCCCGACGTGGAGCGGGAGGCGGCCGCCTACGCCGCGCGCCACAGCGGGGCGCCTCCCGGGAGCCGGGTGGAGGTCTTTGTGGCCTTCTGCCACCAGCTCCGCCGGGTCCCCGGCGCCCCGGGGCGGGTGATGGTGGCGGGGGGGCGCACGCTCTCGGTTGACCTGGACCCCGGCCGATGCTAGCCTGAAAGAACCTGAGGAAGACGGGGAGGTACCCAAATGGGAATGCGCGGAATCTGGAAGGCGTTGGCCGCGGCGGCGTTGTTTCTCGTGGCCCTCGAGGCTTCGGCCGCCGGTGTCTTCATCGTCTCCCGCGGGGGGGTGGAAGCCTACGACGAGGCGAAGGCCGGCTTCCTCCAGATGGCCTATTCGCTGAACCTGCCCTCCCTGAACCCCCGTTCGGTGGACCTCACGGGCGGCGACGGCGACCGCGCGCTCCTGGAGGGCCTCAAGGCCCAGAACCCCCAGCTGGTCTTCGCCGTCGGCTCTTACGCCGCCCGAAAGGTCCGGGAGGCCCTCCCCGACGTCTGGATCGTCTACACCATGGTCTACTACCCCGAAGCCGAGGGGTTGCTGAAAGACCCGAAGATGGTGGGGGTGGGCTGCCTCGGTCCCACCAAGAGCCTCGCCGCCCTCGCCAAGGCCTTCGGTCTCAAGGGAAAGAGCTTGGTGGTCCTCCACGGCCAGGCGGTGGCCCCGGCCGTTCCGGCGCTGATCGCGCGGCTCAACGACGACGGTTTCGAGGCGGAAGGCCGGTCGGTCCCCGACGCCGGGGCCCTGGCGGGAATCCTCGCGGAGGTCAAGGACCGGGCCAAGATGATCCTCCTCCTTCCCGACCCGCTGACCGCCAACGAGGACGCGCTCCGGTTCATCATCTCCACCTGCATCGAAAACCGGGTGGCCCCCTTGGCCCTCTCGGAGGGCCTGGTGGCCAGCGGGGCCCTCTGCGCCGCCTTCGTCCCGCCGGAGGCGGCGGGCAACGAGGCGGCCCGGGTGGCCCAGGGGATCCTCGGCGGCGCCGCCTTCCCCTCGGACAAGCCCGTCCAGCCGGGGGCCGCCGCCGCCGCCAACAAGAAGACCGCCGAGGCCCTGAGGCTCAAGGTCCCCGCCAACCAGCGCATCGAGGTCGTCTATGAATGACGGCGCCTCCCGCCTGAAGGCCTTTTTCCTGGGCAGCCTTCGGGGCCAGATCGTGGGCCTGTTGGTGGGGGTTCTCTTCGGGGGCTCCGTCCTCCTGGCCGTGGTGTACTACCTCCACGCGAGGGCCACGGCCCTCGCGCAGGTGAGGTCTTCTTACGGGAACCTCGCCCTGACGGTGGCCGAGCTGTCGGCCTACAACCTCCAGTTCAACAAGGGCGGCCTGAAGGAGACGGTGGACTCCCTGGTGAAGGCCGACCCGAACCTCCTGTGGGTGGAGTTCGCCGGGGACAAGGGGGAGGTGGTGCGCTCCGGGGGGAGCCTGGGGGCCGCCCCCTGGGGGAGCCTGGGAGAGCCTGCTTCCGCCCTCTCCGTCAGCCCCATATCCACCTCGAAAGGGAAAGCTCTCCTCGTGAGGGCGCCGGTCCGCGTGACGGAGAAGGCCCAGGCCTCCCTCGGGGAGCTGGGGTTCGAGGGTTCCGCCCCCTCGGGGGGGGAGCGGACCCGCGTGGTGGGGGAGGTGCGGGTGGCGGCGGGGCTCTCCACGCTGGGGGCCCTGGCGAAGGGTTTCCTAGCCTTCGGGGTGCTGGTGGTCCTCCTCGGCACCGCGGCGGGGACCCTCCTCCTCCTCCCCATCGCCCGGGCGTTGGTGGCCCCCCTGGAGGTGCTGGCCCAGGATGCCCGGCGGATGGCCCAGGGGGATCTCACCGGCTTCGAGCGGCGGACCGTCCGACAGGACGAGCTGGGGCGGCTGGCCGCCTCCTTCCGGGAGATGGGCGCCGGCCTCTCCGCCATGATCCGGGAAGCGCGGGATATGGTCCGCCGGGTGGAGGAGGGGGCGCGGATCCAAGCCCAGACGCTGTCGGCGGTGCTGGAGGACGCCGGCGTCCAGGAGTCGAAGAGCCGGGAGGCCACCGAGCAGGTGAAGGCCATCCAGTCCTCCGCCGGGGAGGTGGCCCGGCTCATGGAGGGCCTTTCGGAGTTGGCCGAGGAGGTGAGTTCCTCGGTCCTCGAGATGGCCGCCAGCATCGACGAGATCGCCGCCAACACCGAAGGGCTCAACGACGCCGTGGGCACGGTGGCGGGGACCATGACCCAGACGGTGGCCGCCAACCGGCAGGTGGACGCCTCCACCGAGACCCTCAACCGCTTCATCGAGGACACCTCCGCCGCCCTCACCGAGATGGAGGGGTCCATCCGGCAGATCGAGGAGAACGCCGCCCGCACCCGAAAGGCCACGGAGCTGGTGGCCGCGGAGGCCCAGGCGGGGGCCAAGGCCATGGAGGACTCCCGGGCCAGCGTGGAACGCCTGCGCCACTCCTTCGAGGAGGTGGCCGGCGTCATGAAGGCGCTGGGGAAGCGGAGCCAGGAGGTGGGGAACATCCTCTCGGTCATCGACGAGGTCATGGAGCAGACCCACCTGCTGGCCTTGAACGCCGCCATCATCGCCGCCCAGGCGGGGGAGCACGGCAAGCCCTTCGCCGTGGTGGCCGGGGAGATCAAGGGGCTGGCCGAAAAGACCTCCCTCTCCACCCGGGAGATCGCCGCCATCATCGAGAGCGTCCAGCGGGACGTGGGGGTGGCGGTGCGGGCCGTGGACGACCAGCGGGAGATCGTGGAGCACAGCGTGGCCATCGCCCGGGAGGCCATGGGGGTCTTCGGCACCATCCAGGAGGCGGTGCGGCCCTCCCTCCAGATGGTCCAGGAGATCGCCCGGGCCACCTCCGAGCAGAGCAAGGGGGCCACGCAGATCGTCAAGTCCACGGAGCGCCTGAGGGACCTGGCCCACCAGCTGCGGCAGGCCACCAAGGAGCAAACCCTGGGCTCCGAGCAGGTGCTGGAGGCCGTCAACCGGATCCGGGCCCTCTCGGGGGAGGTGAAGCGGGCCACCTCCGAGCAGAGCGCCGGCTCCACCCTCATCCGCCAGGCCATGGACCGCCTCACGGCCGCCGTCTCCTCGGTAATGGCCCAGACCCGCCTGCAGGGGGAGGCCGGCCGCTCCGCCGCCGCCGCCGTCTCCGAGTTGGCGGAGAGGAGCCAGGCCATCCTGCGCAAGGTCCGGGAGACCCGGGACCTCTCCGCTTCCCTCTCGCAGCAGGCGGAGGCCCTCTCGAGGTCCATGGGCCGCTTCCACGTGGGAGAAGGCTGAGATGGCGGAGATCGCCGGCCTCCTGCGCAGCCGCACCGCCCCCTCCGCCGCGCGGGAACGCCTCTTTCTGGGGATGGAGGTGGTGGACCAGGCCTACGCGCTGGAGGTGGGTCTGGTGCGGGAGATCCTGAGGATCCCGAGGATTTACTCCCTGCCGAAGGTCCCCGCCTTCTTGAAGGGGGTCCTCGACCTGAGGGGGGCCATCCTCCCCGTGGTGGATTTCCGCGAGCGCCTGGGCTACGGCCCGGTGGACCTGAAGAAGGGCCGGGTGGTGGTGGCCTCCATCGGATCCACCGCCGTGGGCCTCCTGGTGGATGCGGTGGTGGAGGTCTTCGCCGTCCCCGAGGAGGAGCTGAAGTCCCCGCCCCCCATGGTAAAGGGCCAGAAGCTGGAGTTCATCGAGGCCATGGTCAAGCGGGAGTCCCGCCTCTACCTGGTGCTGGCCGCCCGTTCGCTCTTCAGCGCCCAGGAGTTCGCTTCCCTCGAGGGGGCCGCCTGGTCCAAGAAGACCTGAGGGCTTCCGTGGCCGCCGGATCCCTCCCTCCCGATCGTCTCGAAGGGCTTCTGCTCAGCCCATCCCTGGGGCCTGCGGGGGCCCGGAGGCGGCTTCGGGAATTGGCCGGGGCGGGCGTTCCGCGGGCCCTCCTTCCCCCCTGGCTCCTGGCGGAGCTTCGAGAGGAAGACCGGTCGGGCCTCTCCCTCTCCGGGGCGGTGGACGTGCCGGGGGGCGGGTCCACCCTCGCCTCCAAGCGGATGGGCCTTTTGGAGTGCGTTCGGCTGGAGGCCTCCGGAGCGGTGGTGGCCCTCACCCCCGGCTGGCTCGCGGAGTCGGGCCACGGCGACCGGCTCCTGAGGGAGGTGGAAGCCCTGCTGGCCACCGCCCCCGAACTCCCCGTCCGCCTTCTCCTTCCCCCCCTACCCCTGGAAGAGGACCGTTGGGGGCTCCTCCTCCGTCTCCTCACCGATCGAAAGCCCCGAGGAATCGTGGTGCCCGGGCGGGCCTTTGGGGAACGAGGCCGGGACCGGCTGGCGGCCGTCCGGAAGCGCCTCCCCCGGAAAGTCCGCCTGGAGGTCCTCCTGGAAGGCGGAGGTCCGGAGGAGGCGGCGGCTCTGCTCTCCGCCGGGGCCGACGGCCTCGTGGCGGAGGGGGCCGCGGCGCTGTGCGGAGGCGGTCCGTGAGGGGGGGGCGGCGGGCCTTCCTGTGGACCTTCAGCCTCCTCCTCACGGGGGTTCTGCTCTACTTCTTCCTGCGCCGCGCCGACCTTCACGGCGTGCTGCGTCACGCCGCCGGGGCCTCCCTGCCGCTGTTGGGCGTGGCCGTCCTTTTGGAAATCGTCTCGGTGTGGATCCGGGCTTTGAGGTGGCGGGTCATGCTGGCGGGGGTCCGCGAAAAACTTCCCGTCCTCTCGCTCCTCAAGGCCACCGTCGTCTCCTTCACCCTTTCCGGGGTGGTGCCCGGCCGGTTGGGGGAGGTGGGCAAGCCCTTCCTCCTGGCCCGGTGGCACGGCCTTCCCTTCACGCAGGTCCTCGCCTCCACCCTCCTGGAGCGGGGGATGGACCTCATGGCCCTGGCCATCCTCTGGCTGGGCTACCTCCTCCTGCCGGCGGAGGAGTTTTCGGCGGAGGCGGTGGGCCTTCTGGCCTTCTTCACCCGGGTCTCCTGGGTCCTCTTCGCCCTGGCCCTTCCGGCGGGGCTCTTCCTCCTTTGGCTCCTGCCCCGGCGGAAGGTGCTGGACCGGATGGCCCGCCGCAGCCCCCGCCTCTCCCGTTTCCCCTGGCTCCTCAAGGTGGTTCGGGCCCTGTTGGCCTTCACGGGGGGGCTCTCCGCCTTCCGGAGAAAGCGAACCATCCTGACGGTGACCTTCCTGTCGGTCCTCATCTGGGTGGTCATCGCCGGGGCGGCCTGGGCCTTCCTGAGGGCCCTGGACCTCCATTTGCCCCCCTCGGCGGCCATTCTGCTCCTGATGTTCGTCTCCTTCGGGGCCGCCATTCCCACCCCCGGCGGGGTGGGGGGTGTCCACAAGGCCATCCAGCTCTGCCTGACCCTCTTCTACGGACTCTCGGAGGACCAGGCGGTGGCCGCCGGGATCCTGGGCCACGCCGTCATGTTCTTTCCGGGCATTCTGTGGGGCCTGGGCTACCTGGCGGCGGGACGGGTGAGCCTCGAGGAGCTGCGGGAGGCGGCGGAGGCCGACGAGGAAGAGCGCCTGAGGCGGCGGGGAGAGGCCGAAGGCGCCCCTTGAAGGGGGGGGGCGCCTTCGTTACACTGGCCCAAGGAGGTCCCGTGCGCTGCCCCTTCTGTGGCCACTCGGAGGACAAGGTGGTGGACTCCCGGGAGGTCTCCTCCGGGGACAGCATCCGCCGCAGGCGGGAGTGCCTCGCCTGCCACCGCCGCTTCACGACCTACGAGACCATCGAGACCGTTCCCTACCGGGTGGTGAAGAAGGACGAGCGGCGGGAGAAGTTCGACCGGGACAAGCTCCTCACCGGCCTCCTCAAGGCCTGCGAAAAGCGCCCCGTGGCCACGTCGGCCCTCAACGCCATCGTGGAGGAGGTGGAATCGCTCCTTCACAACAACCCCGACCGGGAGATCACCACCACGGACATCGGCAACCTGGTCATGGAACGGCTCCGGGTCCTGGACCAGGTGGCCTACGTCCGTTTCGCCTCGGTCTACCGCCAGTTCGGAGACATTTCGGAGTTCCTGGAGGAGGTTCGCCACCTCCTGGACGCCAAGCGGGAGGGAGGGTCCTGATGCGCCGGATGCTCTCTTCCTTCCTGGACCTGGTGCGGCTCCAGTCCCAGATGAACCAGCTCTTCGAGGCCCTGAACGCCATCCAGCAGGACGAGGACCAGGGGGAGGCGGCCTTTTCCGCCCCCTACGACGTGGTGGAAGGAAAGGACCACCTCACCGTTCAGGTGGACCTCCCCGGCGTGGACCCGGCCTCGCTTCGGATTCTGGGGGGGGCGGGAACGGTGGTGATCCACGGGGAGCGGCCCCGGATCCAGAACGCCGGCCTCGTGGCCTACCATCTGCTGGAGCGGGACCGGGGGTCCTTCAAAAAGACCCTCCATCTGGAGGGGGCCTTCGACACCCACCGGGCCACCGCCCGGTACGAAAGGGGCGTGCTCTCCATCCGCCTTCCCCGCGTCTCCGAGCGGAGGGGCCGGCTGGTGCCCATCCCCCTTTCCCCCTGAGGAAGACCCCATGGCCCGAGAAACCCCCGCGAGACCGGCCCTGCCGGACCGCCTCCCCGTCTGGACGGTGGAAGACCGGACGGTCTTCCCCCTGGCCCTGGCCACCCTGCCCTTCCCCCTGCCCGGTGGAAGGGGGCTCCTGGAGGAGGCCCACGCCGCGGGGGACACCCTGCTCTTCGTTCCGGTGGCACGGGGGGCCCGGCCCCCGGGGGAGGGAACGGGGGTGGCGGTCCTGGTCCTCCGCTTGGCGGCGGGGGAGGGGCCCGGCCAGGGGGCCCTGCTGGTTCAGGGGATCGCCCGCGCCCGCTACCGGCTGGAGAAAAGGCGCTCCGGCGTCCGCTACGCCCGGGTGGAGGTCCTCCCCGACCGGCTGGACCCTTCGTCGGCGCTGACGGCCACGGCGCTGGCCCGGGGGGTCCTGGAGCGGCTGGACCAGCTGGCGGGCACGCCGCGGGGGCTCTCGGCCGAGTCCCGGGAGTTCCTCTCCACCGTGGAGGACCCCGGCCGCCTGGCCGACCTCGCGGCCTCCCAGACGCCCCTCTCCTTCGAGCGGGCCCGGGAACTCCTGGAGACGCCCGACGTGGCGCGGCGACTGGAAATCCTTCTGGGCGAGCTGCAGCGGGAGGTGGAGATCCAGTCCATCCAGGAGCGCCTCAACCTCAAGACGCGGGACGAAATGGACCGCCGCCAGCGGGAGTACTACCTCCGCCAGCAGCTGGAGGCCATCCAGGCCGAGCTTTCCGGGGGAGAAAACGGCGAGACCGGCGAGGGGGGGTACCGGAAACGCCTGGAGGAACTGGACCTCCCCCCGGCGGTGCGGCAGGTTCTGGAGAAGGAGATCGCCCGCCTCCAGCGCTTCGGCCCCTTCTCGGAGGAGCTGAGCCACCTCCGGTCCTACCTCGACCTGGTCTTCGAACTCCCGTGGGGAGTGGTCACCGAGGACAACCTGGACTTGAAGGCGGCCCGGGAAAACCTGGAGCGCGACCACTACGGCCTCGAGAAGGTCAAGGAGCGGATCCTGGAACACCTGGCCGTCTGCCGCCTCAAGGGGGGCCACCCGGGGACGCTCTTCTGCTTCGTGGGGCCCCCGGGCGTCGGCAAGACCTCCCTGGGGCGCGCCATCGCCCGGACGCTGGGGCGGAAGTTCGTACGGATGTCCCTGGGCGGGGTTCGGGACGAAGCGGAGATCCGGGGCCACCGGCGCACCTACGTGGGCGCCATGCCGGGCCGCATCGTCCAGGGAATCCGCAACGCCGGGTCCATGAACCCCGTCTTCGTCCTGGACGAGGTGGACAAGATGGGCTCGGACTGGCGGGGGGACCCCTCCTCCGCCCTTTTGGAGGCTTTGGACCCCGAACAGAACCGCGAGTTCGTGGACCACTACCTGGGCTTCCCCTTCGACCTCTCCAAGGTCATGTTCATCGCCACCGCCAACACCCTGGAGGGGATCCAGCCCGCCTTCCTGGACCGGCTGGAGGTCCTGGAGCTCCACGGCTACACGGAGGAGGAGAAGGTGGCCATCGCCCGCCGCCACCTCCTGCCCAAGCAGGCGGCGGCCCAGGGGGTTCCGCCGGGGGCCGTGGAGGTGCCCGACGAGACCCTGAAGCTCCTGTGCCGGCGGTACACGCGGGAGGCGGGGGTCCGGAACCTCGACCGTGCCGTCGAAAGCCTCTTCCGAAAGGTGGCGAGGCGCCTGGCGGAGGGGGAGAAGGGCCCCTTCCGGCTGACCCCGCGGGAGGTTCCGACCCTCTTGGGGGTCCCGCGCTTTCCGGAGGATTTCCGCCTGCGGCGGGACCTGCCGGGGGTGGCCACCGGGCTGGCCTGGACCGAGGCGGGGGGGGAACTGCTCTTCGTGGAGGCCACCGCCATCCCCGGCGGCAACGCCCTCACCCTCACCGGCCAGCTGGGGGAGGTGATGCGGGAGTCGGCCCAGGCGGCCCTCACCTACATCAAGGAACACCTGGAGGAGTGGGGCCTCAAGGCCAAAGACCTCGCCAAGAAGGACCTCCACGTCCACGTGCCGGAGGGGGCCATCCCCAAGGACGGCCCCTCGGCCGGCATCACCATCGCCGTGGCCCTCCTCTCCACCCTCACGGGGCGGAAGGTGCCCCGTTCGGTGGCCTTCAGCGGAGAGATCACCCTGCGGGGGGAGGTTCTTCCGGTGGGGGGTCTGAGGGAGAAGCTCCTGGCCGCCCACCGGGCCGGCATCGCCACCGCCGTCCTCCCTTGGGGCAACCGGCACGAGGCCCGCGAACTTCCGGCCTCCGTGGTCCGGGACATGCGCCTCGTCTGGGTTCGGGACGTCTCCCAGGTCTTCCGGGTGGCCTTCCCGGGGTGGAAAGGGAAGGCCGGAAAGGCCAGAGCCCTCAGTCGGCCCCGGTGACGACGAGGTCCTCGGGGATGGCTCCGGAGGGGCCACGGGCCGCCAGGGTGAAGCCGTTCTCCGTGGTCTGGTAGACCAGGGGCTGGCCGTCGCTCCCCGCCAGGCTCCGCATGGGGAGGTAGCCGGTCCGGGTGAGCTCTTCCAGTGAAGGGGGCAGGTGCCCCGTCCGGAAGCGGTACAGCTCGATGGCCGACGCCACCCGGTGCAGGTTCAGCCGGGTGAGCAAATGGCGGTGCTCCCGCCGGGCGGGGCCGTCGGTCCAGGGAAGGTGGCTCAAGGGGTGGAAGGGGAGGAGGAGGACCGAGAGGGCCAGCCACCCCCAGAAGACGGGAACCACCAGCCCCTCCAGCATGGCGGAGGGCAGGGGGAAGCGGCGGACCTCCGCGGGGGCCTCGGCCTCCGCGGGGAGGGCCGGTCCGATGAGTTGGCGGTTGTACAGCTCGAAGAGGGCCTTGCAGGCCTCGAACTCGTTGAGCCCGCTGCGGTCGATGATCTCCTGGACGGTGAAGACGCCGTTCACGTGCTGGTAGACGGCCATCTCTTCCTGGGAGAGGCGCACCACGTCGTCCTGGGGCCGGGGTTTGGCCTTCTTTTCCCCCTCGCCGAAGAGGTCCTCCATGGCCGGGACCTCGGCGCGGGTTTCCAGCACCGGCGGGGAGGGCAGGGGGATCTTCACGAAGACCTTGTCGAAGGAGGGGATCTTCTTCTCGATGAGGGGCCACTCGTCGAGCATCCGGATGCCTTCCATCAGGATGCTTTCGGCGGACATGGGAAGGACGTTCTCCCGGTCGTACTCCACCTGGTCCCGGGCCTCGAAGTTGTAGTCCCCGTCCTTCCACCGGAAGAGGCGGTAGATGGTCTGCTGCATCTGGGTGGCCAGGGCGGTCCGCAGGCTCTCGGCGTCGATGAAGTTTTCCGCGACGAGGATGTAGCCCAGCCGCTGGAGGGTCTGCTTCTGAATCTCCAGGGCCTTGGCCAGCTCCTCCTTGGTGATGCGCCCGGTCTTGACGAGGACGTGTCCCAGGCGGTCCTCGATCCGCTTGTTGAGGGACTCGGCGCCCACCACGTTCCCCTCGAAGAAGGTCACCGTCACCACGTCGGTCTCGCACTTGAGGGTGAGGTAGCCGGTCTTCTTCTGCAGGGCGATGAGCTGGAAGATGTCGGCCAGGCTGAAATCGCGGAGCGTTCCGGCGAGCGCCATGGTTCAACCTCGTACCGGGGGCCGGCCCGTGGAGAGCGGCGGGGGCCTCAGGGCCGACGGCACGCCGAAGAGCCCCCAGAGGATGAGAATCAGGGTGGCGGCGAACAGGAGGACCAAGGTCCTCAAGGGGGCGGTGGACAGGGGAACGGAAAAGGTCAGGGGGAAGAGGAAGGGACCCGAGAAGAGCGCGGCCAGCACGCCGAGCCAGAGGGCCAGCAGGAAAAGGGCGGAGAAGGGGCGCCCGTCCAAGAGGTGGCTGGTGCCCGGCGCCGCCAGGGCCAGGATCACCCGAACCGTCCTCCTCAGGCGCTGGTGGCTTTCCACCTCGTAGTTCTTTTTCATCCGGGCTTCGGGGGAAACCCCGTCCTGCTTGATGTAGAGGTGGACGCACTGGGAGCAGAAGGACTCGAACTCCAGGGAGGTCTTGCAGCGGTTGCAGAAGGGCTGCCCGCACTTGAAGCAGGCCCGGGCGAAGAAGTCCTTCTTGCGGCTCAGAACGAAGAGAAGGGAGAGGGGGGGCAGGACCAGAAGCCAGAGGGAGAAGGCCGGCCCCAAGAGCAGGGGGAGAAGCCGGCCCGGGCGCCCTCCCGGAGGGGAGCCCGCCGAGAGGGACTTGGCCACGGCCAAGTTCAAGGTGGTCCGGGGCGGCAGCCAGGCGGGGACGGGCGTCCACTCCTCGTTCTGGTGCAGCCCGTGGACGCGGAAGATGGAGGGGTCCAGGCGGCGGGCCTGCGCCTGGTCCTCCTCCGACCCCGAGAAGTCGAAGACCTTGTTCTTGGCCATGGCCCGGTTGAGGAAGGCCGGGGCGAAGTCGGGGCGGGCCTCCACCGCCTTGCTGAACTGCTGGATGGCCTCCTGGAAGCGGTTCTGGTAGAAGTAGAGGCACCCCAGGTTGTTGTAGATGCCGGCGTCGGACGGCGAGTCGGTGAGGAGGCTCCGGAAGAGGTTCTCGGCCTTGTCGTAGCTGCCGTGGAGCATGTACCGGCAGGCGAGGAGGTAGCCGTAGGTCCCCCGCTCGGGGTCCATGGGCCCGATGTGCTCCCCCAGGTACCCGTCCATGCCCGTCTCCACCCGGTTGGCGTGGCACCGGACGTTACTGAGGTGGGGCGGGGCCTGCTCCAGGTACAGGGACTGGCGGGTTTGGACGGCAAAGGCCCCGGAGGCCACCACCGCCGCCACCGCCAGCAGGGTGGCCACCCGTTCGCTCCATTTTCCGTAAAAGAGGAAAAGGGCGGCCCAGTAGACGATCCACCAGTAGCCCGAGAGGAGCAGGAGGGAGGGCAGGAAGAGCGCCACGAGGCCCGCCGCCTCCAGCCACCGGGAGTCGCCACCCCCCAGCCACTCCTTCACGTCGTGGCGCAGGAGAGCCTGGTACTGGAAGACCTGGACCAGCACCATCACCGAAAGGAGCAGCAGGGCGGTGATCCTCAGCCAGACGGCCAGGTTGGCCAGAGCCACGGGGCGGGTCTCGGGGTTCCGGAAGGCCGACGCCGCGGCGAAGAGGCTCTCGAAGAGGAAATCCATGGAGAAGAAGCCTTCCTGGGCCCGGGCGCCGTCGGCCAGGGCCAGGTGGACGGCGGGGTGGTCGGGGTGGAAGGAGGCGGCGAAGCGGCCGAGTCGGCGGTATTCCGCGAGGTCGCCCCGGGACTTCGCCTCCAGGGCCAGAGCCAGGAAGGTCTCCGCCACGTCGGGGGAGGGGCGGAGGCCGTGTTCCAGGCAGTAGTCGGTGATCTCGGAGACGATCTGGTCCTGGTCCTCGGAGCCGTGGGTGGCGAGGAAGGTCTGGATGTACCCCATGAGGCTGGTCTGGTTGTTGACGTCCACCGTTTCCTGGAGGCTGGTGGCCGCCTGGCGGCGGATGAGGTCGGGGTCCAGCCGAAGGACCGGCCCCGCACCCCCCGCCTCCCCCCGCTGGGCCCAAAGGGGAAGGGCCAGGATCCACAACAGGGCCCCCGCCAGGGCGGGAGGGCCGAACCGCGTGCGCATGGGAGTCCTCATCCCTCCTTCTTTTTCGAAACCTGCACGTACAAGAGTTTGAGCTGGGTGAGGGTCCTTTCCAGGATTCCCCGCTCCTCCAGGTCCAGGTTCCCCCGGGTCTTCTCCCTCAGCATCTCCAGGATGTCGATGATGGAGGCCGCCGCCGGAAGGTCCAGTTCCGGCCGTCCGGTGAGGGGGTTGGGAATCTGGCCGAGGCTCAAGAAGGCCGAGGTGCTGAGGTTCACCACGAACTCGGAGAAGAGGCCCGCCAGCCGGGGGTCGGAGGTCTCCTTCGCCGGTTCGGGCGGGGGGGGCGCTTCGGGAGCCGGCGGGGGAGGGGCGCTTCCCTCCTCCCGGTCGGCCTCCCGGCGTTCTCCCGCCCGGGTGAAGTGGCGGCGGTCCAGGACTTTCACGCGACTCTTGTCTCGCTCTTCCAAGGGGCCTCCCTTACCGTGAGGGTAGCACCGGGGGCGGTGGGCTTTCAAGGGCCGCCCCCGCGCGGAACTCCAGGGCCACCAGCTGGGCGTAGAGGCCGCCCCGGGCCAGGAGTTCGGCGTGGGTCCCGTCCTCCACCACCCGCCCCTCGTCCAGGACGACGATGCGGTGGGCGTTCAGGATGGTGGAGAGGCGGTGGGCGATGACGAGGGTGGTCCGGCCCTCCAGGAGGTTGAAGAGGGCCTGCTGAACGAGGTACTCGCTCTCCGAGTCCAGGGAGGAGGTGGCCTCGTCCAGGATGAGAATGGGGGGGTCCTTGAGGAGGGCCCGGGCGATGGCGATCCGCTGGCGCTGGCCCCCCGACAGGGAGGCGCCCCCCTCGCCCAGGGGGGTGTCGTAGCCCCGGGGCAGGGCCTCGATGAAGTCGTGGGCGAAGGCCCGCCGGGCCGCCTCCTCCACCCGCTCCCGGGTGGCGCCGGGGAGGCCGTAGGCGATGTTCTCCGCCACGGTGGCGTCGAAGAGCACCGTCTCCTGGGTGACCATGGCGATCTGGCCCCTCAGGCTCCTCAGGCTCACCTCCCGGATGTCGGTTCCGTCCAGGGTGATGCGGCCCCCCGTCACGTCGAAGAGGCGGGGCAGAAGGTTCACCAGCGTCGTCTTCCCGGCGCCCGAGGCACCCACGATGGCCAGGGTCTGGCCCTTGGGGACCACGAGGTCGAGGCCGCTCAGGACCGGGCGCCCGTCCCGGTAGGCGAAATCCACCTTTTCGTACCGGATCTCCCGGGAGAAGGGGGGGAGGTCCGGGGCCCCTTCCCGCTCCTGGACGCTCACCGGCCGGTCCAGCACCTCCACCGCCCGCTCCGCCGCGGAGACGGCCTGCTGGACGATGGAGTTGGCCTGGGAGAGCTTCTTCACCGGAACGTACATGGCGTAGAGGGTGGCCAGGAAGGCGCTGAAGGTTCCCATGGTGGTCCGGCCGCCGAGAATCCGGAAGTGGCCGTAGTACAAAATCCCCGCCACGGCGCACCCCCCGATGAGCTCCATGAGGGGGGTGGTGAGGGCCATGACCCGCGTGGCCTTGAGGTTGGCCCGCAGGACCTCCCGGTTGTGACGGCGGAAGCGGGCCGATTCGGCCTCCTCCATCCGAAACATCTGCACCACCCGCACGCCGGTGATGGTCTCCTTCATGAGGTCGGCCAGCCGGGCCATCTGCTCCTGGCTCCGGTGGGCCGAGCGGCGGAGCTTCCGCGAGAAGCGAGCCAGGGGGATCACCACCAGGGGAACGGTGACGAAGGAGAGGACGGTGAGGCGCCAGTCCTGCCAGAGGGCGCTCACCACCAGGGCCAGGAGGGCGAGGGATTCCTTGAGGAGCTCCGTGAGCTTCTCGCTCACCGAGGTCTTGATGCGCTCGATGTCCGAAAGAAGCCTCGAAATGAGGGTGCCCGTGGGGTAGTCGGCGAAGAAGTCCTGGCCCTGCCGGATGATCCGGGCGAAGAGGTCGTCCCGGAGGTCGGTGATGGTGGAGAGGCCCACCCGGTCCAACCAGTACTTGCCGAAGTAGCCGAAGACCCCCTTGACGAGGAAGATGGCCACGAGGGTCAGGGGAATGGCCAGGAAGAGCCCCTCGGGGCCCCGCCCGAAGAACTCGTCGAGGCCGAGGCGCGAAAGGTACCCCAGGAACTCCTCCTGGGTCTTCTGGCCGCCCTTGGGGTTCAACAGGCCGTCGAAGATGAAGCGGACCATGTACACCTCCAGGGCGTACAGGCCGCTCACCACCGCCAGGGCGGCGACGCCGGCCACGAAGCTTCCCCGGTGGCGGACCATGTAGTCCCGCCAGATGCGGGCCATGGCGTGAAAGCCCAAGGGACCTCCTCCCCCGCCATTATGGCCGAGGGGCCGCGCCGGGACCAGAGGGGGAAGAAAAGGCGGAAGGCGGAAGGGACTTCAGGAGTAGTAGCGGATCAGGGCCTCCACGTAGGCTTCGGCCACGGCCTGGCGGAAGGCCGGCTTCTTCAGGAGGGCCGCGTCCTTCTCGTTGGCCAGGTTGCAGACCTCAACCAGGACCGCGCAGGGGACCAGCGTGTTGCGGAGGACGGCGGGGACCCAAGCCCGCCGGTTCCGGACCACGTGGTCCCTCGTGGGGTTGTAGGGGTGCAGGTTCAGGCCCCGGGCGGCGAAGGAGGCTTCCAGGGCCCGGCTGAAGCGGAAGGAGAGCCCCTCGGCCCGGCGGAGGGCGGCGTCGTCCATCTCGTAACAGCGGCCGTCCCGGAACTCCCGGAAGGGCTCGTAGGCGGGGCCGGAGGAACACCAGCGGTTGGAACGGTAGGCGTCGCCGGGGATGTAGAACATGGTCCCGCGGAGGGAGGGGTGGAGGGAATCGGCGTGGACGGAGGTGAAGACCACCCGCTCCGCGGCCACCCCCTCCTTCTTCAGGCGCAGGAAGTACTGGTTGGCGAGGTGCCACCGAAGGTTCACCTCCACCCGGGTCTCCTCCCGGGAGGTCTGCTTGAACCAGGGGTGGGTGAGGAGGACGGCCCCGGTGTTGGGCGCGAGGGCTTCCTGGTCCTGGGGCTGGTAGCCGAGGTCGGGGACGAGCAGGGTCATGAGGACCCGGGCCTTGGTCTTCCGCTCCAGCACCTCCCGGATCCGGCAGACGATGTCGTAGACGTAGGAGTCCTCCCACACGCCGTGCTTCATGGCGCCGCGGTCCAGCCCCCCGTGGCCCGCGTCCAGGATCACCACCACCCCTTCCAGCGCCTCGCTCTTGATGGGGTTGGCCACCGCTTCCAGCTCGGTCTGGTTCTCGCTCCAGGCCCGGCGGCGGGGGTCGTCGGGGGGGAGGTACTGGGGAAGAAGCTCGTCCAGGGGGATCTTCACGGGGAACCCCACCGGAATGGAGGTCACGTCGGAAATCCCCGAGCGGCGGGCCACCTCCAGGGCCAGGGCGTTCACGTCCTCGGCGCTGACGTTGCCCGTGAAGCGCACCACCACCGCGCTGTAGAGGGCTTCCCCGGCCTTCAGGCGGTAGAGGGCGAAGGGGCCCCGGTCATCGCGGCCGTACTCCAGGAGGGGGGCGCCGGAGGAAGGCTCCGCTTCCGCGCCGGCGGCGGGCGAGGGGGCGGCGCCGGGGGCCTGGGGGG
>JBBILR010000005.1:0-130582 GCA_037444825.1 Acidobacteriota bacterium | reverse complement strand
GCCCCGGTGCGTGCGCTGCCCCCCGTGCTGGTCCGGCGCCCCTATTTGGGCCCCCTTGGGGGCCCCCCCCCCCCCCCCCCCCCCCGCCCCGGCCCGCCCCGCCCGCCCGCCCGGGTGGGGGGGGAGGGAGGGCAGGAAACGCGAAGGGTTACCGGATCCGGGGACGGGGAGGGGCCTTCCGGGTCGCTTCGGCGGCGGGGAGAAGGACCGGGGAGCCGATGAACTCCGTCTCGGTGAGGCCCGCGGCGCCGATGCCCGGTGCTCCGCCGTCGAAGACCAGCGAGAGGGCCACGAAGGTCTTGAGGCCGGGGGCGGCGGGGAGCTGAACCACCGCGCGGCCGGGGTCACCGCCGGTCTGCCGGAAGTCTACGAAGGAGGCCAGCGCCCAGTCGGCGGTCCGGAAGGAGTCCGGGGCATCCTTGGCCTGCACGTAGCGCACGGCGATGCCGGTGAGCAGGGGGGAGGCCGGCCGGCTGTCGTAGAAGCCGTAGGGGTCCGCGGACCCGCCCCAGACCAGGCTCACCGTCACCACCCCCGAGGATCCCGGAGAAGGAAGCAGGGCCGCCGTGGGGACGGGGATGGGCTTGGGAGTCATGGTGTTGGGCCCCAGGGCGCCGTCCCCGTTGGTGATGGCGTCGAAGTCCCAGGACTCGTAGAAGGGTCGGTACTCGGTGCTGGCCAGCAGGTACTGGCCGGCGCCGTCGTTGGCGATGGAGTAGAGGAAAAGGGTCCGCCGGTCGGTGGGGGGACAGGTGGGGATGCCGCCGACCCAGCTCCAATCGCTCCAGATGTAGTAGCTGTCCGTCCCCCAAGGGAAGGCTTGCCAGGTGGAGGGGAGGCTTCCCGAATGGAAGGTCTTGGAGAGCCCCTCCATCCAGAATTTGGTGCGGATGGTCCCCGAACCGCTGCCGTCGTCCAGCGTTCCGCGAACCTCCAGCTGCCCCCCGCTGATGGCGTTGATCACGCCGTAGTTGTACGTGCACTGCGCCCAGGCAGGGACGGCCAGAACCAGCGCCGCCAGCGCCAGGGCGAAGGTCCCGAGGTTCCTCAGATTCCGTTTCATGGCCGAACCCTCCTTTTCACTCACGCCTCCCTCTTTGCAGGGGCGGTGCCAAACCGGAACGCCAAGGGGCGGGAAAGAGAGAACCGCCATGAATTCCAAGGATGTTTCTCCCCTGAAGGTCCCTCCGGGAGCCCCACCGCCCCCCTCACGGAAATCTCAGATTTGAGAATCTTCGCGAATCACGTTTGAGAAGGAAGCGCGGCTCGGCCCCGACGAGGCCCCCCGGCAATCTGGTAGAATCGCCGCGCGGGAGAGGACCGTGCTGAAGGACGTCCGGGTCCACGGGGCCATCACGGACACCATCGACTTCTACGCCACGCTGGCGGGGACGCGGCTCCTCGCGGCGCCCTTCTACGAGATCCGGGAGACGCCGGAGGGACGGGAAGCCTCCTTCTTTCTCGCGGGGATGTACTTCAAGCTGAACGCCGAAGGCATCGCCTTCTCGGGCACCGGCGGCGCCGTCTCGGAGTACATGTTCGGCTCCCCCATGCCGCTGAAGGACTTGGGGCAAAAGGAGGTCAAGAACCGCCTGGTCTTCTTCGGAGCCTTCCCGGCGGAGGGGGGCGGGCTCCGCTTCACCTCCCAGGTGTCGGGCTTCCAGAGCTACGAAAACCTCTTCCTCGACGGCAACGCCCTGGCCAACACCTTTTTTCTCGTGAAGGTCCCCTGGCCCTATTCCGTCCGCAGGACGCAGGAAGTCCTTCTCAAGACCCTGGGGCGGATCCTCAAGCGGAGCGACCGCCCCGCCGCCTTCGACGACGCCGGCCTCCTGTCGGAGATCCTCAAGGAGCTGGCGGAGCCCGACGCCACCCTCCTCCTCCTGCGCCTCGTGCACCGCTTCCACCAGCGTTTTTACGACTTCGTGCGGGGGTACTACCGCCGGGAGCGGGAGTGGGGCGAGGCCCAGGAGCGCTTCGCCGCCCCCCTGGCGGAGGAGCTGGGGATCCCCGAATACCAGCGGCGCCGCATCGCCGTGGACATCCTGTACAAGGACGACGCCAACCGCCCCATCGTGGACGAGTACAAGGACGTCCTGCTCCGCCTGTTGGAGACGGGAGGGGACCCCTCCGCCGCGGCCCGCCTCAACTCCCTGCGAAACCTGGCCACCCGCCACGGGCTTCCCCGAAGCCTCTTCGACACCCTCGACGGGCTGATCCCCGCCGAAAAGGCCGCCCGGACGGCGGAGCCCGAGTACCTGCGGAAGACCCGGGAGATCTTCGAGGGACTCTTCCTCTCCAGCCGGCCCCCCCAGGAGGTGGTGGGCCCCCGCGAGATCGCCCGCCTGCTGGCCTGCAAGCAGGAAGCCATCGAGCACCGGGACAACGGCTTCGAGCAAGTTCTCCTGGACACCGGGAGGGTCCTCGACGAGCGCATGGCCGAGACCGGCGACACGGCCCCCTTCGAGGTCTTCTCCGAGGTCATCACCTACTTCGACCGGCTGGACAACGCCTCGGCGGTGGTGTCGGAGCTGGCCTTCATGGAGCACGCCACCGTCACGGAGAGCAAGGTCCGGTCGGTGCTGGGAAACCGAAGGGAGCTCGAATCGGTGGAGCCGGGCCTCTTCCACCGGCTGGTGGTGGCGCCGGTTCTGGAGAACCCCTACATCCTGCGGCTGGGCCGCCAGAAGGTCTCGGTCCTGGAGGAAGGCCTCCAGGCGGTGGAGCGGGGCGAGAAGAGCCTGCAGGAGGTCACCGCCGACCTGGAGGCCCTGGTCCGCCGGGAAGCGGCCGAACGGTTCCTCTTCGATGGGATCCGCTCCCGGCTGCGGCAGTTCTACTTCGACCTCCAGAACCCCGTCCACGTGCGGCTCCTCCAGCGCGACGTGGAAGGGGAGCTCCGCAAACGGGAGGGTTGGCAGGGCCCGGTCCCGGAAGGAGCCTTCGCGTCGGCCCTGGAGGACGTCCGGCGGGAGGGCGACTACCTCAGCAACGTCCTCCCCCGGATTCTGGAGACCGGGGACGCCCGCCTGAGGGAGGAGTTCCTCCGCCAGTCGGGGCTGGACCGCTTCCGCCTGGAGGAGCTGGAACGCGAGTACCGTCAGGCCCACGGCCTCGCCGAACCGCCGGCGCCCCCCTGGGGCGGCCTGGAGACTTGATTTCCCCCGTCGCCTACCGGCCGTAGGTCCCCATCAGCTCCGCCTGCCCGAGGACGTGGCCCTTCATGGCCTGAAGCAGCTGGGCCTTGGTGGCCCGGGGCGGAAGCGCCAGCGGTCCGTCCAGGGCGTAGAGGCGGAAGAAGTAGCGGTGGGGCTTGCCGGGGGGCGGGCAGGGCCCCCCGTAGCCGGTCCTTTTCCAGGAGTTGAGGCCGTGCAGGCTTCCGTCGGGGAGCCGCTCCCCGGAGGGGAGACCCTCCGGCAGTCCCGACCGGTCCGGCGGGATGTTGTAGAGAACCCAGTGGTCCCAGGTCCCCACGGGGGCGTCGGGGTCGTCGCAGACCAGCGCCAGGGAGCGGGTGCCCTCGGGAAGACCGGTCCAGGAGAGGGCCGGGGAGCGGTCGGCCCCGTCGCAGGTGTGAACCTTGGGTATGGCCGACCCGGGACCGAAGGCCGGCGAGTGGAGGACGAACCCCGAAGCCTTCTGGGCGGCCACGGCCAGGGTCCAGAGGAGCAGGAGAGAGAGAAGAAGGGCGAATGGGCGCACGGCGGCACCTCCTCCGAAGAAAGGTCCGGGCGGGAACCTCAGGGCGCCTGCGGTCCTCCCCCCGGCGTCTCCGGCAGCAACGGTTCCATCCAAACTACCAGATCGGCGGGAGCCTTGAAACCGGTGAAGCGCCCCCGTTCCTTCCCCCCCGGTTCCAACAGGATGACGGTGGGCAACCCCTTCACCCCGTACCGCTTCTGGAGGGTCTCGTCGGCCGCCGTGTTCCGGGTCATGTCCAGCCGGACGGGGACGACCTTGCCGAGAAGGGCCTTCACCCGGGGGTCGGTCCAGGTCTCTTTCTCCAGCTCCACGCAGGCGACGCACCAGTCGGCCCGGAAGTCCAGAAGCACGGGGAGGTTCCGGCCGGCGGCCTCCTCGAGACCCCGCTCCAGGTCCGTGCGCCAGGTCTCTTCCCCCTTTGCCGCCCCCGCCGGAGCGGGGGGCAGGAGGGGAAGGACCAGGAGAAGTCCCGCCGCCGAGAGGAGGATCCCCAAAACCCGGGCGGCCGGCCCCAAGAAATGGCGGTGGGCTCCGAAAAGCAGGAATCCGGCCGTGAAGCCGAGGGCCAGGCCGGAGGCGAGAAAAAAGGCCGGCCGGGGCAGGTAGACGCCGGCGAAGTAGAAGGCGGCGGCGAGGACCAGCGACCCGAAGAAGACCCGGACCCCGTCCATCCACCCCCCCGACTTGGGAAGGGCCGCCAGCGCCCCGGAGAAGGTCCCCAGGACGAGGAAGAGGACCCCCATCCCCAGCGCGAAGGCGAAGAGGTAGAGGAAGCCCAGGAGGACCGACCCCGTGGCGGCCACCACCACCAGGATGGCCAGAATCAGCGGGCCGATGCAGGGGCTGGCCACCAGCCCCGAGAGGGCGCCGATGAGGAAGGCCCCCGCGAAGCCTCCCGTGGCGGTTCGCTGCTTGGTCTTCTCCACCCGGTTGGTGAAGGCCCCCGGCATCTTGAACTCGAAGAGGTTGAAGAGGGAGAGGGCCAGCAGGAGGAAGAGGGCGGCCAGAGGCACCCCCACCCAGGGGGTCTGGGTCAGGGAGCCCAAGCTCTTCCCGGCGCGGGCCGAAAAGGCGCCGAGGCTGGCGTAGACCAGGGCCAGGCCGAGGACGAAGGCCAGGGAGAGGGTGAAGCCCCGCCCCCGCCCCTTCCCTTCGCTCCTCGATCCGATGTAGGCCACGGTGATGGGGATCACCGGGTAGACGCAGGGGGTCAGGCTGGAGAGGAGACCGAAGACGAAGGCGAGGAGGAGGGCCAGGGGGACGTTCTCCCGGGCCGCCCGTCCGAACCGGTCGGCGGCGGAACTCCCGCCGGGGGCCGAAGGCGACGGCGCCGGGGGAGGAGGCGGCGTCCCGGCTGCTTCCGGCTCCGCGCCCGTTGGGGGCGCGGGGGCGAGCGCCTCGGCGGGAGGCGGCGCCGCCTGGGCCTCGGCCTTCACCGGAAGGGAAAAGACCACCCGATCCCGGCTGGGGAGAAAGCAGACCTTCTCCCCGAAGTCCTGGCACCCCTGCCAGGCCACCACCACCTCCCCGGCCAGGGGGCCCGAAAAGCCCCGCGGCAGCCGGACGGGCACCGCCACCGCCACCTTGCCCCGGAGGACCTCCAGTCCCTCTTCCACCTCCCCCCGCGGGTAAACGGGGGCTCCGAAGAGATCGGGACTTCCGGACGAGACGGTGACCCGAAGGTCCTTCCCGCCGAAGAGGTGGTACCCGGTGGGGATTTCGAGGGTCACCACGAGACGCCCCTCCCCCGGCGCCGGGAGGGGGGAAGGGCGGGCGGAGACGGCGAAGCGGATTTCGGGAGGAGAGGGGGCCTCCTCCCGGGGGCCGATGGCCCACGGCGTGACGGGAAGGAGCAGGAAGCCCAGCAGGGCCCACAGGCGAACGGCAGGACGAAGACTCATGGCGCTCCTCCGGAGGTAGCCTCGAGCGCCTCTTCCTGGAAGAGGCCCAGCAGACGGTCGGTGATCAGGCCCGGCTCCCCCCTCCCCACGGGACGGCCGTCCACCGCCACCACGGGGACCACCTCCTTGAGGGTGGAGGCGAGGAACACCTCGTCGGCCTCGAAGATTTCCTCCACCCGGACGGGGCGCTCCTCCGCGGGGATCCCCGCCCGGGAAGCCAGGCGCAGCAGACACTCCCGCGTCACCCCGTCCAGGATCCCCGAAGCCAGGTCGGGGGTGACGAGGCGCTTGTCCTTCACCAAGAAGACGCTGCTGCTGGCCCCTTCGGCGAGATGGCCCGCGGGGTTCCTGAGGAGGCCCTCGAAGGCTCCCCGATCCTCGGCTTCCCGTTTGGCCATCCACAGTTCGGCGTTGGCGCAGAACTTCACCGCCGGGACGAACCCGCCGGGGTTCCACCGGGGCCTCGACGCCAGGATGCACCGCACCCCCCGCTCGTAGACGGCGGCCACGTGGGGCGGCAAGGGACCCGCCAGGGCCGTCCAGCGCACCGTCCCGTGGGGCGGCCCGAAGGGGGCGGGGGGTCCCTCCCCCGGGCTCACGGTGAGGCGCAGGTAGGACTCCTCGGGGGCCCGGAGGGCGGCGAGGCGGGCGAGGGCCCCCTCCATCTCCGCCACGGGGAGGTTTCCCAGGCCGAGGACCGCGGCGCCTCGGGCCAACCGGGCGAGGTGCCGGGAGAGGGCGAAGGGACGGCCGTGGTAGGTACGCAGGGTTTCGTAGAGGCCCGAACCGTACAGGTACCCGTGGTCCAGACCGGAGATCCGTCCCTCGGACGCGGGCCGGACCTCGCCGTCCCCGCTCGAAATGAACCACCACCCTGGAGCCATGGGCACCTCCGGGCGGGGAATTATACCCCACCGGGCGAGGAGGGGCTTTCGGGGGTGGAGCGGCGCAGGCCCAGGCGCTTCATCTTGGCGAAGAGCCCCTGGCGGGTCAGCCCCAGGAGGCGCGCCGCCTCCGCGGGCCGTCCCCTCGCCTCCGCCAGGGCCGCCGCGATGGCCCGCGCCTCCGCCTCCCTCACGGCCCGGGCCAGCCGCCCTTCGGCGGCGGGAGCCGGCCCGGCGCCGAAGGAGGGGGGGAGATGCCGGGGCAGGAGGACCGCCTCCCCGCGGGAGGCCACCAGCAGGGCGCGGGCGGTGTTCTGGAGCTCCCGGACGTTGCCGGGCCAGGGGTGGGCCCCCAGGCGCTGGAGGAGGTCGGGGTGGACGCGCGGAACCGGAAGGCCCTCGGAGGCGGCGGCCCGCTCCAGAAAATGGCCGAGGAGAAGCGGGATGTCCTCGGGGCGGCGGCGCAGGGGAGGCACCTCCAGGCGAATGACGTTGAGGCGGTGGTAGAGGTCTTTCCGGAAGAGCCCGCTTTCGGCGGCGGCCGCGAGGTCCCGGTTGGTGGCGGCCACGACCCGGGCGTCGCTCTCCCGGGGGCGCACCTCCCCCAGGGGCAGGAAGGACCCGTCCTGGAGGAATCGGAGGAGGGACGCCTGGACCTCCGGCGGGAGCTCGCCCACCTCGTCCAGAAAGAGGGTGCTCTCCCGGGCGGCCTCCACCAGGCCCGGCTGGTCCCGCTCCGCGCCGGTGAAGGCGCCCCGCCGGTGGCCGAAGAGCAGGCTGGCGGCCAGCGTGGGGGAGAGGTTGGCGCAGTTGGCCGGGACCCAGGGCTTCCGAGCCCGCGGGGAAAGCAGGTGGAGGGCCTGAGCGCAGACCTCCTTGCCGACCCCCGGCTCCCCCGTCACCAGGACGGGGAAGCGGAAGGGGGCCGCCCGGACCAGCAGATCCAGGAGGGGAGCCATGGCGGGGGACTGCGTGAGCAGGATTCCGCGAAGGGGGGGCGGCACGCAAGGCCCGGCGGACCCCGGCGGCGGAAGGGAGGGAAGAAGGCGGATCCAGAGGCGCAGGAGGGTCTCGGTCTCCGCGGGAAGGTACCGCCCGGCGGGGAACCAGGCCCCCACCCACCGCCCCAGGCCGTCCAGGGCGCCCACCCGCGTTCCCTCGGCGCCCCGCTCCGTCCCGGGAAGTCCCCGGCCCTCCAGGAGGGCCCGCCGCCCGGAGGCGGTCCCGTCCCCGGCGAAGCGGACCTCGGAGGCCCCCTCCGCCAGGCAGACCGTGGCCCCCAGGTGCCGGGCCAACAGGTCCAACGCTTCCCCATTTCCGTTACGGGCGGCTTCCAGGACCCCGAGGTCCGACGAGGCCGCCGGGGCCGGGCTCGGACTTCCCCCGCTCGAGGGAGCCTCCAGAAGGGGCAGGAGGTCCCGCTCGGGGCCCCGCACGTCGTTCTCCAGAAGGAAGGCCCGGTACCGCTCCCGTTCCTGCTCCCCGAGGACGGGAAAGGCCCCCCGGCGGGCCAGGTGGCGAAGGATCCGCACGGCGAGGTACGGGCTTTCCAGGCCTCGGGCCGCATCCAGCGCCCGGCGAAGCGTTTCTTCGGTGTCCGTGCTTTTCGACGCCTGGTGGAGGTACCAGAAGGCCCGGCCCAGAGGGGTGGCCTCGGCGAGGAGACGCTCCGGTTCCGTGGTGGAGCCCGCCGGCCGGGGACCCAGGAGAGCCGCCTCGAAGAGGCGGTCGTCGGCCTCCAGAGCCGGCCAGGAGGTGCCGGCGAGTCGCCCGAGGACGTTGCGGAGGGCGCCCTGTCCCCCCGTCTCCAGGAGGAGGTCGGCCTTGAGGACCAGGAGCTCGTGCAGGAGCTGGGGCTCCTCCAGGCGGGCGGCCAGGGAGAGGCCCCGGTCCGCCGCCTCCAGGGCTTCGGGGAACCGGCCCAGTTGCTGGAGGGCGAGGCCCGCGTAGAGGGCGTCGGTGGCCCCGTAGAGGGCGTTTTTCGCCGCGAGATCCTCCTCAAGCGCCCCCTGAAAGACCGGCAGGGCCCGCCGGGGCCGTCCCCTCTCCAGCGTCACGATGGCGCCGTTGAAGCGGGCGGCGTGGGCCAGGGAGGAGAGACCCAGGGCCCGGGCCCCCTCCTCCGCCCTCCGGTAGACCCCCTCGGCCTCGGCGGTCCGCCCGGAGCGGCGGAGGAGGTTGCCCAGGTCGCAGAGGATCCCCGCCTCCAGCCCGCGCCGCTTCCCCTGGCGGGAAAGGTCCAACGCCGCCCGGAGGTCCTGGAGAGCCCCGGCAAGATCCCCCAGGACCTGCCGCAGGAGACCGCGCCGGTGGTGGAGGACGGCCAGGGCGAAGGGGCCCGTTTCTTTCCCCGTGAGCTCGAAGGCTCGGTCCAGGGCCCGGACGGAGGCCTCCGTGTCCATGGAGCGGAGACAAAGGGTGGCCAGGTTCGCCAGCACCAGGAGCGCGGCGTCCCCCTCCAGCGCCCCGGCTTCCTCCGCTTCGAGGAGCCGCCGGGCCTCCTCCCCCTTGCCGGCTTGCCAACAGGCCACCGCCCGCTGGGTGGACAGGAGCGCCCGAACCTGCGGTTCCACGTCCCCTTCCGCCCTTTCGGTCTCCGAGAGGACCCGCCCCAGGGAGCCGTAGTCGTGGAGGGCCGCAAACGCTCGGGCCTGGGCCAGGGAGAGAAGCCCCGGCGGAATGGCGTCTCTGGACAAGCCTTTCCACGCCTCCAGGGCCAGGGCGGGCTGACCGGCGGAGAGCAGGGCCAGGCCTTCCCAGAAACGGGCCGCCTCCGCCCGGCCCTTCACGAGAAGCCCTTTGGCCCGGCGGAACAGACCCGTGGGGTCCAGCCGGTCCATCTCCTCGGGGCGGGGTTCCCCGGTTTCCGGGGCCGGAAGGGCCGCCGCCAGGGGAGGAAAGAGGGGCATGCCCGCCCGGGGCGGCGGCGCCTCTTCCCGCTCCAGCACCTCCAAAAGGGCATTCCACCCCTCTCCGAGGCAGGCGGCGGCGTGGTCCCGGTACCACCCCTCCCCCACGGGGGGAAGCCAGAGGAGCCGGACCCGGAGGGGGGTGGAGCCCCCGGCCGTTGCGGGAACCGTCCCTGCCGCCGCCTTGAGAGCCGCCCGGGCGGCGGCGTTCAGCACCTTTCGGCTGGCGGGGTCCATCCGCTCCGCCCCGTCGAGCCACCACCCCCCCTCCTCCCTCCCGGCCAGGAGGCCGGCGAGGTCTCCTTCCAGCGCCCGCTCTCCCTTTCCGAGCCGGTCTCCCATCCAACGCCTCGCCTCCCCTTCCGACCCCAGACAGAGGGTGAGGAGCGGCTCCAGCCCCGCCAGCGGGTAGGGGGCGGTTCCCTGGAGCGAGAGAGGGAGAAGGGGAGGCTCCCCGCCGGCGGGGAGGAGGGCCTCCGCCCGCAGGGCCTCCGCTTCCCAGCCCATGCGGACGGGGTGGAGGAGGAACCCCGACCGCCTCCGCAGGCCGGATCTTTCCGCCGCCACCCCGTAGGACCACCGCTTGGGGGGCAGGGAATCCAGGGAGGAGGCGATTTCCAGGAGGTCCAGGAGAAGGTCCCGGCAACGGAGTTCTCCCGCCCCTCCCTCCGTGCAACGGCCGGCGAAGGCCCGCCACGCTTCCCGCCGGCGGAGGTTTCGGGGCAAAGAGGGCGGCCTCCCCCGGGAAGTCCCCCGCGGCGCGAGGAGGCGGAGGACCCAGAGGCCGAAGGCCCGGGCGGGATCCTCGGAGGAGGGCGGGCGCTCCCCGGGGAGGGGAACGGGTAGTCCGTCCCTCCCCAGCCCCCATTGGCCCGGCGTCGGCCGAAAGGGCCATCCCTCCGCCTCCAGGAAGGCCAGGGAGGAGAAGAGGGCGGCGGCGAAGCGGGCGACCTCCCTTTCCCCGGCGAGGTTCCGGGGCGAAAGCGCTTGCTGCCCCGTGCCGGGGGGAAGCCCCGGGTGGAGGAGCAGGCATCCCTCCGCCACGGATCCCCCTGGGCTCTTCGGGTTCCTCACACCACCCCCTTGACGTCGGCCCCCCCCCGGTGTACCACAGCCTTCCCCGACCCTCAATCCCCCGTCCCCTCCGGCGCCGTTGCGCCCCGCCGCACCGCCTTGCTAAGATAGGCACGGGAGGGTGGCCGGTTGGAGTTTTCCCGCAAGGATCCCCTCAACGAGCTCGTCGCCCTGCGGGCCTCTCTCTTTGACGCCAACACGAGGCTCCCCGCCTACGGCGCCTGCTTCGAACGGCTCAAGACCATGGCCGAGGACCGCTTTCTGGGGGTGGTCCTCCTTCAAATCTCCGACCTGGAGCGGCTGGAGTCGGTCTTCGGCTTCGAGCGGTACGAAAACGTCCTGAGGCAGGCGGCCTTCCACATCCAGGACCTCAACGACCGCGAATTCGGCGGGAAGCTCCTGGTTTGCCAGCGGGGGATCTTCGACGACCAGTTCTGCGTCTTCGCCCCCTACGCCATCCTCTCCGACGGCGCCCTCATGTCCCTGGAGCGCATCGCCCGCCGCCTGTACGGGGCGTTGGAGGGGGAGCTGGCCGGGGCGGACCTGCCCGGTCTCACCCTCAACATGGGCTACAGCGTGCTCCACTACAACCCCTTCCTGCGCTTCGAGCGCCAGGTCCACCGGGCCATCGAGGAGACGGCGGCCCTCGCCCAGCGCCAGGAGGAGACGGAGCTCATGCTCCACGAGCTGGAGCTCCGGCAAATTCTGGCCCGAAAGGCCATCGCGTCGGTTTTCCAACCCATCGTGAACCTGGAGACGATGGAGGTTCTGGGGTACGAGGCCCTGGCCCGGGGCCCTTCGGGAACGCCCTACGAGTGGCCCGAGGCCCTCTTCACCTTCGCCCGGCAGTCGAGGCTGAGCCGGCAACTGGACAACCTCTGCAAGTGGTCCGCCCTCTCCGCCGCCGCCGGAAAGCCCCCGGGGACCAAGGTCTTCATCAACACCCTTCCCACCACGCTGGACGACCCGGACTTCAAGGGGGAGGCCGCCCGGGACTCCCTGGCCCGCCACGGGCTCACCCCCCGGGAGGTGGTCTGGGAGCTGACGGAGCGCCACGCCATCGAGGATTACGACGCCTTCCGGGCCATGATGGAAGAGTACACCGCCCTGGGCTTCGAAGTGGCCCTGGACGACCTGGGCACCGGCTACTCGTCCATCCAGACCATCACCCACGTGCGCCCGGTTTACCTCAAGGTGGACGTGAGCCTCGTGAAGGGGATCCACCAGAACCTCCTCAAGCAGGAACTGGTCTCCTCCCTCCTCATCTTGGGGAAAAACATCAACGCCCAGCTCATCGCCGAGGGGATCGAGACCCCGGAGGAGCTGGAAACGTTGAGGGCGTTGCATGTCCCCTACGGCCAGGGGTACTTTCTGGCCCGCCCTTCCTTCGCCTTTCCCACCCGGATCGATCTCCCCTGAGGGCTTCGCCGCCGGGCCTTGACCTCCAGGGCCTTCCGTGGTAGACTCTTTTCGTACACCCGCTGACAAACGGTTTGTTGGAAGGTCGTACGGAGACAAGGAGTGTGTCGCGTGGTCAACGGAATCGTGAAGTGGTTCGACGAAAAGAAGGGATACGGGTTCATCACGGTGGACGGCGGACAGGACGCCTTCGTGCACCACAGCAACATCCTGGGCACGGGCTTCAAGACCCTGGCCGAGGGCCAGCGCGTCACCCTGGAGGTCACCCGCGGCGCCAAGGGTCCGCAGGCGGAGCAGGTTTCCGTCGTGCGCGACTGAACCTTTCGAAACCCCGTCGAAGGAGGGGCCGTCGGGCCCCTCTTTCCTTTTTTCGCCTCTCCGGCGATGATGGCGGGGAAACGTCGGGGAGAGGAGGCGGCGATGGTCCATCCCGGTGCCTATCGGGGCAACAAGCGGCAGAAGGAACTGAAGCGGTTGCAGAAGCAAGAGGAGAAGCGCCAGCGGCGTCTGCAGAAAAAGACGGGGGTTGCGCCGGAGGAAGAGCGGACGGAGGATTCGCCGACCCCGACCGCCGAAGACGCCTCCTCCGAGGAGCTTCCCTGAAAGAAAAGCGGCCCGCCGTCGGGCGGGCCGGCGGGGAAGGAACCCTTCCCCATGCTCCCCTCCACCCCTCCGCGGGGTGAACCTTACGGTTTTTCCAGCACCTGGAGGCGGCTCTGGTCTAAAAGCCAGACCTCCCGCACCTCAAAGGGCCCCCGGAGCCCGGACTTCTGTACGGTAGCGGGGGGAACCTCGGCGCGCAGGGTCCCGCGGCCCTCCTCCAGCCAGGCCGCCGTCTCCAGGAGGGCCAAGGGCTTGGCCGTCCCCTTTCCGTCCCTTCCGAGGACCAGGGCCCGGAGGGCGTAGCGCCCCGCCGCCGCCGTCTCCACGGGAGCCTCCAGAACCACGCGGCCCCTCTTCGACACCACGGACACCGGGCCGCTCCGCCGGGCGGTGGGGACCACGTAGGCGAAGGCGGTGTGGACGGTGCGCTCCACGGTTTGGCCCGCGGCCTCCCCCCGGACCCGCAGGTGCAGCTCCCACAGGCCGGGGGCGGCGGCCGGCGGCACCTCCAGGGGAAGCGTGATGGAAAGGGAGCCGTCGGGGCGCGGCTTCACGGGGGCGTCGAAACGGGAGCCGTCGGGGGAGGCCACCTGGGCCTCGGCGAAGGAGACCCGCCGAAACTCCCCGGCGTCGGCCAGCCAGCCTTCCGCCGCCAGCACCTCACCGTAGAAGACCGTGTCCGAGAGGGTCCTCACCGACAGGACCGCCAGCGAATCCCGGTCGAGGACGTGCAGGAGGTAGCGCCCCGCACCGGGCTCCAGCGACGGCACCCGGAGGCGAAAAGCGCCGGCCCCCGCCTCCTCGCGGAGCCGGAAGGCCGTGGACCCCTCGGGGAAGGGGGCGCCGGCCCGGCGAAGCTGATCGGCGGTGGCCACCTCCCGAAAGGCGGCCGGCCCGGCGAGGCTGTCCCCCTTCGGCGTTTCCACCACCACCAAAGCCGGGTCCACGGCGCTCCCGCCGGGCCCCACGGGACTCAGGCGGACCACCGCCCCCGGGGCGGTGGTGGTGAAGCGCGTTCCCGCCCGCAGCTCTTCCGCCGAGACGCTGCGCCAGAACTCCCGGCTCTCCGCCACCGCGGGGGCGGGAACGGAGAGGGCGGGTTCGCCGTCCGCGGGAACGGAGAAGACCACCGGGTCCCGCTCGAGGCTCCCAGCCAGGGGGACGGCCGAGACGACGGCGGCGGGGGCGAGGGAACGGGGGGCCTCCGCCCGGGGGGCGAAGGGAGCGGCGAACAGGGCGACGGAGGCGAGCACCGGAACGGCAACGGTCTTCGTCATGGCGGCCTCCCTACAGGTCGTTCCTCAGGATCACGTCCAGGCCGAAGCACTTCCGCCGGCTTTGGTTGTGGGAGAGAGGCTCCCGGCCGGCGGTGTACTGCGTGTCGTAGAACCAGACGGAGCCGGCCCCCGCCTGGCTGGTGCAGTCCAGAAAGCCGTCGGAGCAGGAGCTGAGCCAGGCCTGGGTGATCTCCAGCCCCAGGTTCAGCGAGTAGCCGCCGCAGTAGGAGTCGGGGTCCCAGACGGCCGTCTCCACGTCGGTGCCCACCACGTCCCAGAAACCCTTGGGCAGAGACGGCCGGCCCGCCGTCCCGAGGAGCCAGTTGGCGTTGTAGTAGGCCATCCAGTCGGTCTGCTGCATCCGCACGGCGTCGTTTTGGTAGCCCAGGAGCCAGCCCAGGGACTGCTCGAAGACCGTCCCGTTCATCACCGCGTTGGCCAGCGGCGTCCCGAGGCTGGAAGGAGCCAGGGCGTTGACCCACCGGATCTTGCTGATGATGGTGGGGTAGCGCCAGTCGTAGGTGGGGTTGGAGAGAATCCACCGCATGACGTTTCCGCCGTTGGAGTGGGTGATCACCACGAGGTCGGTGATGCCCTTGGTGGTGATGAAGGTGTAGAGCTGGCCGGCCAGACAGCCGGCCGCCCCGGAGGCCCACATGTACTGCGTGAAATCGCAGTTCACCACCAGGAACTTGGAGGGATCCGGCAGTCCCTGCCGGACCGAGTCCACCATGGCGGTGGTCCAGTAGTCGGCGTAGGCGTTGGTCTGGCGCCCCGTCCCGTGGACGAAGGCCACCCCCGTGACCCCCGCCGAGAGCGGAAGGGCCACGGCCAGCGCCGCCAGCACCCCGAGAAGCCTCTTGACCATGCGAGGACCTCCTTTCTCCTTCGGTAGAAGGAAGGTTTTTGCAAGGTCCGTGCCGAGGGGGCTCCGGAGGGCAACTCCTTGATCGCAAACACCTTTTCCAGAGAAGGGGCAGCCGACCTCGAAGGGAACGATGTATACGTTTTTTTCTGGAATTTCTGCTTTTGAAGCCTAACTTCCTGAAAGACGGCAAGAAAGAGACCGCTCTTGTCGTTCACAGGCAGAGCCGGAACGGTGTTCCCGCTCCGCGGCTTGCCATTCTTCACGTCGCGTGCCACCGTGTCCCCATCGGAGGGCGCGGGCGTGTGCGACTTTTGCCACCGGCACGGGGAAGGGAAGGTCTGGTACCTGCAGGCGAAAAACTATTCCCGGGAGCTCGCGTCGAACCCCCGGGTGAAGCGGCGGCTCAAGCACGTGGTCCGGACCACGGTGGACGGGGCGCCCCGCTTCGACCGGCAGATCCGGGCCTTCCAGCGGGCCCCCCGGGCGGTGCGGTGGCTGGTGAACGCCTACACCGCCGCGGACCTCCGGCGGAACCACCACGGCCAGGTCCTGCCCCTGGAGGAGGTCCGCCGCCTCTTCACCGAGGTGGTCACCTCCGTCACCCGGGTCCCCTGCGTCTGCCGGAAAGGGGCCACCGGCCGGGGGGAGGCCTACTGCATGGCCATCACCACCACCCCCGGCACCTGGGACGAAACCTGCCGGCAGGTCCTCTTCGAGTCCCTGGAGGAGGGTCGACTGGACGGGGCCGACCTGAAGGGCGTGGAGACCCTCTCCCCCCGGGAGGCCCTGGAGCTCTGCGAGCGCTTCGACCGCCAGGGCCTGGTCCATTCGGTGTGGACCTTCCGGAGCCCCTTCATCGGCGGCCTGTGCCACTGCGAGGGAAAGACCTGCGCGGCCCTCCGGTTTCTCTCCGGCGGCCTGGACGTGCTGAGCCCCGCCGAGGTCCGGATGGAGGTGGACCCCGACCGCTGCGCGGGGTGCGCGGAGTGCGTGGGGCGTTGCGCCTTCGGCGCCCTTTCCTTCGACGCCTCTCGGGGAGGGGTCGCCCTGGATCCGCGCCGGTGCTTCGGGTGCGGCCTCTGCCGGACCGTCTGCCCCGAGGGGGCCCTCTCCCTGGTCCCCCGGCGGGCGGAGGACCCGCCGGTCCTCCTTCCCTGGCCGGCCTAGCCCGGCCTTCCCCCCCTACCGCTCCACCTTCCAGACGGTGTCCAGGACCGTGCCGTCCACCCACTTGACCACGGCCACGGGGGTGCGGCTCCGCCGGGGAGGGGCGGGCCTCCCCCCGCAGAGGGCGTACACCTCCCGCTGAATGTCGCGGAGGTCCCGGAGGGGAAGCCCCTTTCCCTTCACCGCCTCGAGGAGGTCGCGGCGCCTCGGGTTCACGGCGATGCCCCGCTCGGTCACCACCACGTCGATGAGTTCGCCGGGGCCGGTGAGGGTGGTCACCTCGTCCACGATGACGGGGATCCGGTCGCGCACCGCCGGCACGGCCAGGATAGTGCAACCGGCGAAGAGGCAGTTCTGCCAGCCGCCGATGCCGTGGAGGAGGCGGCCGTCGGAGTGGGTCACCACGTTGGCGTGGAAGTTCACGTCCACCTCGGTGGCCCCCAGGACCACCACGTCCACGAAGGTCCCGAAGAAGCCCTTGCCGTGGTAGTTGTAGCTGGTGAAGGGGCTGGTGGCCACGTGGCGGGGGTTGTCCCGCATGCTCCGCACGGCGTCCAGGTCGAAGGTCTGGCCGTCGAGGATGTAGTCGCAGAGCCCCTCGTTCAGCATCTCCACGAGGTACTTCGTGGAGCCCCCCCGGACGAAGCGCGCCTTCACCCCGGCCTTCTTCATCATTTCCTTGAGGTAGATGGCGAAGGCCAGCGCCGTGCCCCCAGCCCCCGCCTGGAAGGAGAAGCCGTCGCGGAGGATCCCCGCGTCGCGCACGAAGCGGGCGGTGAGCTCCGCGATCAGCAGGCGGTCGGGGCTCCTCGTGATCTCGGTGGTTCCCGAGACGATCTTGGCCGGGTCCCCCACCCGGTCCACCTCCACCACGGCGTCCACGTGGTTCCCCTGGATCTGCCAGGGAATGCACGGGAAGGGCACCAGGTGGTCGGTGACCACGATCACCCGGTCGGCGTACAGCGAATCGGCCAGGGCGAAGTTGAGGGACCCGCAGGCGGCGGGGCCGTTCACGCCGTTGGCGTTGCCGAAGGGGTCCGCGCAGGGCGCGGCGATGACGGCGATGTCAATGTGGACTTCTCCGTCCTGGATGGCCTGCCAGCGCCCCCCGTGGGAGCGCAACACGCCCAGGCCGCGCATCTTTCCGTCGGTGCAGTAGTCCCCCAGGGGGCCGTTCATGGAACCCTCGATGTGGTGGACCACGCCCCTTTCCAGGTGGCGGATGATGGGCTCGTGGCAGGGGAAGGAGGCGGAGGGGAACCACATCAGGTCCTTTTTCCCCATTCTCGCCGCCGTGTCGAAGAGGAGGTTGGCCACCAGGTCCCCGTTGCGGAAGTGGTGGTGCGTCGAGAGGGTCATGCCGTCCCGAAGGCCGCAAAGCTCCAGAGCCTCCTCCAGGGACTTGACCCGTTTGTCGCCGTTCCCGGGGTAGTTCGCGGCGCTGGCGATGGGCGGAGCCGCCTTGCGGCCCGTGGCCACGTATTCGTCCACGCCTCGATAGGGCACCTGTTTCCGGCCGTTCACCACCGCCGGCACCATCCGCCCCAGCGCGTTCTTCTTCAGATCCACCTTGGCCATGGCTCGATCCCTCTCTTCGCCCAGGAGGTCACGGAGCACCCTCGTTTCCCGGTGACCTCCGTGCCCTCGGAGGTGAATTCATTTCTCTTTTCTCCAGTCCGGGCGCAGCAGCCCCAGGGCCTCGGCCATGCGGACGGTGCGCAGGGCCCGCTTGACCACGGGCGGGTCCACCATCTTGGAGCCGAGGGCCACCACCCCCAGCCCTTTCCGCTCCGCCTCCTCGAAGGCCAGGACGACGAGCTTCGCCTTGCCGATCTCCTCCTCCGTGGGCGCGAAGGCCTCGTGGACCACGGGCACCTGCCGGGGATGGATGCACCCCTTTCCCTCGAAGCCCAGCCCCTTGGCCTCCAGGCAGGCCTTTCGGAGGCCCTCCGTGTCGGAGACGTCGGAAAAGACCGTGTCGATGGGCGTGACGCCGGCGGCCCTCGCCGCGTTCACCACCACCTGCCGGGCCCAGAGGGACTCGCGGCCCTCCGGCGTGCGCGGGGCTCCGATGTCCGCGGTGTAGTCCTCCAGCCCGATGGTGAGGGCCACCACGTTGGGGCTGGCCGTGGCGATTTCCAGGGCCCGGAAGCACCCCAGGGCGCTCTCGACGATGGGCATGAGAAGCACGGGGCTCTTCCGCCCCGCGGCCTTGCGCACCGCCTCGGCCTTCCGGTCCACGGCCTGCACCTGCTCCGCCGACTCCACCTTGGGGATCAGGATCACGTGGACGTTCTGGGGGACCACCGCCTCCACGTCGAGAAGCCCCGTTTCCCCCTGGTTGACGCGCACCATGCGCTCGCACGCGCCGAAGTCCAGGGCCCGCAAGGCGTTCCGGACGAGGATCCGGGCGGCGTCCTTCTCGGGGGGGGCCACCGAATCCTCGAGGTCCAGGATCACGCCGTCGGGCTCGTGGAGGGCGGCGTTGAGGAAGAACTTGGGTTCGTTCCCGGGCAGGTAGAGGCGGGAGCGGCGGAAGCGCTCCCTCGTCGTCTCGGCGCGGAACCCCGGAGACGGATCCGGAAGAACCTCCCGGCCCTCCCCCAGGCCCGCCCGCTTCACCGCGGCCTCGAGGCGGGCCAAGAGGACAAAGTCCAGGGCCCCCTGGTCCTCCACGGTGACGACGGCGTGGCGCACGCCCAGCGCGCGCAGGCCCCGCTCGCACGCGGCCCGCACGGCCTCGCCGTACATGGCCTCCACCTTCGTCGTGACATGGAGCTTCAGCCCGCCGCGCGTTCTGGGTTCGACCTCTACCCAGCAGTCGCTGCGGACCTTTTCGCCCCGGCGTCCTGCTTCCGCGAATTTGGTCATTTCAGCCCCCGGGTTCCACCACAGAAATCACGGAGCCCACGGAGGCCTTCGCGGAGAGGGACGGCATTCCCCTTCCGCCCACAACCCCTCTCCGTGCTCTCCGGGCCCTCTGCGGTCCATCATTTCTTCGTTTCCTTCAGCCTCTTCCGGGCGTAGGGAAGGAGCCCCCCGGCGTCGCGGATGGCCAGAATCTCCGGAGGGAGGGCCGGGAAGGAGAAGGCCCGTCCCCCCACGGTCACCACCCCCGCGGCGGCGTCCACCGAGACCGCGTCTCCCTCTCGATAGGCCTCCACCGCCCCGGGGCAGGCCACCAGCAAAAGCCCCTGGTTGATGGCCGCCCGGAAGAAGATCCGGGCGAAGGATTTGGCCACCACCGCCTGGATCCCCGCCGCCTTGAGGCCCAGGGCCGGCTGCTCCCGGCTCGATCCGCACCCGAAGTTCTTTCCGGCGAGGATCACGTCGCCGGGCCGCACCCGCTTCGCGAAGGAGGGGTCCAGGTCCTCCAGGAGGTGGGGCAGGATCTCCTCCGCCTTGCTGCAGGTGTAAGTGTACCTGCCCGGAAACAGCAGGTCCGTGTTGACGTCGTCGCCGTACTGGAAGACGTTCATGGCATCACCTCCCGCGGGTCGGTGAGCACGCCGGTGAGGGCGCTGGCGGCGACGGTGAGGGGGCTGCCGAGAAAGACCTCGGCCTCCTTGGAGCCCATGCGCCCCTGGAAGTTTCGGTTGGAGGAGGAGATGCAGCGCTCTCCCGGGGCCAGGAGCCCCTGGTGGGCGCCCAGACAGGGCCCGCACCCCGGCGGCGCCACCAGGGCGCCGGCCTCCACCAGCGTGGCCAGGGTCCCGTCGGCGATGGCCGCCTGGAAGACGCTCCGGCTGGCGGGGATGACGAGAAGGCGCACGCCGGCCGCGACGTGCTTCCCCTTGAGGAGGGCCGCCGCCGCTTGAAGGTCGCTCAGCCGCCCGTTGGTGCAGGTGCCCAGGAGGGCCTGGTTCACGGGAAGGCCCGCCACCGACGACACCGGCGCCACGTTGTCCACGGCGTGGGGCTTCGCCACCACCGGCTCCAGGGAGGAGAGGTCGTAGGCCAGCCCGCGGCCGTAGGAGGCGCCGGGGTCCGCCCACACGGGCTCCCACGAGGCCCCCGGCGCGTGCTCCCGGAGGTAGGCCTCGGTGGCGGCGTCCACCGGGAAGACGGCGATCTTGGCCCCCATCTCGATGCCCATGTTGGCCACGGTGAGGCGGTGGTCCATGGAAAGGCCGCCCAGGTCTCCGTGGAACTCCACCGCCTGGTAGTTGGCCCCGTCGGCGCCGACGTCGCCGATGATCCGCAGCACCAGGTCCTTGCCCGTGACGCGGGGGGGCAGGGCCCCCCTCAGCGTCACCTGGATGGTCTCGGGGACCCTCAGCCACGTCTCCCCCGTGAGGAGGAGGACCGCCGCCTCCGTGCGGTCGATGCCCGTGGCGAAGGCGCCCAGTGCACCGTAGGTGCACGTGTGGCTGTCGGAGCCGAGGACCAGCATGCCCGGAAGGGCGAGCCCCTTCTCCACCATGAGTTGGTGGCAGACCCCCTCCCCCACGTCGAAGAAGTGCCTCACGCCGAAGTCCTTCACGAACTGGCGGATCTTCGCGTGGCCCAGGGCCGTCTTCTCGTCCACCGCGGGCACCACGTGGTCGATGGCGATGACCGGGAGGTCTTGCGAAACGAGCCCGTGGGTCTTCAGGTCCTCGGCCACCTTGGCCACGATGGCGCTGGTGTTGTCGTGCATGAGGAGGCGGTCCGGCCTCACCGTCACGATCTGGCCGGCCACCACCTCGGAAAGCCCCGCCTTCTTCGCCAGAACCTTTTCCGCGAACGTCATGCCCATGTTTTTCCTCGACCCGTCCTTTCACCGGGAGGCCGCGAGGCGGTGCGAATTTTCCTTGGAGAGAGGCTCCTTCGCACCGCTCACCGTCCCCTCGCGAAATTCTCTACCCCAGCAGGCCGCCGCGCAGGTAGGTCTGGACCTGAACCTCCGGCCACGGCCGGGCGGGGACCTCCGTCCCGTCCGCCCGCCGGATGACCCCCCGGACGAAGTCCACGGTGATTTCCTCCCCGTCCTGGAGGCCGCTGTCCAGCAGGTTGCTCTCCACGATGGGGAGGCCGGCGTTGATGGCGTTTCGCCGGTAGATGGCCCCGAAGGACTTGGCCACCAGGGCGCCGATGCCCAGGGCCTTGAAGCAGTCCACCGCCTGCTGGCGCGAGGAGCCGGCGCCGAAGTTGGCCCCGGCCACCACGATGTCGCCGGGCCGGGCCTTCTTCGCGAAGTCCTCCCAGCCCGGGAGGTTGCCGAAGGCGTACGGGCCCATCTCTTCGACCTTCGTGATGGCCAGGTGGCGGTTGTGGAAGATCATGTCGGTGTCGATGTTGTCCCTGGCGATGACCCACACGCGGCCCGTGACCTTCAGCGGCCTGGGTGGCCCGGCGGGCGGTGCGGCCTCGCCGGCGGAAGGGGCCGTCTGGTCCGGCGGCCGGGCCTCCCACACGGCCGGCTCGGCGGGGATGTGGGCGGGGTCGGTGAGAAAGCCCGCCACCGCCGAGGCCGCCGCGGCGGCGGGGCTCGTGAGGTAGACCTCACCCTTGCCCTGCTTGCCGGGGAAGTTGCGGTTTCCCGTGGAGACGGTGACCTCGCCGGGGCCGTTCTGGCCCACCTGTCCGGCGGCGCAGCCGCCGCACCCGGCGTTGGAGACCAGCGCCCCCGCTTCCTTGAAGACCTCGATGAGCCCCTCCTTCAACGCCTTGCGCCAGATCCCGTCGGTGGCGGGGACGACCTTGAGGACCACCCCCGGGGCCACCTTCCGTCCCTTCAGCACCCCCGCCGCCTCCTGGAGGTCTTCGAAGCGGCCGTTGGTGCAGGAGCCGATGAAGACGGAGTCGACCTTCCTCCCCCGGACCTCCCCCATGGGCACCGCGTCCTCGGGGTGGCCGGGCCGGGAGACCATGGCCTCGACGCCGGTCAGCGACACCCGCTCGGTGCGGAGGTAGGCGGCGCCGGGGTCGGGGTACACCGGCTCCCAGTCGCCCCTTTTCGTGGCCTTCCGGCAGTGGGCGATGACGGCCTCGTCGGGGGGGAAGAGCAGGGCGATGGCCCCCATCTCCGTGGCGAGGGAGGCCAGGGTGATCCGGCCGGCCAGGGACAGCCCCTCGGCGTACGGGCCGTGGACCTCCACGGCGCACCCCAGGAAGCCCGAGGCGCCGAAGCGGCGGAGGAGGGCGAGGGCCACGTCCTTGGGGGAAGCCCCCGGCGCGGGGGCCCCCTCCAGTTCGAGGCGGACGGTGGGCGGGACCTCGAACCAGACCTTGCCGTAGGCCCAGGCGGCGGCGATGTCCTGGTCCCCCATCCCCTGGCCGAAGGCGCCCACGGCCCCCAGGATGTTGGCGTGGGAGTCGGTGGAGACGAAGGTGGAGCCGGGCCAGGCGAGCCCTTCGTCGATGGCCACGTGGGTCCCGATGCCGGCGTCGATGTCGAAGACGCGGATACCCCACTGCCGGGCGAAGAGGCGGCACTTCTGCTGGTTCTCGGCGTACTTCTGGTCGGAGCCCGTGGGGTTGCAGTCGAAGGTGAAGAAGGTCCGCGAGGGGTCGTCCACCCCGAGGCCGTGGTCCAGTAGGTTCTTGACCACGTTGGCTCCGCCGAAGTCCCTCGCCACGCGGGCGTCCAGAAAGACCTCCACGATCTCGCCGGGGGTCACCCGCGGGCGGCCCGCGTGGGAGGCCAGGATCTTTTCGGCCATCGTCATCGGCATGGTCAACCCTCAACAGGACTCGTCACGGAGGGCACGGAGCCCTACGAACCCTCCGTGGGCTCCGTGGTTCAAAGAATCAGCGTCCCCTTCTGGAGCAGGACCAGGGGGTCGAAGGTGGCGAAGTCCGCCTGGTGGATGAGGATCGTCTCCACCGTCTTGGGGGCCCCCTCCCCCTCCCGGGCGTGGCAGCCGATGCCGTTGAGGACCTCCTCGGGGAGCCCCGCCTCGGCGGCCAGGGCCAGCCCCGAAAGGGGGTGGCGGAGGCACATGCCGCTCCGGCTCTTGCGGTAGCCGCCCTTCCCGTCGGGCTCGATCTCCAGGATCTTCCCCACGTCGTGAAGCAGGGCGGCGGCGATGAGGCGGTCCAGGTCCACGGGGTAGGGCATTTTCCGGTAGTGGGCGGCCTGGCCCTGGGCGAGCCCCACGGCCCCCGCCGTCACCGCCAGGGTGTGCTCCAGGAAGGTGATCCCCCGGCAGTCGGCCAGAAGGGTGAAGGGCATCTTCCCGAAGTCCGCCTTTCGCCGGTACCCGCTCCTCGAAAGGGCGAGGGCGAAGGTCTTCACCACCTTCTCCCGGAGGTCCTCGTCCCCGATCCGGTGGAGCCAGGGCTCCAACAATTCCGCGATCTCTCGTTCCTTCATGGACTTGTCTCCCCAGAGCCCGAGGGTCCCCATTGTGTCACGGGGGACCGGGGGTCTCAACGGCGCGCGCCGGCCTCACTCCAGAAAGCCGTGGGCGCGCATCCAGCCGTCGTCGAAGATGGTGCTGAGGTAGCGGGAGGCCCCGTCGGGAAAGATGGTCACGATGCGGGCGGGCCGGCTTAGCTCCCGAGCCAGCCGGAGGGCGGCCCACAGGGCGGCCCCGCTGGAGCCCCCCGCCAGGATTCCCTCCCGGCGCACCAGCTCCCGGCAGGTGAGGAAGGCGTCCCGGTCGCTGACGGTGACCACCTCGTCCACGTGGGAAAAATCGGCGCAGCCGATGAGGAACTCGTCGCCGAGCCCCTCCAGGAGGTACGGCCTGGGTTCGCACCGCTCCCCCGTGCGGAAGTAGTGGGCGAAGACCGAGCCCTCCACGTCCACGGCCACCACCCGGATCCTCTCGTCCCGCTCCTTGAGGTAGCGGGCCACCCCGCCCACCGTCCCCCCGGTCCCCATGCCCGCCACCAGGACGTCGATCCGGCCCTCCATCTGCTCCCAGATTTCGGGGCCCGTGGTGAGGTAGTGGGCCTCGTTGTTCTCCCGGTTGTTGTGCTGGTCGGGAAAGTAGCATCCGGGGGTCTGTTGCGCCAGCCGGGGCGTGATCTGGTTGTAGGAATCGGGGTGCTCGGGGGGGAGGGTGCTGTCCACCTTGAAGACCTCCACCCCCAAAGCCTCGAGCTGCCGCAGCTTCTCGGGGCTGATGCGGTCCCGCACCACCACCTTCAGGCGGTAGCCCATCTGGATGGCCACCAGGGCGAGGCCCAGGGCGGTGTTTCCGGAGGAGTTCTCCAGGATCAGGTCCCCGGGTTTCAGGCGGCCGTCCTCCGCCGCCCGGCGGATCATGTGGAGGGCCGCCCGGTCCTTGATGCTCCCCATGGGGTTGAAGAACTCGAGTTTGGCGAAGACCTCGGCTTGAAGCCCCGCCGTGACCTTCCGGAGGCGGACCATGGGGGTTTCCCCCACCAGGTCCAGCGGGCTGTCGTACACCTTGGGGTGGCGCATGGGCTTCTCCGCGGACGGGGTTTCAGGCCCCCGTCAGAGCCGGGCCAGGATGGCGTCGGTCATCTGCTGGGTGGTGCAGGCCCCCCGGGCGAACACGCCGGCCCCCCCCGGCAGGCGGAGCATGTCGTAGGTCCGGACCTTTCCTTCGGCCACCACCTCCGCCACGGCGTTGCGGATCCTGTCCCCGATGGCCCGTTCGCCCACGTGGTCGCAGAGCATGGCGGCGGAGAGGATCATGGCGATGGGGTTCACGATGGAGGGGCTGAGCTTCTCGTACTTGGGCGCGCTGCCGTGGGTGGGCTCGAAGACGGCGCACTCGCGGCCGATGTTCCCGGAGCACGCGAAGCCCAGACCGCCCACGAGACCGGCGAAGGCGTCGGAGAGGATGTCACCGAAGAGGTTTTCGCAGACGAAGACGCCGTACTCCTCGGGGTTCTTGGTGAGCCACATCATGATGGCGTCGATGTTCACCGACCAGAGGGCCACGCCGGGGTACTCCGCCGCGATCTTCCTGGCCTCCAGCTCGAACATCCCCGAGGTCTCCCGCAGGACGTTGGGTTTCTCCGCCACGGTGACGCTCTTGTACCCGAAGCGCTTGGCGTACTCGAAGGCCTCGCGCACCACCCGGCGGGTGGCCTCCCGGGTGACGATGCGGGTGGAAATGGCCAGGTCCTCGCCCTTCACCCGGGCGAACCCCTGGAACTTCTTGTGGGTCGCGAAGGCCTCCCGGACGTTCTGCGGCGGATCGGTCCACTCCACCCCCGCGTAGGAGCCCTCCGTTCCTTGGCGGAAGATCACCACGTCCACCTTGGGTTCCTCGAAGCCCCCGTCCAGGGTCTTCCGGACGAAGTTGAGGGGGTTTCCGGGGAAGGAGCGGCAGGGGCGGACGCAGAGGTCCAGGTCGAAGCGCTGGCGCATGGCCACGATGGGGCTGAAGTAGACGAGCCCCTTCCCCCGGAGCTGAGGGTCCAGCTCCGCCTCGGCGTCCCATTTGGGCTTGCTCGTGATGGCTCCGAAGAGGCCCAGGCGGTGTTGCTCGAGGAGTTTCACCGTCCGGTCGGGGAGGGGGTTGCCCTCGCGGCACCAGAAGTCCCAGCCGATGTCCCCGTGGACGTAGTCGGCCGGAAAGCCCGCCTTTTCGAGGATCCTGACCGCCTCGGGGAGGACGACCTTGCCGATCCCGTCCCCGGGCAGGGTGACGACGGTGTAGTGGCTCATCTCGTGGGTCCCTTTCTCTTTCGCGGGGCCTTGCGGACCACGGCCTGGCGCGCCTTTTCCAGCATGGGGACGTCCAGGCGGTCCTTGGGCCGGTTCGCGAATCGCTTGCAGGCGAGGAGATCCTCCACCCCCAGATAGAAGGCGGGCTGGTCCAGGAACAGGCCTTCGCGCCTGCGCCCCCAACACCCGGAAAAGTCCAGCGGCTCCACTTCGGTCCAGAGGTCGATTCGGGCCGGCGCCCCGCCGATTTGAAACACCATGCCTTTCGCCGTGAAGTCCATCTCCTCCAGGTGCCGGGCCGGGACCCCGAAGGCCGACAGGGCCTGGCGGACCCTCTTGGCATTTTCGGCGGTGGGCTCCACCCAGACGTCCAGGTCCTTGGTGAAGCGGGGACGGCTATGGAAGGCGACCGCGAAGGCTCCGACGAGCAGATACCGAGCCCCTTGCCCGTTTAATGCGGCAACGAGATCGGCGTAGTCTCGGCTCATGGGTGATCCCCTTGATGGCCAAGGCGTCCAGGGTCAAACCCCACACCATGGCGGCCTTCTCGTCCGGCGTGAACCGCTCCCACCACTCGTCGTCGAGGCGTTCGGCCCCCTCCCACGAGCGGGCCACCCGAACGGTCACCTTCCGCTTCCGCTTCTTTTCGGCCACGGTTTCCCTTCCCGGCCCAGCGGAGCCTTAAAGGCCTTAATTCTATGATTTCGAAGAATGTCGGTCAACCTCGGCCGGCCGGGAGCCTTCTGGGCGGGGGAACGCGTCCACGCCAAGGCTTCCTTCCGCCTTCACGCCACGGTGCACCGCTCGATGACCACCTTCTCCAGGGGGCGGTCGCCGGGACCGGTCCGGCTCCTCCCGATGGCTTCCACCACCTCCATCCCCTCCTCCACCTCTCCGAAGATCGTGTGGCGGCCGTCGAGCCAGCCCGTGGGGGCCAAGGTGATGAAAAACTGGCTCCCGTTGGTGTTGGGCCCGGCGTTGGCCATGGCCAGAAGGCCTTTCTTGGTGAAGGAGAGGCCGGTCTTCACCTCGTCCTCGAAGGGCTTGCCCCAGATGGACTGTCCCCCGCGGCCCGTCCCCGTGGGGTCGCCCCCCTGGATCATGAAGCCGTCGATGACCCGGTGGAAGATCACCCCGTCGTACTTCCCGGTCCGGGCCAGGGTGGCGAAGTTTTCCGAGGCCTTGGGGGCCTTGTCGTCGAAGAGCTTCAGGCGGATGTCTCCGCGGTTCGTGTGGAGCGTCACGGTGGCCATGGCGGGCCTCCTTTCGGGGGAGAGTGTACCACCCGGGCCGGAGCGCCGTTTTTCTCCCGCCATGTCCGTGGTAGGGTGGGGGAAGGGAGACGCCATGGACGAGCGAGACCGCAGGGCCCTCACCTTTCTGCGAAGAGACCCCCGACTCCGGGCCCTCATCGCCCGGACCGGCCCCCCCCGCTTCCACGAGTACTCCCGGCAGGACCTCCTGCACAACCTGCTGGAGGCGGTTCTGGCCCAGCAGCTCTCGGCCAGGGTGGCGCGGGTCCTCTTTGAGCGCTTTCGCGACCAGCAGGGGCCGGGGTTCCCCGACCCCTCCCGGATCCTCGCGACGCCGGAGGCCTCCCTGCGGGCCCTGGGCTTCTCCCGGGCCAAGGCGGGGACGGTGAAGGCCCTCTGCGAGGCGGTCCTCTCCGGAAGGCTGGACCTCGTGGCTCTGGAGGGGATGGCCGACGGCGACGTGGTGGAAGCGCTCACCGCCGTCAAGGGCATCGGCCCGTGGACCGCCCACATGGCGTTGATCTTCGCCCTGCGGCGCCCCGACGTGTGGCCGGCGGCGGACCTCGGATTGCGCAAGGGGCTGCAGGGGCTCCTGCGCCTCCCCGCCCCGCCGTCCCCCCAGGAGACGGAACCCCTGGGGGATCCTTGGCGGCCCTACCGTTCCTACGCCTGCTGGTACCTCTGGCAGATGAACGACGGAGGGTGAGGCGGACCGGCGGGTGGAGGGGGTGGACGCCGAATGAACGGCTCCGTTACGGCCGCCGCGCCCATTGACGAACGGGGGGAGGATGCCCTATGCTAAAGGGCCGGGGCGGTGTAGCTCAGCTGGTTAGAGCAAACGGCTCATATCCGTTGTGTCCGGGGTTCAAGTCCCTGCACCGCCACCACCCCCTCCTCAAGCGCTTCCGCTCCGCCCTCAACGACCTACCCCTGCAGGACGGCCACCGCGTTCTCCTGGCGGTCTCCGGCGGCGGCGATTCGGTGGGCATGACGGCCCTCTTCCTCTCGGCCCTTCCCCGCCCCGACCTGGAGCTGGGCCTGGCCCACGTCCACCACAACCTCCGGGGGGAAGAGGCCGACCGGGACGAACGGGCGGTCCACGACCTGGCCGCCGGCCTGGGCCTTCCCTTCCGCTCCCTGAGGATCCCGGGGAGGCCTCCCCGGGGGGAGAGCCTGGAGCAGTGGGCCCGGCAGGTCCGCTACGGGGCCCTGGAGGACCTGCGGGAGGAGGAGCGGTGGGACTTCGTCGCCACCGCCCACTCCCTCGACGACCAGGCGGAGACGGTCCTCCTGCGCATTCACCGGGGGACGGGACCCGGCGGACTGGCGGGGATCCGGCCCGTGGCCGGGCGGGTCCTTCGGCCGGTCCTCTCCTTCACGGGGGAGGAGCTCCGGCGGGCCGCCTCGGAAGCGGGACTGGCCTACCTGGAGGACTCCTCCAACGCCGACCGGAGGTTCCTGCGAAACCGGGTGCGGCGGGAGGTCCTCCCCATCCTGGAGGAGCGACTCCCCGGCTTCACCCGGCGCCTGGGGGCGCTGGCCCGCCTGGCGGCCCTGGAGACGCCGGCTCCCCTGCCGGAAGTTGCGGTTCTGGAAGGGGATCGCCTATATTACCCCTGTGCGGACCTCGCGGCGCTCTCCGAAGGCGAGGGCCTGAGGGCCCTGCGGGAGGGGATCGCGCGGGCGCGGGGAAGCCTGAGGGGCCTTTCGGAACGGCACTTCCGGGCCCTCTGGCACCTCCGCCTCTGCCGCCCCGGGGCCGTGGTGGCCCTGCCGGGGGGGTGGGAAGGCCGCCGGGAACGGGGGCGCCTCGCCGTGGGCCCCCGCCGGGAGGAACCATGAAGCTGGCCCAGGGGATCCTGTTTACGGAAAAGCAGATCCAGCAGCGGGTGGAGGAGCTGGCGCGGGCCGTGGCCCGCGACTACCAGGGCAAGAGCCCCCTGGTTCTCTGCGCCATCCTCAAGGGGGCCATCCCGTTCCTGGCGGACCTCATGCGGCGGATCCCGGGGGACGTCCGGCTGGCCCTCATCGAGATGAAGAGCCAGGTGGACGGCAAGCACGCCTCCATCCTCTTCACCTCCAGCCTGGACCTCTCCGGACGGCACGTGCTCATCGTGGAGGACATCGTGGACACGGGGATCACCCTCGACTACCTCCTGAAGCATCTGGAGGCCGAGCGGGCCCCCGCCTCCCTCAAGGTCTGCGCCCTTCTGGACAAGCCCGAGGCCCGGCGGATCGACGTTCCGGTCCACTACCGGGGCTTCACCGTGCCCGACAAGTTCGTGGTGGGGTACGGGCTCGACTTCGAGGAGCGGTACCGGAACCTGCCGTACATCACCTGGGTGGAGCCGGAATGAGGTGACCTCCGGCCCCGTTTTGCATCTTGGCGGAAGGGGGCTTCCGCCGCGTCCCGGCAAGGGGGCCCCCGAAAGGAGTCGCCGGTGAACCAGCAGCTTCGGAACGTGGTCCTCTGGGCCCTGATCTTCGTCGTGGTGGCCGTCTCCATCGGCCTCCTCAAGAAAGCCACCCTCAAGGAAGCGGAGCTCCCCTTCAGCCGCTTCGACGCCCTGGTCCAGGCCGGGCAGGTCAAGACGGCCGTGGTGAAGGGGTCCACCGTCCGCGGGGAGCTCAAGGAGCCCCAGGACGGGGCCTCCCTCTACGTCACCAACCTGCCGCCGGACCTCCAGAACTACACGCCCCTGCTGGTGGCCAAAGGGGTGGACGTCCGGGCCCAGGAGCCCAACACCTCCCAGTACCTCTTCGCCCTCTTCTACATCCTCCCCGTGGTCCTCATCATCGGCTTCTGGATCTTCTTCATGCGCCAGATGCAGCAGGGGGGGAACAAGGCCTTCTCCTTCGGAAAGAGCAAGGCCCGGCTGGTCTCCGAACCCAAGAACAAGGTCACCTTCAAGGACGTGGCCGGCATCGAGGAGGTCAAGGAGGAGCTCTACGAGATCATCGACTTCCTCAAGGACCCCCAGAAGTTCCAGAAGCTGGGCGGAAAGATCCCCAAGGGCGTCCTCCTCATGGGGAGCCCCGGCACGGGGAAGACCCTCCTGGCCAAGGCCATCGCCGGGGAGGCGGGGGTGCCCTTCTTCTCCATCTCCGGGTCGGAGTTCGTGGAGCTCTTCGTGGGGGTGGGGGCCAGCCGGGTCCGGGACCTCTTCGAACAGGCCAAGAAGAACGCCCCCTGCATCGTCTTCATCGACGAGATCGACGCCGTGGGGCGGAACCGGGGGGTGGGTAGCGTGGGAGGCCACGAGGAGCGGGAGCAGACCCTCAACCAGCTCCTCGTGGAGATGGACGGCTTCGAGGCCAACGAGGGGGTCATCATCGTGGCCGCCACCAACCGCCCCGACGTCCTGGACCAGGCCCTCCTCCGGCCGGGGCGCTTCGACCGCCGCATCGTCGTCCCGCGGCCGGACCTTCGGGGGCGGGAGGAGATCCTCGGCGTCCACGTGCGGGCCCTCAAGCTGGGCCCCGACGTGGACCTCTCCATCCTGGCCCGGGGCACCCCCGGCTTCTCCGGCGCCGACCTTGCCAACCTCTGCAACGAGGCGGCCCTGCGGGCCGCCCGCCGGGGCGCCAAGGCGGTGGAGATGGAGGACTTCGAGTTCGCCAAGGACAAGGTCCTCATGGGCACCGAGCGGCGCTCCATGATCCTCTCGGAGCAGGACAAGAAGGTGGTGGCCACCCACGAGGCCGGCCACGCCGTCGTCGCCTACCACCTCCCCCACGCCGACCCCATCCACAAGGTCTCCATCGTGCCGCGGGGCATGGCGCTGGGCATCACCCAGCAGCTCCCCATGGACGACAAGTACAACTACTCCCGGGAGTACCTGGAGGACGAGATCGCCGTCATGCTGGGCGGCCGGACCGCCGAGGAGCTCTTCATCGGCTCGGTGACCACCGGCGCCGGTAACGACTTCGAGAAGGCCACGGAGATGGCCTGGAAGATGGTCACCGCCTGGGGGATGAGCGACAAGCTGGGCCCCCTGGCCTACCGGGGGGAGCGGACCTCCATCGCCGCCTACTGGGACGCCCCCACCTGGGGGCAGTACTCCTCCGAGACGGCGCGGGAGATCGACGAGGAGGTCAAGCGGATCGTGCTGAGGGCCAAGGAGCGGGCCGAGGCCATCCTGAAGGAGCACCGGGACAAGATGGAAGCGGTGATCCACGCCCTCCTGGAGCGGGAGGTCCTCGACAAGGAGGAGTTCGAGGCGCTCCTCGTGGGCCAGCCTCTGCCCGACGCCGCGGCTTCCCCGCCGGAAGCCCCCGCCCCGGGAACCGCCCCCGAGGCCGCCCCCCCCGTTGCCGTCCCCGCCAAAACCCCCGCCCCCACGCCCCAGCTCGGGGGCGCCTGAGGAGGGGTTTTCCGTGGCCGAGGGGGGGCTCGTCCTGCGCGGGAGGGACCGGCTCGAGGGCCGCCCCTTCCTCCTCATGGGCATCGTCAACGTGACCCCCGACTCCTTCTCCGACGGGGGCCGCTTCCTGGACCCCGGCGCCGCCGTGGCCCACGGCCGGTCCCTGGCCGCCGAGGGGGCCGACATCCTGGACATCGGCGCGGAGTCCAGCCGGCCGGGGAGCGACCCCGTCCCTCCGGAGGAGGAGCTTCGCAGGCTCCTGCCGGTGGTGCGGGGGCTTCGGGAGGCATTGCCCGAAGTCCCCCTTTCCGTGGACACCACCAAGGCGGCGGTGGCGGAGGCGGCCCTGGACGCCGGCGCCGACATGGTCAACGACATCTCCGCGGGGACCTTCGACCCCGCCGTGGTTCCCCTCTGCGCCCGGAGGCGGGCCCCCCTGGTCCTCATGCACCTGCGGGGGACGCCGAAGACCATGCAGGAGGCCCCTTTCTACGAGGACCCGGTGGCGGAGGTCCTCGGGGAACTGGCGGCCCGGGTGGAGGCCGCCCGGGCGGAAGGGTTGGGCCCGGGGTACCTCGTGGTGGACGTCGGCATCGGCTTCGGAAAACGGGTTCAGGACAACCTGGCCCTCCTCCGCAACCTTCCGGTTTTCGCCTCCTTGGGGCTCCCGCTGCTCGTGGGGGTCTCGAGGAAGAGCCTCGTGGGCGCCCTCACGGGGGCCCCCGTGGGGGGCCGCCTGCCGGGGACCCTCGCCTTCCACGCGGCGGCCCTCCTCGGAGGAGCCCGGCTCTTCCGCGTCCACGACGTGGCCGCCCATCGCCAGGCCCTCCTCTGCGCCGCGGCCCTCCTCCCTTTCAAGGCGGCCCCATGAGGCTCGTCGTCTCCCAGGCCCAGATGACCGTCCGATCGAGGGACCCCGAGGGGAACCTCGAAAAGGTGCGGGCCTTCGCCCGGGAGGCCGCCGCCCGCGGAAGCCGGCTCCTCTGCTTCCCCGAGGCCTGCCTCACCGGCTTTCCTTGGGAGTGGCTCGCGCGAAACCGGGAGGCGCTGTGGGCCCCTCTGGAGGACATGCGGGCCGTGGCGAAGAGCTGGGGACTCCACCTCAGCTTTTCCCACCTGGTCCCCGACGGAGGGGGACGACTGGCCAACACCCACTTCCTCCTGGACCCGGAAGGGGCCACCATCGCCGAGTACCGAAAGGTCCACCTCTTCTCCCTCTTCCACGAGGAGCGCCACGTGGCCGCCGGGGACCGGCGCGTGGTGGCGGAGGCCCCCTGGGGCAAGACCGGCCTCGCCGTCTGCTACGACGTGCGCTTCCCCGAGCTCTTCCGGGCCTGCGCCCTGGACGGGGCGGTGCTCTTCCTCTGCCCCGCGGCCTTTCCCTACCCCCGGCGGGAGCCCTGGCGGGTCCTGGCCCGCGCCCGGGCCGTGGAAAACCAGGCCTTCTTCGTGGGGACCAACGCCGTGGGCCCGGAAGAGCCCTCGGGGCGGGGGGTGGTCTACTTCGGGAGCTCCCTCCTCACGGGCCCGCTGGGGGAGGTCCTGGCGGAGGGGGGCGAGCGGGAGGAGGCCCTCCTCACCTCCGAGGTGGACCTTTCCCGGGTTCGGGAGGCGAGGGAGGCCATCCGCGTCTTCGAGGACCGTAGGCCCGAGGCGTACGGCCCCTCCTGAGGGAAGAGCCCGTCCCCTCCGGGCTTGAAACTAAAGCCTCCCCGTTGCGTAGGATGGTTTCCATGGAGCCCCGAGCCACGGCACTGGCCGCGAAAGGTCTGACGAAAACGTACGGGAACCTGACGGCCGTGGACGGGGTGTCCCTAGGCCTGGCGCCGGGGGAGATCCTGGGCCTCCTGGGCCCCAACGGCGCCGGGAAGACCACCACCGTCTCCCTGCTCGCCGGGCTCACCGCGCCCGACGCCGGGGAAGTTCTCCTGGGAGGAGAGGTCCTCCGGGAAGACCGTCCCGAGGCCAAGGGGTCCTTGGGCCTTGTCCCCCAGGAGCTGGCCCTCTACGAAGCCCTCTCCGCCGAGGAGAACCTCCGGCTCTTCGGAGCCCTTTACGGCCTGGCGGGAAAGGCCCTGACCGCCGCCGTGGAGCGGGGGCTGCGTTTCGTGGGGTTGTGGGACCGGGCGGGGCACAAGGTCCGAACCTTCAGCGGGGGGATGAAGCGCCGCCTCAACCTGGCCGCCGGCCTCCTCCACGATCCCGCGGTCCTCCTCCTCGACGAGCCCACCGTGGGCGTGGACCCCCAGAGCCGCAACGCCATCTTCGCCCTGCTGGAGGACCTGAAGTCCAGAGGCAAGGCCCTCCTGTACACCACCCACTACATGGAGGAGGCCGAGCGCCTCTGCGACCGCATCGTGATCATGGACCACGGGCGGATCCTGGCGGAGGGGACCGCCGCGTCCCTCTCCGAGAAACTGGCCGCTCCCGCCCGCCTGTGCGCCCAGATCTCCGGAGCGCCGGAGGGTTCGGCGTGGATCGAGGAGGTCCGCTCCGTTCCCGGCGTCCGGGGAGTCTCCTGGGAAAACGGGCGGCTCGTGGCGGACCTCGCGGACGTGACGGCCCACCTGCCCGGGGTCCTGGAGGCTCTCCGGGCCCGGGGCGTCCGCTTGTCCAGCCTGTCCACCGAGGGCCCCGGCTTGGAGGCGGTCTTCCTGGCCCTCACCGGGCGGGAGCTGAGGGACCCATGAACGCGCGCGCCTTCTCCGCCCTCGTCCGCAAGGACCTCGCCCTCTTTTTCTCCGACCGCCGGGCCGTGCTCCTCAGCCTCGCCGCCCCCATTGCCATCGCCGCCTTCTTCGGCTTCCTTTTTTCGGGATCCTCTTCCGAAAGCGCGCCCATCGCGCTCCTCGTGGCCGACGAGGACGGCGGCCCCCTGTCCCGCGAAATCGCCGCCCGGCTCTCCGCCGACGCGGCCCTGTCTGTGCGCGCCGTTTCGGGCGCCTCCGAGGCCCGCGAGGAGGTCCGAAAGGGAAAGGCCGCGGCGGCCGTGGTCTTTCCCAAGGATTTCAGCGGCGGGGCCGTAAAGGCCTTCTTCGGCCGGGAAGCCCGGCCGGAGCTCCGGCTCCTCCACGATCCCACCCGCGGAGCCGAAGCCGCCATGGTCCGCGGCATCCTGACCCAGCACGTCATGGAGGTCGTGAGCCGCGAGGCCTTTTCCGGTCCCCAAGGCCGGATCGTCGCCGAGGAGTCCCTGTCCCGCGTGCAGTCCGATCCCAACCTCCCCGAGAGGGATCGAAAGGTCCTTTCGGACCTCCTCCGGAGCGTCATCTCCTGGCAGGACCGCGCGGCGCAACCGGGAGGCGAGGGCGCCTCCGGCGGACCGGCGGGCGGACTGAGGGTGCCGTTCACCACCACCCTGGAGCCCGTCACCTCCCGGAAGGGGGTGTCCTACAACGGCTACGCGCACTCCTTCGCCGGCATGGCCGTCCAGTTCATCCTCATGGCCGCCATCGAGTTCGGGGTGGGCATCCTCGTGGAGCGCCGCTCGGGGATCTGGCGGCGCCTGCGGGCGGCGCCCGTTCGGCCGGGCGTCCTGCTGCTCTCCCGGGGGGCCAGCGGGGCCCTCCTCTCCCTGCTCATCTTCCTGGTCTGCATGGGCTTCGGGATGGCGGTCTTCGGGGTGCGCATCCGGGGCAGCGCCGCCGGCTTCCTGGCCCTGGGCGCGGCGTACTCGGTCATGGCGGGCGCCTTCGGCGTGATGCTGGCGGCCCTGGGAAGGACCCCCGAGGCCACCCGCGGCCTGGCCATCTTCGCGGTGCTCCTCTTGGTCATGCTGGGTGGGGGCTGGGTTCCGGCCATTCTCTTTCCCGCCTGGCTGAACCGGGCCACCCTGGCCCTCCCCACCCGGTGGGCGGTGGACGGCCTGGACGCCGTGACCTGGCGCGGCCTGGGCCTGGGGTCGGCCCTTCCCGCCGCGGGCGTCCTGCTGGCCTTCGCGCTCCTCTTCTCCCTCGTGGCCGCCTGGCGCTTTCGCTGGGAGGAGGCCTGACGCCAGGCCTCCCGGAAGGCGCGGCTGAGGGCGGCGGCGGCGCCCAGGACCCACGGCGAGCCGCTCCGCTCCAGGACCGCCCAGAAAAGAAGGACCGTGAAGGCGGCGTCGCCCATCTGGGAGGCCACCGGGGCCCAAGGAAGGTTTCGGATCCCGGCGGTCATCGGCGTCACCGCTCCCCCCGATGCCCCGAGTCCGTCCCCCCGACGCCGGAGAGACCGCTCCGAGGCGGACTCCGCTCTAGCAGGAATCGCGGCCACCAGCGCTCCAGACTCCGGGGGCCCCGAGCCTCTTGGACCTCCGCGCCCTTTGTGACCCCGATCAGCCCCCTTTCGGGATGAGGGAACCGGGAGCCGGGGTTTTCTTCGGATGTCCCCCCCCGGAACGGCGCCTAGCGCGCCCCGCTCAAAAGGAGGTCCTCCATGAAGAACGAAACCGGCCAGATCCTCTGGGCCACGAGCCTCGGCGCCCTCGCCGGAGGCGTGGCCGCCCTCCTCCTCGCCCCCGCCTCGGGAAAGGACACCCGCCAGAAGATCGCCCGCGGGGTCCAGCGTCTCAGGGAGCGATCCCGGGGGGCCGCGGCCCTCTCCCTCCGGGAATCCGAGCCCCTCCCGGGCCCCGTTTCCAAGGTTTCCGAGTCCCGCCCGCTGTAAGTCGTACCCAGGAGCCACCTTGGGGGGCGCCCCAGGCGGGCGCCCCCGATTCGTTTTCCGCCTCCGGGGACTCTAGGGGAGGAGAGAGACGCCGTCGGCGCGGGGCGGGGGGGCGATCCCCAGGAGCCGGCAGAGGGTGGGCGCCACGTCCACGGCGGAGGCCTCGGGGAGGACCCTGCCGGAGGGGATTCCGGGCCCTTCCAGGTACAGAACCCCCTGAACGTCGGGGTCGTCGGGGGGGTAGCCGTGGTTGCCTTTGAGGGGCGGCGGCGGCACCGGCGACCGCGAAAAGGCCCGGAAGGTGGCGTGGGGCGGGGCGAGGACCACCAGGTCCCCGGCCCGGGGGCAGGCGGCGTAGTGGAGCTCCGCGGGGCAGGCCTCCCGGGGGTAGACCCGACACCCCCCGGGGAGGTCCTTCAACGCCGCCAGGACCTGTGCCTTCTGCCTTTCGTCCTTCACGTACAGGTTGGCCATGGGTCCCGACGCGGCGATGTAGGGAAAGAACCCCTTCTTGGGCACGAGGGACGCGAGGTCGATGGTTTTCTCCACCGCCGACATGCCGTGGTCGCTGGCGACGAGCAGGACCACGGGGTTCTTCGGCCCCAGAGCGGCGATCCCCTTTCGGAGCCGGGCCACCAGTCGGTCGCATCGGGCCATGGCCTTCCGGACCCCGGGGCCGTCGGGGCCCTCCTCGTGGCCCTCGTCGTCGGCGCCGCTGGTCCAGCAGAGGAGCAGGCGCGGCCGCTCGGCGGGGGGCATCCGGAGGAGGTCGAGGAGGTAGCGGACGCTCTCTTCGTCGCTCCCGCCCCGCCCCTTCTGAAAGCCCCGCCGGTAGGAGGGGGAAACCCCTCGCCAGTCACCGTCGGAGAGGGGCCACGAGATGACCGCGCTCTTGAGGCCCGCCCGCTCGGCCAGGACCCACAGGGGCGGCTCCAAGAGCCACTTCGCCTCCGGTTCCTTGGCGAAGCGCGTGTCCGACTCCCGGTCCAGGAAGGCGTTGGCGGCGATGCCGTGCTTGTCGGGGTAGGTCCCCGTGGCCAGCGTGGCGTGGCAGACCCACGTGAGCGAGGGAAAGGGCGGGAGGAGACGCCGAACCCGGAGCCCCTTTCGCGCCATCTCGGCGAAGGCCGGAAGGCCGAACCGCTCCGGATAGTCCCACCGGACCCCGTCCACCGTCAGGAGGACCGCCGAGGGCGGCGCCGGGGGGGCGGAGGAGGCCCCCAGGAGGCAGAGGAGAGCGAGAAGGGCGGCGAGGGCCGCCCACCGCGCGGCGGGAACGTTCCGAGGTTTCCGATTCACGGCTTTCGCGCTCCTTTCCGGCCTTTCCCCGGCGCCTCGCCGGGGGCGGCCTCCCGGGCGACCCGCAGGGCGAAGGCCAGTTCCTCCTCCCGGCCCCGAACGGTCCCGTCGGCCTTGGCCGCCCGGGTCTCCAGGAGGGCCCGGGCCACGGCGGCGGAGGGGGGGACCCCCGCCGCGGTGAGGTCCGCCCCGGTGATCTCCAGGGTGAGGAAGCGGTCCTTGACCAGGTAGTCCCGCACCAGCGACTGCCGGGCCGCCGACTGAACCTTGGCCAAAAGGAAAAGGACCAGCGGGAGGGGGGCGCCGTGGAGGACCCGGTAGGCCCCTCCCGGCGTGCCGTCCTCCTCGGGGCCCAGGTCCCTCAGCGCCCGCCAGACGAAGGAGCGGTACTCCGCGAGGAGGGCCTTGGTCTCCTGGGAGAAGGGGTAGCGATCCCGGAAGGCCTCCAGTTCCGAGGTGGGGAGGCGCTCGGTCAAGGCCATGAGGTAGCAGGCCGATCGGTTCAAGGGCGCCTCCGGGAAGTGGGTCTCGAAGAACCCCAGGGCCTGCTGGAGGCGGTAGAGGGTCTCCAGGACCTTGGGCGTGAGCTTCAAGGTGGGCCAGAAGACGGCGAGGAGGCGGTGTTCCTCCATGGCCTTGAGGCCCTCCACGGCGTTGGGCCCGGAGAGGATCTGCTCCACCTCCGAAAGGACCCGCTTGGGGGAGAGGTGGCGGAAGACCCCCTGCTTGAGGGTGGCGGCGATGAGGTGGGCCGTCTCCGCGGGAAGCGTGAAGCCCAGCTTCACCGCGAAGCGGACGGCCCGGAAGGCCCGGGTGGGGTCCTCCACGAAGGAGAGGCCGTGGAGGACGCGGATCCTCCCCGCCTTGAGGTCCCGGACCCCGCCGAAGAGGTCCAGCACCTCCCCGAAGCGGTCGGGGGAGAGGAAGACCGCCAGCGTGTTGAGGGTGAAGTCCCGCCGGTAGAGGTCCTGGTAGAGGGCGGCGTGGGCCACCGTGGGGAGGGCCGCCGGCTGTTCGTAGTACTCCGCCCGGGCGGTGGCGAAGTCCCACCGGCCCCCCCGCGGGCGGATCCAGACGGCGGTTCCGAAGTCCCGGTGGGCCCGCACCCGGCCCCCCTTCCGCCGGGCCCACTCCTCCACCAGCGCCACGGCGTCGCCCTCCACCACGAAGTCCACGTCCTTCACCGGCTTGCCCAGCAGGAGGTCCCGCACGGCACCGCCCACCAGCAGGCACGGCGTGGCCCTCTCCTCGGCCAAGGCCCCCAGCTCGCGGAGGGCCTCGAAATCCTCGGGCGAAAACGCGTTCCGGAGCAGGCCCTGGATCTCCCGGGCCGAGGGCTGGCCTCCGGCCCGGTGAGCCAGGGTCTGGGGCTCGCTCCGGTAGAGGGCCTTGAAGAGGCTCATCCGCGACACCAGCCCCTCCACCCGGTGGGGGCCTTCCCCCAAGAGGACGATGCGCCAGTTGTTCTCCAACATCCGCCGGCGAAGCTCCTCCGCCGGAATGTCGGCAGAGAGCAGAGGGGGGGCGGAGACGACGAAGTCCAGCACCGAAGCCTCGGCCAGGCCGTGCTGGAGGGCCCCGTCCACCTCCTGCCGGGTGACCACGCCCAGGAGGCGCTCCCCCTCGAAGACCGGCAGGGCGTTCACCCGGTATCGGTTCATGGCGGCGAACGCCTCCCGCACCGTGGCCCTCTCGGGGAGCCGCTGGAAGTCCCGCGTCATGATGTCCCGCCCCGAGAGTCCCACGGGGTGGACCACCGTCAGCTCGTCGAGGAGAAGGGCCCTCACCTCCGCCGCCGTCTTTCCCCGCACCACCGCCGAAGCGGCGGAGGCGTGCCCCCCGCCCCCCAGGAACTCCAGACACCGGGCCACGTTCACCCTGGGGGAGCGGCTCCGCGCGATCACGTGGACCCGGTTCTCCATGTAGGCGAGGAGGAAGAGGACCTCCAGCCCCTCCATGGCCAGGATCTCGTGGGCGAGGATGGAGAGGTCGGGGACGTAGGCCTCGGCGCCCACGACGCTGAGGTGGAGGGTGACGCCCCCCACCTCCAGGCGCTCCAGGTTGTCGAAGACCTCGGCGAGGAGCCGCATCTGCTCCTCGGTGAAGCCGCGGCGCAGAACCCGCGGGACCTGGCCCAGGTCGCCCCCCCAGGAGAGGCAGGCGAGGACCGCCTCGAAGTCCCGGGGCCGGGTGGTGGGGTAGGTGAGCCAGCCGGTGTCCTCGTAGATCCCCAGGAGGAAGAGGGTCGCCTCGAAGGGGGTGGGCGTCTCCCCCCGTTCCTTCAGAACCTCCACCAGAATGGCCGTGCAGGAGCCGGCCTCCTCCACGCGGTGGACCTCCCCGCGGAGGTCCCCCTGGCCGGGGTGGTGGTCGTAGACGTCCAGGCGGGGGGGAGGGTCCCGCTGGAGGAGAACCGCCAGGGGGCCCAGGCGCTCCCGCGAGGAGACGTCCACGCAGACGAGCCGGGAAACGGCCTTGAGGTCCAGGCCCCGCACCGACGAGACGGGGGGGAGGTGGGCGCCGTTCCGCTCCATCCACCGCCTCAGGAGGTTCTCCGCCGCCCCCGGGAGGACCAGGCGGGCCTCGGGGTGGAGGCGCCGGGCCGCCACCAGGCACGCCAGGGAGTCGAAGTCCGCGTTGGTGTGGGAGGTGATCACGACCACGGCGCCGTCTCCGACCCCGATTGTAGCCCGCGGGAAGCCGCGCGGCCAATCGGAGAAAGGGCCCAGGGGTTCGGGTTTCGAAAGGAAGGCCCGGCTCTCCCGCCCGCCGCCGGGTTCGGAGATTTACCGCCCCAGGACCTTCCGGGCCGCCTCCAGGAAGCGGTCGTTGCCCTCGGGGGTGTGGACGGAGACCCGGAGGCTGCGGGGGTAGCCGGCCAAGGGCCGGACGATGACCCCTTGCCGAAGGAGCGCCTCGAAGGCGCTACGGGCCTCCGTGGGGAAGTCCACCAGCAGGAAGTTGGCCACGGACGGGGTGACGGGGAGGCCCAGGGCCTCGCACCCGGCCCGGAGGCGGGGCAGCTCCCGGGCGTTGAGGGCCACCACATGGCGCACGAAGGCCTCGTCCTGGAGCGCCGCCAGGGCCGCCACCTGGGCGGCGCCGCTGGTGTTGAACGGGGAGCGGACCTTGTGCAGGACGGCCGTCACCTCCTCCCCGGCGGCGCCGTAGCCCACCCGGAGGCCCGCCAGGCCGTACGCCTTGCTGAAGGTCCCCAGGACCATCAAGTTGGGGAAGCGGGGCAGGAGGTCCACGACGCTGGCGTAGTCCGGCGCCTTCACGTACTCCTTGTAGGCCTCGTCCACGATCACCAGGACCTGCGGGGGGATCCGCTCGAGGAAGGCCGCCAGGTCCCCCTTCGGGACGTACCGTCCGGTGGGGTTGATGGGGTTGTCCAGGATGACCAGCCGCGTCCTTTCGGTGACGGCGGAAAGGAGGGCGTCCAGGTCGTGGTTCCGCTCCCGCATGGGGACGGCGGTGAAGGGGGCGTTCACCGCCTGGCAGGCGATGGGGTACATGGCGAAAGAGCCTTGGGAGAAGACGGCCGAGTTCTCGCGGTTGAGGAAGGCCCGGGCGGCCATCTCCACCAGTTCCACCGAGCCGTTGCCCAGGATGACCTGCCCCGGGGCCACGGAAAGGCGCCCGGCCAGGGCCCGGCAGAGGTAGAACCCGCTGCCCTCGGGGTAGATGTGGATCCGGTCCAGGAAGGCCCGGAGCGCCTCCAGGGCCCGGGGGGAGGGCCCCAGCGGGTTTTCGTTGGAGGCCATCTTGACGGTGTTCGTGAGGCCCAGCTCCCGCTCCACCTCCTCCACTGGCTTGCCGGGAACGTAGGGGCGGATGGCCTGGATGTACGGAGGGACGGGGATGGTCATGGGCGGCGCTCCTTGCGGGGTTTCAGGGCCGCGGGGGCCTTCCTGGGCCCGGGCTTCCGGGCCGCCGCGCCCGGCTTTTCCGCCCCGGCTCTCTTTCGGGCCAGCGGCCGGCCTTTCCGTTCTTTCGGGGGGGCGGCGGCGGTCCTCTTGCGCGGCGGCGCGGGAAGGGGCTTGGGGGAGGCGGCCGCCTCCTCGAGGGCCCGGGTCTCCTCGGGGGTGAGGGGGCGGACCTCCCCCGGCTTGAGGCCCCCCAGGCGGACGGGGCCCAGGGCCACGCGCTTGAGTTTGATCACCGGGTGGTCGATGCGGAAGAACATCTCTCGGAGCTGGTTTTTCCGCCCCTCCATCATCACCACCCGCAGCCAGGTGTGGCGGGTCTCCCGGGAGGGGATGCGGCGGATCTCCACCGGAAGGGTCCGCCTCCCCTCGAGGACGATCCCCCGGCGCAGGCGGTCCAAGGCCTCGGGGGCGGGGCTTCCCTTGACCTTCACCTCGTAGACCTTGGGCACGTGAAAGCGGGGGTGGAGGAGGCGGAAGCCCAGGTCGCCGTCGTTGGTGAGCAAGAGAAGGCCCTCGCTGTGGAAGTCCAGGCGCCCCACGGGGAAGAGGCCCTTCGTCCCCTTGGGGAGAAAGGCCTTCAGGCTGGGCCGCCCCTCGGGGTCCTCGAGGGTGCTCACCACCTCCTTGGGCTTGTAGAAGGCGAAGACCGCCTTCCGGCCGGGGAGCCGCACCCGCTCGCCGTCCACCTTCACCGAGTCCCGCTCGGGGTCCACGAGGACGGCCAGCTCCGTCACCCGTTCGCCGTTCAGGGTGACGCGGCCCTCCCGGACCACCTCCTCGGCGGCCCGGCGGGAGGCGACGCCGCACCGGGCCAGGAACTGGTTGAGCCGCATCCTGCCGTCCCGCTCAGGCGCCATGGCCGGCCTCCCCTCCCCCGCCTGGTTCCGGGGCGGGCTCCCCCGCCTCCTTGAAGAGGCTCTCCTGCCGCACCTTTTCCCGGAAGACCTCCTCCAGCTCGCGGAAGGAGGGCAGGTCCTCCAGGGTGTTCAGGCCGAAGTGGACCAGGAACTCCCGCGTGGTGGCGTAGAGCAGGGGGCGTCCCACCACCGCCTTCCGGCCGGAGATCCGGATGAGCTTCTTCTCCAGCAGGCCCTTGAGGACCGGTCCCGACTCCGTCCCCCGCACGGCGGCGACCTCCGCCGCCGTCACCGGCTGCTTGTAGGCCACGATGGCCAGCGTCTCCACGGCGGCGGGGGAGAGCTTTCGAAGGTTCTGGGCCTTGAGAAAGGCCCGGACGAAGGGGGCGTGGAGGGGCCTCGTCACCATGCGGAACCCCTCGGCCACCCGCTCCACCTTGAGGCCCGCCGATTCCTTCTCCAGCCGTTCCTGGACCCGCTCCAGGAGGGACAGGGCCTCCGCCGGGGCCACCTGGCCGCCGAAGGCTTCCACCACCTGGTTGACGGTGACGGGGGCCGAGGCCACGAAGAGGATGGCCTCCACCGCCCCCAGCCGGTCGCTCTCGCGCACATACCCCTCCAGCGGCCCATTCTAGCACCTCTTTTCCCTCCCGGCCGGCGAAGCCGAAGGCCGGGTGTACAATGGTTTCCGTCCCGACGGAGGTGCCCATGCGCAGCGTCAACCCCGCCACCGAGGAGACGATCCGGGAGTACCCCGACCATTCCCTTGTGGAGGTGGACGAGAAGCTGGACCTGGCCCTTTCGGCCTTTGACTTCTGGAGGAGGACCTCCTTCGAGGAGCGGGGCCTCTTGATGAAGCGGGCCGCCGAAACGCTTCGCCGCAGGAAGGCCGAGTTCGCCGCCCTCATGACGGCGGAGATGGGCAAGGTGATCGTCCAGGCCGAAGCGGAAGTGGAGAAGTGCGCCTGGGTCTGCGAGCACGACGCCGAGAAGGCCGCGGCTTACCTCGCCCCCGAGGAGGCCGCCACCGACGCGTCGCGCAGCTACGTCCGCTTCGACCCGCTGGGCCCCGTGCTGGCCGTCATGCCGTGGAACTTCCCCCTCTGGCAGGTCTTCCGCTTCGCCGCGCCGGCACTCATGGCCGGCAACGTGGGGCTTTTGAAACACGCCTCCAACGTCCCCGGGTGCGCCCTGGCCATCGAGGAGGTCTTCCGGGAGGCGGGGTTCCCCAAAGGGGCCTTCCAGACCCTGCTCGTGGGCTCTTCGGTGGTGGAGGGCCTCGTCCGCCACCCGGCCGTGGCGGCCGTCACCCTCACGGGGAGCGATCCCGCCGGGCGCTCCGTGGCCGCCGCCGCCGGGGCGGTCCTCAAGAAGACCGTCCTGGAACTGGGGGGATCGGACCCCTTTGTCGTCCTGAAAGACGCCGACGTGGAGAAGGCCGCCCGCATTGCCGCCCAGGCCCGCTGCATCAACAACGGCCAGTCCTGCATCGCGGCCAAGCGCTTCATCGTGGAGGCCCCGGTCTTCGACGCCTTCGAGCGGGCCTTCGTGACCGCCATGTCCTCCCTTTCGGTGGGGGACCCCATGGACCGAAAGACCGACGTGGGCCCCCTGGCGCGGCAGGACCTCCTCGAGGACCTCCACGACCAGGTCCACCGGAGCCTCAAGGGGGGCGCGGTCCTCAAGTGCGGAGGTAAGCGCCTGCCCATACGGGGCTTCTTCTACCCCCCCACGGTCCTCTCCCGGGTGGAGCCCGGCATGGCCGCCTTCGAGGAGGAGACCTTCGGCCCCGTGGCCGCCCTCGTGCGCGCCGAGGACGCCGACCACGCCGTGGTCCTGGCCAACGCGTCGGCCTTCGGACTGGGAGCCTCCCTCTGGACGGCGGACGTGGCCCTGGCCCAGCGCCTCGTCCCCGAGTTCCAGGCGGGGAGCGTCTTCGTCAACGGCATGGTCAAGAGCGACCCGCGCCTGCCCTTCGGCGGCGTCAAGCTCTCGGGCTACGGCCGCGAGCTCTCCGCCTTCGGCATCCGCGAATTCGTCAACGTGAAAACCGTCTGGGTGGCCTAGCGGGTCACGGGACGCAGAACCAGACGGCGGGTTGGCCGACGAAGTGGTGGAGGTGGGCGGGGGCGGTGCGGCCGGGGCCTTGGGGCCAATCGGGCTCGGGGCCGTCCACCGAGGTGGCGTAGGCCGCCGGTACGGCCCGCAGGCCGCCCTTCCCCGCCATCTCCCTCAGAAGGAGCATGCCGAAGGGGACGGTGAAGCGGCCGCACCAGGGGATGCGGTAGCGGCCCGGGTCCCTCGGGTCCACCAGCTTCTCGAAGAGCCCCCGGGCCTTCTTCTCTGTGACCTTGCCCGAAAGGTACTCCCGCATCAGGCGCCGGTCCTGGGCCCGGGCGAGGAGGTAGGCCTCGGCGCCACCGTCCCCGAAGGGGGCGTAGTCGAAGTCCCTTCCGTAGTGGACGGCGTCGGAGGAGACCACCACCTGCACGTCCCGGCCGAGGCGGAGGCCCCGCTCCGCGAGGACCTCACGCATCGCCCCGGCCAGGAGCCCCGCCAGGCCTTGCATGCGCTCGAAGCCCATGGTGGGGACGAGGATGGGCAGGATCTCCACGGCGGGGTTCTCATGGCGCAGCCAGAAGACGATGGGCTCCACGGAGTGCTCGGCGTCGTGCGGGGCGGCCTCCCGGATCCAGTCCCCCTCGGGCAGGCGGCTGAGGAGGGCCTCCCGCAGGGAGGAGACGGGGACTTCCCCGTCGGGTGTCCGCCAGGCCCTGTAGGGGTCGAAGATCAGGCGGTCTCGGATCCCGAAGGCCCGCCACTTGTGGAAGACGCCGAGGACCACCACCGTCCGGGCCTGGATGGGCTCCAAGGCCTTGCGGTAGGTGCGGGCGGCGTAGAAGTAGTCGTCGTGGGGGCAGACGGCGCCCACCACCTCCCCTCTCGCCGGAAGGCCGAAGCCGGGGGGCGCCGGCGGGGAGGCGGCGAAGCGCGCCACCGCCTCCATCTGTTCCTTCGTCACGGCGAAGCCCACGGCGTCCTGCTGGCCTCGAAGGTCCCCCCGGGAGGGCACCCCCATGGCCTGGCGCACCGCCTCCGGAGAGGGCGGGCTCTGCCCGTACAGGGCCGCCCACCCCGGGAGGGAGAGGAGCAGAAGGCCCGTCAGTGAGGCTTGGCGCATGGTTCCTCCGCGTACAAGGTCTCGATGAGGCCCGCGTACCGCCGCTCCACCTCCTTGCGCTTGACCTTCAGGGTGGGGGTCAGCTCCCCCGCCTCCTGGGAGAACTCCTGGGGGAGGAGGGCGAAGCGCTGGATCCGTTCGAAGGGGGCCAACTCTTGGGAGCGCCTCCGGATGCGCCGCTCGTAGACGGCCTTCACTTCGGGGTGGGCGAGGAGCGACTCCCGGTCGGGGCAGGTGATTCCCCTGGCCTCCGCCCACTCTTGAAGGGCGGGGAAGTTGGGGACGATGAGGGCCGTGATGTACTTCCTCCGCTCCCCGATGACGGCCACCTGCTCGAAGAGGGGATCCCCCAAGAGGGCCATCTCCACCGCCTGCGGGGCCACGTACTTCCCCCCCGACGTTTTGATGAGGTCCTTGAGGCGGTCGGTGACCACGAGACGCCCCTCGGCGTCGAGCTCCCCCGCGTCCCCCGTCCGGAACCAGCCGTCCACGAAGGCCGCCGCCGTCTCCTCGGGCTTGTGGAAGTAGCCCTTCATGACCGTGGCCCCGCGGACCAGGATCTCGCCGCCCTCTCCGATACGGACCTCCACCCCCGGCAGGGGCTTTCCGACGGTGCCGTAGGCGAAGCCCCTCAGCTCGTGGACCGAAACGGTGGCGGTGGTCTCCGTGAGTCCGTAGCCGTAGGCCACGAACATCCCCGCGGCGTCGAAGAAGCGCTCGATCTCCGTGGCCAGCGGCGCCCCGGCGCACGGGAAGAAGCGCACCCGCCCACCGGTGAGGGCCCGGAGCTTTTTCAGGACCAGGCCGTCGGCCAGGCGGTGCCTCAGGCCCAGCCACGGCCCCAGGCCCTCGCCCAGGCGGCGCCTCTCGGCGGCCTCGGCCCCCACCCGGAGGGCCCAGCGGAAGAGGGCCCGGCGGGGAAGAGGTGCCGCCTGCACCTTCGTCATGACGGCGCCGTAGACCTTCTCGTAGAAGCGGGGCACCGCGCACATGACGGTGGGCCGGACGGCGGGAAGGGCCGCGGCCACCTGCTTGGGGTCCTCCAGGTAGGCGTTCTCCACGCCCCGGTAGAGGTTGTAGTAGGTCCAGCACCGCTCGAAGACGTGGCTCAGGGGGAGGAAGCAGAGGGAGACGTCCCCGGGACCCGTGGGGGGCAGACGCCCCTCGTGGGCGGCGAAGGAGGCCAGGACGTTGCCGTGGGTCAGCATGACCCCCTTGGGCTCTCCGGTGGTTCCCGAGGTGTAGATGAGGGTGAGCAGGTCGTCGGCGGAGCCGCGGGCCAGGCGCCGGCGCACCTCCTCCTCGGTCCCGGCGGCCTCCCCCCGGCGGAGGAAGGCCTCGAAGGAGAGGGAGCGGCCGTCGTCCCCCAGGGGAACGGAGGGGTCGAAAACCACGATGTACCGGAGGTCCGGGAGAGATTCGGCGGCCTCCAGGGCTTTCCGGTACTGGTCGGCTCCCCCGGCGAAGCAAACCCGGCACCCCGCGTCGTTGAGGAGGTACCGGGCTTGGCCGGGCGTGCTCGTGGGGTAGATGGGGACGGGGACGCAGCGGGCGAAGAGGGCGCCCACGTCGCAGAGGGTCCACTCCGGCCGGTTGGGGGAGAAGATCGCCACCCGCCCCCCCTCCGGGATCTCCAGAGCCGCCAGCGCCCGCGCCGCGGCCATCGTCTTCTCTCGGACCCGGCTCCACCCCCAGCGCGTCCATCCCCCCCCATCGAGAAACCGAAAGGCGGGCTCCTCCCCCCGCTCCTCCAAACGCCGGAGCAGCGCCTGTCCCAGGTGTCGTTCTTCCATGGTTTCCCCCCTCGAAAGAGGAGAATTGTAAACCAGGGATCCGCCGGAAAGGATGGCGGGGGTCTCCAGGCCCGCGCGGGCGGGGCCGGCGCTCGCCGGGATGCAACGGCCGGTGAAAGGCGTTACGGAAGAAGGGGCCATTCCCCCCGGAGGAGGACCATGAAAGGTCTCGCGAAGCGCACCTGCAAACCCTGCGAGGGGGGCGCCACCCCCCTCTCGCGGCCGGAAGCGGAGCGGCTGCTCGGCGAAATCCCCTTCTGGACGCTCGGCGACGGGGCCACGGAAATTTCGAGGACCTTCGTCTTCCGGAATTTCCACGAGACCATGGCCTTCGTGAACGCCGTGGCCTGGATCGCCCACCAGGAGGGCCACCACCCCGACCTGGCCGTGGGCTACGACCGGTGCACCGTGCGGTACTCCACCCACGCCATCGGCGGGCTCTCGGAGAACGACTTCATCTGCGCCGCCAAGGTCAACGGGCTGCTGGCCTATTCCTGAGTCTTTCGCCCTTCAGAGGCGGGCTGGGCCGCGCAGGATCCGCGCGGGAAGGAAGAGGAGCGCCTTGAGGAAGGAAAAGACGCCCTCCACCGCCATCCCCAGCAGGCGGAAGGGCAGGAGGAGGAGCCACACCAGCGGGTAGAGGACCAGGGCCAGGAGGGCCAGGGGCCAGCAGAGCACCAGTAAAATCAGCCAGAGCAGGAAGGTCGCCATCACCGTCCTCCCGGAGAGGGGTACGGCAGGGAGCGGAGGAAGGTTTCCAGGGAGGATCGGGCGCGGTCCGAGGGAGAGAGGAAGAGAAAGGCCCCCTCCCAGGGCTCCTGGTCCGAGGCCCGCACGCAGACGGCGGCGGTTTCAAAGGTTTCCTTTCCCAGCCCCATGCGGAGGGTGGCCTTCTGGAGGAGGCGGAAGGGCCGGGGTCCCCGGACGAGCGCCGCCTCCAGGCTCAGGTTGACCACCTCCACCGGGAGGTCCGGCCCTCCGGCGGGGGACAGGCGGGCCCGCAGGGAGATCCGGTGCCGGGGGCTCCGCCGCCGCTCCACCGCGAGGACCATGGGCGCCTCCTCTCAGGAAATGCCGCAGGCCCTCCGGGCCCGCTCCAGCGTGGCCTCGGCCACCGGACGGACCTTACGGGCGCCCTCCCGGAGCACGTCGTCCACCTCCGAGGGCCTGGCCGCCAGGGCCTTCCGCCGTTCCCGCGCCTCGCCGAAGGTCTCGTCCAGCACCGCGATGAGCCGTTTCTTGACGTCGGAGTACTTGAGGCCCCCCTTCAGGAACCGCTCCCGCCACTCGGCCTCCTCCTCCCGGGAGACGAAGAGCTTCAGGAGGTTGAAGACGTTGTTCGAATCGGGGTCCTTGGGGGCCTCCACGGGGGCCGAGTCGGTGACGATGGCCATGACCCGCTCCTTCAGGGCCTTGCCTTCCAGGAAGATGCCGATGTCGTTGCCGTAGGACTTGCTCATCTTCTGGCCGTCGATCCCCGGCACCACCCCCGTCTCGGGCAGGATCCGCGGCTCCGGCAGGACGAAGACCTCCCCGCCGTAGAGGTTGTTGAAGCGCTGGGCGATGTCCCGCGTCACCTCCACGTGCTGTTTCTGGTCCTTCCCCACGGGGACCACCTCCGCGTCCACGATGAGGATGTCCGCCGCCATGAGGACCGGGTAGGCGAAGAGGCCGTGGTCCGGCGCGATGCCCTTGGCGATCTTGTCCTTGTAGGAGTGGCACCGTTCCAGGAGCCCCATGGGGGTCACCGTGGTGAGGAGCCAGGCCAGCTCCGTCACGGCGGGCAGGTCCGACTGGCGGTAGAAGGTGCACCGGGCGGGATCCAGTCCCAGGGCCAGGTAGTCCAGGGCCACGTCCCTAACGTACCGCCGGAGGGCCTCCGGGTCCTTGACGGTGGTGAGGGCGTGGTAGTCGGCGATGAAGTAGAAGGCGTCCCCCTTCTCCTGGAGTTCCAGGTGCTGCTTCATGGCCCCCAGGTAATTGCCCAGGTGGAGCCTTCCCGATGGCTGGATGCCCGACAGGATGCGCATGGACAGGGTCCTCCCCGCAGGTCCTCAGTGTAGCAGAGGGCCTGGGCCTTCTCCAGCGGCGGCTTCGGCCGCCTTGCTTCCCGCCGGCCCCTTCGGTATGCTCACCCTCTACCCGAGGGAGGTCTCCATGGAAGCCAGGGTGGCGCTGGTCACGGGGGGAAGCCGCGGCATCGGCGCCGCCATCGTCCGGTCCCTCGCCAGGGCCGGCTGGACCGTTGCGGTGAACTGCCTGAAGAACGAGTCGCTGGCCCGGAAGGTCCTCGAGGAGTGCGGCGGGCGGGGCGGGGTCTACCCCGCCGACGCCCGGGAACCCGCCCAGGTGGCCGACCTGGTCCGGAAGGTGGAGGCGGAGCTGGGCCCCGTGGCCGCCGCCATCCACAACGCCAACGTGGCCTTCCCCATGGGCCCCTTCTGGCTCCAGCCGTGGGAGGAGGTCCGGGCCAAGCTCGTGGGCGAGCTGGGCGCCTTCCACGGCCTCTGCGCCGCCGTTCTCCCCGGAATGACGGAGCGCAAGTGGGGCCGGGTGGTGGCCGTCTCCTCCTCCCTCTCCCGCTTCGGCCACGAGGGCTTCGGCGCCCACGCCGCCGCCAAGGCGGCCTTGGACGGCGCCGTCCGGGTTCTGGCCCGGGAGGCGGGCCCCTTCGGCGTGACGGTGAACACGGTGGCGCCGGGGCTCGTGGAAACCGACGCCACCGCCCACATTCCCCTGGAGCAGAAGCGGGCGGCGGCGGCCTTCACCCCTTTGAGGCGGGTGGGGCTCCCCGACGACATCGGCGGGGTGGTGGCCTTCCTCTGCTCGGAGGAGGCCCGGTGGATCACCGGGCAGTACCTGCCCGTCAACGGCGGAACGGAGATGGTCTGAGGAGGCGACGGACGATGATCTACGAAAGCAGCGTGGCGCTGGAAACGGCCCTCAAGGGCATCCTGGAGCCGGCCCCCCACGGCCGCGCCGTGGCGAAGGACCCGGCGGCCTTCCGCGGGCCCCTCACCGACTCCCTGGTGGAGACCGCCGTCTTTTCGGAGCGGCCGGAAGTGCGGGGCTGGGCGCGCTTCTTCCTCAAGCAGGCCGCCGAGGCCCTGGGCGTGCGCCTGGCCTCCATCCACGATCTCTACGCCGCCGTGGGCCGGGGGGAGTGCGGACCCTTCACCGTCCCCGCCATGAACGTCCGCGGCCTCACCTACGACACCGCCCGGGCCTTCTACCGGGCCGCCCGGCGCACCGACTGCGGGGCCTACATCTTCGAGATCGCCCGGACGGAAATGAACTACACCAGCCAGCGGCCCCACGAGTACGTGGCGGTTCTCCTGGGGGCGGCCCTCCGGGAGGGCTTCCAGGGGCCCCTCTTCGTCCAGGGGGACCACTTCCAGGCCTCGGCCAAGGGGTACTTCCCCGACCCGGAGAGGGAGCTCGCGGGCCTGAGGGCCCTCATCGAGGAGGCCCTGGCCGCGGGCTTCTACAACATCGACATCGACTCCTCCACCCTGGTGGTCCTGGACCGCCCCACCCTCGCCGCCCAGCAGCAGGACAACGCCGCCGTCTGCGCCGAGCTGACCCACTTCATCCGGGAAAAGGAACCGGCGGGGGTCCGGGTGAGCGTCGGCGGGGAGATCGGGGAGGTGGGGGGCCACAACAGCACCGTGGAGGAGTTCGAGGCCTTCATGGAGGACTACCTGCCCCTTCTGGGCGGAGCCGAGCCCATCAAGAAGATCTCCGTGCAGACGGGGACCAGCCACGGAGGGGTGGTCCTGCCCGACGGCTCCATCGCCCAGGTGAAGCTGGACTTCGAGGTCCTGAGGGCCATTTCCACCGTGGCGCGGGAGCGGTACGGGATGGGCGGCACCGTCCAGCACGGCGCCTCCACCCTCCCCGACGACCTCTTCCACAAGTTCCCGGAGAACGGCGCGGTGGAGGTCCACCTGGCCACCGGCTTCCAGAACCTCGTCTACGACCACCCGGCCCTGCCGGCGGACTTCAAGGCCCACGTCTACGCCCACCTCGACCGGGCCTTCGCCGCGGAGCGCAAGGCGGGGGAGACCGACGAACAGTTCCACTACAAGACCCGGAAGAAGGGCTTCGGCGGCTTCCTGAAGCGGGAGTGGTGGGGCCTTCCCGCCCCCATCCGGGAGGAGCTGGGGGCGGCCCTGGAGGAGAAGTTCGCCTTCCTCATCGGCCAGCTGGGGGTTTCTGGCAGCCGGGGGACCGTGGAGCGCTTCGTGGCGCCGCCGCCGCTGGTGCCCGACCTGGAGGCGGAGATCGCCGCCGCCTCCGCCGTGGTGGTGGAGAAGGCCGAGGCCAACCCCCGGGCCGACTGAAGCCCCCCCTTTCCGCCACGGAAGGGATTCGGCCTTCGAAATGGGCCGTGCCGAGTGGAAAGAAGGGCTTTCTCCTTGAAGGGGAGGGGCCGTTCCCTCCCCCCTGCGGAGGCCAAGCCGGACGGAGGGAGCCCCTTCCTTGGCGCCCTCCTCGCCTTCGGCTCGGGAGCCCTCCTCCCGACGGGGTGAAGGCCCCTTTTTCCCCGACTCACCGGAGCGCCGGCGGGCGGAGGAACCCCTTCCCGTTTCCCCGCGGGATTGGGAAACCCCTATTCCTTGACGAATCAGCCACTTCAGGGCATAATGGCTCTTCAGGCCCCCGGCGCCCGACCGGGGGCTCCTTCCTCCACCGAACCGAGGGACGAGGAAGGCGGAGGTGCGCCGGGGCTCCCGAACCCGGCGCTCGGCGGGTGTACGTTCCGAAGGAGGTTTCCATGTTGGCAGCGCTGCTGATGGCCCAGCCGGGAGGCGCGGCGTCCCAGAATCCCCTGGCCGCCTTCCTTCCGATCATCCTCATCGTGGTGGTCTTTTACTTTCTGTTGATCCGGCCCCAGCAGAAGCGCGCCAAGCAGCACAAGGCCATGCTGGACGCCCTGAAGGCGGGGGATTCGGTGGTGACCGTGGGGGGCCTGCGGGGCACCGTCCACAGCGTGGACGCCGAGACGGTGGTCCTCCGCGTGGCCGACAACGTGAAGCTGACCTTCAACAAGTCCGCCATCGCCGGCGTCGTCCGGAACGACTGAGGGGGAATCCATGAAAGACACCATCAAGTGGCGGGTCCTGCTGGTCCTCGCCGTCACCGCGCTCAGCGTCTTCTTCTACGTGAAGAACGGCCTCCGCCAGGGCCTGGACCTCAAGGGCGGCGTTCACCTGGTCCTCCTCATGGACACCGACGTCTCGGTGTACAACAAGGTCCAGACGGACCTGAGGAACGCCGAGGAGGCCCTGAAGTCCCGCAACGTCCCTTACGGCCGCCTGTACACCGCCGGAGACCGCAACGACACCATCGTGGTGGAGGGCACCGACCCCAACTTGGGGCTGGCCCTCCGGGAGATCGCCGACAAGGAGCTCTCCGCCTACACCTTCAAGGCGGCGGGCGGGGGCCGCTTCGAACTGCAGATGAAGTCGGCCTTCGAGCAGGACCTTCGGGACAAGGCCGTCCAGCAGTCGGTGGAGGTCATCCGGAACCGCATCGACAAGTACGGCGTCTCCGAGCCGGCCATCAGCCGCCAGGGCCTGGGCACCAACAAGATCGTCGTCCAGCTCCCCGGCGTGGAGGACTCCACCGAGATCAAGGCCCTCATCGGGAAGGCCGCCCAGCTCGAGTGGCACATCGCCGTGGAGCCCAAGAACGGCGCCGCCTCGCGGGAAGAGATCCTCCAGTACTACAAGGGCACCCTGCCCCCCGACGTGGCCATCTTCCCCGGCAGCCGGGAGAAGTTCGGCCGGGAGGTCTTCTTCGCCCTCCAGACGGTGGCCCCCGTCACCGGCGCCGACATCCAGGAGGTCCGGGTGGAGGGCGGCAAACTGGGCGAGCCGGTGGTGGGCTTCCAGCTCTCCGCCACCGCGGGGGAGCGCTTCCGCGAGATCACCCGGAAGTACCTCCACGAACCGCTGGCCATCGTCCTCGACGGGAACGTCATCTCCGCCCCCATCATCAACGCCGAGATCGGCGACCGGGGGGTCATCGAGGGCCACTTCACCCAGCGCGAGGCCCAGGAGCTGGTCTTCCAGCTCAAGTCCGGCGCCCTGCCCGCCATCCCCCGCTTCTCGGAGGAGCGGTCCGTGGGACCCAGCCTGGGGCTCGATTCCATCCGCAAGGGCACCGTGTCGGGCCTGGTGGGCCTCGCCGCCGTGCTGCTCTTCATGCTGGCCTACTACCGGCTGTCGGGCCTCAACGCCGACGTCTGCCTCCTCCTGAACTTCGTCCTCCTCATGGGCTTCATGTCCACCTTCGGCCTCACGCTGACGGTCCCCGGCATCGCGGGCATCATCCTCACCCTCGGCATGGCCATCGACGCCAACGTCCTCATCTTCGAGCGCATCAAGGACGAGCTCCTCGAGAACAAGACGGTGGCCACGGCCATCCAGAACGGCTTCGGCAAGGCCTTCGTCACCATCTTCGACTCCAACGTGACGACCCTGGTCTCCGCTCTCTTCCTCCTCCAGTTCGGGACGGGGCCGGTGCGGGGCTTCGCCGTGACGCTGACGGTGGGCCTCCTGGTCTCCATGTTCACCGCCATCTTCGTCTCCCGGCTCATCTACGACATCGTGCTCGCCGTGCGCAGCCGGAAGGGGGATCGGGTCACCACCCTCTCCATCGGCCCCGTGGGGTCCTTCCGGGGGACGAAGATCCCCTTCATGAAGTACAAGGTTCTCCTCATCAGCCTCTCCCTCCTGCTCATCGCCGCCGGGCTCGCCAGCCTCCTCACCCGCGGCCTCAACTGGGGGATCGACTTCCGGGGCGGCCAGGAGATGCAGGTCCGCTTCGCCGAGCCGGTGGACCCCCGCCAGATCGAGGCCGCCCTGCGAAAGAGCGTGGGCAAGGCCTCCATCACCGTGGTGCGCTTCGGCGAGCCCCAGGACAACGAAGTGCTGGTGCGGATGGACGCCCGGGACGAGAAGGGCCAGCTCCTGGATGAGCAGGCCATCGCCGCCCGAAGCCAGGAGATCCTCAAGACCCTTCGGAAGCCCGAAGTGCTGGCCGCCCTGGCCGCCGGCAAGGTGGACCTCAACACCGCCAACACCAAGGCCATCGAGGAACTGGTCCTTCGGGGCATCTCCGCCGGGAGCCTGTCGGGGACCAGCGACACCGCCAAGCAGGCGGCGGAGGCCATCCAGGCGTACAAGAAGGCGCACGGCGGGATCCTCCCCTCCCTGGAGGCCCTCAAGTCCGTCCCCGGCATCAGCCCGGTCCTGGCCGATTTCCTCAAGGAGCGGTGCGTCGTGGGCTCCTTCGCCATTCAGCGGATCGAGACGGTGGGGCCCACGGCCGGAAAGGAACTCCGGAACAAGGCGCTCCAGGCGGTCATCGGCTCCCTGGTGGGGATCCTCCTCTACGCCTGGTTCCGCTTCCAGTTCCGCTTCAGCGTGGGGGCCATCCTCTCCCTGGTCCACGACGCCCTCATGGCCATCGGCTTCCTCTCCCTCTTCCAGGTGGAGGTGAACCTGCCCACGGTGGCGGCCCTGCTGACCCTCCTGGGCTACTCCATCAACGACACCATCGTGGTCTTCGACCGGATCCGGGAGCACATGAAGCTCACCAAGAGGCAGGAGGACGACGCCCTCTTCGACAAGGCCATCAACGAGACCCTCTCCCGGACCCTGATCACCTCCCTCCTCACCTTCTTCGTGGTGGTGGCCATGCTGGTCTACGGCGGCGAGGTGCTCTTCTCCTTCAGCTTCGTGATGACCGTGGGCATCGTCGTGGGCACCTACTCCTCCATCTTCGTGGCCAGCCCCTACGTCCTCTGGTGGAACCAGTTGGGGCTCCAGAAGTACTTCCAGAAAAAGAAGGGGGGGAGGCGGTAGCCTCCTCCTCGGAGCGAAAGGCCCGGGCTTCGGCCCGGGCCTTTTTTTCGTCCGGGGGCTTCGCCGATGGGCCCGGTCAGGCCTCCACCAGGGCGCAGAGGAGGTGGATCAGCACGGCGTGGGCCTCCTGGATCCGCGGGGTCTCGGCCGCCGGGTAGACGAGGGCCGCCTCCACCTCCGGCGCGATGGCCCCCCCGTCCCGGCCCAGCAGCGCCGCCGTCCGGCAGCCCCGCCGCCGGGCCTCCCGAAGGCCCTCCAGAACGTTGGGGGAGTTCCCGGAGGTGCTGATCCCCACCGCGGCGTCGCCGGGCCTGGCCAAGGCCTCCACCTGGCGCGCGAAGACCCGGTCAAAGCCGTAGTCGTTCCCGATGGCGGTGAGGGCGGAGGTGTCGGTGGAGAGCGCCAGGGCCGGAAGCCCGGGGCGCTCCTGGAGGTACCGCCCCACCAGTTCGGCGGCGAAGTGCTGGGCGTCGGCGGCGCTGCCCCCGTTTCCGAAGAGCAAAATCTTCCCGCCGCCGGCGAGGGCCTGGCGCAGCAGTTCGGCGAAGGCCGCCACCTGGGGGCCGCGTTCGGCGAGGAAGCGGCCCAGCCGCTCCGCGTTTTCGGCGACGGCCGCCCGCTCCCGTTCGTAGAGGTCGAGGATCGAGGCCATGGGGTCCTCCCCTCTCGAGTATACTCGCTCCATGGACCGCTTCGGCGCCGTCGTCGCCACCGCCGCCCACCCCCGCGCCGCCCTCCAGCGGGAGGCGGCCCGGGCGGCCCTCCGGGAGGGTGCCCACCGGGCGGAGGTGCGCCTGGACCTCTTGGCCCCCGGGGAAGACCGGGAGTCTCTCCTTGCCCTGGCCCGGGAGGTTCCCCTCCTTGTTTCCGGGAACCGCTACGCAACGGCGCCGCAAGAGGCGGCCCTCCTCCGGAGGGCGCAGGCTCAGGGGGCCTGGGTGGACCTCCCCGCCGGCCCCGACGGGACCCCGGAGCTACGCGGGCTGGACCCCGGCCGCCTCGTCCTCTCCTGGCACGGCACCCCCCGGCAGGCCGGGGACCTGCGCCGCCTCGCCGCGCGGCTCCTGAAATCCCCCGCGGCCCGGGTCAAGATCGTCCTCGAGGTCTCCTGCGGCGAAGAGGCCCTTCCCCTCCTGGACCTCTGGGGGAGCGTCGGGCATGGCCGTCTGGTGGCCTTCGCCTCAGGCTACGCCGGCTTTTTCACCCGGGTCCTCTCCCTCCCGCGAGGCTCGGCGGCCGTCTACGCCGCCGCCCCCGGCGGCCCCCCCGCCGCCGAGGGCCAGCCGGACCTTTCGGACCTTCTGGGGCTGTACCGCGTCCTTTCCCTTCGTCCCGAGGATCCCGTCTACGGCGTGGCCGGCTGGCCCCTGCACCGCACCGGGTCCCCGCTCCTGCACAACCGGTGGCTTTTCCGCCTCGACCTTCCCGGCGTCTTCGTGCCCTTCCCCTTCCGGGCTCTGGAGCCCCTCCTGCAGGCCGCACCGCGGCTGAACCTTGAGGGCCTGGCCGTCACCATGCCCCACAAGGCCGCGGCGCTGGCCAGCGCCCCCCGCGGGGGACGGGCGGCCCGCCGGTGCGGCGCCGCCAACACCCTCCTCTTCCGGAACGGGAGCCTGTCCCTCGCCGCCAACACCGACCTCTTCGGGGTCCGGCGCGCCCTGCGGAGGCTTCCCCCCTTCCGGGAGGTCCTTCTTCTCGGCGCCGGCGGGGCGGCGGCGGCGGCGGCGGCGGCGCTTCCCCGCGGCTGCGCCCTCTCCGTCACCTCCCGGGATCGAAGGCGGGCGGAGGCCTTCGCCCGGAGGTTCGGCGCCCGGGCCGTCCCCTGGCCGGAGCGCGGAAGGGTCCCGTGGGACCTCCTGATCCAGGCCACCCCCGCCGGGCAGGAGGGGGAGGAGACCCCCTACCCTTTCCCCCTCCAAGGAAAGGGCGTCTTCGACCTGGTGGTGCGGCCGGGGGGGACCCCCCTCCTCCGGGAGGCCCGGGAGAGGGGACTGGCCGCCGTGGGGGGGGAGGTCATGTTGGAAGCCCAGGCCCGCCTCCAGTTCCGCCTCTTCACCGGAAGGGCGGCCCCCCGTTGACCGCCCCTCCCCGGCGGGGGAGAATAAAGGCCACCTGTCGTGTTGTTAGAAGAGGAGCGGCCCGCACGGCGCCGCCGCGGAGCGTTCCCCATGGACCGAAGGCGATTTGTTCGACTCGCCGCGGGAGGGACGGCCCTCCTGCCCCTCTGGATCCGGGGGGGGATCCTTCCCCGAACCGCCCCCCCATCTCCGGTTTCCGAAACGCCGAAAAAAGAAGGAGGAAGCACGACCATGGCGTACGAAGCGAAGACCCACCTCAAACCGTCCAACCTCAAAGGCATCAGCCAGAACCAGATCGAGCAGCACTGGAAGCTGTACGAGGGGTACGTGGCCCAGTCCAACGCGCTGAAGGCCGAGCTGGAGGCGCTGCGCAAGGAAGGGAAGGGCGGCACCCCCCTCTACGCCGACCGGCGCCGGCGTTTCGGCTTCGAGTACAACGGCATGGTTCTCCACGAGTACTACTTCGGCAACCTCAAGGCCGGCGTGGCCGAGCCCGGCGCCGACTCCCCCCTCCGCAAGGCGCTGGAGGCGCAGTTCGGCTCCTTCGAGGCCTTCAAGGACGACTTCCTGAAGTGCGGCGCCACCCGGGGCATCGGCTGGGCCATCCTCTACTTCGACCCCGCCACCGGCTGGCTCACCAACCACTTCATCCAGCTCCACGAGGACGGCAACGTGGCCGGCTTCGTCCCCATCCTGGTCATGGACGTCTTCGAGCACGCCTACATGGTGGACTTCAGCGCCACCGGCCGCCCCGACTACATGAAGGCCTACTTCGAGAACGTGGACTGGGCCGCGGCCGAGAAGCGCTTCGCCGAAGCCTCCGCCGGCAAGATCCCCGCGCGGTACTGAGCCTACCGGAAGGAAAGCGCGAAGAGAGGCGGGGGAGCCCCGCCTCTCTTTTTTTCGGCCCCTACGCCTCCGCCTCGGGGGCCGCCGTGGCCTCCAGCCGCCGGAGGAGAAGGACGGAGACGGCGAGGAAGAGGGCGGTGTAAAAGACCAGAAAGAAAAGCGCGGCGGCCTTGCTTTCCGTGGAGGCGAGCAGCTGCTGGACGAGGCCCTGGGGGCCTCCGCCGCGGGGCAGGAGCGTGTGGAGGTGGAAGAGGAGGGTCAGCCGCTTGAGGAAGCCGGGGATGTACCCCACGAGGTTCTCCCACCCGAACCCGAGGAGCAGGCCCACAAAGAGGGGTTTTTTCAGGAGCAGCCCCAGCAGGAGGAAGAGGGCGCCGTAGGCCAGGACCCCCAGGGCCAGGACGGCGAGGTCGGCCAGGAGGGCGGGGGCCTCCCGGGCCAGCGCCGCGCCGCCCCCTTCGGAGACGCCCAGCAGGAAGACCCCCGCCGCCGAGGCGGCGTGGAGCCCCCAGAGAAGGAGGGCCATGGCGAAATACCGGACCAGGAGGAGCTTCTCCCGCGGCACCGGGCGTCCCAGCAGGTAGGGGAGGGTCCCCCCTTCCCGCTCGTCGGCCATCAGACCCACGCCGAAGACGAGGGTGGAGAGGGGCAGGAGGAAGCCGAAGAGGTACAGAAGGACCACCGCGTCGAAGAGGCCGGCGCCCCCCACGGGAACGGAGAGGCCGCGGGCCGCCAGCAACCGCAGGAGGAGCGTCACCCCCCAGGGGAAGAGCCCCAACAGCGCGAAGAGGAGCCCCCGCACCGAGAAAACCGCTCGGCGGACGGTGAAGGCGAAGAGGGCGCGCGTCACGCTGTCCATGTCAGGCCACCAGGTAGGAGAAGACCGCCGCCAGGTTGTCGTCCAGGGGGTTGAGGATCTCCAGCCCCACTTCCCGCTCCGCCAGCAGGGCCATGAGCCGCTCCTGAAAGTCCCGGGCGTCCGCCACCTCCACCGTGAGGTTCCGGCCGTCCCCCCCGAAGGAGACGGAGGCCACCGACGCCCAGGAGACCAGGGCCGAGGCCAGCTCCCGGGGCTCCGCGCACCGGAGAAAGACCTTCAGCGGCCTGGAGGCGATGGCCTGCCTCACCTGCGGCACCTCCCCCTCGGCCAGGACCCGCCCGTAGTGCAGCAGCAGGATGCGGCTGGTCATGGCCTCCACCTCGTGAAGGAGGTGCGACGAGACCAGGACGCACCTGCCGGCCTCGCCCCACCGGCGGATGGCGGCCACGGTCTGGGCCCGGCTGGGGGGGTCCATGCCGTTGAGCGGCTCGTCGAGGAGCAGGACGTCGGGGTCGTGGACCAGCGCCTGGGCCATCTTGACCTTCTGGCGCATCCCCTTGCTCATGGCGGAGATCTTCTTGCCCCGCTCCTCCCCCAGGGCCACCTCGTCGCAGGCCCGCTCCGCCCTCCGGAGGGCCTCCTTCCGGGGCAGCCCGGAGAGTTCCCCCAGGAAGGCGACGAACTCCACGCCGCGCATCTCCTCCCAGAAGCGGTCCGAGGCGGGACAGCTCCCGATGCGCCTCAGGGCCCGGGGGTTTCCGAAGACGGGGCGGCCCTCCAGCGTCACCGACCCCGCCGTGGGACGGAGGAGTCCCCCCAGGAGGTGGAGAAGGGTGCTTTTGCCGGCCCCGTTCACGCCCAGCAGACCCGTGACCCCCGGCTCCACCTGGAGGGAGACGCGGTTCACGCCCACCACCAGCCCGTACCACTTCGAGACCCGGTCGGCGCGAATCACCGGAGCACCCCCCTTCCGCGGAAGCGCGCGAGGAGCAGCAGGAGGCTGGCGGCGGCCAGGACCGGAAAGAAGACCCAGGGCGCCGCGGGGGGCAGGAGGGGGTTTCCCCGCTCGGCCACCTCGGCGCCGAGGCAGGCCACCGTCAGCGTCTTCAGCTCGGTGAGGATGGAGGGCACCCAGACCCACGGGGAGCGGCTGACGGCGTAGAGGATCCCCGAGACCGCCGGCCCCAGGAAGACCACGCCGAAAAAGGTCAGGCCGATGAGCCGCGGGCTCTTCGACAGCGACGAAAGGGCCAGGAAGAGAAGGACCAGCGTCCCCGGCCCCAGGAGGGTGAAGAGGAGCGTTCCCCAGAGGACGCGGGCGTGGGCGAGGAGCCAGGAGGGGTCCCCCGTGAGCCCCACCTGAAAGACGGTGAGGAGGAGCACGGGGACGAGCGTGAAAAGCAGCAGGAAGAGGCCCAGGGCCGCCCCCTTGGCCCAGAGGTAGGCCGGCGCCGAAAGGGACCGGCCGAGGAAGACGCCCAGCGTCCCGTCCCGGCGGTCCCGCGCCACCAGGCCCGACCCCACCCAGATGGCCGTCAGGGTGAGGAGGAAGAGGTTGTACCCGTTGCCCAGGAGGGTGGCCACCAGCCCTTCGTCCACCTGGGGAAGTTCGGCGACGAAGGCCCGGACGCTGGGCGAATCGCCCAGCTGGGTGTGGAAGAAGGTGAGGAGGATCCCCCACGTCCAGGGGAGCAAGGCCAGCAGGAGGACGAAGAGAAAGCGGCGCTTCCTCAGGTGGGGAAGGACCTCCTCGCGGAAGAGGGGCACCCACCGGCGGGAGAGGGGCTTCCGCACCCCGTCGTACCGGCTGTAGCCCTGCTCATAGACCGGCATGGCCCCCCTCTCCGTTGCGGTGGAGGGCCTCCAGGAAGACCTCCTCCAGGGACGTCGTCTCGCGGATGAGCCGGCTGATGGCCCCCGGCACCCGCGCACCGAGGGTGAAAAGGCTCTTCAAGGTATCCCCCGCGGGCAGGACGACGCGGTACAGCCCCCCGCGGACCCGCTCCACCGGGTACCCCGCCTGGCGCAACACCCCGGCGAAGGCCTCCCCGTCCCCCTCCCATTGGACCAGAATGGGTTGCCGTTCGGCCTTCGTCCAGTCCTCCACCGACGCATCCTCGAGGAGAAGGCCCCGGTGGAGGATGAGGACCCGGGAGCAGACCGCCTCCACGTCCTTGAGGATGTGGGTGGAAAGGAGAAGGGTCTTCCCCGCCGCCACGAGGTCCTTGAGGAGGCCCAGCATCTCCTCCCGCCCCACGGGGTCCATGCCGGCGGTGGGTTCGTCCAGCAGGACGAGGTCGGGGTCGTGGACCAGCGCCGCCGCCAGCTTGAGGCGCTGCTGCATGCCCGTGGAATAGGTCTCCACGTTGCGGTAGCGGCTCTCCCCCAGCCCCACGAAGCGGAGCGCCTCATGGGCCCTTTCTACGGCGGCGTTCCGGGGCAGCCCCGAAATCTCCCCGAGGAGGGCCACCCACCCGACGCCGCTGAGGCCGGGGCGGACCCCCTCCCGCTCGGGAACGTACCCCACCCGGTCCCTCGCCGCCGTCCCCGCCCGGCGGCGGAGGCCGCCCTCGAAGACCGAAACCGAGCCCGACGACGGGGGGACGAGGCCCAGGACGGCCCGGATCAGGGTGGTCTTTCCGGCCCCGTTGGGGCCCAGAAGCCCCACGGCGCCCCCTTCCAGGGTGAAGGTCACCCCTTTCAGGGCCTCCCGGCTTCCGTAGCGAACGTGCAGGTTTTGGACCTCCAGCACACCGCCCATGGTCCCTCCTTACGGATCGAGGGGCCTCGAGGTTTCGGGCGAAGGGCTCCGAAGCCGGCGGCGAAGGGCGCGCCACGCCCTTCGGAAGCGCCGGAGCCCCTCCTTCAGGTCCTCCCGGGCGGCGTCGGCCGACTGCCAGAAGCGCTGGAGAAGGACCCCCGAGGCCAACAGCTCCCCCGGGGGAAGGGCGGAGCGCCCGGCGGCCTCCCGCAGGCGGCCAACGGCCACCACCGCGTCCTGGTGGGTTCCCAAAAGCTCCTGGAGGGCCACGGCCGCCTCGATGCACTCCGCCGCCTCCTCCGGCAGGACCTCCCGGAAGAACTCCAGGGCGTACCGGGCCCGCTTGAAGAGGATCCGGAGGCGGTGGAGGGCCTCGGGGGACGGGGAGGGGCCCAGGGAGTCCGCCGCCTTCAGGGCCTTTCGGACCTGGCGCCCCGCGATGCGGCGGGCCGCATCCCCGGCCCTTTCCGCCGACGCTCCGCGGCGCCTTCGGGGCGGGGGCGACTGGACCAGCCGGCGGAGCCTCGCGAGGAGCCGCTGAAGGCGCCTTCCCGAAAAGCCTTCCCGCAACGCCGCGAGGGCGGCACGCCGGTCCTCCGCCAGCCGCTCCACGAGGGTTTGAGGAACGGGCACGCCCGGGGGCAGTGCAGAGAGGTACCGCTCCAGGACCTCCAGAAAGACGTCCAGGTCCCGCACCTCCCCCAGGAGAGCGGCGGCCCACCGGAGTTCCCCGCGCAAGGACTCGGCCCTCTTGGGTCCCAAGGCCGGCCCGGCCAGGCGGAGGAGGGTCCGGGCGCGCCGGACGGCCACCCGCGCGTCGTGGACGAACTCCGGGTGGAGGTCCCGAAGGGCCCAGGGCAGGTGCGCCTCGAAGCGGAACAGCTGCCGTCCCAGGAGGCGCCGGCCGGCGGCCCCCAGGGGCTCGTCCGGCCGCAACGCGGCCTCCATGCCGGCCCGGAAGGCGGGATCCTGCCCTTCCCGCGGTAGGATTAGGTGAGCCAGGTCCCCCGACGCCAGAGAGAGGCCCGCGCGGTCCCGGAGCAGAACCTCCAGGTGGCCGAGGCTCGCGCCCCCGCCTCCGGTACCCGCCCCCACCCTGAGGAGCGCCGGGGCCCTTCCTTTTTCCGGGGGCACGCAGGCCTGGACCTCCGCGAGGAGGACCGTTCCGGAGGGGGTGAGGAGGGTGAAGGCGCGGCGGCGGACGTAGGCCTCCCCCGTGGGGACGAGAGGTTTCTCCGGGAGGAGGGCGGCCCTCTCCCCGAGGGATTCCCAGGAGGAGGGGGCCAGCACCGGACCCATGGCGGCCCTGCCGGGGCCGTGGAGGAGTTCCTCCTCCACGCCGGAGGGGTGGACCAGCAGAAGGCGCCACGAGGTGCGGTCCTCCCACAGGAGCAGGCGGTGGCCCCGGCGGTCCAGCCGTCCGTCCGGCGTGTCCCAGAAGACCGCCCGGCCCGCCCTGGGGCCCGCCGGCGAGAGCTGGTACCCGGCGGCGGCGAGGTGCTTGCGGGCCCGTCTCCAGCCGGTCCGGCCCAGCTCGAAGAGAAGGACCGGCGGCTCAGGGGTCGTCATCGGAGGCTTTCCGGCCCTCGGCGAAGGCATCCACCCCCCGGGCCCCCGCCCGCCGTTCCCGAAGGTCCCTCACCACGCGCTCCACCGGGTAGGCGAAGCGGACGATCCGCGCCCGGGCCCGCCCCCTCGAAAGGTCGGCCACGGCGTAGGAGCCCCGCGGGTCGCCGTCCACCGGCTTCCCCGCCGACCCGCAGTTCACCACCAGCACCCCGCCCACCCGCCGGGCGAAGGGGATGTGGGAGTGGCCGCAGACCAGGAGGCCGGGGCGGTCCTGCCCCAGCCGGGAAACCAGCGCGGCCCGGGTGAGGCTGGGGAAGAGGTAGTCGGTGTCCTTCCGGGGGCTCCCGTGGACCACCAGGACCCGGACCCCTTCCAGCTCCAGTTCCAGCCGCTCGGGGAGGCCTTCCAGAAAGCGCCGCTCCTCCTCCCCGAGCTGGAGCGCCGTCCACGCCAGGGGACCGAGGTTCTTCTTCGGAAGGAGCTTCCGGAGCCTCCTCGGGCTTTCGGAGAGGAGGCCGAGGACCTTCCGCTCCACGTTGCCCCGGACGCAGAGAACGTCCCGCTCCCGAAGGAGCCTCAGCACCTCCACGGGGTGGGGGCCGAAGCCGACGAGGTCCCCGGCGCAGACCACCCGATCCGCCAGGCGCCGCCTGGCGGCTTCGAGGGCCCGCCACAGGGCCGGGAAGTTGGCGTGGACGTCGGAGAGGAACAGGACCCTCACGGCGACAGGACCTCCTCCAGGGCGTCGAAGAGCGCCTCCAGGCGGGCCAGGTCCTTTACCCGCCCCTTGGCCGGTTTCACCTTGAGGCCGGCGGCCGCCTGGCGGAGGTGCCGGAGCCGCTCCGCCCGCGGAAGGGCCGGCGCCTCCGGAAGCCCCTCTCCCGTGAGCGCCTGGTGAAGGACGGCCGCCCGGCCCTCCAGGCGGGCCAGGACCGCCTCCCCCACCTCCCGAACGAGGAGGCGGGCCCGCTCCACCTCCGCGGCCAGGGCCAGGGCCTCCTCCCGTTTCACCGCCCCCTTTTTGGACTTCCGGCGCTCCGGCGTCTTTCCGTCCGTCCGCATCTTCCGTTCCCCAGGACCGGCCATGGCGTCACCCCCGTCCGTCGGCCAGGATCCGCCGCACCCCCTCCACCAGGTCCCGGTGGATGGCGGCGGCGGTGCGGTTTCCGTTGATGACCGTAAAGCCGAAGGGGCCGGCCAGCCGCTGAAACTCGCGGCGGATCCGGCGCTGGTACACGAGAAAGCTCTGGAACCAGTCCCTTCCCAAACCCAGGTCCATCCCCGACTCCCAGTAGTCCAACTGGTCCCTCGACTCGAAGGTGCGTTCCACGAGGGTGGTCATGGAGACGGAGAGGAAGAAGACCGCGTCGGGGACGAGGGCCATGCCGTAGAGGGAGCGGAGCCACTCCGGATCGGCGCCCCGCACCAGGTCCCGGACCATGAGGGTGTAGATGTACCGGTCGGCCAGGACCACGAAGCCCGCCCGCAGGGAGGGGAAGATGATGTTCTCCAGCTGGTCGTAGAAGTCGGTGGCGTAGAAGAGGCTCATGGTCCGGGGGCTCAGGACGTTGCCCTGCTTCGCCCGGTCCAGCTCCGGCCCCACGAGGGTGGAGCGCTTGAGCCCCACCTGGGCCACGGCGTACCCCTGCTCCTCCAGCCACTGGGAGAGGAGCGAGACGTGGGTGGAGCGGCCGGAGGAGTCGGGCCCCTCCACCACCACCAGCCACCCGGAGAGCTTGGCGAGGTCCACCCCAGCCGGGGGGTGGCTGTAGCACCGCTTTCCGCTCATGGGGTGTACCTCTTGTGAAAGAAGGCCAGGTCCACCTTTTCCGAGAGGATTCTTCGCACCGCCTTCTGCTGGACGTGGACGGGAAGCGTGGCGTCCACCTCGGTGAAGCCGAACTCCGGCACCATGGCGAGGTACTGCTCCAGGACCCGACCCTGGAAGATGCGGAAGCTCTCCTGGGGGTCGGGGTGGAGGCCCAGGTCCATCCCCGCCTCGAAGTACTTGAGTTTGGGCCTCCCCTCCAGGATCCGCCCCAGGGCCGTTTCCAGGGGAAGGCGGAAGAAGAAGACCACGTCGGGCGGAACCGCGAAGCTGTACAGCCTGCGGAGCCAGCCGCCGTCGCATCCCCGCACCGCGTCCCGGGCGAAGGAGGTGTAGACGTAGCGGTCGCAGAGGACCAGGTACCCGGCCCGCAACAGGGGGAGAATCTGACGCTCGTAGCGGTCGGCGAAGTCGGTGGCGTGGATGAGGCTGAAGGTGGTGGGGGTGAGCAGCTGCCGCTTCTTCCCCTTTCGCGTGGCCTCCCGAACCAGGACCGACGAATTCCACTCGGAGAAAAAGACCCGGTACCCGCGGGCCCGCAACCACCGGTGGAGAAGGTGGATCTGGGTGGACTTGCCCGACCCGTCCAGCCCCTCCACGGCGATGAGCCGGCCGGGGTAGGGGCGCTCCGCGCTCCCGCTCATGGGCTTCCCTCCGCCACGGAAACCTCCACCTCGGCGCCGAAGGTTTCCCGGAACAGGTCGGCTTTCCGCTTCATGGACCAGCCCTCCAGCAGGAGGTCGCCCTCCCCCTCCACGGTGAGGCGCAGGCGAGCCCCCCGGCGGGAGACCTCCACCCGGTGGACCCGCTGGCGGTGCTCCCGGTCCAGCGCGTCGGCCAGCCGCAGCAGGGAGGCCAAGACCCGGACGGTGCGCCGCTCCCTCCGGTCCAGGACGGAGAAGGCCTCGTGCTGGGGCTTGGGGGCGCTCCGCCGGTGGTACCGCGCCACGTTGGCCACCACCAGGGTCTCCCGGGGGGAGAAGCCCGCCAGCTCGCTGTTGGCGATGAGGTAGAGGCTGTGCTTGTGGTGGCGGTTGTAGCTCACGAAGGTTCCCACGTCGTGGAGAAGGGCCGCCGCCTGCAGGATGGCCCGTTCGGAAAGGCCCAGGCGGTGAAGGTCCCGGGTCTGGTCGAAGAGGGAGAGGGCCAGGCGGGCCACGTGAAGGCCGTGGCCCTCGTCGAAGCCGAACTTGCGCCCGACGGGGAGGACCGCCTCCTCCACCGCGGCCTCGCTCCGCCCTCCGGCGTCCCGTCCCGCATGGGCCTCCGCCAGCTCCAGCACCACCCCCTCCCGGAGGCCTACGAAGGGGACGCGGACCTCCCGGGCCCCGGCCAGCCTCGCCAGGCGCAGGTACACCAGGGCGGCGGGCAGAATGACGTCCGCCCGGTCCTCCCTCAGGCCCAGAGTCTCCACCCTCTCGCGGTACCCGAGGGCCATGAGGCGCCGGACCAGCCGCTCCAGCACCCCCACCCCCATCCGCGCCACACCGCCCTTTTCGGCGGGGCGGAGGGCCAGGGCCGCCAGGGCCTCGGCGTTTCCCCCGGTGGCGATGCAGCCGAGGTCCATTCCCGAAAGGTCCCGGTGCAGGCGCAGGGTCCCCACGTACTCCGACAGGAGGCGCGACAGGCGGCCCGTCTCCTCGGCGGAGGCCGCCAGCTCCTCCAGGAGCCGCACGGCGCCCATGGTGTGGGACTCGCTCCAGAGAATTCCCGCCCGGTGGGCCAGGGCCACCTCCACGCTTCCCCCGCCCACGTCCACGAGGAGCCAGCGGCGGGTCCCCATCTCCATCCGGTTCTTCACCGCCTGGTAGACCAGGCGGGCCTCCTCCGACCCGCCGATGGGTTCCAGGCGGATGCCGGCCCTCGCCTGCACTTCTTCAAGGAAGGCGTCCCCGTTCCGGCTCTCCCGCACGGCGCTGGTGGCCACGGCCCGGTAATGCTCGATGCCCAGCGAATCCATCCGGAGCCGGTACTCCCGGAGGACCTCCACCGCCCGGGCGATGGCCTGGGGGTCCAGCTCCCCCCGCACGAAGACGCCGTGTCCCAGCCTCACGGGGCTGCGGGCCGCATCCAGTACTGCGAAGGAGCCCGGGGAGGGAAATTGGGCCGCGAGAAAGCGAATGGCGTTGGAGCCCACGTCCACGGCGGCGCACCGGAAGGCCTCCGCAGCGGCGCCTTCCGCGCCTCGCGCCTTGGCGGCGCTCCCTCCGGCGGCTCTCTTTCGAGGACTGGAGCCCACGGTTTCCTCCCCCGCCCTTTTGCCCCATCCGCGCTTCGTTTTCAACATAACGGCTTTTCCGTTCCGAAGCAATTGGCCGGCGGCGGCGTTCCCCCTTTCCTTCGCCCCCGAAGAGGGGCATACTGGTGCGGAGGCGAGGGAAGGAATATCCACACCCTGTGGAAATGACTGTGAATAAACCATGAGCCACCGTCTGTGGGCCCAAATCCTGGAGAAGGTCAAGTCGAGGGTTCCGGAGAGCACCTTCGCCTCCTGGTTCAAGCCCCTCAAACTCCTGCGGATGGAGGAGTCGAAGGTGGTCCTGCTGACCCCCAACCCCCTCTTCCGGGAGTGGCTGGAGAGCCATTACCGGGGCATCCTGGAGGAGGCGGCCGTGGACGCCGGCCACCCGGGCCTGGCCATCTCCTTCGAGGACGGCGCCGGGGAGGAGCTGGTCCTCCAGCCGGAGCCCGCCCCCAAGGCCCCATCCCGAAAGGAAAAAACCCCACCCCCCTCCTCCGCCGACCCCCTCTTCAACCCTCAGTACCGCTTCGACACCTTCGTGGTGGGGCCCTCCAACCGTTTCGCCTTCGCCGCCTGCCTCGCCGTGGCCCAGAACCCCTCCCGTTCCTACAACCCCCTGTACATCTACGGCGGCGTGGGCCTCGGAAAGACCCACCTCATGCAGTCCATCGGCGCGGAGATCAAGCGCAACAACCCGGATCTGAAGGTCTGCTACCTCTCCACCGAGCGGTTCATGAACGAGATGATCGCGTCCATCACCCACCGGCAGCAGCACGAGTTCCGCGAACGCTACCGGCGGGCCGACGTGATCCTCCTCGACGACGTCCAGTTCCTCTCCGGCAAGGAGGGGACGCAGGAGGAGCTCTTCCACACCTTCAACGCCCTTCACGAGGCCCAGCGCCAGATCGTCCTCTCCTCGGACTGCCCCCCGAGGGACCTCCACAGCATCGAGGAGCGGCTTCGCTCGCGGTTCGAATGGGGCCTCATCGCCGACATCCAGCCCCCCGAGCTCGAAACCAAGGTGGCCATCCTCTACAAGAAGGCCGAGGCCTACCGGGTCTCCCTGCCGGAGGACGTGGCCCTCTTCATCGCCGGGCGCATCAAGAGCAACATCCGCGAGCTGGAGGGGTGCCTCCTGAGACTCATCGCCTTCTCCTCCTTCAAGGGCCTTCCCATCACCGTGGACCTGGCCCGGGAGACCTTCGAGAGCCTGTTCAAGGAGGACGGCCGGGCGCCCACCATCGAGGCCATCCAGCGCCACGTGGCGGCCTACTACAAGATGCGCGTCCAGGACCTGAAGGCCCGGACCAACAAGGCCAGCATCGTCCTCCCGCGTCAGGTGGCCATGTTCCTCTGCAAGGAACTCACCGCCTTCTCCCTACCGGAAATCGGACGGAAGTTCGGGGGGAAGCACCACACCACCGTCCTTCACGCCATCCGGAAAATCGACGAGCAGGCGAAGAAGGACCCCCACCTTCAACAGACGATCCACAACCTAATGCGGTCCATCCGCTGAAGAAAGGGACCGATGGTGGAAAAGGCTCCCTGGAAAAGCTGTGGAAAAGAACGGCGCGGCCGAAAAGAGGCTTTTTTCCATCCCGCGCACAACGTCCTCCACAGTCTTCCCCCGGCCCCGGCGTACTCTCCGGCGGGCTCCGGGAGACTTTTCCACAGATCCACAGGCCCTACTACGGCTACTGCCTCTCTCTAAGGGGAGATATCCAATGGAGACGAAGATCGAAGCCCGGAGCCTCCTTTCCGAACTGACGCTGGCGCAGGGGATCGTGGAGTCCAAGGCCACCATCCCCATCCTGGCCAACCTCCTGCTCCGCACCGCCGGCAACGCGCTGGAAATCGCCGCCTCCGACCTGGAGGTGACCCTCACCTGCCGGTGTTCCGCGGAGATTCTGGAGGAAGGGGGCGTCACCGTCTCGGCCAAGAAGTTTTCCTCCCTCGTCCGGGCTTTCTCCGGCCTGGAGGGCCGGCTCTCCCTCAAGACCACGGCGCAGGGAAGGCTCTTCCTCCAGCCGGAGGGGGGGCGCCAGGAGTACCACCTCCAGACGCTTCCGCAGGAGGATTTCCCCACGATCCTTTCCCCCGACGGGGGAAAGTGCCTCGAACTCCCCATGGAGGCCCTCAAGCGCTGCATCGCCGAGGCGCTGGTTTCGGTGGGGGTGGAGGAGAGCCGCTTCTCGGTCCGAGGTGCTCTCTTGCTTTTGGAGAGCGGCCGGCTGGCCTTGGTTTCCACCGACTCCCACCGCCTGACCTACACGGAGTGGACGGGGCCCGTCGGGGTGGAGGAGCCTATGCGCCTCCTCGTCCCCCGGAAGACCCTCACGGAGTTCCTCAAGCTGGACGGGCAGGAGAAGGTCCGTGTCTCCTTCCGGGACAGCACGATCTTTCTGGAGACGGGGAACCGCCTCCTGTACAGCCGCCTCATGGACACCACCTTCCCCGCGTGGGAGAAGGTCATCCCCCAGGGGTCCGACAAGCTGGCGGTGGTGGGCCGCGCGGAGCTTCAGGAGCGTCTGCGCCGGGTGTCCAACGTGGCGGAGGCCAGGACCCGGGCGGTCATTCTCTCCTTCGACCCGGCGGGGAGCCTCGAGATCACGGCACGGAACGCCGAGACGGGGGACGAGGGGCGGGAGTACCTGTCCTGCGAGCGCTACGAGGGGGAGGCCGTCCAGCTCCTCTTCAACGCCGACTACCTCCTGGACTTCCTGGGGGCCTGCTCCGAGGAAAAGGTCCAGATGGCCATGCGGGACGGGGAGCACCAGGCTCTTCTCCAGCCGGTGCGGCCGGAGGGCGCGCCGGAGCACAAGTACGTCATCATGCCGCTGAGGTTTGATTGAGGCTTCTCGGCGTCGCGGCGGAGGGATTCCGGAACCTCCGCGAGGTCCGCCTCTCCTTCGAAAGTCCGGTGACGGTCCTCTGCGGGGCCAACGCCCAGGGGAAGACCAGTTTGCTGGAGGCGGTCTACCTGCTGGGGACCACTAAGTCCTTTCGAGAGCACCACTTGGAACCGCTGATCCAATTCGGGGCCTCCGAGGCCCGGCTGGAGGGGGAGGTGCGATCCAGGGGCGTCTCCCATCGCCTCGAAGGGGTCCTGGGGCGGAAAGGAAAGCGTTTTCTCCTGGACGGCCGTGACGTCCCCCTCGCGGAGTACCTGGCGGTCCTGCCGGTGGTGGTCCACTGCGCCGAGGACCGCGGGCTCGTCAAGGGGGAGCCCCGGAGCCGCCGGAGCCTTCTCGATGCCGCGGGGATCCTGAGAAGGCCGGTCCACCTGAAGACCCTCCTGGAATTTGGGAAGGTTCGGGCGCAGCGGGGGGCGCTCCTTCGAAATCCGGCCCGCCGCCCCGGCGAGGTGGCGGCCTGGACCCAGCCCTACGCGCGGCTGGGGGAGCGGGTGCAGCGGGAGCGGCTGGAGGTGACGGAGGCGCTGAACGGCCTGCTGTCGGAGATGGCCGCCGAACTGGGAACGGGGGAGAAGCTCCGGCTGGTCTACCACCCCTCCGGGGGAGGGGATCTGCCCGCGGCGCTGGAACGGCTCCGGGAGACGGAGGAAAGGCTGGGGACCAACCTGGCGGGGCCCCAGCGGGACCGCGTGGACTTCCTCCTGGACGGGCGGCCGCTGGAGGCCTACGGCTCCTCGGGGCAGGCACGAACGGCCCTTTGGATGGTAAAATTGGCGTTGGTCCTCCTCGGGTCCAGGCGGGAGGGGGACCCTCCCCTCTTCCTGGTGGACGACGCGGAGGCGGAGCTGGACGAACGGCGCATTGGGGACCTTCTGCGCCTCACGGAACGAAGGGCCCAGGTCATCCTGACCACCACCCGGGAGGGCTTCCTCCCCGGGGGGGAGGCGGAGGTCCGGAGGGTGGCCGAAGGCCGGGTCGTGTGAACGTTCGCGCCGCGCAAAGGCGGCGCCGAAAGAAAGGCACGAGAGCATGTCCCAGCAGCAGGAACGGTACGACGCCTCTTCCATCAAGGTCCTCGAGGGCCTGGAGGCGGTACGCAAGCGGCCCGCCATGTACATCGGGAGCACCTCCGCCATGGGGCTTCACCACCTGGTCTGGGAGGTGGTGGACAACGCGGTGGACGAGGCCCAGGCGGGCCACTGCACCGAAATCCAGGTTACCGTCCACGCCGACGACTCGGTGACGGTGGAAGACAACGGCCGGGGGATCCCTGTGGACATGCACCCCGAGGAAAAGCGGCCCGCCGCGGAGGTGGTCCTCACCGTCCTACACGCCGGCGGGAAGTTCGACAACCACGCCTACAAGGTCTCCGGCGGCCTGCACGGGGTGGGCGTCTCGGTGGTGAACGCCCTCTCGGAGCGGCTGGACCTGGAGATCTGGCGGGACGGGGGCGTCTGGGTGCAGAGCTACGAGCGGGGCGTGCCGCGGGGCCCGCTCACCCGCACCGGCACCCCCCACCCACCGGGTAAGCACGGGACCCGGATCACCTTCAAGCCCGACCCGGACATCTTCGAGGAGACGGTCTTCTCCTGGGAAACGCTGGTGACGCGGATGCGGGAGCTGGCCTTCCTCAACGCCGGCCTCCGCATCCGGCTCACCGACGAGCGGGAGGAGAACCGCCGGGAGGAATTCCGCTACGAGGGGGGCATCGCCGCCTTCGTGGAGTACCTCAACCGAGGCAAGACCCCCCTCCACCCCACCCCCATCGTCTGCCGGGCGGAGAAGGAGCGGATCCTTCTGGAGTGCGCCCTTCAGTGGAACACCGGCTACAGCGAGCTGGTCTTTTCCTTCGCCAACTCCATCCACACGCCGGAGGGCGGAACCCACCTGGCGGGCATGCGGGCGGCCCTCACCCGGAGCCTCAACGCCTACGCCGCCGCCCAGGGGCTCACCAAGAACCTCAAGATCCCCCTCTCGGGGGACGACGTGCGGGAAGGCTTCACCGCCGTCGTCTCCGTGAAGGTCCCCAACCCCCAGTTCGAGGGCCAGACCAAGTCCAAGCTGGGGAACAGCGAAGTGAAAAGCGTGGTGGAGGGGGCCCTGAACGACTTCCTGGCGCGGTACTTCGAGGAGAATCCCGGCATCGCCCGGCAGATCGTCCAGAAGGTCATCGACGCCGCGCGGGCCCGGGAGGCGGCCCGGAAGGCCCGGGAACTCACCCGCCGGAAGAGCGCCCTGGAGGGGGACTCCCTGCCCGGCAAGCTGGCCGACTGCCAGGAGCGGGACCCCGCCAAGTGCGAGCTCTTCCTGGTGGAGGGCGACTCCGCCGGCGGCTCCGCCAAGCAGGGGCGGGACCGCCGCTTCCAGGCCATCCTCCCGCTGAGGGGGAAGATCCTGAACGTGGAGAAGGCGCGGCTGGACAAGATCCTGTCCAACCAGGAGATCCGCACCATCATCACCGCGTTGGGGGCCGGCGTGGGGCAGGAGGACGTGGACCTCTCGAGGCTCCGGTACCACAAGGCCATCATCATGACCGATGCCGACGTGGACGGGAGCCACATCCGCACCCTCCTGCTCACCTTGTTCTACCGCCACTTCCCCTCGCTGGTGGAGAAGGGCCACGTCTTCGTCGCCCAGCCGCCGCTCTACCGGGTGAGCAAGGGGAAGGAGGAGCGGTACATCGCCACGGAGGAGGAACTCACCCGCTTTTTCGTGGAGAAGGCGGTGGCCGCCTTTTCCGTGACCCTCCCGGCCCTCCAGAAGAGCTACGCGGGCGAGGAGCTGGCCCGGGCCCTGGAGAGGCTCCAGCGGTACGACCGTCTCCTGGGGAGGCTCCAGCGCAAGGGCTACACCGAGGCGCTGCTGGCTTTTCTATATGAGGCGGGCCTCTGCCGGGACCTCTTCGCCAACCTCCACCGGACGGAGGATCTGAGGTCCGAGGCCCAGCGGCGGGGCTTCGAGACGGGCCGTATGCGCTTCGACGAGGAGCACAGCCTCTACGAGTTCACCGCCAAGGATCCCCAGAACCCCCACGCGGCCTTGGTGAACCACGCCCTGCACCACGCCTCCGAGTTCCTCACCGCCCTTTCGCTCCACGAGCGCCTGAAGGACTTCGACCACCCCCCCTTCGAGATCCACAACGGCGAGACCGACGCCGTGGTGACCGACCGGCGGGCCCTCCTCCAGCACCTCTTGGGGGCGGTGAAGGCCAAGTACCACATCCAGCGGTACAAGGGGCTCGGCGAAATGAACCCCGAGCAGCTCTGGCAGACCACCATGGACCCGGCGCGCCGGAGGCTCCTGCAGGTCCGGGTGGAAGACGCCGCCGAGGCGGACCGCCTCTTCTCGGTTCTCATGGGCGACGCGGTGGAGCCCCGCCGGGACTTCATCCAGCAGAACGCCCTCAACGTGACAAACCTGGATATCTGAGGCCCGGCGCCGCTCGGCGCGGCGCTTGGGGTCTTGAAGGAACCCGACGATGAAAGAGGAGCCCCAACTCTTCGACCGCCCCCAGCCGGTGAACCTCGAGGACGAGCTCAGGCGCAGCTACCTCGACTACGCCATGAGCGTCATCATCGGCCGGGCCCTCCCCGACGTCCGGGACGGCCTCAAGCCGGTCCACCGGCGGATCCTGTACGGCATGTACCTGGGGGGAAACCACTGGAACCGCCCCTACAAGAAGTCCGCGCGCATCGTCGGCGACGTCATGGGAAAATTCCACCCCCACGGGGACGCCGCCATCTACGACACGCTGGTCCGAATGGCCCAGGACTTCTCCATGCGCCACCCTCTGGTGGACGGCCAGGGGAACTTCGGCTCCATCGACGGCGACGCCCCCGCGGCCATGCGGTACACCGAAGTCCGCATGGCCAAGCTGGCCCACACGCTGGTGGCGGACATCGAGAAGGCCACCGTGGACTTCGTCCCCAACTACGACGGGGAGGAGACGGAGCCGGTGGTCCTCCCCTGCCTCTTCCCCAACCTCCTGGTCAACGGGTCGGCGGGGATCGCCGTGGGCATGGCCACCAACATCCCCCCCCACAACCTGGGGGAGGTGGCGGACGCGGTGGGGGCGTTGGTGGAGCGGCCCGACATCACCACCGCCGAACTCATGAAGATCCTGCCGGGGCCGGATTTTCCCACGGCGGGCCTCATCCTGGGTCGGGAAGGCATCCGCCAGGCCTACGAGACCGGGAAGGGCCTCATCAAGGTGCGGGCCCGGGCCCACGTGGAGGAGCTGAAGAAGGACCGGGAAGCCATCGTCGTCACCGAGGTCCCCTACCAGGTCAACAAGGCGAACCTCATTGAGAAGATCGCCGCCCTCGTGAAGGAGAAGCGGATCACCGGCATCACGGACATCCGGGACGAGTCCAGCCGGGAGGGGATCCGGGTGGTGCTGGAGCTGGGCAGGGGGGAGATCGGCGACGTCGTCCTCAAGCAACTCTACAAGTTCACCGAGATGGAGACCACCTTCGGCGTCCAGCTGCTGGCCATCTCGGGGGGCCAGCCCCGGACCTTCACCTTGAAGGGTCTCCTCTCGGCCTTCGTGGACCACCGGAAGGAGGTCATCGTAAGGCGGACCCGCTTCGACCTGGAGCGCGCCAAGGAGCGGGCCCACGTCCTGGAGGGGCTCACCGTCGCCCTGGACCACCTGGACGCCGTCATCGCCCTCATCCGGACCGCCAAGGACCCGGAGGAGGCCCGGGCCGGCCTCATGGAGCGGTTCTCCCTGTCGGAGATCCAGGCCAAGGCCATCCTGGAGATGCGCCTCCAGCGCCTCACCGGCCTGGAGCGGGACAAGATCCTCGCCGAATACCGGGAGGTCCTCCAGAAGATCGCCGAACTGACGGAGATCCTGGGGAGCGAGGCGCGGGTGAAGGCCATCCTGTGCGAGGAGATGCGGGCCCTCAAGGAAGAGTTCGCCGACGCCCGGCGCACGCAAATCGTGGACGACACGGGGGAGATCTCCATCGAGGAGCTCATCGCCGACGAGGAGATGGTGATCACCGTCACCCACGGCGGCTACATCAAGCGCACGGCGCTGGCCGAGTACCGGAGCCAGCACCGGGGAGGCAAAGGCCGGGCGGGGATGGCGCCGAGGGAGGACGACTTCGTGGAGCACCTCTTCGTGGCCATGAACCACGACCGCTTCCTCTTCTTCAGCAACCAGGGGAAGGTCTACGGCCTCAAGGTCTACGAGCTTCCGGAGGCGGGAACGTCGGCCCGGGGCCGGGCGCTGGTGAACCTCCTGGCCCTGGGGGCCGAGGAGAAGATCCTGGGCCTCCTCTCCGCCCGGGGCTGCTTCGACGCCGACCACTTCCTGGTGCTGGCCACCCGCCAGGGCCTCGTGAAGAAGACCCGCATGGACGAGTTCGAGTCCATCCGGATGAGCGGCAAGATCGCCATGACCTTCCGGGAGGGGGACGAGCTGGTGGGGGCGGGCATCTCCGACGGCGCGGGCCACGTCTTCCTGGCCACCCGGGAGGGCCGGTGCATTACCTTCCCCGAGGAGGAGATCCGCCCCACGGGCAGGACGAGCCAGGGGGTCCAGGGCATCCGGCTCAAGGGCGAGGACGTGGTGGTGGAAATGGAAATCCTCAAGGGTGCGGTGGTGGAGGCCGTGGACGAGGAAGGCGCCGGCCGCGCCGTCTCCGGGGAGGGCGACATCCTCACCGTCACCGAGAAGGGCTTCGGCAAGCGGACGCCCCTGGCCCACTACCGGATCCAGGGCCGGGCCGGCTCCGGCATCCTGAACCTCCTCATGACCCCCAAGAACGGGCCCGTGGTGGGCGGCCTCCACGTCCGGGAAGAGGACGAGATCGTCCTGGTCACCGCCCAGGGCCAGCTCATCCGGACCCCCGTGAAGGGCATCTCCCGCATCGGCCGCCGGACCCAAGGGCTCAAGATCATCCAGCTGGACGAGGGCGACAAGGTAGTGTCGGTGGCGAAGCACGCCCCCGAGGGTTCGGAGAACGGAAGCGGGGAGGGAAGTCCCGCCTCCACCTGAGTCCGCCCCCCGCGGAAAGGGGGGCAGATCCCCTTGAGGGCGGGGGTCCAAAGGTGTTATACTTTCCCTCTGAGCGGGATCGTAGCTCAGTTTGGTTAGAGCGCCGGCCTGTCACGTCGGAGGTCGCGGGTTCGAGCCCCGTCGGTCCCGCCAGCTCGGAAGGAGCAGAGGGGAGGGCCCGGCCCTCCCCTCTTCGTTTCTTCGCTAGAATGGACGCGGGAGCCCGGAGGCCCATGGAGCGGTACGACGCCGTCATCGTCGGAGGGGGCGCCGCCGGCCAGGCGGCGGCCCGCGGACTGGGCCGCCTGGGCGCCCGGGTCCTCCTCGTGGAGCGGGAGAGCCTGGGGGGGGACTGCATGGCCTGGGGCTGCGTCCCCAGCAAGACCTTCCTCCACCTGGCCCGGCTCCTTGTGGAGGCGCGGAAGGGGCCCTCCCGCGGCATCGGGTCGGGGGAGCCCCCCTTCGACTACGCCGCCGCCCGGAGGTACGTGGAGGCCGTCCAATCCTCCCTGGGCCGCAGGGACGTGGAGGAGGGGCTCAAGGGGGCGGGGGTGGAGGTGCGCCAGGGGGCCCCCCGGTTTCTGGCCCCGGATCTGTTGGAGGTGGGCGGCGAGACGCTTCGGACGCGCCACGTCGTCCTGGCCACCGGCGCCCACGCCGTCCCCCCTCCCATCGAAGGTCTAGCGGAAACCGGGTTTCTCGACAGCCGGCGGGCCCTCCGGCTGGAGGCCTTGCCCCGTTCCCTCCTCATCCTCGGGGGCGGGCCCATCGGCGTGGAGTTCGCCCAGATGTACCGCCGCATGGGGGTGGCGGTGACGCTGGTGGAATCCAACCCCCGGCCCCTCCCCCGGGAGGAACCGGAGGCGGGGGAGTACCTTCTTCAAGTCCTGAGGGAGGAGGGCGTCGTCTTTCTCGGGGAGCGGCGGGCCGTGCGGGCGGTGAAGACCGCCTCGGGAAAGGGGTTCGTCTTGAGGGACGCCGCCGGCGCCGAATCGCTGGTGGAGGCGGAGGAGATCCTCGTCGCCACGGGCCGTTCCCCCAACGTCGAGGGACTCGACCTGAAGCGGGCGGGGGTGGCCCACGACCGGACGGGGATTCAGGTGGACCGGGCCATGCGGACCACCGCCCCCCGAATCTGGGCCGTGGGCGACTGCAACGGCCTCTACCAGTTCGCCCACATGGCCGAACACGAGGCCGGCGTCGCCGTCCGAAACATCGTCCGGAGCCGCCTGCCCGCCTTCTTTCTCGAGAAGATGCACTTCCGGGCCGTGGCCTGGGTGACCTACACCGACCCGGAGGTGGCCCACTGCGGCCTCACGGAGGCCGAGGCCCGGGAGCGGGGGATCCCCCACCACGTCCTGACCTACGACTTCGACCACCTGGACCGGGCCGTCATCGAAGACCGCCCCGGCGGCTTGGCCAAGGTCCTGACGGACCGGAGGGGTCGGCTCCTGGGCGCCCACATGGTGGGAGCCCACGCGGGGGAGCTCCTCCAGGAACTCGTGTTGGGGGTTCGGCTGGGGCTGCGCGTCTCCGACATCTCCCAGACGGTCCACCCGTACCCGGCCTTCGTCCAGATGGCCCGGAGGGCGGCCAACGTCTACTACGTAAGGACCCTCTACGAGAACCCCCGGCGCCTGGCTTTTCTCAAGCGGCTCGCCGGCTTCGAAGGCCGGGGAAAAACTTGAAGCAGATTTTGTCCGTCGGGCTGACCTTTTTCCCGGTCGGCCCTCCCCGGGACGCCCCTCGTTCCCGCCGGGGGTGACCAAGGGGCAGGGGGGGGACGAGCGGGGGGATCTTTCAGGTTCCCGGCCGGATCCTGGGGGCGAAGGGTTCCGGGGGGTCCCCGGAAACTCTTCATTACAAAAACTGTTTTATGTGAAAAAAGTAAAAGAGGCTCTTCAGGGGAAACCCTTCCGCAAAAAAAGAGCCCTTCGGTCCTCGCCAAATCGGCCTTTGGCCCCCGAAGGGGAAGGGATCCGAAGCCGCTCCTCCTCCCGAAGCGAGGGTCCCTCTCCGTTCCCCTGCGGGGCCGGAAGGCCTCCGGGGGGACCTTCCCGGCCGTTTTCAACGTCGGTCCGAAAGCCCCCTGGCGGACCACTTGAGATTCGGCCGGACCTCCTCGCGGGACCCGCCGCCCTCCGGGGGTTGGCCCCCCCCAAAAAAAGGAGGGCCTTTCGGCCCTCCTCGGGGTTGTGTCCGTGCGTAGCGCGGGGCGTTACTCGCGGACCACCTTCACCTGGTCCGCCTGGGGACCCTTGTTCCCGTCCTTCACTTCGAAGGTGACGCGGTCGCCCTCCTGGAGCTTCCGGAAGCCGGTCCCCACGATGGCGCTGTAGTGGACGAAGACGTCCTTTCCCTCGTCCATGGTGATGAATCCGTACCCCTTCTTCTCGTCGAACCACTTCACCGTACCGCTGGCCATTGGAACTCCTTGAAAAAATCTTCCCCGGCAACCCGCTCGCCGAAGGGAAAAACGCTACCACCCGTGGCGCCCGCCTGTCAACCGGCCGCGTTGACACCCTTCGGGGCCGGGCCTAAGATGGTGCTTCCCGAGAGGGGGGAGGGCCGAAGGCGATCCTCCATTCTCCACCGCCGAGGGGATGACCATGAAACGGAAGAAGATCTTCGACGGGGCGGGTATCCAGCGCTCTTTGGGGCGGCTGGCCCTGGAGATCGCCGAGCGCCTCCAGGGCTGCCAGGACGTCGCGCTCATCGGCATCCACCGGCGCGGCGTCCCCCTGGCCCGGCGCCTGGCCGCCCTCATCCAGAAGGCGGAGGGGGTGGCCCTGCCCGTGGGGTCCCTGGACATCAACCTGTACCGCGACGACTTTTCCTCCGCGGGGACCGCCCCGGTGCTCCGGGGGACCCAGGTGGACTTTTCCCTGGAGGGAAAGACGGTGGTCCTGGTGGACGACGTGCTCTTCACCGGACGGACCGTTCGGGCGGCCCTGGACGCGCTGGTGGACCTGGGGCGCCCGGCGAGGGTCCAGCTGGCGGTTCTGGTGGACCGGGGACACCGGGAGCTTCCCATCCAGGCCGATTACGTGGGCCTTTCCCTCTCCACCCGCCGGGAGGACCACGTGGAACTGCGCCTCAAGGAAACCGACGGTGAGGACGCCCTCTACCTGGAGGGCCCCGAGCCGAAAAGCCCCCGGGGCCGAAAGCCCCGGTAGGAGCGGGTCATGGCCATGCACCACAAGGACCTCGTGGGGATCGAATCCCTTTCCCCCGAAGAGATCACCCTCATCCTCGACACGGCCGAAAAGATGGCGGAGGTCTCCCGCCGCCCCCTCAAGAAGGTTCCGGCCCTCCGCGGAAAACTGGTGGTGAACCTCTTCTTCGAGAACTCCACACGGACCCGCTCCTCCTTCGAAATCGCCGAAAAGCGCCTCTCCGCCGACACGCTGAACTTCTCCGCCTCGGCCTCCTCCCTCTCCAAGGGGGAGAGCCTGGTGGACACGGTCCTGAACCTGGAGCGGATGCAGCCCGACGCGTACGTGATGCGCCACTCCAGCCCCGGGGCCTGCCAGCTCATCCGGCCCTTCACCCATGCGGTCCTCATCAACGCGGGGGACGGCGCCCACGAACACCCCACCCAGGCGTTGCTGGACGCCCTCACCATTCGGCAGAAAAAAGGGGCCTTCCGCGGCCTGCGGGTCCTCATCGCCGGAGACATCGCCCACTCCCGGGTGGTCCGCTCCAACGTCTTTCTCCTGAAGAAGATGGGTGCCGACGTGACCCTCTGCGGGCCGGCCACCCTCCTGCCCCCCCACCTGGAGAGCCTCGGGGTGAAGGTCACCACCGACTTCGACCGGGCCCTGGAGGGCCAGGACGTGGTGATGATGCTCCGGATCCAGCTGGAGCGGCAGAAGAAGGGTCTCTTTCCGTCTCTTCTCGAGTACTACAAGTACTACGGCCTCACCGAAGAGCGGCTCCGGAAGGCGGACCGGGAGGTCATCGTCATGCACCCTGGCCCCATCAACCGGGGGGTGGAAATCGCCTCGGAGGTGGCCGACGGCCCCTACTCGGTGATTCTGGACCAGGTGGAAAACGGCGTCTCGGTGCGCATGGCCATCCTTTACCTTCTTCTCGGCGGGGGCGACGATGAAGCGTCTCATTCTTAAGAACGGCCGGGTCATCGACCCCGCGGGAGGGGTGGACGAGACCCTGGATCTCCTCTTGGAAGAGGGCCGCATCGTTGGGGTGGAGAAGAAGATCTCCCTCAAGGGGGTGGAGGTTTTCGACGCCTCGGGTCTCGTGGTGGCGCCTGGCTTCATCGACCTCCACGTCCACCTTCGGGAGCCCGGCTTCGAGCGGAAGGAGACCATCGCCACGGGACTGCGGGCGGCGCTGGCCGGGGGCTTCACCGGCGTCTGCTGCATGCCCAACACCGACCCCGTGAACGACTCCGCCTCCGTCACCCGCTTCATCCTGGAGCGGGCCCGCGCGGCGAGCCCCGTGGCGGTCTACCCCATCGGCGCCGTGACCAAAGGGTCCAAGGGGGAGGAGCTCGCCCCCCTCTACGAATTGAAGGAGGCGGGGGTCCGGGCCATCTCCGACGACGGCCAGCCCGTCCGCCGGGCTTCCATCTTGAGGAGGGCCCTGGAGTACGGCGGCTCCCTCGGCCTTCTGGTCATCGACCACTGCGAAGACCCCGACCTGGCCGAAGGGGGCGTCATGCACGAGGGGGAGGTCTCCACCCGCCTGGGGCTCCAGGGGATCCCCGCCGAGGCCGAGTCCATCCCGGTGGCCCGGGATATCGCCCTGGCGGCCCTGACGGGGCGCCCCGTCCACATCGCCCACGTGAGCACCCGCCTCGCCGTGGAGGCCATCCGGGCGGCCAAGAGGAAGCGGATCCCCGTCACGGCGGAGGCCACCCCCCACCACTTCACCCTCACCCACGAGGCGGTGGCCTCCTTCGACACCCGGTACAAGATGAACCCCCCCCTTCGGACCGAGAAGGACGTAGACGCCGTCATCGAAGGCCTGGCCGACGGGACGCTGGACGCCATCGCCACCGACCACGCCCCCCACACCTACGAGGAGAAGCTCCAGGAGTTCGACCGGGCCCCCAACGGGATCATCGGCCTCCAGACCGCCGTGCCGCTGGCCCTGGACCGGCTCGTCCGCACCGACCGCGTCTCCCTCAAGCGGGTGGTGGACGCCTTCTCCACGGCCCCGGCCCGGATCCTCAAACTTGAAGGAAAGGGCCGCGTGGCCCCCGGGTACGACGCCGACCTGACCCTTCTGAACCTCCGGAAGGAGTTCGTCTTCGAGGAGAAGGACGTCCTCAGCCTCAGCCGCAACAGCCCCTTCTTCGGCATGCGCCTGAAAGGGGCGGTGGCGGGGGTCTTCATCGCCGGCGCCTTCTACGGCGCGCCGTGAGGCCGTCCCATCTTCCCTGGAGGAGGGGGCGGACATGAGGCCGGCCACCGTCTTCGTCTGCCAGTCCTGCGGCGCCCAGAGCCCCAAGTGGATGGGGCGGTGCCCCGAGTGCGGCGCCTGGAACAGCCTCGTGGAGGAGCGGGCAGCGCCGGCCCGGGGCCCCGGGAAGGCCGCCCCCACGGCCCGCTCCGTGTCCCTGGGGGAGGTGAGCCCCGCCTCGGAGGCCCGGATGGGGACGGGGAACCCCGAGGTGGACCGGGTCCTGGGGGGAGGACTGGTGGCCGGCGGGGTGGTCCTCCTGGGGGGTGACCCGGGGGTGGGGAAGACCACGCTGGTCCTTCAGGTCCTGGGCCACGTCGCCCGCTCCGGGACGGTCCTCTACGCCACCGGCGAGGAGTCGCTGGAACAGGTGGCCGCGCGGGCGCGCCGTCTCGGCGTGGAGGCCCCCGGGCTCCGGCTCCTGGCGGAGACGTCGGTGGAGGCGGTCCTGGAGGAGGTGGACCGCCTCTCCCCGAAGGTGCTGGCGGTGGATTCCATCCAGACGTCCGCCTCCGGCGCCCTGGCCTCGGCCCCCGGCTCCCTCTCCCAGGTGCGGGAGTGCGCCGCCCGGTGGATCGAGGCCGCCAAGGGCCGCGCCATGGCGGCCGTCCTCGTGGGCCACATCACCAAGGAGGGCCTCCTCGCCGGCCCCAAGGCCCTGGAGCACATGGTGGACACGGTCCTCTACCTGGAGGGGGAGCGCTACCGGCACCTCAAGGCCCTGAGGGCCCAGAAGAACCGCTTCGGCGCCACCTCGGAGCTGGCGCTGCTGGAGATGACCGGGGAAGGTCTCCTCCCGGTGGAGAACCCCTCGGCGGCCCTGCTTCAGGACCGTCCCAAGGGGGTCCCCGGCACGGTCATCGGCGTGGCGGTGCAGGGCACGCGGCCCCTGCTGGTGGAGATCCAGGCCCTCACCTCGCCTTCGGCCTTCGGCCTGGCCAAGCGCATGAGCGCGGGCCTGGACCGGAACCGGGTCCAGCTCCTCTCCGCCGTGCTGGAGCGGGCCCTCCGCGTCACGCTGGGCGACAAGGACCTCTTCGTCAACGTGGTGGGCGGCGTGGAGCTGGAGGAGCCGGCCCTGGACCTCCCCCTCTGCCTGGCGGTGGCGTCCACCTACTACGGGAAGCCCCTTCCGCCGGACCTGGCCGCCTTCGGCGAGGTGGGCCTCGCCGGGGAGGTTCGCGGGGTGGGGTCCGTGGGGGAACGGGTCCGGGAGGCCCAGGCCCTGGGGTTTACCCGGGGGATCCTCCCGGCCTCCGACCTGGAGCGGCTGGGGGACCACCCCGCGGGCGGCGCGTGGCGGGGGGTCCGGAGCGTGGCGGAGGCGGCGGACCTTCTCTTTTGACCTACCGGGCCGGAGCCCCGGGCGCGGGGGGCGGGGCGTCCCCTCCCACGGGGGGATGGCCCGGAGGAAGGTCCGTGGAGGACGCCCCGTGGGGGGAGGCGGCGCCGGAGGGGGGCGAACCGTGGGCCTCGCCGGCGGCGGGCCGGGAGGAGGCCACCGTCCAGACCCCGTCCTTCCGGACCAGTTCGTAGGTGAAGGCCATGGGGGCGGCGCCGGGCATCTCCTTCAGCCCCACCGCCACGGTGCAGACGCCCCGCTCTCCCGAAAGGTCCGCCTCCCGGACCTCCAGGGTCATCTTCTCCACGTCCATCTGCTTGGCGTTCTTCAGGTACGACCGCACCGCTTGAAGCGCCTCCGCGCCTGCGCCTTGCGGCGCAGAACGCGCGGCGCTTCGGTTCAAAGGGGGCGGCGGGAGGTCGGCGGTCTTCTCCGAGGAGCAGGAGGCGAAGGCGAGGGCGGCGGCGGCCAAGAGGATGCGGGCGCGCATGGGGACTCCTTTTGCGGCGGCGGCGCGGGCTCAGGCCCGAAGCGTCGCCACGAGCCGGTCAGGGTACAGGAAAAGTTCGAGGCCCGAAAGGGGGTCTGGCACCACGATCCGGGCCGCCTCCCAGGCCGGCCGGGCGAGGCCCTCCGGCCCCAGAACGGCGATGCCGAGGGCGGCGGCGGCCAACATGGGGGCGTCGTTCACCCCGTTTCCCATGGCGGCCACCCCAGAGGCCCCCAGGGCTTTCGCCACGGCTTCCTTGGCCGGCCCCCCCGGCTGTCCGGTGGGCAGAGGCTCCACCGGTACTCCGGCGGCGGCGGCCACCTGGGCGGCGGTGCCGAAGGTGTCGGCGGTGAGGATCCGGACCGAAAGGAGCCGGGAAACCTCCCGAAGGGCCGGGACCACCCCCGGCAGGGGCCGGCCGTCGAGGGCCAGGGTTCCGTTGAGGTCCAGCAGCAGGTGGCGGAGCTCCAGAACTCCTCCTCCGGGAACACAGATGCGAAGACCGGGTCTTTCGTCCATGGAGACCCTCCGCGGCCATTGTACCCGCCGGAGCCGCCGGAGGGTGAAACTCTCCGCCGGAACCCCTCGTTGAAGGAGGAGGGAAACGAAGGAGGTCTCCCATGGACCGACGAACCGTCCTCGCCGCCGCCCTTCTCTTCGCCTTCGCGGGCTGCGCCCAGTCCATCCTCGGCTCCGCCGCGACGGAGCGCGTGGAGAAGACCTTCCCCCTGGAAGCCGGCGGGACCTTCAAGCTGGAGAACGTCAACGGGGCCGTCCGCGTCGCCGAGGGGGCCGCGGGGCCCATCCACGTGGTGGCCGAAAAGGAGGCGAGGGCCGTGGACGCCGAGACGGCCCGCCGCCTTCTCGCGGAGGTGAAGGTGGAGTCGGAGGCCTCCCCCGGAGAGGTGCGGGTCTTCACGGTGCTTCCCCGCACGCGCGGCTTCGGCCTCCTTTCCCGGGGCGTTTCCCTGACCGTCTCCTACCGCGTGGAGGTCCCCCGCGGGACCCGGGTGGAGGTGGAGACCGTCAACGGGGCCGTGGAGGTCCGGGTCCCCGCCGCGGCCGTCCGTTGCCAGACCACCAACGGCGGCGTGGAGGTCCACGGCGCCGCCCTCCTCCACGCCGAGGCGGTGAACGGGTCCATCACCTTCGACGCCGAAGACGTCCTGGAGGTGACCACCACCAACGGATCGGTGGAAGGCCGCATTCGCTCCACAGAGCCCCAGGGCGGGCGGGTGGAGACGGTGAACGGGGGCGTGACCCTCTCCCTCGACCCCCGGGCGCGCCTCCGGGTGGAGGCGGAGAACGTCAACGGCGGCATGCGGTGCGAGCTGCCGGGCCTTCAGCCTGCCAAGCACGCCCTCCGGGGAGACCTCAACGGGGGGGGCCGGACGCTGGTGGTGGAGACCGTCAACGGCGCCGTGGACCTGAAGGCCCTTCCGGCCGAAGGGTAGGGGACCCTCCCCGCCCGCGGAGAAAGGCCTCGGGAGACCCGCCGCCCCCCGGGGTGTGCGAGGGGAGCCGGGATGCTTCGGCTCCCCTCGGTTCCTGGCCGACAGGCTCAAATCGTGATAAAAAAGGAAGTTCGGAGCGCGCCGCGATGGACGAGATCCGCATCCGGGGGGCCAGGGAGCACAACCTCAAGAACCTGAACCTCTCCCTGCCCAAGAACCGCCTGGTGGTCATCACCGGCCTCTCGGGCTCGGGGAAGTCTTCCCTGGCCTTCGACACCCTCTACGCCGAGGGCCAGCGGCGGTACGTGGAATCCCTTTCGGCCTACGCCCGCCAGTTCCTGGACCTCATGCAGAAGCCGGACGTGGACGCCATCGAAGGGCTCTCCCCCGCCATCTCCATCGAGCAGAAGTCCTCCTCCCACAACCCCCGGTCCACCGTGGGCACCGTCACGGAGATCTACGACTACCTCCGGGTCCTCTTCGCCCGGGTGGGGAGGCCTTTTTGCCCCTCCTGCGGCCGCCCCATCGCCAGCCAGACCGTGCAGCAGATGGTGGACCAGATCCTGGCCTATCCCGAAGGGGAAAAGGTCTTGATCCTGGCGCCGGTGGTGCGGGGCCGGAAGGGGGAGTACCGGAAGCTCCTCCAGGAGCTGTTGCGGGAGGGCTTCGTCCGGGCCCGGGTGGACGGCAAGATCGTGGAACTCCAGGCGGGGCTCCCGCTGGAGCGGTACCGGGCCCACACCCTGGAGGTGGTGGTGGACCGGATCGCCGTCCGGGAGGGGGCCAAGGAGCGGATCACCGAGTCGGTGGAGCTGGCGTTGTCCAAGGGGGAGGGGCTCCTCGTCGTCCACCGCCTCTCCGACGGCAGCGACCACCTCTTTTCCGAGCGCCTCTCCTGCCCGGACTGCGGAACGGCCCTGCCGGAGATGGAACCCCGCCTCTTCTCCTTCAACAGCCCCCACGGCGCCTGTCCCGAGTGCGCGGGCCTCGGCGTCAAGATGGAGCTCGACCCCGCCAAGATCGTCCCCAACCCCTCCCTGAGCCTCAACCGGGGGGCCCTCGCCCCCTGGCCGGTGGAGGGCGGCTTCTGGTACCGGGAGATGCTGCAGGGCCTCGCCAAGGAGATGGGTTTCTCCATGGACGAGCCCTTCGCCCGGCTGCCGGAGGAGGCGCGGCGGGCCATCCTCTACGGGACCAACGGAAAGCGCATCGCCTACGACGTGAGGCGGGACCGCAGCCGGTACCAGTTCGAGCACGCCTTCGAGGGGGTGATCCCCAACCTCCTAAGGCGGTACCGGGAAACCAAGTCCGAATCGTCCCGGCAGGAGATCGAGGCCTTCATGTCCACGGCCCCCTGCCCCGCCTGCCACGGCCGGCGCCTCAAGCCGGAGGCGCTGGCGGTGAAGGTGGGGGACCACTCCATCGCCGCCTTCACGGACCTCTCGGTGCGGGAGGCCCTGAGGGCCCTGGACCGCCTCGACCTCTCCCCCAAGGAGCGGGAGATCGCCAGGCTCCCCCTGCGGGAGATCCGGAGCCGGCTGTCCTTTCTGGACAACGTGGGCCTCGGGTACCTCACCCTCTCCCGTAGCGCCACCACCCTCTCCGGGGGGGAGAGCCAGCGGATCCGCCTGGCCACGCAGGTGGGGAGCCAGCTCACCGGCGTCCTCTACGTCCTGGACGAGCCTTCCATCGGTCTGCACCAGAGGGACAACCGGCGGCTGCTGGACACCCTCCAGGCCATGCGGGACCTGGGCAACACCGTGGTGGTGGTGGAGCACGACGAGGAGACCATCCGGACGGCGGACCACCTGGTGGACCTGGGGCCCGGGGCGGGCATCCAGGGGGGGGAGGTGGTGGCCCAGGGGACGGTGGCGGACCTCTGCGCCGAGCCCCGCTCCCTCACCGGCGCCTACCTTTCGGGGCGTCGTTCCATCGAGATTCCCCGGAGGAGACGAAAGCCGAAGGGGACCCTGTGGATCCGGGGGGCGGCGGAGAACAACCTCCGCTCCATCGACGTGCCCATCCCCCTGGGGGTCCTCACCGTGGTGGCCGGCGTTTCGGGGTCGGGAAAGTCCACCCTGGTCCACGAAGTGCTCTACAAGGGGCTCATGGCGAAGATCTACCACAGCCTGGAGCGCCCCGGAAAGCACCGGGCCCTGGAGGGGTGGGAGCGGCTGGACAAGGTCATCGAGATCGACCAGTCCCCCATCGGCCGCACCCCCCGGAGCAACCCCGCCACCTACACGGGGCTCTTCACGCCCATCCGGGAGCTCTTCGCCGAGGTGCCGGAGGCGAGGGCCCGCGGCTACCGTCCCGGACGCTTTTCCTTCAACGTGAAGGGGGGGCGGTGCGAGGCCTGCCAGGGGGACGGGGTGTTGAAGATCGAGATGCACTTCCTCCCCGACGTGTACGTCACCTGCGACACCTGCAAGGGGAAGCGGTACAACCGGGAGACCCTGGAGGTTCGCTTCAAGGGCAAGACCATCGCCGAGGTCCTGGACATGACGGTGCGGGAGGCCCTGGAGTTCTTCGAGCGGGTGCCGCTGGTCCGGCGCAAGCTCGAACTGCTGGCGGACGTGGGGCTCGACTACCTCCACCTGGGCCAGCAGGCCACCACCCTCTCCGGGGGCGAGGCCCAGCGGATCAAGCTGGCGAGGGAATTGAGCCGCCGGGCCACGGGCCAGACCCTCTACGTCCTCGACGAGCCCACCACGGGCCTCCACTTCGAGGACGTCCGCCACCTGCTCGCCGTCCTCAACCGGCTGGTGGACCAGGGGAACTCGGTGGTGGTCATCGAACACAACCTGGACGTCGTGAAGTGCGCCGACGTCGTTCTGGAACTGGGACCGGAGGGCGGCGAGGGGGGCGGCCTCCTCATCGCCGCGGGGACGCCGGAGGAGGTGGCCGGGGTGGCGGATTCGCCCACCGGGGCTTACCTCCGGACCATTCTAGGGGGTACCCATGAAGACCAGGCCCGAGCCGTACCGGATTAAGATGGTGGAAGCGATCCGCCTGCCCGACCGGGCGGAGCGGGAAGAGCACCTCAAGCGGGCGGGGTACAACCTCTTCCTCGTGCCGGCGGAGGCGGTCTTCGTGGACCTGCTCACCGACTCGGGGACCGGGGCCATGAGCGACCGGCAGTGGGCCTCCCTCCTGCGGGGGGACGAGTCCTACGCCCAAGCCCGGTCCTGGTTCCGTTTCTACGACGTGGTGCGCCGTCTGACCGGTATGGAGCACGTCCTGCCGACCCACCAGGGGCGGGCGGCGGAGAACATCCTCTTCTCCGAACTCTCGGGCCCCGGCAAGGTCATCCCCAGCAACAACCACTTCGACACCACGCGGGCCAACATCGAGTTCTTCGGGGGGACGGCGCTGGACCTGGTCATCCCCGAAGGACGGGACATGACGTCCCGACACCCCTTCAAAGGCAACATGGACCTTTCCGCCCTGGAGCGGACCCTCTCGGAGTACGGCCGGGACCGCGTCCCCCTCTGCATGATGACCGTCACCAACAACACCGGCGGCGGCCAGCCGGTCTCCCTGGAGAACATCCGGGGGGCCTCGGAGGTCTGCCGCCGCCACGGGGTCCCCTTCTTCCTCGATTGCTGCCGTTTCGCGGAGAACGCCTACTTTATCCGGAAGCGGGAACCCGCCTGCCAGGCCATGACCATCCCCGAGATCGCCTCGGCCATGTTCGCCTGCGCCGACGGAGCCACCATGAGCGCCAAGAAGGACGGCCTCGGAAACATCGGCGGCTTTCTGGCCCTGAGGGACGGCGCCCTGGCGGCCCGCCTCAAGAACCACCTGATCCTGCGCGAAGGCTTCCCCACCTACGGCGGCCTGGCGGGAAGGGATCTGGAGGCCCTGGCCACAGGGCTGGAGGAGGTCCAGGACGAGGCCTACCTGGAATGGCGGATCGGCCAGGTCCAGCGCTTCGGAGAGGCCCTGGCGGCCGAGGGGGTCCCCCTGTTGGAGCCGGTGGGCGGCCACGCCGTCTACCTCGACGCCCGGCGGGCCCTGCCCCACATCCCCCCCGAAGCCCTCCCCGCCCAGAGCCTGGCGGTGGAGCTCTACCGGGAGGGGGCGGTGCGGGGGGTGGAGATCGGCTCCCTCATGTTCGGGCGCAGGGACGAAGAGGGGCGCTTCGTCCCCGCCGCCCTGGAGCTGGTGCGGCTGGCGGTGCCCCGCCGGGTTTACACCGACGCGCACCTCCGGTACGCCGCCGAAGTGGCGGGAGAGGTCCTTCGGCGCCGGGAGCGGCTCACGGGCTTCCGAATCGTGCAGGAACCCCCCTTCCTGAGGCACTTCACGGCCCGGCTGGAGCCGCTGGCCTAGGCGGGGGTCCTTGAGCGGAACGGACCAGGTGGGCTAAGGTGGAGCGGGAGAGGACGGGCCGATGATCACCGGCTTCAACCAAGACGTCACCTACCGCGGGAAGGTCTACCACGTGCAGACGGAGGACCGGGGCCTCTCCAACCCGGTCATCGAAACCCTGATCTACGTAGGCGGCGAGATCCTGGCCTCCCTCAAGACCCACTACGGGGACCTCCTGCGGGACGGCTACGACGAGAGCAAGGTGGCGGCCCTCCTGGAGCAGCAGCACAAGAGGGTGGTGGTGGACGTCCGGCTGGGCAAGTACGCCAAGGAGAAGGTCCCCCAGACCTTCGGGGAGGGGATCATCACCTCCCGGAGCCTGGACGAGGTCATCCTGGAGTACCTCACCAGCGAATCCGAAGGGGAGACGCTCCGGGTGGAGATCCTGGACCAGTCGCCGCTGGTGGAGGGGGAGCGGGGCTGGTTCAACCTCCGGGCCACCACCCACATCTCCTCCTCCCCCTTGGAGGGGGCGGTGGTGGAGGTGCTCCTCGTGGGGAGCGACGGGCGCAAGGCCCGCCTCTTCTCCGGGAAAACCAACGCCCAGGGGCTCTGCTCGGCGGCCTTCCCCCTCCCGCCGGGCTCCGGCGGGGCCGTGGTGCTCCTCGAAGTGGCGCACGACCGGGGGACCTTCAGCCAGAAGGCCCTGGTGACGCGCGGGGGGGCGCCGTGAAGGTCCGCCTCAACGGCCAGGAACGGGAGCTCCCGGAGGGAACCACCCTCGAGGAGCTCATTCGGACCCTCGGCCTTCAGGGCGGCCGGGTCGCCGTGGAGCGCAACGGACAGGTGGTGCCCAAGGCCCGGTACGCCGGCGTGGTCCTCGGGGAGGGGGACCGCCTGGAAATCGTCCACTTCGTGGGCGGGGGCTGAGGGGGGCCCCGGCGCCGGACCTCCCGGAGCGGCTCCGCGGCCCGGCATCCTGGTGGGCGGTGGGGGATTCGAACCCGCGCCATCCTGCGTGTAAGGCAGGCGCTCTTCCGCTGAGCTAACCGCCCGGGGGTCCGAAGTGTAACGAATTGGTGCGCTTTCGTCAAAGGGCGTTTCACCCGGTCCCGTAGGGCACCTTGACCCTCTCCGCGGAACTTTGATATTCTTGGGCTTCTCGAGCGAGCGGCCCGAATCCTCTCTGGGGGGGAACAGGTGCTGGAACAGATCGCGACGTCTTGGTGGCATATCCCTATCCTCATGGGGATGATCCTCGTTTACGGGATTCTCCTCAACCGCTTCCTCTTCAAGCCGGTGCAGGCGGTCATGGCCGAGAGGAAGCGGCGGATCGAGGAGTCCTCCACGCTGTCGGTCTCCTCCCGCGAGACCCTTGAGCGGCGCCTGAGCGAGTACGAGCAGGCGGTGCTGGAAGCCCACCGGCGGGCCACCCGGGTCAAGGAGGAGGCCCGGAGCCAGGCCACGGCCCACCGGGCCGAGGTCCTGGCCGCCGCCAAGGACGAGGTGGACCGGGAGCGGCGGCGCAAGGAGGCCGACCTGCAGGCCAACGTCGCCGAGGTGAAACGGGCGCTGGAACGGGAGATCCCCTCCATGGCCCGCCTGCTGGCCCAGAAGATCCTGGGGAGGGAGGTGGCGGTTTGAGAGCGAAGATCCTGTCCCTCCTGATGACCCTGCTCCCCTCCGTGGTCCTCCTCGCCGGCGAGGGCGCCGAGGGGCACGGGGAAGAGGGCGGGTGGATGGCCCCCATCTGGGGCGTTCCCACCCTCGCCTGGCAGATCGTCAACGTGCTGTTGGTCGTGGTCCTCTTCGTCTACCTCCTCCGGCGTCCGGCCCCGGAGTTCTTCGCCGGCCGGGCCCGGGAGATCCAGGAACTGCTGGAACGGGCGCTCCGGGAAAAGGAGGAGGCCCTTCTCCGCCTGAAAGAGGTGGACGAGAAGATGGCCCGCCTCTCCGACGAGGTGGCGGCCATCGAGAAGGCCGCCCGCGAGGCGGCGGAGGCCGACCGCGCCAAGGTGGCCGAGGAGGCCGAGGCGGCCAAGGTCCGGATCCGCGAGGAGGCGGTCCAGGAGATGGAGCGCCAGCTCGTCCAGGCCCGGCGCGAACTCAAGGCCTACGCCGCGGACCTGGCCATCCAGGCGGCCCGGGAGATCCTGGCCAAGAACCTCAGCGCCGAGGACGAGGCCCGGATCCAGGACCGGTTCCTCTCCCTGATGGAGGAAAGCCATGGGCGGCGTGGGTAAGCGGTACGCCGAGGCCCTGCTGGACGTTCTCCAGGGCTCCGCGGAGGAGGCGGTCCTTCAGGACCTCCAGGCTTTCGCGGGCTGGCTGCGGGAGGTTCCGGGGCTGAAGAAGGCGCTGGAGAACCCCGGCGTCCCCTCGGCGGTGAAGGAGAAGGTGGTCCGGGAGTTGGCCGCCCAGGGCGGCTTTCAGGAGGCCACCACCCGTTTCATCCTCCTGGTGGTGGGCCACCGGCGGATCCGCCAGTGGGACGAGATCGTGGCGGCCTTCCAGCGCGTCTTGGACGACCGCCGGGGAATCCTCCGGGGCCAGGTGGTGACGGCGCGGCCCCTGGACGGGGCGAGGCTTTCCGCCCTGTCGGCCCGCCTGGAGAAGATCCTCGGGAAGCCCGTGCGGCTGGACGCGCGGGTGGCCCCCGAGGTGCTGGGGGGCGTTCAGCTCCAGATCGGTTCGACGGTGTACGACGGCTCCGTGGCGGGGGCGCTGCGCTCCCTCCGCGACGTCCTCGTGAAGGGGTAGGCGAGCATGATCAAGACCGACGAAATCTCCAAGATTCTGAAGGCCCAACTGGAAGGGTTCGAGAGCCGGATCGACGTGGCGGAGGTGGGGTACGTCACCTCGGTGGGCGACGGCATCGCCCGCATCTACGGCCTCGAGAAGGCCATGGCCGGAGAGCTCCTCGCCTTTCCCCACGACGTCTACGGCATGGCCCTGAACCTCGAAGAGGACAGCGTCGGCGCCGTCCTCATGGGGGAGACCGACAAGATCCGCGAGGGCGACGAAGTTCGCCGGACGGGGCAGATCATGTCGGTGCCGGTGAGCGAGGCCATGGTGGGCCGCGTGGTGGACCCCCTGGGCCAGCCCCAGGACGGCAAGGGCCCCATCGAGTACAAGGAGCGCTACCCCATCGAGCGCATCGCCCCGGGCATCGTCCACCGCGAGCCGGTGAAGGTGCCCCTCCAGACGGGCCTGAAGGCCATCGACGCCATGATCCCCATCGGCCGCGGGCAGCGGGAGCTCATCATCGGCGACCGGCAGACGGGGAAGACCGCCGTGGCCGTGGACACCATCATCAACCAGAAGGGCAAAGGGGTCATCTGCATCTACGTGGCCATCGGGCAGAAGCGCTCCACCATCGCCCAAGTGGTGAAGACCCTCACCGACTACGGCGCCATGGAGCACACCATCGTCGTGGCCGCGTCGGCCTCGGAGCCGGCCTCCCTGCAGTACATCGCCCCCTACGCCGGGTGCGCCATGGGCGAGTTCTTCATGTACAACGGCGGCAACGCCCTCTGCATCTACGACGACCTCTCCAAGCACGCCGCCGCCTACCGCGAGATCTCCCTGCTCCTGAGGCGCCCCCCGGGCCGCGAGGCCTACCCCGGAGACGTCTTCTACCTGCACTCCCGACTGCTGGAACGGGCCGCCAAGCTCAACGAGAAGCACGGGGGCGGCTCCCTCACGGCTCTGCCGGTCATCGAGACCCAGGCGGGCGACGTCTCGGCGTACATCCCCACCAACGTGATCTCCATCACCGACGGCCAGATCTACCTGGAGTCGGACCTCTTCTACCAGGGCATCCGGCCGGCCTTGAACGTCGGCATCTCCGTGAGCCGGGTGGGCGGCAACGCGCAGATCAAGGCCATGAAGGCCGTGGCCGGCACCCTGCGCCTGGAGCTGGCCCAGTACCGCGAGCTGGCGGCCTTCGCCCAGTTCGGGTCGGACCTGGACAAAGCCACCCAGGCCCAGCTCAACCGCGGCGCCCGGCTGGTGGAGATCCTGAAGCAGGACCAGTACCAGCCGCTGGACGTGGTGAAGCAGATCGCCATCATCTACGCCGGAACCCACGGGTACCTGGACGACCTGGAGGTCCGGGAATGCCGGGCCTTCGAGGCGGGCCTGCACAAGTACCTGGACCTCAACGGGCAGGCCTTCATGGACGGGCTTCGGGAAAAGAAGGTGCTGGACGACGCCCTCAAGGGCCAGCTGGAGGACCTGCTGAAGGCCTACAAGCACCAGTACCTCAAAGAGCGGGAAGCGAAGTAAGCCATGCCGAACCTGAGGGACATCCGGCGGCGGATCCGTTCCGTCCAGAGCACGCAGCAGATCACCAAGGCCATGAAGATGGTGGCCGCGGCGAGGCTCCGGCGGGCCCAGGACCGGATGCTGTCCGCCCGGCCGTACGCCGACAAGATGCTGGAGGTGCTCAACTCCCTGGCCTCCCGCACCGAGCCCAAGGGCCACCCCCTGCTGGCGCTCCGGGAGGAGAAGCGGGTTCGGCTGGTGGTCTACACCGGCGACCGGGGTCTCTGCGGCGCCTTCAACACGAACATCCTGCGCTTCACGCTCAAGCAGGTGGCCGAACTCCAGGCCGCGGGGCGGGAAGTGACGCTGGACTTCGTGGGGCGCAAGGGCCGGGACTTCTTCCGCCGCCGCGCCTACGAAATGGGCGGCCAGTGGGTGGGCAAGTTCACCCGCGTGCGGTACGAGGACGCCGAGGAAATCGCCGGGGTCCTCACGGGCCACTTCGTGGAAGGCCGGTGCGACGCGGTCTACCTCATTTACAACCATTTCAAGAGCGTCATCGCCCAGAAGGTCGTGGTGGAGAGGCTCCTTCCCATCCCGCGGCTGGAGCCCGAGGAGAAGGCCCCCTTTCTGGACTACCTCTACGAGCCGACCCCCGAGGAGCTGTTCGGGACGCTCCTTCCCCGGCACGTCACCTTCCAGGTGTACCGGGCCATGCTCGAATCGGCGGCGGCGGAGCACGCCGCCCGCATGACGGCGATGGAGAGCGCCACCAACAACGCCCGGGACATGATCGACCGCCTGACCCTCTACGCCAACCGGGTGCGGCAGGCGGCGATCACCAAGGAGATCATCGAAGTCGTGAGCGGGGCCCAGGCGCTGGGCTAAGGGAGAGGTGCACATGGCAGTCGAAGGCAAGGTCGTTGCGGTCATCGGGCCCGTCGTGGACGTCCAGTTCCCCCACGGGCACATTCCCGAGATCTACCACGCCGTGCACATCACCGGCGAAGGCTTCGAGACCTCCGTCCCCATCGACGTCACCGCCGAGGTGGCCCAGCACCTGGGAGAGGGCCGCGTGCGCTGCGTCGCCATGGAGCCCACCGACGGCATGGTGCGGGGGATGAAGGCGCTGGACACCCAGGCCCCCATCCGCGTCCCCGTGGGCAAGGAGACCCTGGGCCGGATCCTGAACGTGCTGGGAAAGCCCGTGGACGAGCTGGGCCCCGTGGAGACCCAGGAGACCTTCCCCATCCACCGCCCGGCGCCGGCCTTCGCCGACCAGTCCACGTCGGCGGAGATGTTCGAAACGGGCATCAAGGTGGTGGACCTGCTGGAGCCCTACCTCAAGGGCGGGAAGACGGGCCTCTTCGGAGGCGCGGGCGTGGGCAAGACCGTCCTCATCATGGAGCTCATCAACAACGTGGCCATGCACCACGGCGGCGTCTCGGTCTTCTCCGGCGTGGGCGAGCGCACGCGCGAGGGGAACGACCTCTGGCTGGAGATGACCGAGTCGGGGGTCATCTCCCCCGGAAACCCCGAGAAGTCCAAGGCGGCCCTCATTTACGGGCAGATGACGGAGCCCCCGGGGGCCCGCCTCCGGGTGGGGCTCACGGGCCTCACCGCCGCCGAGTACTTCCGGGACGTGGAGGGTCAGGACGTCCTCCTCTTCATCGACAACATCTTCCGCTTCACCCAGGCGGGCTCCGAGGTTTCGGCCCTCCTGGGCCGCATGCCCTCGGCCGTGGGCTACCAGCCCAACCTGGCCACCGAGATGGGTGAATTGCAGGAGCGGATCACCTCCACCAAGAAGGGCTCCGTCACGTCGGTGCAGGCCATCTACGTCCCCGCCGACGACCTGACGGACCCGGCGCCGGCCACGGCCTTCGCCCACCTGGACGCCACCACGGTCCTCTCCCGCCAGCTCACCGAGCTGGGCATCTACCCGGCGGTGGACCCTCTGGCCTCCACCTCGCGGGTTCTCGACCCCCGGATCGTCGGAGAGGAGCACTACACCGTGGCCCGTCGGGTCCAGGGCGTACTCCAGCGTTACAAGGACCTCCAGGACATCATCGCCATCCTCGGCATCGACGAGCTGTCGGAGGACGACAAGCTCATCGTCGCCCGGGCCCGGAAGATCCAGCGGTTCCTCTCCCAGCCCTTCCATGTGGCCGAGCAGTTCACCGGCATGAAGGGCAAGTACGTGAAGATCGCCGACACCATCCGCGGCTTCGCCGAGATCCTGGACGGCAAGCACGACGACATGCCGGAACAGGCCTTCTACATGGTGGGGACCATCGAGGAGGCCATGGAAAAGGCCGAGCGGCTGGCCAAGCAGGGCTGAGCCATGGCGACCTTCGAGATCCCCAAGAAGCTGCTCTTGACCATCGTCACCCCCGAACGGCACCTCGTCCACGAGAGCGTGGACGAGGTGGTCCTGCCGGGGGTGGAGGGGTACCTCGGCGCCCTCCCCGGCCACACCGAGCTCTTGACGTCCCTCCGGATTGGTGAGATAAAATACCGGATTGGGAAAGAGTGGCGGTACCTCGCCGTGTCCTGGGGGTTCGTCGAGATCCTGCCGGACCGGGTGACGGTGCTGGCCGACCTGGCGGAGAAGGCCGAGGAGATCGACCTCGAGAAGGCCAGGGAAGAAGCCGAATCGGCCCGGGCGCGCTTGAAGCACCCCGACGCCGATTTCATGAAGGCCCAGATCGCCCTGGAGCAGGCGCTGGTGCGGATGCAGGTGGCCGCCAAGGCGGCGCCCTTGCCGCGGTGATCCCGGGACCAGTCAGGAAGTGAAGGCATGAAACGAACCTACCAGCCGAACCGGCACCGTCGCGCGAAGACCCACGGATTCCGGGCCCGCATGGCCACCCGCGGAGGCCGAGAGGTGCTCGCCCGGCGGCGGGCGAAGGGGCGCTGGCGTCTGACGCCGGCGTGACATCCCCCACGGGACCCTTCCGCAAAGAAGACCGGATCCGTTCGCGCGCCGAATACCGGGCCATCTATGCCGAAAGAAGGCCCCTCCACGTGGGGCGTCTGGTGGTGTACGCCGCTCCGGGCGAAGGTCCCGTGCGGCTGGGGGTGACCGTTCCCCGGAAAGTGGGCGGGGCGGTGGTGAGAAACCGGGTCAAACGGCTGATTCGGGAGGCCTTTCGGCTGGAGCGGGGAGCCTTCCCCGAGGGGACACGCCTGGTGGTGAACGCCCGCCACTCCGCCTCGGCCCTCACCCTGGACGAGGCCCGGGATAGCCTTCGGCGGGCGGCGGGTCTGCTTCGAGGGGAAGGGCCGTGAGGCGCCTCGTCCTGTGGGCCATCCGCGCCTACCAGTGGACCCTTTCGCCGTACCTGGGCGGGGCCTGCCGGTACGTCCCCTCCTGCTCCCAGTACACCTACGAGGCGGTGGAGCGCTTCGGCCTTCTCCGGGGGCTCTGGATGGGGCTGAGGCGCATCGGCCGGTGCCATCCCTTCGCCGAGGGGGGCTACGACCCGTGCCCCGGCGGGGGGAGCCCCTCCACGGAGGGGGGAGGGCCGGGGACGGGATGACGTTCCGTCTCGGGGGACCCCCGTGAAGGGAGGGTGTCCCGCCGAAGGCGGATGGAGGCAGCGGAGAGTCCGGGCGGGCGGAACGGGGCCGACGGCCCGCCGCCCGAGGTGATGAAGCAGGCAGGAGGAGACCGTGGAACAGCTGGGACAGGAAGACCCCAAGAGCACCCAACGCTTTCTGCTGGCCATGGTGGCCATGATGGTGGTTCTGGGCCTGTGGTCCCTCTTCATGGGAGGCCCCGCCACTCCGCCGCCCAAAACGCCCGAACCGCCCGTGGCCGCCGCGGAGCCCAAGGCCGCCGTGGTGGAAGCGCCGGCCGCCTCCGCAGGCAGCGAAGGCGCGGTGGGAGACTCGGAAGAGCGGCGGCTGACGCTGGAGAACGACGACCTTCTCCTGGAGGTCTCCAACCGGGGGGCGGTTTTCACCCGGGTGGTGCTGAAAAAGTACCGGATGCCCGGGGCCGAGCCCGACGACCTCGTCTCCCCCTTGGCCCGGCTCACCGGCCGGTTTCCCCTGGCGGTGAAGACGGGGGAGCCGTCCTTCGACCAGGCCGCGGCCCAGGCCCTGTTCCACGTGGAACGTAGGACCGGCCCGGCCGGGGAGCAGGTGGTGGAGCTGGCCTGGTCGGACGGGGCGGGCAACGGCGTGCGGAAGGTCCTGACCCTCCCCGCCTCCGGGTACCTCGTGGGCCTGGAGGCCAGCGCCCGAAAGGGAGGCGGCGTCCTTTCCCCGGTGCCGCTGGCCTGGGGCCCCGGCTTCGGGACCCTGGAGAAGAGCCAGGCCAAGAACCGCTACTACCAGCAGGAGTACGTGGGGCTGTTGGAGGGGGCCTCCTTCCGGAAGGTCAAGCGGGCCTCCAAGGTGACGGGGGCGCGGCCCGAGGAGGTGGAGGGCTTCGGGGACAAGGCCCCGGTGGCCTGGGCGGCCATCAGCAACAACTACTTCGCCGCCGCCTTCCTTCCGGAGGGGGCCCTTCCCCGGGTGAAGGTGATCACCGAGGCCCTTTCCCCGGAGCTGCAGAAGGTCCACCCCGCCGAGAACGACGTGACCCTGGTGGTGGCCTACCCCGGACGGGGGCGGCTCTTTTTGGGGCCCAAGCAGTGGGGCCTCCTGTCGGGGGTGGCGCCCCAGTTCAACCGCCTCACGGACTGGGGCTGGCTCACCCCCATCTGCGGCGCCCTCCTGTGGGGCCTCAAGTCCCTCTACCGGTGGGTGGGCAACTACGGCGTCGCCATCATCCTCATCACGCTGGTCATCAAGCTGGCCTTCTACCCGCTCACCCAGGGCAGCATGGTGAAGATGAAGCAGATGGGCGACGCCATGAAGCGGCTCAAGCCGCAGATCGACCGGATCAAGGCCAAGTACAAGAAGATGGGCCTGGACATGGCCACCCGGCAGAAGATGAACGAGGAGATGATGGCCCTCTACCAGAAGGAGGGCATCAACCCCCTGGGCCAGATGAGCGGGTGCCTGCCCCTCCTGCTGCAGATGCCCATCTTCTTCGCCCTTTTCGAGCTTCTGCCCCGGGCCATCGAGCTCCGGGGCGCCCCCTTCTTCGGGTGGATCCGGGACCTCTCCGTTCCCGACCCCTACTACATCACCCCCATCCTCATGGGGGTCTCCATGATCGCCTCCACCCGGATGACCGGCACCCAGGGGCTGGAGGGGGCCCAGAAGCTCATGCTCTGGTTCATGCCCCTCATGTTCACGTGGTTCTGTCTCTGGGCCCCGGCGGGGCTGACCCTCTACTGGCTGGCCAACAACCTGCTGACCATGGGCCAGCAGGCCCTCATCAACCGGCAGGCGGCGGCCAAGGCGGCCGAGGCCGAGAAGGGCCGGAGGTCCACCCCCAAGGGGCCGTCGCGGCCGTCCCGTGGTTGACCCCGGCGGAACGCTGGCGGCGGAGGCCACCCCGCCGGGACGGGGCGGGCTCCGCGTGGTCCGCGTGAGCGGGCCCCTGGCGGGCCCCATCCTGGACCGGCATTTCCGGCCGGCCGGGAAGCCGTCCCCGCGGGACCTGCCCCGCCGGTTGTGCGCCGGCGACGTCCTTCTGGCCGACGGCCGCCTGCTGGACCGCGCCCTGGCGGTCTTCTTCCCCGGCCCCCGCTCCTTCACGGGGGAGGACACGGCGGAGTTCCACCTTCACGGCTCCTCCGGGGTGGTGGAGGCGGTGCTGTCCTTCTGCCTGGAAGCGGGGTGCCGGCGGGCGGCCCCCGGGGAGTTCTCCTGGCGGGCCTTTCTCCACGGGAAGATGGGCCTGCTGGAGGCCGAGGCCCTGGAGGGTCTGGCCGCCTCCTCCTCCCGCGAGGCGGCCCTTCGGGCCGCGGCCGTCCTGGGGGGAGCCCTCCGGCAACGGCTGGAATCCCTGCGGGAGGGGATTCTGGACCTGGAAGCCCGGTGGGAGGCCCAGGTGGATTTCCCGGAGGACGCGGGCGAGGGGGCTCCCGAGGAGGAGGCGGCCGCGTTGGAGCGCCTCCTCGCCGAGGCCCAGGCTCTGGACCGGTCCGGTCAAGCCCTGTCCCGCCTGCGGGAAGGCTCAACCGTGGCCCTGGCGGGTCCTCCCAACTCGGGAAAGTCCTCCCTCTTCAACGCCTTGCTCCAAAGGGAGCGGGCCCTCGTCACCCCCCACCCCGGGACCACGCGGGACGTGTTGGAGGAAACCCTGGAGGTGGACGGCCTTCCCCTGGTGCTTCGGGATACGGCGGGCCTCCGGGAAGGGCCGGAGGAGGTGGAGGCTTTGGGGATGGAGGTGGGCCTCAGGGCCGCCGCCTCCGCCGACGCGGTGCTCTTTCTCTACGACGGGGCCCGGGGGTGGGACGGGGAGGCCCACCGCGCCCTCGCCCTCCTGCCCGTCCCGCCCCGCTGGATCGCCGCCAACAAGTGCGACCTCTTCCCAACCCCCGTCCCTCCCGGCCACTTCCGGCTCAGCGCCCGGACCGGCGAGGGGCTCCCGGCGCTGGTGGAAGAGCTGGGGCGCTGGCTCCGGGAACAGGTCCCCCCATCGGAGGTGGGGCCCGTCTCCCTTCGTCAGGCGGAGGCGGCGGGCCGTCTGCGGCGCGCCCTGGAGGAGGCCCGGCAGGACTTCGCCGCGGGGGCGGGGGTGGAGGTGGCCGCCGACGCGCTCCGCCGGGCCCGCCGGGCGGCGGAGGAGGCCCTCCACGGGGAAGACTCCCCCGACGCCCTCTACGAGCGCATCTTCTCCCGCTTTTGCATCGGAAAGTGACGATACGCCCCTTCCAACCGCCGACGGGCCTGCGCCGGAGCGAAAGTCCATCCCCGCATTCGCGCCCCGTCCCCTTCGTGGTTCAATAGTGCCATGGGAAGCGTGACCTGCGACGCGGTGGTGGTGGGCGGGGGCCACGCGGGGGCGGAGGCGGCCCGCGTTCTGGCCCTCAAGGGCCTGGACACCGTCCTCGTCACCGATTCCCTGGAGGCCGTGGGTCGGATGTCCTGCAACCCCTCCATCGGCGGCCTGGGCAAGGGCCACCTGGTGCGGGAGCTCGACGCCCTGGGGGGCCTCATGGCCCGGGCGGCCGACCGGACCGGCATCCACTTCCGCCTGCTCAACGCCAGCAAGGGGCCGGCGGTGCAGGGGCTGAGAAGCCAGAACGACCGGGAGGCCTATTCCCGGGCCGTGCGGGCCATCCTCACGGGGACACCGGGGCTCCGCCTTCGGCAGGGGCGCGTGCAGGACCTCCTGCTCGCGGGGGGAAGGGTCCACGGGGTGGCTTTGGAAGACGGCACGGAGGTCCGGGCCCGGGCGGTGGTGGCGACCACGGGGACCTTCTTGGGGGGCCTCCTCCACGTGGGGGACGAGCGGACCCCCGGGGGGCGGTTGGGGGAGTTCGCCGCGGAGGCGCTCTCCCTCTCCCTCCGCAGGGCGGGGCTTCCCCTCCTCCGCCTGAAGACGGGGACCCCCCCGCGCCTCCACCGGGACTCCATCCGGTGGGACCGGACCCTTCCCCAACCGGGGGACCCCGTCCCCGAGCCCTTCTCCCTGCTCTCCGCCCCCTTTCCCGCGTTGCCCCAGGTTCCCTGCCACCTCACCCGGACCACCGAGGAGACCCGTCGGATCATCCTCGGCAACCTCCACCGCTCCCCCCTCTTCGCCGGGGCCATCCAGGGTCGCGGCCCCCGGTACTGCCCCTCCATCGAGGACAAGGTGGTGCGCTTCCCCCACAACGAGAGCCACCAGGTCTTCCTCGAACCCGACGGTCTCGCCAGCGGGGAAGTCTACCCCAACGGCATCTCCACCTCCCTCCCGAGGGACGTCCAGGAGGCGGTGGTCCGCTCCATCCCCGGGCTGGAGGAGGCCCGCATCCTGCGGTACGGCTACGCCGTGGAGTACGACGCCGTGGACCCCACGGCTCTCCGGCTGACCCTGGAGGCCAAGGACCTGCCCGGTCTCTACCTGGCGGGGCAGGTGATCGGAACCACCGGCTACGAGGAGGCGGCGGCGCTGGGGTTCTGGGCGGGGCTCAACGCCGCCAGGGCGCTCCGGGGCGAGGAGCCCTTCCTGCTGGGGAGGGAGGAAGCCTACCTCGGCGTGATGGTGGACGACCTGGTGACGCGGGGCATCACCGAGCCCTACCGGATGCTCACCTCCCGGGCGGAGTACCGGCTTCTCCTGGACCGGCACAGCGCCTACCGGCGGCTTCTCCCCCGCACCGAGGCCGACGGGCTCCACCCGCCGGAAGAGAGACGGCGCCTCGCGGAGCGGGAGGCGCGGGTGGAGAAGGCCTTGCGCCGCCTGGCGGAGGCCCGGGAAACGGAAGAGGGGATAACCCTGGCCCGGTTTCTCTCCCGGCCCGAAGTGGGCCTCGGGGACCTCCCTTCCCCCCCACCCGAAGTGGCGGTCCTCGACCGGTGGGAGGCCCTCTACGTGGAATCGGAGGTGAAGGGCGCGGGCTACCGGGAGCGCTGCCGGGCGGAGGCCCGAAGGCTTCCGGCGGCGCGCCGGACCCGGATCCCCCCCGGCTTCGACTTCGGGTCCCTGCCCGGGCTCAGCCGGGAGGTCCGGGAACTCCTCCAGCGGGTGGCGCCGGAGAACCTGGACCAGGCCTCGAGGATTCCGGGGATGACGCCGGCGGCGCTCCTCCGGCTCCACTACGCGCTGGAGCGGGGAGGCCGCCGTGGAGAATGACCCCCGCCTGGAGGCCTATCTGGACCTCCTCTTCGCCTGGAACCGGGCGGCGGGGCTCACCGCCTTCCGCGGCCGGAGCGAAGCGCTGGAGCGGGGGGTGGCCCCCTCCCGGCGGGCCCTTCCGTTCCTTCCGGAGGAGGGGCGGGTCCTGGACGTGGGCTCGGGGGGCGGCATCCCCGCCCTCCCCCTGTCCCTGGCCCGGCCGCGCCTCTCCTGGGTTCTGGCGGAACCGGCGCCGGCCAAAGCGGTGTTCCTGGAGGAGGTGGCCCGGCGGCTGGGCCTCCCGTGGGAGGTCCGCCCGCGTCCGGTGGAGGAGGTCCTGAGGGGCAAAGAACGCTGGCGGGCCGTCACCCTTCGGGGGATCTTCCCCCGAAGGGGGACCTTCCGGAAGCTGGCGGCCTCCCTGGAGCCGGGGGGGGTGTTGCTGCTGTGGACCGGGGGGGACCGCCTGGAAGCCTGCCGTGGGATCCTTCTCGGCATGGGCCTTTCCATCACGGAGTGCCCCTGCCCGGAGGCGGGGGTGGTCCTGTTGGCCGGCCGTGTTCCACGTGGAACGCCGGGCCGGTGACCTTTCCGCCCCGAGAGGACCCGCGAGGCTCCGCCGCTTTTCCTCCGACCCGCGCTGTGGCACAATGCGCGGGGAGGAGCGCCGTGGGAACCGTCATCGCCGTCGCCAACCAGAAGGGAGGGGTGGGAAAGACCACCACCGTCATCAACCTCGGGGCGTCCCTGGCCGTCGCGGAAAAGCGGGTGCTTCTGGTGGACTTCGACCCCCAGTCCAACTGCACCTCGGGGCTGGGGGTGACCCCCTCCGACGGCCGGAACGTCTACGGGTGCCTTTCCGGGGCCACCGGACCGGAGGAGGCCCTGCTCCCCTGCGGCCTGCCCAACCTCCACCTCCTTCCCGGCGCCGTTTCCCTGGCGGGGGCGGAGGTGGAGCTGGCGGGGGTTCCGGAGCGGGAGTTCGTCCTGAGAAACCTCCTCGTCCCCCTCAAGGACCGGTTCGACTACATCCTGGTGGACTGCCCGCCCTCCCTGGGACTGCTCACCCTCAACGCCCTGGTGGCCGCCGACGGCGTCCTCATCCCCATCCAGGCGGAGTTCTTCGCCATGGAGGGGGTATCGCTCCTCCTGCGGACGCTGGAGCGGGTCCGCGAGTCCCTGAACCCAGACCTGGCCGTCACCGGCGTCCTCCTGACCATGGTGGACGAGCGCACCAACCTGGCCCGCCAGGTTGCCGCGGAAGTCCAGCGGTTCTTCGGCGGCCGGGTCTTCCGGGCCCCCATCCCCCGCAACGTCAAGCTCGCCGAGGCGCCCTCCTTCGGCAAGCCGGCCCTGCTCTACGACGTGGCCTCCCGCGGGGCCCAGGCCTACCTGCACGTGGCCAAGGAGTTTCTCGCCCATGAACCCTAAAAACGTCCTGGGACGGGGCTTGGACGCCCTCATCGGCGCGCCGGGACCCGAAGCCAAGCGGGTGCTCGAGGTGGAGATCCACCGCCTGAAGCCCAACCCCCGCCAGCCTCGTTCGGCCTTCGATTCGGGGGCCCTGGACGAGCTGGCGCGTTCCATCGCCGAGAACGGGATCCTCCAGCCCATCCTGGTTCGCCCCGCCGACGGAGGCTACGAGATCATCGCCGGGGAGCGCCGGTGGCGGGCGGCCCAGCAGGCGGGGCTCCACCGGGTCCCCGTGCTGGTCCGGGAGGCCGCCGACCCCCAGATGCTGGAGCTGGCGCTGGTGGAAAACCTCCAGCGGTCCGACCTCAACCCCGTGGAGGAGGCCCGGGCCTACCGCCTGCTGGTGGAGGACCTGGGGTGGACCCAGGAGGAGGTGGCCCGCAAGGTGGGGAAGGACCGGGCCACCGTCGCCAACGTCCTCCGGCTTCTCCATCTTCCGGAGGCCGCCCTCCGGGCCCTGGAGGAAGGTCGCATCAGCGTGGGCCACGCCAAGGCCATCCTCTCCCGCCGCCGCCGGGAGGAGCAGGCGGCCCTCCTGGAGGCCGTCCTGCGGCGGGGCCTGTCGGTCCGGGAGGCGGAAGCCTTCCGGCTTCCGGCCAAGGCCGCCGCCCCCGAGCGGCGGAACGACCCGGACACGGAGGCGGCGGAAAAGACGTTGAGCCGCCATCTGGGCCTTCCGGTTTCCATCCGGCGCCAGGGCAAGGGCGGGCGCCTGGAGGTGGCCTTCCGCAACGAGGAGGAACTGCAGGGCCTCTACGAGCGGCTTCTGGGCGAGAAGAGGAGGACCCCATGATGGGAAAGCGGGCCACCGAGGCCGTACAGGTGGGCGGCATGCTGGGGGAAGGGGTCTCGGTGGAGGGGACGCTGACCTTCACCCAGACCTTCCGCGTGGACGGGGAGTTCAAGGGGAAGATCCTCCGCTCCGACCGGTTGGTGGTGGGGGAGAAGGGAAAGGTCTCCGGGGAGGTGGAGGTGAATTCCCTGGTGGTGTACGGCCGCCTGGAGGGCAAGGCCCTGGTGAAGGGGCCGGTGGAGGTCCACGCCAAGGGCCGGGTGGTGGGCGAGCTCACCTTGACGGCGCCCCTCCTGACGGTCATGGACGGCGGCTTCGTGGAGGGGACCCTTCGCCTCCAGGAGAAGGGGGCTCCGCCTCCGGAAAAGCCGGAAAAGAAGCCCGGCGGGGAGGGCCCGCGGTGAGACCCCCGAGGGCCCAAGGCGGCCGCCCCGCGGTGCCGCCGGCGGCGCTGGCCCGCCGCCGGGAGGCCTTCCGAAAAAAGCTTCTGGAGCGCGCCGCCGGACGGCCGGGGATCGCCGCCCTCTTCGCCGGCGAGGAGGCGGGCCTGGACGGTTTCCACGTCTCCCCCAACTTCTACTACCTCACGGGGCTTTCGGTGGAGGGGGCGGCCCTCCTCGTGGCGCTGGACGGGGACCGGGCGGAGGAGATGCTTCTGGTGCCCATGCCCGATCCGGCCAAGGACCGGTGGAAGGGGCCCGGACCGGACCCCGGAGGCCTCACCGCCGACGCGGCGCCCGACGCCCGCCGGCGGCGCCTGCAGAAGGCCACGGGGTTCTCCCGGATCCTCTACGCCCACCAGGCGGAGGAGGCCCTGGTCCGCCCCCTCCGGCAGGCGGAGGTCCTCTTCCTGGATTTCCCCCCCGAGGCTCCCGATCCCCGGCCCGACCACCCCCTGGCCCGGAGGCTCCTGGAGCGCCACCCGTACCTGGAGGTGCACCACGCCGGGCGGCTCCTCGGAGAGCTTCGGCGGGTGAAGGACCGGGCGGAGATCGCCGCCATGGAGCGGGCGGCGGCGGTGACCGACGCCGCCCACGAGGCGCTCCTCCGCCACCTCCGGCCCGGCATGGCCGAGTACGAAGCCCAGGCGCTGGCGGAGTACGTCTTCACGGCCTCCGGGGCCCGGGAGCGCGCCTTCGCCACCATCGTGGGCTCCGGCCCCAACAGCTGCCTCCTCCACTACGGCCGGAACGACCGGCGGATGGAGGAGGGGGACCTGGTGGTCTGCGACATGGGGGCCCGGGTGGACCAGTACTGCGCCGACGAAACGCGGACGCTGCCCGTATCCGGCCGCTTCACCCGGCGCCAGGCGGAGATCTACGACTTGGTCCTCGAGGCCCACGACGCCGCGGTGGCCGCGGCGAAGCCCGGGGTCACCACCCGGGAGGTCCACGAGGCGGCCCTGGCGGTCATCCGCAAGGGCGGTCACGAGGCCCACTTCTTCCACGGCACCAGCCACTACCTGGGGCTGGAGGCCCACGACCCGGGCCCTTACGACCGGCCTCTGGAGCCGGGGGTGGTGATCACCGTGGAGCCGGGGGTCTACATCGCCCGGGAAGCCCTGGGTGTCCGGATCGAGGACGACGTGCTGGTCACCGAAACGGGGTGCCGCCTTCTGACCCAGGCCCCCCGCACCCGCCGGGAGATCGAGCGCCGCATGGCGGTGAAACGCCGGCGGCTCGTCGTCTGAGGCCCCTCACTCCACCGTCACGCTCTTGGCCAGGTTGCGCGGCTGGTCCACGTCGGCCCCCCGCGTGACCGCCACGTGGTAGGCCAGCAGCTGGAGCGGAACGACGGTGAGGATGGGCATGAAGAGGGGGTCGGTCTCCGGCACCAGGAAGACCTCGTCGGCCAGGTTCCGGAGCCGGGCGTCGGCCTCGTTGCAGACCGCCAGGACCTTGCCCTCCCGCGCCTTCACCTCCTCCAGGTTGGAGAGCAGCTTGCCGTAGACCTCGTCCCGGGGAGCCACGGCCACCACGGGGAGGTTCTCGTCGATGAGGGCGATGGGGCCGTGCTTCATCTCCCCCGAGGGGTAGCCTTCGGCGTGGATGTAGGAGATCTCCTTCAGCTTGAGGGCCCCCTCCAGGGCGATGGGGTACTGGATGCCCCGCCCGAGGTAGAGGAAGTCCTTGTAGCGGTGGTACTTGCGGGCGGCCTCCTCCACCTGGGGCTCCAGGGCCAGCGCCTGTTCCATGAGGGAGGAGATCTGGTTCAGACACTGGAGGCGCCGGCGCAGGGCCTCGGGGGCGAGGGTCCCCCGGACCTCCGCCAGGTGGAGGGCCAGGAGGGCCAGGGCCGTGAGCTGGGTGGTGAAGGCCTTGGTGGAGGCCACGCTGATCTCCGGTCCCGCGTGGGTGTAGAGGGTCCCCTCCGCCTCCCGGGTGAGCATGCTCCCGACGACGTTGCAGACGGCCAGCGTATGGGCCCCCTTGGCCTTGGCCTCCCGAAGGGCGGCGAGGGTGTCGGCGGTCTCCCCCGACTGAGAAATGAAGACGCACAGCGTCTGGGGGTCCACCAGGGGGTCCCGGTACCGGAATTCGGAGCCGTAGTCCACGTCGGTGTGGAGGCGCGCCAGCCCCTCGATCATGTACCGGGCGCAGAGGGCGGCGTGCCAGGAGGTGCCGCAGGCCACCAGGACCACCCGGTCCACCGACGCCAGGACCTCCCGGCCGATCTCCACCTCCTCCAGGCAAACCTGGCCGCGGTCCAGGGAGATCCGGCCCACCAGGGTGTCGGCCACCGCCCGGGGCTGCTCGAAGATCTCCTTTTGCATGAAGTGTTTGAAGCCCGCCTTCTCGGCCTGGATGGGGTCCCAGGTGATGCGGGTGGGGGCCTTGGCCCGGGGGCGGCCCTGAAAATCGGTGAAGCGGGCGGACCCGGCCTCCACCACCGCCATCTCGCCGTCGTCCAGGAAGACCATCTCCCGGGTGTGGCTCAGGATGGCGGGGATGTCGCTGGCCACGAAGTTTTCCCCGGTTCCCAACCCCACCACCAGCGGGGGGCCTTGGCGGGCCGCCACGATCCGGAAGGGGTCCCTGGTGCTCACGGCGGCCAGGGCGAAGATTCCCGTCAGGCGGCGGGCCACCGCCCCCATGGCGGCCTCCAGGTCCTCCCCCTGCTCCTCCAGCAGGTGGGCCACCACCTCCGTGTCGGTCTCCGTGCGGAAGCGGTGGCCGCGGGAGAGGAGTTCCTCCTTGAGGGCCAGGTAGTTCTCGATGATGCCGTTGTGGACCACCACCACCTGCCCCCGGCAGTCGGTGTGGGGGTGGGCGTTCTCTTCCGTGGGGCGGCCGTGGGTGGCCCACCGGGTGTGGCCCAGCCCGTACAAGCCTTTCAAGGGGTTGAGGCGGAGCTTTTCCTCGAGGTGGAGGATCTTGCCGGCGGCACGCTCCGTTCGAAGGGCCTGGCCGTCGAAGACCGCCAGCCCCGCCGAGTCGTACCCCCGGTACTCCAGCCGCTTGAGTCCGTCCATGAGGATGGGGACGGGGTCCTTCGGGCCGATGTATCCGACGATGCCGCACATGGCTCCCTCCGCTCAGCCCCCCTCGCCTTGCCGGGGGGGAGAGTCGCTTCCCGGCCCCTTGGGGGCCTTCTTCTTCCGGGCCACCCACCCCTCGATGTTGCGCTGGGGGACCCGGGAGACCGCCAGGGCCCCCGGGGGCACGGGCTGGGTCACCGTCGTTCCCGCCCCGATGTAGGCCCCGTCGCCCACGGTGACGGGCGCCACCAGCTGGGTGTCGCTCCCCACGAAGACCCGTTCCCCCAGCACCGTTCGGTGCTTCTTCTCGCCGTCGTAGTTGCAGGTGATGGTGCCGGCGCCGATGTTGGAGCCGGCGCCCACGGTGGCGTCCCCCAGGTAGGACAAATGGTTGGCTTTGACCCCCCGCCCGAGGGCCGCCTTCTTGGTCTCCACGAAGTTCCCCAGGTGGACCCCCTCCTCGAGGACGGTCCCCTCCCGGGTCCGGCTGTAGGGGCCCACGATGCAGCGCGGCCCCACGAGGGTCTTTTCGAGGACGCAGTGCTCCTTCACCAGCGTTCCGGCGCCCACCTCCGTGTCGGTGAGGACCGAGAAGCTGCGCACCTCCACGCCTTCCTGAAGGCGGGTAAAGCCCTGGAGGCGGACGAAGGGGTGGAGGAGGACCCCCGGGGCGAGCCGCACCGAAGGTTCGATCCAGGTGGTGGCGGGGTCCAGGACGGTGACGCCGGCGTCCATCCAGGCCTCCACCAGGGAGATGCGGAGGCGGGCGTTGGCCCGGGCCAGTTCCCGCTGGCTGTTGATCCCCTGGAAGGCCTCCGGGTCCTCCGTCCGGAAGAGGGCCGCCGGCCGCCCCTCGCCGTGGAGGAGGGCGAAGAGGTCGGTGAGGTAGTACTCCCCCTGGGCGTTGTCCCGCCCGATGTGGCACAGGAGGGAAAAGACCTCGGGTGACCTGAGGAAGTACACGCCCGTGTTCACCTCGGAGACGGCCCGCTCCTCGGCGGTGCAGTCCTTCGCCTCGCGCACGGCGCGCAGGTGGTTCCCCTCCCGGAGAACCCGCCCGTAGGACCCCGGGTCCTCGAGGTCCATGGAGACCACCGCCGCGGCGCACCCCGAGGCGGAAAAGGCCTCCCAGAAGGCCGCCACCTCGTCCATGGGCAGGAGGGGCGCGTCGCCGGGGACCACCAGCACCTCCGCCTCTCCCTCCGCCTCCAGCGGCCCCCGGCACAGGGAGAGGGCGTGGCCGGTGCCGAGCTGGGGTTCCTGAACGACGGGGACGGCGCCGAAGGCCTGAGCCAGAGGCTCCACTTCGTCCCGCTGGTGGCCCGCCACGACGAAGGTTCGGGACGCCCCCAAGCGAGTCAACGCCTCCAGGAGGTGCGCCAGCATAGGCCGGCCCAGGAGGGGGTGCAGGACCTTGGCCCGGGGGGACTTCATGCGCGTGCCGAGGCCGGCGGCGAGGACGACGACGAGGCGCTTCATGCCCGTTCTCTCCCTTTCACGGGGCCGCCCAGGCCAGGCGCCCGCCGATGTAAACGGCCCGCAGGCCGCCCTCGCCGTACGGGTAGAAGAGGTGCAGGTAGTCGGGGCGGTCCCAGAGGGTGAAATCGGCCCGCTTGCCGACGTCGAGGGAGCCTATTTCCTCGTGCATTCTCAGGGCGTAGGCGGCGTTGAGGGTCACCGCCCAGATGGCCTCCTCCGGCAGGAGCCCCATGCCGAAGACGGCGAGGGTCGCCGCTTCCCAGAGGTTGGCGGTGTAGGAGGAGCCCGGGTTGCAGTCGGTGGAGAGGGCCACCGCGCAGCCGCCCTCCAAAAGGGCCCGCGCCGGGGCGTAGGCCTTCCGGAGGTAGAAGGAGGTTCCCGGCAGGAGGGTGGCCACCACCCCCGCCCCCGCCAGGGCCGCGATGCCTTCGGGCGAGACGGCCATGAGGTGGTCGGCGCTCACCGCCCCCACCTCCGCCGCCAGGGCCGCCCCTCCGGTGTCCACGATCTCGTCCGCGTGGATCCGGGGCAGAAGGCCGAGGGAACGGGCCTTGAGAAGAATCCTGCGGGACTGCTCGGGGGTGAAGGCCCCCTCTTCGCAGAAGACGTCGCAGAAGCGGGCCAGGCCCTGCGAGGCCGCCTCGGGCAGGATCTCCTCGCAGAGGAGGTCCACGTAGGCTTCGGGGGAGTGGCGGAACTCCGGGGGAACGAAGTGGGCCCCCAAAAAGGTGGCCGCCACCCGCTGGGGTCCCCGGCGGTCCAAGGCGGCGATGACCCGCAGCTGCTTCAGCTCGGCGTCCCGGCAAAGGCCATAGCCGCTTTTCGCCTCGAAGGCGGTGACGCCGTGGCTCAAAAAGCGGCGGGCCAGGGCCTCTCCGGCTTCGAGGAGCTCTTCCTCCGAAGCCGCCCGCACCGCCTCCATGGTCTTGAGGATCCCGCCCCCGGCCCTGGCGATCTCCATGTACGTGGCCCCCCGCAGGCGGAGGGCCAGCTCGTGGGCGCGGTCCCCCACGAAGGGCACGTGGGTGTGCGGGTCCACCAGACCGGGAAGGACCGTGGCGGCCGGGGCTTCCAGGCGGGCGGCGGCGCAGGCGTCCCGCACCTCTCTCCAGGGTCCCACGTAGGAGAGCCGCCCGTCGCGGACCCCGAGAGCCCCCTCCCCGATGACCGGAAGCTCGGCGGCGTCGGCCCCCCTTCGGGGCGCCTCGCCGGCGCAGGGGACCAGGCACCCGATGGGGCCGACGAGCAGGTCGAAGTCCGCCGCCATCAGGACTCCCGGCCCATCGAGGTGACGTTCTCCCGCCGCTCCTCTTCCGACAAGGCCTCCACCATGGCCGACAGGCGGGAGACCAGGTCCTCTAGCCCCTGAACCAGCGCCCGCCGCTCGGCCCGGAGGTCCAGGATCTGCCGCTCGATGGCGGCGGCCCGGAGCTGGGCCTGCTGGATCAGGGCCTGGCCCTTGATTTCGGCCTCCTGCACCGTACTCTGGGCCTCCCGGAGCGCCTGGGCCTTCAAGTCGTCGGAGACCTTCTGGGCGGTGTAGAGGGCCTCCCGAAGGAGCCCCTCCCGCTGGCGGAACTCCTCCAGCGAGGCTTCCAGGTGCTCCTTGTCCTTGAGGAGCCGCTGGTTCTCCACCGTCAGGGCCTGGTAGGACTCGGCGGCGGCCTGGAGAAAGAGCTGGACCTCGTCGGGGTCGAAGCCCCGGAAGACCCGGCGGAAGGTGGCCGACTGGACCTCGATGGGGGAAAGGGGTTTTCTCGTGGTCATTCAAGCCTCCCGGGGGCCGAAGAGGGCCGTACCCAGGCGCACCAGGGTGGCGCCCTCCTCCACGGCCACCTCGAAGTCGTGGCTCATCCCCATGGAGAGCCACCGAAAGGCCTCCGGCTGGGGATGGAGGCCGCCGATCTCCTCGAAAAGGGACCTCAGGCGCCGGAAATGGGGGCGGGAGGCCTCCGGGTCGGGATCGAAGGGGGGGACCCCCAGAAGCCCGGTCAGCCGGAGGTTGGGCAAGGAGAAAACCGTCCGGGCCAGGGCCGCCGCCTCCTCGGGGGCCACGCCCCCCTTCTGGGACTCCTCGCCCAGGTTCACCTCCAGCATGACCTCCCGCTGGAGGTTCTCCTCCCCCGCGATGCGGGAAAGCCTCCTGGCCAGTTCCTCCGAATCGACGCCGTCCACGCTGTGGAAGAGGCGCAGGGCCCGGCGGGCCTTGTTGGCCTGCAGGCGGCCGATGAAATGGAAACGGCGGGAGCGGAAGAAGGCCGGCCCCAGCGCGCGGGCGTGGCTTTCCCCCTCCTGCACCCGGTTTTCCCCGAAGCACGAAACCCCGGCCCGGGCGGCGGCCTCCATTTCCTCGCCGGTCCGGCCCTTCACGGCGGCCATGAGGACCACCTCCCCGGGGTCCCGCCCCGCCCGCCGCGCCGCCTTCGCGAGGGCCGCCAGAGCGGCTTTGACCCTGGTCTCGATGGATTCTCCCTCGCGAACCATGGCCCTACGGTAGGCAAGGCCCCTCCGGTTGTCAAGGTTTCCGGCCCGAAATCGCCGCGCCCGCGAGGGTCGGCGAGGGGAGGCCCTGGGAGTCCTCCCTCTTCTGGGATGCCATACTCAAAGCCCCTGGAAATTCGGGTCGCGAAGGAGGGCGGCCCATGGGAAGATCCGTGGTTCGGCTCGCGCCGGCGTACCTCGCCTTCTGGGCTTTCGGAGCGGTCCTCGCCCAGGGCGTTCCCGACAACCCCTCCCCACCCTCCTCGAAGGTGCGGTTCCTTCAGGAGGTGGCCGTCGGGGACGCGGCGCAGACCGCCGCCCTCCGCTCGGCGGCGGATCCCCAGAGGGGGCTCTGGCTGGCCGTCGTGAAGGGCCAAGCCGAAACCTTCCGGCTCCTCGTCCAGGCCGGGGCCCGTTTCACGGGTCCCGAAGGCCCCGGCGTGGCCCTCCTGAACCATGCCCTGTACGAAAGCAACGCCAGGGTCCGGGGAAGACAGGCCTCGCGGCAAAAGGAACGCGCCGCCCAGGGGCGGAAGGCGATCCCCGCCGCCAACGGGTTCGACGTAATCATCGCCATCCTTCTGGAGAACGGCGTCCCGGAGAGTCCGGCCTGACCCCCCTGACGGCCGCCGCCAGGTACGGCAACGAGAAAGCGGCGGCCCTCCTGCTGGAGCAAGGCGCCGACCCCCGGGCCGTGGCTCTGGATGGGACCACCGCCCTCGCCATGGCCAGAGCCGGCAAGAACCGGGAGGTCCTTCGCCTCTTTCGACGTGCTCGCCAGAAGGAGTAGCCTCCTCCGCCCCCGGCCGCGGGCCGGCTTTCTCTTTTTTTCCGGACGCCTCTGGAAGGGAAAGGCCTCCGAAGGTATCTTGTAAGGAGGGAGGGAACGGTGGCCGAGGGTTCGACGCTGCGCTACGACAACCTTCCTTTGGCGGACTTCCTGGCGGCCCTGGGCCTTCGGGACCGCCCCGGCCTCCTCCCGGAGCCCTCCGCGCTGAAGGAGGCCTGCCTCGCCGCCTCCTGGAGCCCCGTCCCCGGCGACGCCTCCCCCCTGGTCCTGTACCTTCTGCAGGAGCGGGACGCCCTGACGGAGACCCAGGAGGTCATCCTCCTGGTCCAGGGGGAGGGGCGTCACGCCCGCCCCCTGAGGGAGTTCCTTCTCCGGCTCGGCCGCTTCTTCCGGGGCCGGAAGATCCCCGTCCTCTTTCGGATCGACCCGCGGTACGGCCTTCTGGTGGGGAGCGCGCTGGAACCGCTGGATTCCGCCGTCAAGTGGGACCGCCCAAAGGTCTACGCCGCGCTGGCCTTCACCGCCGACCCCGCCTCCCCCTCCCTCGCCCTCCTGGAGTACGTGCCTTCCACCCAACAGGCGGCCTACCGGGCCCTCTTCGTGAAGTACAACGGTGTGGAGCCGGCCCGCCCCGGGCGCCTCGCCCAGGCCTTCCGCCGGTGGACCGGGGCGCGGCCGCCGGGGGAGGGGAGCCCCGGGCGCCTCACCTACGGCATGGTGGCTACCCTGGGGGCCTTCCTCCAGCGGGAAACGGTGGAGAACGTGACCCTCTCGCTGATCTTCAAGGGGGTCTCGGCGGCGGAGGCTTCCCGCTTCGTCCTCGACCCCGCCCGGGCCACCTTTTTCCCCTCCGGCCACGACCGTTTCTTCACCTCTCTGGGAGAGCTGGCGTGAAGGCCGGGCCCGCCCTGCTGACCCTCGCCTTTCTCCTCCTGGCCTCCGCCTCCGCGCCCGCCATGGAACTGGTGGTGTTCCAGTCGGAGCGCTCCCTGGTGGTGGAACGGGTGGAGCGGGAGGAAGGCCTCCTGGTCCTCGTCCTCCCCGGCGGAGGGAAGATGGGGGTGCCGGAGGGTGCGGTTCTGAGGCGCTTCGAGGGGTACGTGCCCCCGCCCGAGGAACCGGAACCCGAAAAACCTCTGCCCCCTACCCTTCCCTACCGGGAGATCATCGCCCGGGCCTGCCAGGAGAACCAGGTGGACTGGAAGCTGGTGGCGGCGCTGATCCGGGTGGAGTCCAACTTCGACCCCCGGGCGGTCTCCCCCAAGGGGGCCCAGGGGCTCATGCAGCTCATGCCCTCCACCCAGGCGGACCTGGGGGTGAAGGACCCCTTTTCGCCCGAGGAGAACATCCGGGGCGGGGTCCGCTACCTGCGGTGGCTCCTGGACGCCTTCCAGGGCGACCTGGAGCTCACCCTGGCGGCCTACAACGCGGGGATCCGACGGGTCCAGCAGGTCCAGGCGGTCCCGCCCATTCCCGAGACCCAGCGGTACGTGGCCCGGATCCTGGCCCTCTACCCCACCCTTTGACCCCCATGGCCTCCGGCCTCCCGCGGGTTCTCCATCTCAACACCGAACGATCCTTCCGGGGGGGGGAGGTCCAGACCCTGGGCCTCCTTCGGGAGCTGGCCCGGCGAGGCCTGGAGCCCCTCCTCGCCGCCCCTCCCTCCGCGCCGCTGGCCGGGCGCGCCGCGGAGGAGGGCATGACCGTCTTCCCCTGGTCCCCGCGGGGGGAGGCCGACCCGGTAGCGGCCCTTCGGCTCTTCCGGCTGGCCCGGCGGGAGGGGGTGGACCTCCTGCACGCCCACACCGCCCACGCCCTGACGCCGGCCCTGGCGGCGGGGTTCCTCGGGGGCATTCCGGTGGTGGCCACCCGCCGGGTCTCCTTTCCCCTCCGGAGCCCCCTTTCCCGGTGGAAGTACCGGAAGGCCTCGGCGGTGGCGGCGGTGAGCGGCGACATCGCCGAGACCCTGGAGGCGGCGGGGGTGCCCAGGGACCGCCTTCGGGTGATCCACAGCGCGGTGGACCTCCGGCGCCTTCAGCCCCTGCCTCCCCGGGAGGAGGCCCGCCGGCGCCTGGGGCTCCCCCCGGGGGTTCCGGCGGTGGGGGTGGCGGCGGCCCTGGCCCGCCACAAGGGGCACGCCGTGCTTTTCGAGGCCCTCCCCCTCCTCCTGCGGGAGGAGCCGGGGCTGGTGGTCCTGCTGGCGGGGGAGGGCCCCCTTCGCCGGGAGCTCGAGGAAGCGGCGGCGGGGAAGGGGCTTCCGGTCCGTTTCCTGGGCCACCTCGAGGACCTTCGGGACTTCTACGCCGCCCTGGACCTCATGGTCCTGCCCTCCCTCTCCGGCGAGGGGTCCCCGGGGGCGGTGAAGGAGGCGGCGGCGGCGGGAGTCCCCGTGGTGGCCACCCGGACGGGGGGCACGGGGGAGGTCCTTCGGGACGGCCGGGAGGCTCTCCTCGTCCCTCCGGGGGACGCGGGGGCCCTGGCAGGGGCCGTCCAAAGGCTCCTGAGAGACCGCCCGGCGGCCCTCCGCCTCGCGGAGGAGGCCCGGCGGCGGGCCATGGACTTCACCCTGGAGCGCATGGCCGAAGCCTACCTCGACCTTTACGGGCGCCTCACGGCCGCGGCGCTTCCGCCCTCCGGCGCAGGGGCCGCCACCGGCAGTGGGGGAAGAGCCTCCGCAGGTGGCGGCGGAGGAGCAGGGGCTCCACCGGAAGGGTGAAGTGTCCCTGGACCCCCGACTCCTCCAAGGCTTCGAGCGTTTCGGCGTCCTCCGAGGGGAGGAGGACGGCCACGCGGACGTGGGCCGCCTCCGCCGACCGGTAGAGGCGGCGGCAGACCTCCAGGCCGTCCCACCGGCTGTCCGACAGGTCCACCAGGACGAAGTGAGGCTTGAAGGCGAGGAAGGCGAAGCCCGCCTCGAAGGCCGAAGAGGGGACCTCCACCTCGAAGTCGGGGCTCCAGCGGGCCGCCGCTTCCGCCAGGTTCCGCTGGGCCGGCGCCACCAGGAAGAGCAGGCGACGCCCTCCCCCCCGGAACTCGGCGGGAAGAGGCATGGCGTGGGTTTCCAGGAAGGCGTCCAGGTCCTGCCGGCGGATCCGGCGGTGGCCCCCGGGGGTCCGAAAGGCGGCTAGGCGCCCGCTGTTCACCCAGTTCCGGACGGTGTAGGGGCTCACCCCGCAGTAGCGGGCGGCCTGCCAGGTGGTGAGAAGGTGCGGGCCCTCCGCCATCTCACGGCCCCGTGCCGGGGGACCCGGCGGTGAGCACCCTTCCCTGGACCACCGCGCCGTCCTCCACGAGGATATGGCCGGCTCGGATGTCGCCCGTCACCCGGCCGCCGGAGCGGATGGCCACCGTTCCGGGGGCGGTGACGGGCCCTTCGGCGGTTCCCCACACTTCCACGTCCTGGGCGGCCAGGGGGCCCTCCAGGCGCGCCCCCTTGGCGATGACCACCCGGGCGGAGGAGCGGACCTCCCCCACCAGGATCCCCTCCAGCAGGAGGTCGTCGCGAGTCTCGAGGGTTCCCTTCAGGCGCGCCCCGGCGTCGATTCTCGTCTCCAACGGACCCTCCCTCCCTAGGATAAGGCCGGAGGGTCCCCAAGGGGAGGGGCTTCGCCCTCCGGGAAGGGGTGGGTATACTGCTCCCATGCGGAGCGCCTTCGCTCTTTTCTTGTCGGCCTCCCTGCTGGCGGCGGCGTACCCGGCGGCTCTCCGGAGTCAGGATCCTCCCCCTTCCGAGGCCCCCAAGGGGGAAAGCGCCTCCGGCCTGGCCCTCCAGTGGGAAAAGGACTTCGACCTGCTCTACGACCTGGAGGGGGCGGACCCGGCGCGGGAAGCGATGGAGACCCGCCGAAAGGCCCTGGAGATGGAACGCCAGGGGCTCGAGGCCCAGATCGCGGCGCTTCGGGGGCGTCTGGGAACCTTGGAGGGCAGCTACAGCACCGAGGTCCTCCTGCGGGAGATGCTGGCGCTGGACGTGGGGACCCTCCAGGAGGTTCAGGCGGTCCTCCGCCGGGAGCTGGCCGCCGCCGAGGGGCGCCGGAAGGAGGTGGAGGAGGCCCTTCGCAGGCTCCCCGGGGGAAGACCGTGAGCGGCCGAATCCTTCTCGTCGAGGACCGGGCCAGCCTCCGCCGGGCCCTCTCGGAGATCCTGGCCCGGGAGGGCTACGAGGTCCTGGAGGCGCCGGAGGGCCGAACCGGGCTCGAACGGGTGGAGGCGGGGGGGTACGACCTGGCGCTCTTCGACCTCAAGCTCCCCGTCCACGACGGCCTCCAGCTGCTCCGGGCCAGCCGCGCGCGGTGGCCGCTGGTGCCGGTGGTCCTGCTCACCGCCTACGGCTCGGTGGAGTCGGCGGTGGCCGCCATGAAAGAGGGCGCCGCCGATTTCCTCCAAAAGCCGGTGGACCCCGGCCACCTCCTGCTGGTGGTGGAGAGGACCCTGCGGTCCTCCCGGCGCGACCGCCAGGAGGAGGCCCGGGCGCTGGACGAGGAGCGCCTCTCCGCCTTCCGCCCCATCCTTGGACGGAGCGCCGCCCTCCGGGCCGCCCAGGAGCAGGCCGCCCGGGTGGCCTGCACCTCCGCCACCTGCCTCCTCCTGGGCGAGACGGGGGTGGGCAAGGAGCTCTTCGCCCGGGCCATCCACCTGGCCGGCCCCCGGCGGGACCACCCCTTCGTGGCCGTGAACTGCGCCGCCATCCCCGAGGGCCTTCTGGAAAACGAACTCTTCGGACACGAAAAGGGCGCCTTCACCGGCGCCCACGCCGCCGCCGTGGGGAAGGTGGAGTACGCCCATGGGGGGACCCTCTTCCTGGACGAGATCGGCGAGATGGGCCCCGCCCTCCAGGCCAAGCTCCTCAGGGTCATCGAGGAAAAGACCTTCACCCGCGTGGGCTCCGCCCGGCCCCTTCGGGTGGACGTGCGGGTCATCTGCGCCACCCACCGGGACCTTCCCGCCATGGTCCGGGAAGGAACCTTCCGGGAGGATCTCTACTTCCGGCTCGGCGCCTTCCCCATCCGGATCCCCCCGCTGAGGGAGCGCCCCGAGGACATCCCCCTCCTGGCGGAGCACTTCCTCCGGCTCTTCCGGAAGGAGACCGGGAGGCCGGAACTCGCCCTCTCGGAGGAGGCGGTCCAGGCCCTCCAGCGGTACCGCTGGCCGGGGAACGTGCGCGAACTCATGAACCGCCTGGAGCGGGCCGCCATCCTGGCCCCCCCGGACGGGGTGGTGGGCCCGGCCCTGTTGGCCCTGGAGGCGGCGCCGATTTCCGCGAACCCCCCGCCCCCGCCCGACGCCTCCGCCGACCCCGAGCGGTGGTTGGAGGAGGAGGAGCGGTGGCGCGCCCGGGAACTCCTGCGCCTCTGCGGGGGAGACCGGCGGCGGGCCGCCCGTCTCTTGGACTGGACGCCGGCCCGCTTGGAGGCCGTCCTCAAGGGGGGAAGCCCGAAACTTTAGCGGTTCCGCATTCGTTCAACGTTGGTTGGATAGGAGCCCGTCCATGAACGAACCCCAGAACGTCCCGCCCGCCCGCCGCGTCCGGTGGGGGCTCATCGCCCTCCTCGTGATTCTGGCGGCCCTGGTCCTCGGCGTCCTTCTGGTGGCCGCGGGCCTCTCGTCGCTGATGAAGGGCCCCGCCGTCACCGTCAAGCCCGACAGCACGTTGGTGGTGAGCTTCGACCGCCCCCTCCAGGAGCCGGCCCCCGACCCCCTCCTGACCCAGCTCTTCCACGTGAAGGTCTACTCGGTCTTCGAAGTGGAGGAGGCTCTGGACCGGGCGGCCCAAGACGAGCGGATCAAGTCCGTTCTGGTGGAGGTGGGGTCGGTGCCGGCGGGCTTCGGCAAGATCCAGGAGATGGCCGAGGCCCTCCGCCGCTTCCGGAAAAGCGGAAAGCCCGTCTGGGCGTACTTCGAGAGCGCGGGGAACGGGGGCTACGTCCTGGCCGTCTCGGCGGACCGGGTTCTGGCCCCCCCGTCGGGCAGCCTGATGCTCACCGGCCTGCTGGCGGAGGTGCCCTTCTACCGGGGGGTGCTGGACAAGCTGAAGGTGGAGCCCCAGCTCTACCACATCGGGGCCTACAAGTCTTACTCCGACACCTTCATGCGCAAGGACATGTCCGAGGCCCACCGGGAGGCCATGGACGCCGTCCTGGACAGCCTCTACGGCCAGATGGTGGAGGCCGTGGCCCGCGGGCGGAACCTCTCCCCCGAGGCGGTGCGGGCCCTGGTGGACCGGGGCTTCTTCTGGGGGCCCGAGCTCAAGTCGAAGGGGCTGGTGGACGACCTCCTGTACCGGGACCAGGTGGAGGCGGAGCTCCGGAAGGTGAACGGCAACGGCGAGAAGTGGAACCATGTCTCCCTGGACGCCTACCTCAAGGACCGCCGGGTGGACCCCTCCCGGGGGGCCCGGAAGACCGTCGCCCTGGTTCTGGCCAGCGGGGGCATCGTCTCCGGGGAGGGGGACGGCACCCAGGCGGCCTCGGGGGGCAACATCGGCTCCGACACGGTGGTGAAGTGGCTCCGGAAGGCGGGGGAGGACCGGGAGATCCAGGCGGTGGTCCTCCGGGTGGACAGCCCCGGCGGATCGGGGCTCGCTTCCGACGTCATCTGGCGTCAGGTCCAGGTGCTCCGCAAGACCAAGCCGGTGGTGGTCTCCATGTCGGACGTGGCGGCCTCCGGCGGGTACTACATCTCCATGGGGGCCGACGGCATCGTGGCCCAGCCGGGCACCATCACCGGCTCCATCGGCGTCGTCACCGGCAAGTTCGTCCTCAAGGGCCTCTACGACTGGATCGACTACCGGGAGGAGGTGATGAAGCGGGGGGCCAACGCCGACATGCTCAGCGCTTCGGTCCGCTTCTCCCCCGAACAGGAGGCGCTGCTGATGGAGCACATGGGGGCCTTCTACCGCGACTTCGTCACCAAAGCCGCCCAGGGGCGGCGCCTCTCCTTCGAACAGGTGGACCGGGTGGCGCAGGGGCGCATCTGGACGGGCGAGGACGCCCTGCAGCACGGGCTGGTGGACCGGCTGGGCGGTCTCCCCGAGGCCCTGGATCTGGCCAAGGAGAAGGCCGGGATCCCCAAGGACCAGCCGGTGAAGGTCCGGGTGTTCCCGAGGCCCAAGAACTTCCTGGAGGCCTTCCTGCAGAGCGACGCCGACAGCGTGGCCCGGCTCCGCCAGACGGCGGCCCTCCCGCCGGAACTGGCGAGGCTCTACGCGGAGTACGAGTTCTTGAGGCCCCTGGCCTCCGAACCCTTCGTCCTGGTGGCCCCCGAGGTCCTTCCGGGAGGCGCGGCCCGATTCTCCGCCGGGCCCTGAAGGCCCGGCTTCCCCGCCGTCCGGCATAGGGTTCCGGGGAAATCCTTTGTCCTTCCCTCGAAGAGGTGGAGAAGGGGGCGAGGGTGCCTCTGCCTTGACCGGCCCCCGGGGCTGTGGTAAGCTAACCCCATGAAGAGACGGAGGAAAGGCTGTTTGGAACACGTTGCCGCCCTGGCGGCGGCCGCCGCGGGCCTCTTCCTCGTGAACGTCTGGAGCAAGCCCGCCGAGTGCTCCTCCGCCTCGGCCCAGCCGGCTCCCAAGGCCTACCTTTGCCGGGGGAACCTCTTTCCCGCGGAGATCCTCCTGACGAAGGCCCTGGCCCACTGCCGCCAGCGGTGGCCCCGCCCCCTCTTCGACCGGACGGTGTCGGCCATCGAGGAGGTGCGGGCCCGGCACGGCTACGACCCCGCCTTCGTCGTGAGCCTCATCGAGCGCGAGAGCACCTTCGAGGTGGGCGCCGTCTCCCGCCAGGGGGCGGTGGGGCTCATGCAGATCCTCCCGGCCACCGCGCGCCAGGTGGCGGCCCAAGAGGGGCTCTCCCTCCAGGGGGCCAGCCTCTTCGACCCGGAGATCAACATCCGGCTGGGCTTCGCCTACCTGGCGGACCTGGAACGGCGTTACGGGGGGCTGGAGCGGGCCCTGGTGGTGTACAATGCCGGCCCTCAGGCCCTCCGGTCGTTGGAAGAGGGGCAAGGCCTCCGGCGAAAGACCTACCGCCGGGGGATCCGGGAGACCCAGGCCCGTTACGACCGCTGGTTGAAAAGCCGCTGAAACCGCGCCCGAAAGCCGGGGGGGCTCGCTCCCGCCGCCTTTTCGGCGGTATGCTTCCCCCTCGAGGAGGAGCCGTCATGGCCGAGAGTTTCGAGACCCGCGTCCGGGAAGTCATCGCACGCATTCGTCCCGCCCTGCAGATGGACGGAGGGGACATCGAGATCGTGGAGATCGCCGAGCCCAACCTGAAGGTCCGCCTGGTGGGGGCCTGCCACGGATGCCCCAGCGCCGTGTACACGCTCTACCAGGGGGTCTACGGCGAACTGAAGCGGACCATCCCCGAGTTCGGTGAGCTCATTGCCGTCTGAGGGCCCCGGGCCCCTCCCGCCGGAGATCCGTCGGGAGCTCCTGGTCTTGGCCCGCCGGTCGGTGGAGACCTTCCTCGGCGAGGGGCGACGCCTCCGCAAGGGCAAGGACTACCCCCCGCTGGCCCCCCAGCCGCGGGGGGCCTTCGTCACCATCAAGACGGCGGAGGGGGACCTGCGCGGCTGCATCGGGACGATCCTGCCCGCGGGCCCCCTGGACGAGACGGTGGCGCGCATGGCCGTGGCGGCGGCGGTGGAGGACCCCCGCTTCCCCGCGGTGCGCCTTCCGGAGCTTCCCCGCCTCCGCTTCGAAATCTCCTCCCTCACCGTCCCCGAGCCGGTTCCCGATCTGGGCCGGATCGAAGTGGGGCGCCACGGCCTCATCGTGACCCGGGGGAGCCGCAAGGGCCTCCTCCTCCCCCAGGTGGCCCCGGAGTGGGGGTGGGACCGGGAGGAGTTCCTCCGCCACACCTGCCTCAAGGCCGGGCTTTCCGAGGAAGCCTGGCGGGACCCCCAGACCCTGGTGGAGTGGTTCGAGGCGGAGGTGTGGGGGGAGGAGCCGTAAGGGGCGCGCCGCACAGGTCCTGCCGGCTCGCCCCGCTTTTCGGGGAGAGGGGCTGCGAGGGTCCGGGGCGCGCCGGGCCGCTACCGGACCTCCACCTGGACGGTGAGGGTGTCCTTGCTCTTCACGTCCAAGGACTTGCCGTCCCCGGAAAGGATCTTGCCCCACAGGTCCGTCACCGTCGTGGTCGTCCGCCGGGAGCGGTGGGAGGCGCGGTCGGCGGCGATCCACAGTTCGTCGGAAACCTCCGCGGAGAAGGTTCCCACGAACTTGGGGATCCGAAGGTCGCCGGCCTTCACATGGGTGCGGAGGACGAGCCCCGGAAGGCCGTCCCGGACCTCTTCGCCGACGAAGGTGGCCGTTCCCTCCAGACGGGCGGACCTGGCCATCTCCTCCTGTTCCTGGGGAAAGAGCATTCGGGTCAGGGCCTCGGGGGAGAGGTTCCAGCTCTCGCCGGGGGCCACCGGCCGGCCGGGACCCAGGAGGGCGTCCTCGTCCCGTTCGTCGGGGGCGGGAAAGGCCTGCGGGAGAAGTCCCAGGACCTCCTTGGGAAGCTCCTTGCCGTCCCGCCGGACGAAACGGGGCTTGCCGCCGGGGTACGAAACGCCGAGCTCGGCGCCGTCGAGGTCGAGGGCCGCTTCCTTGTCGTCCTGACGAAGGCGGGCGGTGGCCACCTGGAAGAACAGGAGCGTGGGCTCGCCCCGCTCGCTCACCGAGAGGACCCGGGCCTTTCCCTCCAGACGGAAGGCCACTCGGTGGCTGGACCCCGAAGTGGACTCGCCGATGCCGAGCGAACCGCGCCCCGAACCCTGAAGGTCGAAGACCAGGTCGTAGGTCTCCCCTCGGGCAAAGGGCCGGTGGAGCACGATCTCCCGGGCCCCTCCCCCCGGGGGAGGCGGCGCCTCCTGCCCCCGCACCCCCGGCGCCAGAGCCGCCAACGCCAGGACCGCCCAAACTCCCCATTTCCCTCCGAGGCCCATGGGTCCCTCCTCCTTGTGGCTTCGCCGGTCCCATGGTCGTCCGGCGGGTCCTTGCGGTCAAGGGAAGGGGGGGTCGCCGGGGGGAAGTGGGGGAAATGCCCGGCACCGGTGAGCCGTTCCGGGTTCCGATTTCGTTCGCCTTCGGGCGCCCGCTGGATACGGCGCCTCAAGGGCCTTTGGCGCGCCGCGGGGAGATTCCGGCTTCCGCGGCGCCACCCCCCTGGCCCGGCCCCCGCTCAGGGGGCCTCCGGCGAGGCGAACTCCCCGAGATCGCGGAAGAGAAAGTCGTAGGCCCCCCCGTCCACCACCACCCGGAGGGTGGCGCCCCGGTTCAAGGCGTACTCCACGTACCCCGGCACCTCGCAGGAGCCGTGGCAGTCGGAGGCGTTGGCCGGCGACTCGCGGCCGGCTTTCCGGTCGGACCAGGAGAGGCAGGTGCATTCCCCCAGGAGGGATTCCGCCAGGGCCCGAGCCAGCGAATGGGCTTCTTCGAAGGTGAGGGGCGGTTCCCCCGTGGTGACCGTCACCGTCCGCATGGCCCGGCCTCCCGCCTCGAGTGAACCACAGGCCTTCTTCTCCTGCAAGGGAAAAAAAGGGGGCCCCGCGGGGCCCCCGGGACGATGAGGGTGGATGGGTGGGGTTACTTCTTTTCCGGAGAGGAAGTGGGGGCCGACGAAGAGGTGTTCCACCACGCCCCGCCGGGGCCGAAGTACTGGACCAGGTGCTGGGCCAGCTTGATCTCGTTGTCGGTGTTGTACAGCTTGTCGGTATAGGTCAGATTGGCCGGAACGTCCGACCAGACCATGACCTTGCCCCGGTGGCACGCCGCCGAGCAGGCGTTGATGTTGCCCTTCACTGTGGAGGAGGTCACCACGTCCTTGTAGGCGATGGTGTCCTCGGGCCTGGAAGGCCAGAAGGTGTGGTTGTTGGCCATGTGGCAGGTGGTGCAGCGTCCGATCCCAAGGGAGCGGTCGGCCCCGTAGGGGTGGTGGGTGTGGGACTCGATGGCGTTCCGGATGTCGTCGGGGATGGGGGCGTCGAATCCCGGGGCCTTCCAGTCCTGGACCATCTGGGCGGTGACGCTCGGGAGGAAGTAGGGGGCGTGGTGGCAGGCCATGCAGAAGCTGTCGTCGTCCACCTTCACGTTGGTGTAGGTCGAACCGCTGCGGGTGACGGTGTCGCGCACCTGGGCCGGGTTCCGGGTCTCGGCGTGGGAGTTGTGGCAGTCGTTGCAGGCGATGCCGTGGGAACCCAGGTAGTGGTCGCTGGACTTGTAGCTGTCGATGCGCTCGGTGCTGTAGGCCACGCCGTCGGGCCACTTGACGGCCTTGGAGACCTGGAACTGGGCCAGGTCGGGCATGGGATTGGAGACGCGGAAGGGCGTGTCGGTGGTCTCGTCGTAGGTCCAGCCCCATTTCTTGGTGGGATAGGAACCGGTCTGGACGTGGCACTGGAGGCAGACGGCGCTGCGGGCCTGGTTGGCCTGGGCGTAGCCGGGGCCGGCGGTGATGTCGGCGGGGTTCACGATCTTGGAGGGGTCTCCGCCGCCCAGGATGTGCGCCGACCCGGGTCCGTGGCACGATTCGCAGCCGATGTTGGCGAGGTCGGGCAGGCCGTCCCCGTCGAGGTCGGGGTAGTTGGGGCTGTTTTCCGGCACCAGCGCCGCCGGGTAGGGGTTGAGGACGTTTTCCCCGGCGGGGGTGGTGTAGGCCCTACGGATGCCGGTGATGTGGCACCCCGCGCAGTTCTGGAGGTAGTTCTGCCCCTGGAGGGACACGAGCGCCGAGGCGGCGATCCCCGGAGCGTACTTGGGGGTGTTGCCGTTGTACCAGGAGCTGAGGTTGCTGGTGTAGGCCGACCCGTTCCACGCGAAGGGACCGAAGTAAATGGCGTTGCTGTACCCCGTGGGGGTGTCGGTGACGGGGACCCGCACCATGTACCGCTGCCCGGTTCCGGCGGACATGCCGGCCCACGTGGCGACCACCTGGAGGCGGATGCCGTTGGGGCCCAGCTGGATCCAGTAGGTGTCGGTGGCCTGGTCGTAGGAGAGGATGGGGGCGTTGGGCTTGGCGGAATCCAAGGCGGAGCTGATGGTATTGAAGTCCAGCCCCTGCTGGAAGTCGTCCACCCCGTTGTTGTCGAAATCGGCCAGCACGCCCTTTCCCGGCTGGAGGCTGTACATCCCCATGGGCTTGCGGAGGGCGTGCGCGTGGTTGGTGTCCCGCCACTCCTCCGTCTCGTCGTGGCCCGCGTGGCAGGCGAGGCAGAACTCCGAGCCCACGTACGTCCCGGCCTGGAGCTGGGCCTTGGTGTAGTAGGTCAGCAGGATCTTCTGCAGGCTGGAGGGGTTGTGGGCGGGGACGGTCACCGGCGGGGAGGTTCCCTTGGCGCCGGCGAAGGCGCCCACCCCCACCGCGCAGAGACCCGCGGCGAACCAACGTTTGACGATCTGCTTCATGCTTCCCTCCTAAAAGAAGTTGTCACCACCGAACTCTCACCTCTGGGCGGGGGAAAGGGGCCTCCACCCCCCCGTGCGTGTACCAACCTAGTCCGAGAACCCGGGGGCGTCCAGCGCCATGCCGGGACAAGCGCGGATAAAGGGGCATATCACCCAAAGGCGTATCAGAATCAAGAATTGGCGGCGCCTTGATCATTCGAATCTTTTTTCTTTTCTTAGACATTGGGGATTGGATGGCCAATTTTCGCCCTAGGTCATATGCCCCATTTTTGGCGCATTCCTGTCCTCGCCGAGGTTCTCCTGGCCCGGGCGCACCTACTCCTGGAAAAAGACCGGGCTCCGGTTGGAGCCGTGGACCTCCGCGTGGCAGCGGGTGCAGTCCAGGGGCCGGCCCCTTCCCGATGGGCGTAGGGAAGGCGGAAGGCTGAAGCCTCGGCCCGGTGGCAGGAGCCGCAGAGGTTCTGCAGGGAGGCCGCCAACAGGGGCTCGGCGGCGAACTTTCCGGTCGGACCAGGAGAGGCAGGTGCATTCCCCCTCCTGGAGGGACTCCGCCGGGGCCCGGGCCAGCGAAAGAGCCCCTTCAAAGCTCAGTGGCGGCTCATCCGTGGTGACCGTGACCGTCCGCATGGCCCGGTCTCCCGCCTCCAGTGAACCACAAGGCTTCTTCTCGAAAAAGAAAAAAGGGGGCCCCGCGGGGCCCCCGGGACGATAAGGGTGGATGGGAGGGTTACTTCTTTTCCGGAGAGGAGGTGGGGGCCGACGAGGAGGTGTTCCACCACGTCCCGCCGGGTCCGTAGTAACCTTTCAGAATCTGCGCCGTCTTGACGTCCCCGGAGTCGTTCCAGGTTCCGAAGGGGTTGCAGGAGAAATCGGTGCTCGTGAAGTTCAGCGGGCGCCCCTGATGGCAGGAGGCGGCGCAGGCGTTGGGCATCCCTCCCTGTCCCTGCGTATCGAGGGTCTTGGCCGGTTCGATGACGTGGAAGGTGTGGGAGTGGATGTCGTAGGTGATGGCCGAAGTCGCCACGTTGGGCAAGTGGCATTTCGAGCAGCGGGAAAGTCCAATCTTTCCCTCCGGGTTGTAGAGGTGCTTGGAGTGGGCGCTCACCACTTGGCCGATGGCCTCTTTGTTGTTTTCGTAGTCGGCCACCTGGGCCTTGGTGATTCCGGCGAAGGGCCCGTGGGTCGCGTGGCAGGCCAGGCAGAGGGTGTCATTGTCGTTGGCCGTGGGGATCGTGAGCGTGCCCTCGACGATTTCGGTGACGATCTGGTGGTCTCCTTGGGCGGCATGGGGATCGTGGCAGGTGAAGCAGGAGAGCTTATCGTAGGGGTTGGTGGGATGGGCCGATTTGTACAGGTCCTGGTACTGCTGGTGATGCTGCTTGGAGGACTCCCCGTCAGGCCAAAGGCCCGGGGCCTCCTCGTAGTAGTTGGACAGGGGCTCCGAGCTGCCGGGGAGGTAGGGGGTCAGGGTATCGTCCTTGATGGGCCACTCGAAGGTGTGGTTCGGTCGGGAGACCACGCGGCTGTGGCACTGGCCGCAGACCGCATTGGCCCGGTCGGCGTCCAGGTCGGCCGGGTTGACGATCTTGGTGGGGTCGCCGCCGCCGAGGATGTGGGCCGAGCCGGGGCCGTGGCAGGATTCGCACCCGATGTTCACAATATCCGGAAGGCCGTTGTGGTCGTAGTCGAAGTAGCCGGGGTCGTTGTCGTTGAAAAGAACGGCCACGAAGCCATTGTACACCCACTCGCCCTGGGCGGTCTGGCCGAGGCCTCGGAGCCCGGTGGTGTGGCACCCGATGCACTTCTTGGAGTAGGTGCTCCCGTTGGCGGCGGCCAGCTGAGCGGCCGTGGTGGCCGGCGTGAACTTGGGCTGCTTGTTGGCGTCGTACCAGTTCCCGGGGTTGTACAGGACATACTCCCGGGTCTTCTCGTTGTATTGGATGGGGGAGACGTAGTTCTCCGCGGAAAGGCCGCCGGGAAGGTCGGAAACCGGAACGCGGACCAGGTAGCGCTGCTTCCAGGAACCGGTCCCACCCTGCGTACAAACCACCGGCATGGTCAGCTGTCCGATGGTGATGAAGTAGGTATCGGTGGAGGCATTGTAGGAAAGGACCGGGGCGTTGGGCTTGTAGGGGTCGAAAGCCGAGGAGATGGTGTTGAAGTCGAGCCCCTGTTGGAAATCGTCCACGCCGTTCTTGTCATAGTCGGCCACCACCCCCTTCCCTGCGACAAGGCTGTATTGCCCCATGGGTTTGCGCAGGGCCTGGGCGTGCTTGCTGTCTCTCCAGGATGCTTTGTCCTGGTGGCAGGCGAGGCAGAACTCCGAGCCCACGTACGTCCCGGCCTGGAGCTGGGCCTTGGTGTAGTAGGTCAGCAGGATCTTCTGCAGGCTGGAGGGGTTGTGGGCGGGGACGGTCACCGGCGGGGAGGTTCCCTTGGCGCCGGCGAAGGCGCCCACCCCCACCGCGCAGAGACCCGCGGCGAACCAACGTTTGACGATCTGCTTCATGCTTCCCTCCTAAAAGAAGTTGTCACCACCGAACTCTCACCTCTGGGCGGGGGAAAGGGCCCCCCCATACGCCTACCAACCTAGTCTGAGAAGCGGGGGCTTCCAAGACTTTTCTGGAGAAAGCTAGGGCCGAGGGGCATTTCACCCAAGACCAGTTCAGAATCAAGAATCCGTGAAGCCCATGCCATCCAAAACCCTCTGTCTTCATTGGACAATGAAGGGGGAATCCGATAAAGGCGAATCGTGTCATATGCCCCATTTTGGCGCTTCCCCATGCTCGCCGAGGTTCTCCTGGCCCGGGCGCACCTACTCCTGGAAAAAGACCGGGCTCCGGTTGGAGCCGTGGACCTCCGCGTGGCAGCGGGTGCAGTCGCGGTACCGGGCCCTCGAGAGGTCGTGGAAGGCGGGAACCCGGCTGTGGCACTCGAGGCAGAGGTCCGCCACCCGGCGCCGGACGAGCAGGCGGGGGTTGGCGGAGCCGTGGGGGCGGTGGCAGGAGAGGCACCCCTCCAGCCGCTGGGGCGCGTGGGGAAAGACGAAGGGGCCGGCCTTTTCCGAATGGCAGTCCAGGCAGGCTCCCCCGTCCTTGGCCTCGGAGAGGCGCCCTCTCGGCGAGAGACCGTGGACGTCGTGGCACCGGGTGCAGTCCATGGGGCCGGCCCCTTCCCGGTGGGCGTAGGGAAGGCGGAAGGCCGAAGCCTCGGCCCGGTGGCAGGAGCCGCAGAGGTCCCGCGGGGGGGCGGCCAGCAGGGGCGCGGCGGCCGGAGGGGCGAGGTGGCTCGGCGCGTGGCACTCGAGACAGGAGACGCCGGCACGCGGGTGGCCCGGCGTGGCGAGGGCCAGAGAACCCAGCCGGTCCTTGTGGCAGGAGAGACAGGCCTCCTCCCCGGGCTTGCGACGCACATTCGCCGTGGAAGGTTCCTCCAGGTGGGCGGGGCTCGGCACGTGGCAGACGGCGCAGGAAGCGGCCAGGGTGTCGGGGGAGCGGCGGGCCATGGCCGCACCGTGGGGGGTGCCTTCGAAAGCCTGGACCACCTCTTCATGGCAGGCGGCGCAGTCGGCCTTGGAGGGCGCCTTCTCCTCCGCCGCGAAGGAGAGGCCCCCGAGGGCAAAACCGGCGAGCAGAAAGAGCGCGCGAGCCTTCATCAGAACCTCCAGCCGACGACGGCGCCGTACCGGGTGAACCGGAAATCCCCTTGAGAGCTCCGGACTTCGTCGTAGCTCCTGTGCTGGGCGAAGAGGCTGAGCCGCGTCCCCTTGGGCCCCTGGACCGTCGCCCGCGCGTCCCCCACCCACCCGGAGGAGGGCCACGTCCCCCCGGCGTCCTTAATCCGAAGCAGCGATCCGTCGAAAGAGAGCCGGCCCAGGGTCAGGTAGCCGCCGGCCTCGGCGGTCCACAGGCGGAGATCGTAGTCCGAAAGGGAGGCTTCCCCGCCGGGCAACACGAGGTCGGTCTTCGTCCGGACCCGGTTCCGGTCCACCGCCAGGAAGGCCCCGGCCTTGCCCTGGGGGTCGTCCCAGGAGAGGCGGGCTCCGTACGCGTCGGCGGCGTGGTCCAGCGCGCTTTGGGACGAAGGGTTGTCGGAGCGTTCGAAGCGGCCCTGCAGGGAAAGGGACCATCCCGCCCCCAGGCGGGAACGGAAGCGAAGGGTCAGGCGGTCCACCGTCTCCGGGTCCACGCGGAGGACGTACCGCTCGAAGGAGCCGTGCTCGAACTCGCCCTCCAGTCGAAGTCCGCCGCCCGCATTCCAGGCCCCGCCCAGCCGGTAGCCGGAGGTGTTCCGATCTTCGGAGAAGGCCTCCCCGTCCAGGCTTCGCCGGTAGTCCACCCCGCGCCGCCCGGCGAAGAGGCCTCCCCAGGCGTGGAAGGCGCTTCCGTCCCACGCGGCCTCCAGGGCGGCGCTACGGTCATCCACGTTGAAAAATCCCCGGTCGTCCTTCGGGAGGGAGAGCGTCAGGCCGGGAAGGCCGGGGCGGCCGGCGTGGAGGAGAAGGAGACCCGTGAGGTCCGAGTCGGCGTCGCTGCGGCGGTAGTTGCCGGTCAGGCGAAGGGTCCACCCTCCGTCCAGCCGGTAGGCGGCGCGGAAATCGGCGGCGCGGGTGTCCTGGGTCGCCGATCCCGTGAGGTCTTCCAGGTAGGAGATGCGACCGACGGTTCCGCCTCCCACCTCGAACACCTTTGAAGAGAGCCCCGCCGAATCGAGGTCCGATTTCCGGTAGAAAAGGGTGCCGGCCACGTCCCACCGGTCGCTCCGGTAGAAGCCGCCCAGCCGCGTGGAGGGGATGTCCACCTTGTCCTTCTGGGTGGTGGCGAGCCGTCCCAGAAGGTCCGGGTCCGATCCCGACAGGTCGCGGCCGCCCAAGGCGGCCCACCGGTTGTCCCGGTCGAAGCGGCCGAAGGTTTGCTCGAGGAAGAGCCTCACCGGAAGGGTCTTGGTCTCGATGCGCAGGGAGGCCTCCCGGAAGCGCTCGTCCAGATCCACCCGCATGGGGTAGAAGGCGTTGAGGCCGTACAAGACCCGGTCTACTTCGCCGTCCCTCCGCGATTGTTGGAAGGCGAGGACGATGCGGGCCGCGCTCCACCCGTCGTAGGCGGCCGAGGCCTTCCACCGCTCGATGGACCAGCGGTCGGCCCGCGGATTCACCGGGGAATCCTCGAGGCCGTAAAAGGAATTCCGGCCGTCGTAGGCCAGGTCGAAACGCCAGTCGTTCGTGGGACGGAACGAGAGCCGGCCGTGGTGGTCGGGCGAAGGGTCGCCCAGATCCCAGGCCTTGAGCGAGACCACGGGGGGGCCACCGGAGGGCCTGGCCCAGTCCAGGTTCAGCTCCTCCAAAAAGGCGTTCTCCCCCAGGTTGTACTGGGTGCTGTAGCTGGAGAGGGAGCCCCCTTCGTTCATCCAGGCGTACCCCGCCGCCACGCCCCCGTGCAGCTCCTGGGCGGCGCCCGGTAACCCCCAAGCCGCCAAGCATAGGGCTAAAGCCACATTCCCAATGACACGCGTCTTCATGGCTACCTCTTTGAGGATAAAGGTACAACCCTCCACACCGTTCGGCAATGTCGCCGCTTTGGGCACGGTTTTCAAGCCCTTTACTTCCGGAAGGAAGTCAGAGGGGGATTTCACCCTTTTCCGGAGTTCCCGCGGAGGCTCGCCAGACGTAACTTAAAGGATTTCTTTAATTTTATTGCTAGCACTTTCTTGATGACGAGGTGGGTTTTTTCGCGCTCCCGCACTTCCTCCCGGTGCCCTGCGACATGTCCCGGGACGAAGCCTTCGGGGAAAGAGAAAGGGATGGGCTCTTGCCCCAGACGCCGTTTTTGGGCCGGTGCAAGCATCGGCCGCTAGATTCGCTTCGCTATTACGTCCTTCGGGGGGAAAGGCCGGGGCTTGCTTCGAAGGAGCCTGGGCAGAGAAAGGTGGCGCGAAGCCGAATTCACTTCGGCTGGAGCGCCCACCTCCCGCGGGGGTTCAGCGAGCGGCAGCGAGCGCCTCAGGGGGGCGGAGCCCCCCTTGGGGGATCCTGGAAGCCTCGGGGCCGGAGGCCCCTGCGTTTCAAGGCCGCCTACGGTTCCCGGGGCGGGGCCCCTCCCTCG